>NZ_CVTB01000259.1 GCF_001050015.1 Mycolicibacterium malmesburyense
GTCAGTCAGACCCAGGGTCACGACTGCGCGGTAACGCTCTTTCATTATCAATGTCGGACCCTTCTGTGATGATGCGGTCATGGTGTTGATCGCTGCCGCCGATGATGAGGTCGAGGTGGGTCCCAAGGAGCGGTTGTTTGCGCTCTATGGGCAGTTGGCCGAGCTCTCGGGGCAGCGCAATGCCATCGATGGGCGCATCGTGGAGATCATCGCCGAGATCGACCGCGACGGACTGTGGGGAACCGCCGAAGGGGTGCGCTCGGTCAAAGCGCTGGTCGCCTGGAAACTGGGCATGGCCGATGCCACCGCCACCAAGGTCGCCGCCATCGCCAACCGGTTCGCCGAGTTCCCGCGCTGCACCGCCGAACTACGCGAGGGCCGACTGTCACTGGATCAAGTCGGGGTGATCGCCCAATACGCCGGGCCGGGCTCTGATGAGCACTACGCCGACATGGCCGCGGTGGCCACGGTCAACCAACTGCGCTTTGCGATCAAACTCGAACCCCGCCCCGAACCCGAACGCCCCCAACCACGCCGCTCGATCAGCAAAACCGTCGGCGAGGACTACACCACCTACCGCATCACCTTGCCCACGCTGGAGGCCGCCAAACTCGACGCCGCCCTGCACTCGCACCGCGACGCGCTGATCACCCAACACCTGCGCGATCACGGCCCCGACGCCGCCGGCGACGACTACCAACGCCGCGCCCCCGCAGACGGGGATTGGGAAACCCGCGTGCCGTTCCCCACGCTGCCCGATGCGTTCATGCGCCTGGTCGAACACGGCTGGAACAGCGAAGCCGCGCGGCGCCCCCACGATCAACACACCACCGTCATCGTGCATCTCGACGTCGACAAACCCACCGCGTGGCCGCACCTGGGCCCGGTGCTGTCGGAGGCCGACCGGCGGCTGCTGTTGTGCGACACCGGCTGTGAACTCTGGTTGCAGCGCAACGGCCAAGTCATCGGATCCGGGCGCACGACGCGGGTGATCAGCCGCCGCCTACGCCGGGCGCTGGAATACCGCGACCGCACCTGCCAAGTGCCCGGTTGTGCGGCCACCCGCGGCCTGCACGCCCACCACATCGACCACTGGGAAGACGGCGGACCCACCGAACTCGACAACCTCGTGCTGGTGTGCCCGTACCACCACCGGCTCCACCACAGCGGCGACATCACCATCACCGGACCCGCCCACCAACTGCTGGTCACCGACCGCGACGGCGAACCGCTGAACCCCGGCTCCCTGGCCCGACCACCCACCCAACCCCCACCAACGGTCCCACCCTGCACCGGCCCCCTCGGCGAACGCGCCGAATGGTGGTGGTACAACCCCTTCGAACCCCAACCACCACCAACGGCCGATTAAAATCGCGGGCGGGAATGACCTCACCGCCAGCGTGATTGACAGTCACGAATGGTGCGTGCACAAGATTCGAACGTTGCGCGCTTTCCAGCGCCACGCCCTACGTGCTCAGACCCACCAACTTCTGGATGAAGCGAATCTCGTCGTTGTCGTGTGCGTTGCCGTCCGGGTGAATCAGGTCGGAGAACCACGTGTCCGGCAGCGTCGTATAGGGGTTGTTCCACGAGTCCCACGGCAGGTACGTCTGCGTCTTCCCTGCGACGAATCCCCAGTTGTACATGCCTACGTTGCGCCGCTTGGCAATCGGGAGGATGCCCTCGACGGTGCTGCCCAGATTGCGCGCCAGGTATTCGGTGCACAGGATCGGCCGACCCAGCGGAACGAGTTCGTCGATGCGATCCTCGAACTCAGACGGGTTGCCGTAGCTGTGGAAGCTGATGACGTCGGAGAGCTCCAGCTGCAGGCTGCAGATCTCGCTGCGGCTACCCGGATCCCGCCAATCTCCCTGCCACACCCCGCTTGTCACCGGTTGGACCGGCTTGACCGCTCGCACCCACTGGAACACATGCGGCAGAAACGCCGTGACCAATTTCTGCTTGTCGGGGTGTTCGACCTTGCGGTAATCCTTCGCCGGGTTGTCGGGCTCGTTCCACACGTCCCAGCCCAGAACCCGGGGGTCGTTCCGGAACATCCCCACCACGCCGGTGACGTAACTCTGCAGGACCTTCGTATAGGCGGGGTCCTGCAGGCGGTGCGCGCCGGGGCTCTGCACCCATCCCGAGTTGTGCACTCCCTTGACCGGGGGACGCTGAGGGCCCGCCTTGGGCAACGGATCCCAGCACGAGTCGAACAGAACGAAGAGCGGCTTGATGTTGTGGCTGGCCGCGATGGAGACGAATTGCGAGAGCCGTTGGCTGAACCCGGCCCGGTCGGTCGCCCACAGCTGGTCGTGGAGAAACACCCGCATGGTGTTCATCCCGATCCGCCTCGCCACGCTCAGCTCGCCGGAGATGCGGCGCGGGTCGTAGGTGGCCGCCTGGAACATCTCGAGCTGGTTGACGGCGTTCGAGGTGACGTAATTGGCTCCCAGCAACCAACCCTGCTCTGCGTACCAGGCATTGGCGCGGTCAGCCGACCATCGTCCCGTCTCGGCGGCCGCGACGGGCGGCAGTTTGGTCAGTGCCGCGGCGGCTGCCAGATACAGCGGTAGTTTGAGGGCGGTTCGCCGGCGCACCATGTGAACATAGTGTTCAGAGGCGAATCCTCAGCCGTCATGTCTCATCCTGCAACGCAACAGGTTTCGAATCGTTATCGACCGAGTGATCGAGATCACCCAACGACGACAACCAGGGCTCAGCCCATGAGCCCGTCGGCGACCCGCGGTACCCGCTCCGGTTCGGCACCGTCGAGCACCATCGCGGCGACCCGGTCTCGGTGCTGTTCGGTGCTGCCCAGCAACACCGCGTTCGTCGCGGCGCGCTTGTAGTAGAGATGCGCCTGGTGCTCCCAGGTGAACCCGATGCCACCGTGCACCTGAATGGTGTCGTTGGCGACATGGGTCAGGGCGCCCGAGCAGACCGCCTGCGCGATGCTCGTGGCCAATGCCGGATCGTCGGACCCGTCGGCCAGTGCCCAGATCGCGTGATACGCAGTAGACCTCGCGTGCTCGACGTCGACGAGCAGGTTCGCCAGCCGATGCTTGACCGCCTGGAAGGACCCGATCGGCCGACCGAACTGCAGCCGCGACTTCGCGTAGTCCACCGACAGGTCGAGCAGATGCTGCGCGGCGCCAACCTGTTCCACCGCGAGCAGCGCAGCACCGACCTGCAGCGCATGGTCGATGATCCGAGGAGCCTCCTCGGGTCCGGCGATCAACCGCGCGGACGCATCGCCGAACGTCACGTTCGCCTCCGACCGCGTTAGGTCGAGCGTCGCCAGCGGCGTGCGCTGCACGCCCTCCGCCGCGCCGTCCACGGCATACAGCGCGACACCGTCACCGCCCCGCGCCGCCACCAGCAGCACGTCAGCGATACCGCCGTCGACGACCTGAGCCACCGTGCCCGACAACGCATCTCCGGCCGCGGTCACCGATACGTCATCCGGGACGAATGCGCCAGCCCGGTCCGCCACCGCGAAGGCCGCGGTGCGGCGTCCCTCGACGAGATCACCGAGCAGTTCGTCCCGCGCGGGCCCCGACGAAGCGGCCACCAACGCCGGGATCGCCAGATACACGGTGCCGAACAGTGGCCCACACGCCAACCGCGCCCCGAGCTCCTCGATCGCGACGGCCTGATCGATGAGCGTGCCGCCGACACCGCCGTCGGCCTCGGGCACCGACAGGCCGAGCACGCCGAGCTCGCCGCCCAGCCGGGCCCAGACCTTGGGATCGAACGGCGGGTCGGACTCCATCAGCCCGCGAACCGTCTCCTCCGAGAAGTGCTCGGCGCTGAACTTGCGCACCGCGTCGCGTAATTGGCCTTGTTCCTCGGTGAACTTGTACTCGGCCTGCCCGAGTCTGCTGTCAGGCTGATCCGCAAGCTTCTCATCTCGGTTCTCAGGCTGATCCGCAAGCTTCTCATCCACGGGGGATCTCCTTCCACGGCATGCCCGCATCGGCACGCAGATCGCCGGGCAGCCCGAGGATGCGTTCGCCGAGAATGTTCCGCATCACCTCAGACGTTCCGCCTTCGATGGTGTTGGCCCTGCTTCGCAGGTAGCGCTGCTGGATGGGCCCTTGCCAGTCGCGTTCCCCGGTGCCTGCGCCCTGCTGATAGCCGTGGTACAGAATTCCCTCGGGCCCGAGGAAATCCATGCACCACTGGTAGATGTCCTGGTTGAGCTCGGCTCCGACCAGCTTGCCGATCGACCCCTCCGGCCCGGGCCCGCCGACCGTCGCGGCGGCGCGCGACCGTTCGGAGGTCAGCCGCTGCGCCTCCGAACGCAGCCACAGCTGCGTCAGCCGGTCACGCAGCACCGGAGTGTGACGCTCGGGCCGCGACGCCCACAGCCCCGTCGCGTCGGCGATGGTGCCAGCGCCGCGGCGGCTACCACTGCCACCGAGCGCGGTGCGCTCGTTCATCAACGTCGTCATCGCGACGGCCCAACCGTTGTCGACCTCGCCGAGCCGGTGCGTGTCCGGGATCCGCGCGTCGCTGAAGTACACCTCGTTGAACTCCGCCTGGCCGGTCATCTGGCGCAGCGGCCGGGTTTCGACGCCCGCACCGTGCATGTCGACGACGAAGTAGGTCAGGCCCTTGTGTTTGGGCACGTCGGGATTCGTGCGCGCGAGCAGCAATCCCCAGCGCGCTCGGTGGGCCAGGCTCGTCCACACCTTCTGGCCGTTGATCACCCACTCGTCGCCGTCGCGCACGGCCGACGTCGCCAACCCCGCGAGGTCGGAGCCGGCACCCGGTTCGGAGAACAGCTGACACCACAGGTCCTCGGTGGTTGCCAAGGGCCGCAGCCATTTCCGCTTCACATCCTCGGTCTGGGCGTGCTCGCGGATCGTCGGCGCGGCCATGCCGTAGCCCATCGGGTTGAGCCCCAGGGGCACCGGTCCGCCCGCGCCCTGAAGGATGCGGTCGGCGACGGCCTGCAGGCCGCGGGACACCCCGAGCCCGCCGAGGCCATCGGGGAAGTGCACCCACGTCAGACCGGCGTCGTAGCAGGCTCCCAGGAATTCGGGGATGGGCACGCTCTTCGGGTCGTGGTCGGCGACTACCCCGCGCGCCAGTTCGGCGACCCGACCGGCATCAGCGTCATTGCTCATGCAGTCACGATAGGAACTCGACGCGCGTCGAGGAACAGCGGTACCCGGGATGCGCGGCTAACCGCGATACTCGGCGACCTTGTCGGCGTACTCGTCGAGCAGCCGCAGCGACTCGTCACGGGGTTTGGTGGGCAGCAGCAGATTCGCCTGCCGGTAGCCGAGGTCTTCGAGAGCGCGCCAGTAGTCCGGATCGATCGGCGTCCCGAACGTCGTCAGCGGCACGTCGTGGCCGGCGCCCTCGCGGATCTGGTCGATCCGTTTCGACAGCCTGTCGACCGGCAACGGATTGGAGATCCAGCCGGCGCCGTGCCGGATGATCCGTTTGACCGTGGCGTCGGAGTCGCCGCCGACCACGATGGGCGGATGGGGCTTTTGCACCGGCTTCGGGCGCAGGTACGACGAGTCGAAGTCGACGAAACGTCCGTGGTACTCGGCGGGTTCGTCGGCCCACAACGCCTTGATCGCCTCGATGCGTTCGTCCAGCAGCGCACCGCGGGTCTTCGGGTCCGTGCCGTGATGACGCAGCTCCTCGATGTTCCACCCCGCTCCCACACCGAACACGAACCGGCCGCCCGAGATCAGGTCGATGCTGGCGGCCTCCTTGGCGGTGATGATCGGATCGCGCTGGATGAGAAGCGCGATACCGGTGATCAGCTCGATCGTGGAGGTCACCGCCGCGGCCGCGGCCAGCGTCACGAACGGATCCAGCGTCCGGTAGTAGATCTTCGGCAGGTCGCCGCCCATCGGATACGGCGACTCCCGACTCGCCGGGATGTGGGTGTGCTCGGCGACCGCCAGCGCGTGGAAGCCACGCTCCTCGATCGCGCGGGCCAAGGTCAGGGTATCGATCGTGTCGTCGTTGACGAAGGTCGAGATCCCGAATTCCATGCCACCTCGCTTCCCTCGATGCGCCTGCCAACGCCGGTTCCGGCGCAGCCTATTCCTCAGGCCAGCGGTTCACCGTTCTTGGTCAGCACGTGCCATTCGCCGCCGAACATGTCCAGGCCCTGACCATTGGCGTCCCGGTCGATGTTGTCGCCCGCATACCGGTAGAGGGGGTACCCGCGGTAGGTCGCCTGGTCACCGCCGTCGCGCCGGGGCACGGTCTTGGCGGACGCCACGTCGATGCCGACGCCGCCGGCCGGATCGGCGTCCGCCAACACCGGCAGCCAGGTATCGGCGCACTCGCCGTAGCACGTGGGTTCCTTCGCCGCGATGTCCTTCGAGAAGACGTACAGCGTCCGGCCGCTGCTGTCGACGATGATCTGTCCGAGATCGCCACGATCGTCGATGCCGAGCGAGACGTCACCGATCGGGGGCTTCCGCTCGATCGACGGCGGTGGGTCGGGCGCGGGGGTTTTCGGTTCCGTGCGCGGTGCCGCCAGCGGCGTCCGCGTGCCGGTCGTCGCGGCCGTCGACGTGCTGTTGGTCTCCTTGTTCTCGAGCGCGGCGCACCCCGAGAGCGCGACGACGCCGAACACCAGCGTCGACGCGCACGCGAACACACTTCGTGTCGTGGGCATGATCACTCCATTTCCGTCGACGCGGCGGCTCAAACTTTCCGAACTGAGTGCTCGGGGGTGCGCGAATATTCGGATGCTCACGGGGTTTCAGCCTCCATGACGGACACGCTCGCGGGCAAGACCGCCCTCGTCACAGGCGCAACCGCTGGAATCGGCTACGCCATCGCCACCCAACTCGCCGCCGAGGTCGCGCAGGTCGTCGTCCACGGCCGCGACGCCGAGCGCGCGAAAACCGTGCAGGACATCGAAACCGCGGGCGGCGCGGCGCGTTTCGTCGCTGCCGACCTCTCAGATGCCGACGACGTACGTCGGCTCGCCGACGAAGCGGGTGACGTCGACATCCTAATGGCCTTCGCCGCCTCCCCGGCCGCCAGCTACGTCAACGGAGCGATCCTGACCGTCGACGGCGGCGCCCCCGCCGTCCGCCCGGTCGCCTGATACGCCGAGCTCACTGACCGGCGTTGCGCGCGAGGTCGATGACGTACTGATTGACGAAGTCGCCGGCGGGCGGATCACCCTTGTCGCAGGTCCCGTCGGACTCGCCCGGCCGCTTCACCCACAGGTAGGCGTCGGCGTGCGGTCCGGCCGTGGCCGTGGTGGGCGGCACCCCCAGGGCCCGGCCGCTCGGGTTGCACCACGCGAGATCCCCCTCCGCGGGCCCGTTGCCGTTGCGGGATGTGTCGATCACGTAGTTCTTACCGTTCGTCAGGCCCGATATCGCCTCGCCGTAACCGATTTCGTCTTCGGTGGTGAAGAAGTTCGCGACGTTGAGGCTGAACCCCCGCGCACGCTGGACACCGGCCTGGTTGAGCCGCGACGCCATCTCCTCGGGGCTGTGCCAGCGCAAGTGACCGGCATCGACGTACACCGCGGTCGTCGGATTGCGGGTGAGCGAGTCGACGGCATAGCTGATCAGGTCGAAACGTTCCTGGCGTTGGTCTCCCGACAGGCAGTCGGCCATGGCCAGGGCGTCGGGTTCGAGGACGACCGCCGCGGGCACCGGGCCGATGTCGGCGGCGATGCCGTCGATCCACTGACGGTATGCCTCACCCGAACCGTGCCCGCCCGCGGCGAAACTCCCGCAGTCGCGGTGCGGGATGCCGTAGATGGCGAACACCGGCAGGGCACCGGCGGCCTGCGCGTCGCCCGCGTACTTGGCCACCGTCGATGCCGACGAGCCCGGCACCAGCCAGTAGGCCTGCGGGGTGTTGGCGACGGTCGTCAGTTCGGGGCTGGGCGGGTCCGCGGCCTGAGCCGCGCGCATGGCCTTCGACGCGGGGTTGACGTAGAAGGGCTTGCCGGCGAGTGGATTGCCCTCGCTCGTCAGCCGGATCGTCGGACCCGGGCCCGCGGACAGCGGGTCGGCCAAAAGCCCGGCGGAGGCGACCACAGCCGTGGTCAGGACGGGCGCGGTCAGTCGCGCGGCTACACGAGCCAGTGAGGGCTTCACGTCAAGGAAATTAATGGGTCGGTACCACGGCCGCCAATTCGGGCCGAAGAACCGCTCTAGCCCGCCTTCCTAGCGGCGATCTTGGCACGGACTTGGGCCATGTCGAGCGCTTTCACCCGGGTGATCAGGTCCTGGAGCGCTGCAGGGTGCATCGCGCCGGCTTGGCGGTAGACGAGCACGCCGTCGCGAAATGCCATCACGGTCGGGATCGAGGTGATCTCGAGCGCGGTGGCCAGGTCGAGCTCATGCTGTGTGTTGACCTTGGCGTGCACCACCTCGGGATGCGATTCCGAGGATCGCTCGAATATCGGGGCGAAGGCGCGGCACGGGCCGCACCACGACGCCCAGAAGTCGACCAGCACGATCGGATTGTCCAAGACGGTGGACTCGAAGTCGTCGTAGGTCAGGCTCATCGTCGCCATGACGGTCTCCTCTCCGGTTTTACTGTGGGACAGTCGAGTTGCTACGCCAAGCCCTTGAGCATCAGGTTCCAGTACATGAACGGCAATCCATACTTCTTGAGGTACCAATAGCTGCGATGGGGCTTGGTCGGGTCGAGCAATGGGAACGACGGTGTCACGTTCAGGTCGTAGTCGAACTCCGCCAGCAGCATCGCGTGCGAGGACGTCACGATCGGGCACGACCCGTACCCGTTGTACGAGGCGGTCAGCGGCCGGCCCGCCAGATACGACTCGACGTTGTCGACCACCACCGGGGCCTGTTTTCGGATTGCGGCCCCGGTTTTCGAGTTGGGTGAAGATCCAGCGTCACCGAGGCTGAACACGTTCGGATAACGCACGTGCTGCATGGTGTGCTTGTCGATCTCGACGTATCCGTTCACGTCACCGGTCGACAACGGACTCGACTTGATCCAATCGGGTGCGGACTGGCGTGGCACCGCATGCAGAACGTCATACGACAGCATCGTGTCGGATGTGGCCTCTCCGACACCGGAGACGCCGACCTTGTGCGCCGCCGCGTCGATGGACGTCACCTCCGCGTTGGTGTGCACCGTGATTCCGTAGTCGGCGGCGATCGCGTCGAGGTTGTCGGCGATCGCCGGGATCCCGAACAGCCGCGGCGTCGGCACCACGAGATGTACGTCGATGTCGTTGAGAACACCCTGTTTTCGCCAGTAGTCACTGGCCAGATAGGCGATCTTCTGGGGCGCTCCGGCACACTTGATCGGACCGGAAGGCATGGCGAACACCGCATTGCCCGAACGGAGGTTACGGATGAATTCCCATGTGCGCGGCGCCAGGTCGAATCGATAGTTCGACGACACCCCGTCCCTACCCAGCGCGTCCTCCAGGCCCTCTGTTCGGTTCCAGTCGAGCTGGATGCCGGGGCAGACCACGAGCACGTCGTACTCATAGTCCGCTCCGTCGACACAGGTGACGGTGTTGTTCTCCGGATCGACCGCTGCCGCCGCGTTCTTGATCCACGTCACGCCCGTGGGCATCACCGAGGCTTCCGGCCGTGCCGTCGTCGACGCCTTCGCCTGGCCGCCGCCGACCAGGGTCCACAGCGGTTGGTAGTAGTGCGTGTCGGACGGTTCGATGACGGCGACGTCCGAGTGCCCCTTGCGCAGCAGGCGGGCGGCCACCGAGATCCCGGCCGTGCCGCCGCCGACGATGACGATCCGATGCTTACCGGTGGTCATGATCTTTCCTCCACTCAGGCGTTCTGCCGGGACTCTTCCCAGGCGTTGTAGCCGCCCAGGATGTCGCTGACATCACCGAAACCGTTCTGTCGCAACAGGCTTGCGGCGACCGACGACCGGTAGCCACCGGCACAGTAGACGACCGTCGGCTTGACCGGATCCAGCTCGTCCAGCCGAGCGGGCAGCTGCCCAACCGGGATGGTGCGGGCGTCCGGGATCGTCCCGGCCGCGACCTCACCCGGATTGCGCACGTCGACGATCTGCAGGTCGGCCAGCTCCGCGGCGCGTTGGTCGAAGGCCTTGGCCGTCAACCGGGACGCCGTCTGGACGTCGTCCTGGTGTTCCAACATCACCTCGAACGGTCGGTCGACGTAGCCGATCACCCGGTCGAAACCGATGCGGGCCAGCCGGTTCTTGCCTTCCAACTCCTGGCCCGGCTCGGTGAACAACACGATGTCGACGTCGGTGGGAACCACCGATCCGGCGAATTCCGCGTAGCGACCCGCCAATCCGATGTTGACGGCGCCGCGCAGGTGACCCAGCGCGAACTCCTCGGGCCCGCGGCCGTCGATCAGGATCGCGCCCGACTTCATCGCGTCGCGAACCTGCTCGTAGGTCATCGCCGTCGGCATCTTGGTCTCGTCCAACAGTTCACGATCCTTGCGGTTGAGGACCGCGTCGTAGACGAAGTAGCTCGGCGCCGGCGGCTGCCCTTCGGTGACCAGCTCCATGAAGGACGCCTTGTCGGGAGCACGAAGCGCGTAGTTCGTCTCCTTCTGCTCGCCCATGGTCGACCACAGGTCGGTCGAGAGGTTCTTCCCGCAGGCCGAACCCGCACCATGCGCCGGATACACCCGGGTGGCGTCGGGCAGGGTCATCAGCTTGTTGTGCAGCGAGTCATAGAGCTTGTCGGCCAACTCCTCACGGGTGAACCCGATCGAAGCCAGCAGGTCAGGGCGGCCGACGTCACCGATGAACAGCGCGTCACCGGTCAGCACGCCGTAGGGAACCTCGTCGCCGGCGTGCTCGTAAACCACGATGCTCATCGACTCCGGCGTGTGGCCCGGGGTGTGCCGGAACTCCAGCGTCACATCGCCCAGCGAGTACCGCTCCCCGTCGGCGACGCCCATCGACTCGAACTCGGTCTCGGCGACAGCCGAGTACACGATCTTCGCGCCCGTGGCCTTGGCCAGCTCCAGATGGCCGGACAGGAAGTCGGCGTGGAAGTGGGTCTCGATGACGAGTTCGATGGTGAAGCCGAACTCCTGGGCATCGGACAAGTACTCGGAAACATCGCGCTGTGGATCGACAACAACTGCACGCCCGGTGGTTTCGTCGGCGATCAGATACGACGCATGGGACAGGCAGTCCAGGTAGTACTGGATGAACTTCATGGCGGCAGCCCTTTCGCTAGGTCTTCTGGCATCTACGGTGCAGATACCCCTATGGGTATGTCAAGGGGCTTTGGTCCCCCAAGTATTCCCTCTTGTGTGTACCCCCAGGGGTATGTGTAGCATGGTGCTCAATATACCCCCTCCGGTATCGGATGCAATAGCCGTACCCACTCGAAAGGACGTTGAAAATGACCGCACCCGCCACGATCGATTGCCAGAACCTCGAGGCCCTGCTCGGCTCGGCCACACCGCCCCGGGTGCTTGATGTTCGGACCCCGGGCGAGTTCGAAACCGCCCACATCGCCGGCGCCTACAACGTGCCACTGGACCTGTTGCGCGAACACCGCGACGAGATCATCGGACACCTCGACGAGGACGTCGTCCTGGTCTGCCGCTCGGGTCAGCGCGCCGCGCAGGCGGAGGAGACGCTGCGCACCGCAGGGCTGACGAACGTGCACATCCTGGCCGGTGGCATCAACGCCTGGGAGGCCAGCGGCTTCGCGGTCAACCGCGGCGCGCAACGGTGGGACCTCGAGCGACAGGTCCGCCTGGTCGCAGGCGGCATCGTGCTCTCCAGCATTCTTGGCAGCATCGCTGTGCCCAAACTCAAGTGGGTGGCGGGCGCCATTGGCGGCGGGCTGACGTTCGCAGCGCTGTCGAACACCTGCGCAATGGGCATGATGCTGTCGAAGCTGCCCTACAACCGTGGGGCCACCTGCGACGCCCAGACCATCGTGTCCCAGCTTGTCGACTCGACTCCGGCAGACAAGAAAGTGGGCTAGCAGAACATGATTGCGCTCGCCATCGGCCTGGCCGTCTTCGTCGGCGTCGCCCTCGGGTTGCTCGGGGGCGGCGGCTCCATCCTGACCGTTCCGCTGTTGGCCTACGTCGCAGGCATGGACGCCAAACAGGCCATCGCCACCTCACTTCTGGTCGTCGGCGTCACCAGTGCGATCGGCGCGATCTCGCACGCACGGGCCGGGCGGGTGCAATGGCGCACCGGCCTGATCTTCGGTGGAGCGGGGATGGCCGGCGCCTACGGGGGTGGGCTGCTGGCTCGCTTCATCCCGGGGACCGTCCTTCTCATCGGCTTCGCCGTCATGATGGTCGCCACCGCCGTCGCGATGCTGCGGGGCCGCAAGACTGTCGAGACCACCGGCGGCGACCACCACCTGCCGGTTCCCAAGATCATCGCGGAGGGCCTGGTGGTGGGTCTGGTGACGGGTCTGGTCGGGGCCGGCGGCGGCTTCCTCGTGGTGCCGGCGCTCGCGCTGCTCGGCGGGTTGCCGATGCCGGTCGCGGTCGGCACCTCGCTCATCGTGATCGCGATGAAGTCGTTCGCGGGCCTGGGCGGATACCTGACCAGCGTGCAGATCAACTGGTCGGTCGCGCTGGCGGTGACCGCCGCGGCCGTGGTCGGTGCCCTCATCGGCGCCCGACTGACCGCGATGGTCAACCCCGACGCGCTACGGAAGGGCTTCGGTTGGTTCGTGCTCGCGATGTCCTCGGTCATCCTGGCCCAGGAGATCCACCCGAGCGTCGGAATCGCGGCCGCGGCGATCACCGCGCTCGCGGGTGGGATGACGCTGGCCTGCACGCGTTACGACCATTGTCCGCTACGTCGCCTGACCGGGGCGGTCGCCTCCGGTAAGGCAGTCGCGTGACCCGCTCCGGCCGCATGCGTGCGGCTGAGCCGGAATGCGGTCACACCGGGTAGAGGAGAAGCACCACAGCCACGGCCGCCGCAAAACCGGAAGTAGCGCATCCGATCACCACGACTCCGGTGCGGGGAGCGACTGTGACAGTCCGGCCTTCGACGAGGGGGCTTTCCCTGATTTGTCGCGATCGCCTATAACCCAGCGCCAAGACCAGCAGCGCCAGCACCATCGCGGCGATAGCGAGCAGGACACGTGCCGAGCCGAGCGGCCCTTGGTGGGGTAGCAGCATGAGGGCGCCGGCCACTAGGAAGCCGAATGAACTTCTCTCCCAGGACAAGAGGGTGCGCTCGGCGGCCAGCCCGGGCTTCGTGGGTGGACGACGAGGCATATCAGTGCCCGGTCGGCGGCCAGACGATCAACGCCACGAGCACCACCAGGGTGATGAGGAAGAGCGCGCCGCCGAGTAGCAGCGGAACGCGGGTCGGCGGCAGATCCTCGCCCCGGCGCATCGCGGACTGGACCTGTTGCCAGCGCCGCACGGCCAACGCCGCCAGCACACCACCGCCGGCGGTCAGGACAACGCTCAGGCCATGGCGCACTCCAGGAATCCCGAAGGACGGCACGAACTGCACGACGGCAATGCCGCCCGCGATCAGCGCCAACGCCGTCCGGATCCACGCCAGAAAGGTCCGTTCGTTGGCCAACGTGAAGCGATAGTCCGGCTCCTGGTGCTGAGATGTCATTCAGATCGCGTCCCTCGAGGGCATACCGTCGATCAGCGTACGGGGATTGCAGCGGCACCAAGCCGCCTTGAGGAACCAGCGATCTCCATTCGCAGTGCAGCCCGCTGGCAACCGGTGGCCATGCTCGCCGAGGTTGTGCGGTGCCCGCGGGTTACTGTGCTGTGGTCGGCTTACGGACAAACCGGCAGAAAAGTTGAGCAGATCTATGACCGCAGCACCAGAGACGTCCTCGATCGAGGCGCGGGTCGGCCACTGGTACCAGATGGACGACAGCTACCTGGTCGGCCGCGAGAAGGTCCGCGAGTACGCCCGTGCCGTGCAGGACTACCACCCCGCGCACTGGGACGTCGCCGCCGCCGCTGGGCTGGGCTATTCGGGTCTGGTCGCACCGCTGACGTTCACGTCCGCTCCGGCCATGGCATGTAACCGCCGCATGTTCGAGCAGGTGGTGGTCGGTTACGACACCTACCTGCAGACCGAGGAGGTCTTCGAGCAGCACCGGCCGATGGTGGCAGGCGATGAGCTGGTCATCGACGTCGAGTTGACGTCGGTGCGCAGGATCGCGGGCCGGGACCTGATCACCGTCACCAATACCTTCACCGACACCGCCGGCGAGCGGGTGCACACCCTGCACACCACCGTGGTGGGGTTGACCAGTGAAGACCTCGATCCGGACATCATGACCGCCGTCCACGCCAAGATGATGCACGACGTCGACATCTTCGCGGTCAGTGAAGCCGAGGGTACGTACGAGAAGACCGTGCGGCCCGAAAGCGAGGTCCGGATCGCCGATGGTTCGGACCGCACACCGGGGACGCCGTCGTTCGACGATGTGAAGGTCGGCGACGAGCTGCCGGTGCGCCACACGCGATTGTCCCGCGGCGACCTGGTCAACTACGCCGGCGTCGCCGGGGACGCCAACCCGATCCACTGGGACGAGGACATCGCCAAGTTGGCCGGCCTTCCGGACGTCATCGCCCACGGAATGCTCACGATGGGCCTCGGCGCGGGGTTCGTCTCGAGCTGGTCCGGCGATCCCGGCGCAGTGACCCGGTACGCGGTGCGGTTGTCCGCCCCGGCCATCGTTTCGGCCGAGGAGGGCACCGACATCGAGTTCAGCGGGAGGATCAAGTCGCTGGACCCCGAGACCCGCTCGGGCGTCATCGTGGTGGCGGCGAAGTCGGCGGGTAAGAAAATCTTCGGCCTGGCGACGATGAGCATGCGCTTCAGCTGACGCGTGGGTTACGCCTCGCGCCGTTGCGGCGCGCGCAATCCGAGCGTGCGGTGGCCGGCCGCGATCCGCGCAGCGCACCTCGTCGACGTCGCCGTTAGGGAGTTGAGAGAACCATGGCAACTGACTTCGACCGCAGGGACCGCAAGGTCTTCGACCTGACCGGCAAGGTCGTCGTGGTGGTGGGAGCGGGACAGAGCCCCGGCCCGGGCATGGGTAACGGTCGGGCGATCTCCATCCTGGCCGCCCGCCACGGGGCGCAAGTCGTGGCCGTCGACCTGAATGCGGCGGCGGTGAAGGAGACGGTCGAGATGATCGTCGCCGAAGGCGGCAGCGCGTACGCCGTCGAGGCCGACGTCGCCGACAAGGACGCCTGCCAACGCATCTTCGACACGGCGATGGCGACCAGCGGCCGCGTCGACGGCATGGTCTACAGCGTGGCCACCAATCCGCCGTTCGACTTCGAGACGAACTCGATGACCGTGGAGAACTTCAACCACGGCATCAACGTCAACATGCTCGGCTGTTATCACTGCAATCTCTTCGCCGCCCAATGCATGGAGCGCAATGCCGGCGACACGACGGGAAGCATCGTCAACATCTCGTCGATCGCCAGCGTCAAGAACGAAATCGGCCTGAACATCGGTGTCATGCCCTACGCCCTGGGCAAGTGCGGCCTGAACCAGATCACCGAGCTGGCGGCCGTGCAGTTCGCCGAGGCCGGGATCCGCGTCAACACGTTGATGCTCGGTCCGATCAATTCGGTTCTGGCGAACCGGGATTCGCAGTCGCTGTTCGGTTTGAACGCCGACGAGGCGACCGAACGGCACAACGAGGTGGTCAAGCTCAAGATGGGTCGCGCCACCGTGTGGGAGTCCGCGTACGCGGCCGTCTACCTGCTCGCCGACGAGTCCCGGTTCATGACCGGACAGCAGATCCGGCTCGACGGCGGAGCCACCCTGGTGCGGTGACCCCGCATCGTTGGGTCAGCAGAGCCGGAGGTTGGCCCGGCTGACGATGTCCATCGCCGCGCCGGTCGAGATGTCGAGATCGGAGCTGATCATCTTGACCGCGTCCGGCGCCAGCACGCCGGCGGTGATGGCGGCGCAGGCCTGTCGACCCGCCGTGAGCAACTCCTCGGCGGTCAGGAACGTGTACCGGGGTTGCAGATCACGCAGATATTCGTCTTCCGTCGCTCCCGCGGGCGCCGCGGAGACGGCAACGAGCCCCATGGTTGCCGCCGCGACCCATAAGTGGCGCATGTCGATACCCTCCGGATCGGTTGTGCGAGTCCCCCGACCGGGCACCTGATTGTCAGGTGGTTCGATGGTATGTCGGCACGCGTTCACTCGGAGCGAATCAGCAAACACCGTCGACGCACCTGCCGCCCCGCCGCGGTACGGTCGGACCATGCCGACGGTTCGCACTAGGACCTCTGCTGGAACTCGCGCGCTGCGCGGTCGTCCCCGGCTGGGCGCATCGGCGATCGCCAGACTTCTCGCCGTCCTTTCCACTGTGCTCCTGACCGCGGTGGTGGCGAGCTGTTCGAACGGCGAGAGCGGGACTTCTGGCCAATCCACATCGGGTCCGCCGCCGGAGCCCGTTGCGGAGGCGGGTTCCGTCTGGGTGGCAGACGAGACTGGGAACAGCCTGACAGTGGTCGACGCGGCGACCAACGCCGTATCGACCACGCTGACCGGCATTCAAGGGCCACACAACGTCCAAGTCGGGCGCGATGCCGCCACGGTGTACGCGACGAGCGCGGGCACCGACGCGGTTGTGGCCATCGACGCCGCTACCTACGAGGTCGCGGCGACGGCGTCTACTGGCCGGCACCCCGCACATGTGGTCGAGGCGCCCGACGGCAAGGTGTATGTGGCCAACTCCGATGACGGAACCGTGTCTGTGTTCCAGAGTCGCAGCCTGAAGCCAGCCGGCGTGATCGAGGTGGGCGGGATGCCGCACGGGTTACGCGCGGCAGCCGACGGTTCGGTGATCGTCGTCGCCAACCACATGACCGGCGCGCTGGATGTCATCGAAGCGCACTCCGACCAGAAGCGGTTCTCGGTGCCGGTTGGCGATGGTCCGGCGCAGGTGGCGGTCAGCGCCGACGGCCGTTACGCGTACACCGGCATCACGGAACCGGCAGCGGTGGTGAAAGTCGATCTCCAAACGCGCAGGGTGGTCGGTAGCGTCGCGGTGTCGGCGCCGCCGGTGCAGGTGTACCTCACCCCCGACGACGCCACGGTGGTCTCGGCTGACCAGGGCATTCCGGACGCACCCGGGCAGGCCGCGTCGCTGATCGACACCTCCGCGATGACCGTGCGCGCGACCGTGCCGACCGGGGCCGGACCGCACGGTGTGGTGATCGATCCCGCGGGCACGCTCGCATGGGTCACCAATAGTTACGGGGACACCGTCTCGGTCGTCGACCTGGCCGGCCGGACGGTGGTCGCCACCATCCCGGTGGGCAAGGGGCCCAACGGAATCAGCTACTCACCACGCCCGCCCGCACCCGCCGCGCCCACCGTTGCACTGCACCTCCCCGCGACGAACCCCGACGGAAAACCCAGCGGGCCACCCCCGCAGCACCCAGACGGGCAGGCCCCCACCCACCAGACCGAGGCGCCGGATCAACCCGGGCACCGACATGGCTGAAACTGCTCACTCCACGTCGGTCACCAGGCCGTCCCGTTTCCTTGCCATGGTTCTGACGGCCATCGGCGTGGTGGGGTTGAGCGCATGCGTATCTGAAGGTGTTCCACCGGCCCCTGCCTCCCAAGCCGAGTCGGCGAGCGCCGCGCGGCTTGTGGACCCAGGGGAGTTCGCCGCGGCGATCGCCGAGCCCGATCGCGTGACGGTGAACGTTCACGTGCCCTTCGAGGGCGACATCCCCGGAACAGACATTTCGATCCCGTTCGATCAGATCGCCGCTCAAGCCGAGCGCCTACCCGCCGATCGCAGCACCGCCCTGGCCATCTACTGCCGCTCTGGTCCGATGAGTACGGTTGCGGCCCAGACACTTCGCGATCTCGGCTACACCGACGTCGTCGAGCTCCGCGGGGGCATGCGCGCGTGGCAGGCCGACGGCCGTCAGGTGACGGGTATCTGACCTGTAATGCTGCGGCGCAATGCCTTACGGCCTCGTAGCTGAAGTGCCGACCGCCTGTGGTTGAAGCCGGCCGGCGCGGTCCAGTCGGTAGAGCGCGAAGGCCGCCATCACCCCGATGACGCTCAACACCATCCATGTCAGCTCTGGCGCTCCGGCGTCGGCGGCCTTCTGCATGAGCGTTCCCGTGGCGAGATTGCCGACGAGGATTCCGATTCCGACGATGGTGTTGTAGAACCCGTAGTGCGTGCCGACCAACCGGCCGCCTGCCAGCGATACCACCGTGTCCATTTCGAAGGGGAACACCGCGGCCGATCCGATTGCCAGCACCGCGGCACCGACGAGGAGCGCGACCACAGCTGCGATCCCGCCCGCACGGTTACCGTCGGGCAGCACGGCAATCGGGATGAACGACGACGCGAGAATCAGCATGCCGATCACCAGTGAGTGCCCGGGCCCCCACCGCTCGGCGAACCACTGTGTGATCTGGAGTTGGCCCGCGACCGCGACCAGTCCGGAGATGACGAAAACACCCGCGACCACGAGCGCTTCGGAATCCGGCATCAGGTCCTTGGCCTGCAGCGGTAGTGCCAGATAGACCTGGAAGGAAAGCACATACGATCCGATCATTGCCGCCGCGAACAGCAGGAAGGAACGGTTGGCCACGACAGTTCGCCAGTCGTCCAATACCGAGGACTCTTCCCGGGGCTGGGTGGCGGTGTTCTGCGGGAGCGCGAAGAGTTGCGCGATTGTCAAAGCCGCAAAGATCGCGGCCGCAGCGGCCGCGGCAACGCGGAAATCGAGGACCATCAGCGCGAGGCCGACCAGCGGGCCCGCGAGGATGCCCCCCTGGTAGAAGACGTTGAACAGGGCGAAAGCTTCGACACGACGGGGGCCGGCGTCGGCGGCGAGGTACGCGCGCACTGCAGGATTGAACAGCGCCCCGGCGAACCCTGTTGCCGCCGAGGCGATCAGGACGGTGGGTAGCGAGTCGGCGAAGATCAGCAGGCCAAAGCCGACAGTGCGCAGTAGGCAGCCCGCGACGATGAGCGGCTTGTATCCGACGCGGTCGGCCAACGTTCCGCCGACGATGAACATGCCCTGCTGGGAGAAGTTGCGCACGCCCAGGACCAGGCCGACGGCCCAGGCGGCCAGCCCGAGCGGCCCGGCGAGGTAGCCGGCCAGATAGGGCATCAGCATGTAGAAGCCGAGATTAATACCGAACTGGTTGATCATCAGCAGCCGGCTCGGCCACCCGAAACTGCGGAATTCGGCGATAAGGCTCCTCACCGCACCGCCCCAACCGGATCGACCACCGTGGCGCACCGCGTCCATGAGGAGACCACACGTCGTGTGGGGTTGTCGATGACCAACGGTTCGGCGGGAGGTGCCGCGCCCAGTAGACCGTGCTCGCGGCAGAAATCGTCGTTGTAGATCGTGTCGAAGTAGCGCTGGGGGCCGTCGGGGAAAATCGCCGCGATCGTCGTATCCGCCGGGTAGGTGCGCGCCGCCCAGCCGGCGACCAGAGCCACTGCCCCGACACTCCAACCGCCGCTGGCGTAATGGGTGGCGGCCATCGTGCGGCAAGCCCACACGGCTTCGGCAGGGGCGACCCAATGAACCTCGTTGAAGGCCTCGTAGTCGACGTTTCCCGGATAGATGCTCGACCCCAGGCCGCGCATCAGTCGTGTCGCGGCCGGTTGGCCGAAGATGGTGGAGCCCACCGTGTCGACGCCGATCAATCGCATGTCGGGATTGAACTCTCGCAACACCCGCGCCACACCGGCCGAGTGGCCGCCGGTACCGACCGAGCACACCAACACGTCGACAGTGCCGAGTTGGGCGTGCAATTCCAGAGCCAGCCCGCGGTACGCGTCGACGTTGTGGGGGTTGTTGTACTGATCCGGATACCACGCGCTCTCGTCGGCGGCCAGAATCTGAAGCACCCGGTCACGGCGCGCCTGTTGCCAACCACCGTCGGGATGCGGCTCGGTCACCAGGTCGACCTCGGCGCCATACGCCCGCAGCATGCGCTGGATGATCGGCTCCATGCCGGGATCGGTCACCAGGGTGACCGGATGCCGATAGACGGTGCCAGCGAGTGCCAGGCCCAAACCCAGTGTTCCGCTGGTGGATTCGACTATTCGGCCACCTGGGCGCAGCGCACCGCTGGCCCGCGCCCGTTCCACCATGTACATGGCCGGACGGTCCTTCATGCCACCGGGACTGAAGCCCTCGAGCTTGGCCCAGAACCCTCGATGAGCCGGCGCAAAGGGTTCTGCAATGCGCAGCACCGGGGTTTGGCCGACCATGGTGCCCGGCCGGTCATAGCGACCCAGGCATCTTTGGCCAGGAGTATGCAGTTTCAGACTATGCAGGGACAGAACGTGATTCATCTAAGTGCATCGCTTCTGCATCGAGCCGCGGAAATCGGTATGCGGCAGCTGAAAGGGGGCGACGGTCACCGACCGTGCCGCAACCAGGCGGCGTGGTCTGACGCCGCCGGATCAGCGTCGCGCGATGCAGAGTCGGGTGAGCAGCACCCGGCCAGACAGAACGGACGGCCGTGACTTGGGGGGACCGCGGATGGCCGCCAGTGCCGGTTGATGCCAGCACACCGCGACAACCGCGAGCGCGGCGATCAGCCCCAACAGCACGAGTGAGGTGGACGCCCGTGGAAGGACCGCCTCGGCGAGCGCATCCGGGGGCAACGCGGGCGACGCATCACCGATGTGCTGGTGATCGACGACGACCGGGTGATCACCGACGAGGGCCGACGACAGTGCGTGTGGCGCGTGCGCCGGGGTGACCTCGTTGACCGGCAACGCCCATTGGGCGGCGACGGCGACGAGCCACAACGCCATACCCAGCGCGATCGCCACGCGGGTCCCCGATGCTGGGACAGCCACCCTGTATCTCACAATGTTGCCGAGGGTAGCAGCGGAATCACGATCGCCCCTCTCGCCCAAGGACCTGACGCCATCTCGTTACCGGGTCGCGACATCATTGCTTCCGCGCGTGTACAAGGCCTGATCAGAGGGTGTGCAGGAGGTACGCGACGTCCGGAACCGAGCGTCAGAATCCGGTCCATCCACTGTTGAGAGCCGGGTTTCTTCACCAAATCTTCAGCGAACGACTACAGCAGCCCTACAGCCCTTCGAGAAGACTTACGGCGGATCGGTTCGTGATGGACTTCGTGACGGACGTGGAGGACGTGTGGTGAAGGTAAACCGGCCCTTGGTGATCGGAGCGGCGGTGCTGGCCGCAGCGTCAGTTCTCGCAGCGTGTAGTAACTCTGGGACCAACCAAGAGACGGCATCCCCCGCGCCCACTCCAACCGTGAGTGCAGCGCCGGCTGCGAGCCACAATCATGCCGACGTGATGTTCGCCCACCACATGATCCCGCATCACCAACAGGCGGTCGAGATGAGCGACATGATCTTGGCGAAGCAGGGCATCGACTCACGAGTGGCCGACATGGCGAGGCAGATCAAGGATGCGCAGGGTCCCGAGATCGAACAGATGCAGGTTTGGCTCGACCAGTGGGGTATGCCCGGACCGGGCGGGATGCCCGGGCCGAAAGGCACTGGTGGCAACATGCCCCCCGGTCATGGCGGAATGCATGGCTCTGGAACCGACACCGTCCCTCCCCCGGCATCACCCGGACCCAGCGGGTCGATGATGCCGGGCATGCCGGGGATGGGAAACATGCCGGGCATGGAAGGGATGATGTCGCCGGCTGATATGCAGGCCCTGCAGAACGCTCAGGGCGTCGAGGCCAACAAGCTGTTTCTCACCCAGATGATTCAGCACCATCAGGGCGCAATCACCATGGCGCAGAACGAGATCGACAACGGTCAATACCCCGACGCGATCGCGCTGGCCAAATCGATGGTGAGCAGTCAGCAGAAGGAGATCGATACCATGAACGAGATACTCAAGTCGCTGTAGTGGCCCGCACCGTCGTCGATGACGCTGCATCTAGCCGGTGGCGTGGTACGCCTACCGTCACGAGCTGACCGTCGGCGTGGCCTGATGCTTGTCGAAGGCGTGCGCGCCGATCGTGGGATGTAGCGGCACCGTCAAGGTGAAGGTTGCCCCTTCGCCGGGACCGCGGCTGGTTGCGCTGATGTGGCCGCCATGGGCCTCCGTCAGCGCCTTGGCGATTGCCAGCCCGATCCCCGCACCACCGCGGTCACGGTCTCGGGCGGTGTCTGCCCGGTAGAAGCGCTCAAACAGGTGTGGCAGATGTTCGGCGGCGACGCCATCCCCGTCGTCGGAGACCGTGAAAACGACATCGGTGCCGACAGTCTCGACAGCGAGGGTGACGTGTCCGCCGGTGGGAGTGTGCCGCAGTGCGTTGTCGAGCAGATTCCCGATCACCTGGGCCAGGCGCTGGCTATCACCCCACAGCCGGGGCCCATCGTCGAACCGAACCTTCAGCGACACACCATTTGCGGCGTAGCGATCGGCGACCGCGGCACGCACCGTGCCGATCAGTTGGCGGGGGTCAACCCATTCGGATGCGATGGTGGTGTGGGCCTCCTCGGCTTGCGCGAGCGCGGCGGCGTCCGCCGAGAACCGCACAAGACGGCCGGTCTGCTCACGCAGCATCGCGACGGTGGGCGCGTCGAGGGCTTTCACACCGTCCTCGACGGCCTCGAGGTAAGCCTCGAGCACCGCCACCGGGGTACGGATCTCGTGGGCCAGGTCACCGAACAACTGGCGGCGGGTCGATTCCACCGCTTGCAGACGTTGTGCCATCTGGTTGAAAGCGGCTGCCAGTCCATCGAATTCGTCGCCCAGTTGCGGTGGTGTCACCCGAATGCCGTAGTGGCCCTCGGCCACCGTCGTCGCCGCCGCTGATATCTCGGCGACCGAGTGCTGTACGCGCCGGCTCAGATAGAGGGTGACGACGAACGCGGTCAAGGCCGCCACCGCGATCGCGCCCCCGACGGAGATAGCCGTGGCATGGCGGTAGGCCTGTTCGGCGTGGAACTGTTCACTGGAGTCATGTGGCACGCCTGCCTGATGGAGGTGCTCACGGAACAACGGCGGACCGACCAGTGACGCCACCACCCAGGTCGTGACGCCCACGGCAAGCAACACCAGTCCCTGCGCCAACAGCAACCGGCGGAGCATCCCGCTACCCCTCGGCGCCCTCACTGCCCGGTGCCCATTCGGTATCCCACCCCGCGAACAGTGAACACGAACCTGGAGTCGGCGGGGGCGTCACCGAGTTTGCGTCGAAGATGCCCGACGTGAACATCGACCAGGTGGCGGTTGCCGACCCAAGTCTCGCCCCAAACCGATTCGATGAGCTGCCGACGACTCCAGACCACACCGGGGCGCGAGGACAGGGCGGCGAGAATGTCGAACTCGGTGCGCGTCAACGCAATCAACTTGTTGCCGAGATACACCTGCCTTCCGGCGACATCGATCGACAGTGGACCGAACACCCGCGGTGCGGGCACCTCGGCGTTCATCGAGACCGCTGCCGGATCCGATGCGCCGACTGTGCGCGGACGACGCAGCATCGCCCGGATCCGCGCAACCAACTCCCGGGGACTGAACGGCTTGGTCACGTAGTCATCTGCGCCGACCGAGAGGCCGACGATGGTGTCGACCTCGGTGTCGCGAGCGGTCAGCATCACCACGTACGCGTCGGAGAATGTCCGCAGCTGGCGGCACACCTCGACCCCGTCGATCCCGGGCAGGCCGAGATCCAACACCACCACATCGGGGTCGACCTCACGCGCAACCGCGAGGGCTTCACCCCCCGTGTGCCGCACCGTGACGTCGAAATGCTCCCGCGCGAGATAGCTCGCCACCACCTCCGCCAGCGGCGCCTCATCATCGACCACCAGGGCGCGGTAGCCGGAATCCACTGGGCACACAGACGATTGTGCGGCGCTGTCCATCACCCCATCGTGCCGCTCAACCGTCAGCTTCTGGGCTGTTGGCGAAATCTTCACACAACCATCATCAAACCGTCCTGACGCTAGCCGGAACGCAGGCGAAGATGGCGGCGGCCATGCTGGATCGCCGTCAAGCGAGCACCACGCGGTCCCACACTCGGTGCTGACCGAGCCCGTTGAGCAGCGACTGCGCGAGATCCGCGGCGCCCGAACCGGAGAACACCCCCGGCCCCTCGGTCGGAACCGCGGCGGTCGCAGCAAGATCCGTGCCCTGTGGCAGCACGGCGATCGCCTTGTGGTGGCGGAACATCTCGTCCACGATGGTCTTCGCCTTCGCGTTGGTCGGCGATCCCGCGATGAGTATCGCGTCGAACTCGATCGACCGGGCCGTCGCGTAGGTGCGGGAGACCGGCAGCGCGCCCCCGTCATGCTCGAGGGTGCCGCCGTGGGTGGCGACGACGAACGGCACGTTCTTGGCGTTTGCGATCGCCATGACGGCGGCCGCCACGTCGGACACATCGGAGTCCGGCCCGGTGAGGATCCCGATCTGGCGGCCCTCGACCGGCCATTCCTCACCGACCTGTGCCACCGCCGGGCTGAGCACCTCGGGATCGACGGGGGCCGTGGTGGGGGCGGGCGCCTCGAGACCCAACCCCGCGGCGACCGTCGCGCACAGTTCGGCGTCGATGTTGGCCAGCGCGACGAGCTGGCGTTCCTTGATCGCCTGTTCGTAGCACTTGCCCAGTTCGAAGGTGTAGGCCTCTGCGACGTGCTCTTGTTCGACCGCGCTCAGGCTGCGGTAGAACAGGGTCACCTGGCTGAAATGGTCGTCATAGGTGGCCGGTGCGTCACGGCGTTTGGTCGACTCGGGTACGACGGTGGGCACCTCGATGTATGGGCCGGTGTCCGCGCCCGCGAGGAATGGGCAACCGCCGTCGAGCGAATTCGGTCGATACGGCGCGACACCGGGGTGCACGCCGGATTGGTGGAACCCGTCGCGGAACATGTCGTTGACCTCGGCATGTGGCCGGTTGATCGGGATGTGGCTGAAGTTCGGGCCCGCCAACCTGGTGATCTGCGTATCGAGATAGGAGAAGAGCCGCGCCTGGAGCAGCGGGTCGTCGGTGATGTCGATGCCGGGCACCAGATGACCGGGGTGGAAGGCGACCTGCTCGGTCTCGGCAAAGAAATTCGTGACGTTGCGGTTCAACTGGAGTGTCCCGATGACCTCCACGGGGGCCAGTTCCTCCGGAACGATCTTCGTCGGGTCGAGCAGATCGATGCCCTCGAACATCTGCTCCGGGGTGTCCGGCAGCACCTGCACCCCCAGATCCCACTCCGGGTACACGCCCTTCTCGATCGCGTCGGCGAGGTCCCGCCGGTGGAAATCGGGATCCACGCCCGCGGTGATCTGGGCCTCTTCCCAGACCTGCGAATGCACACCGAGCCGCGGCTTCCAGTGGAACTTCACCAGCGATGTCGAACCGTCCGGTCCGGACAACCGGAAGGTGTGGACGCCGAAGCCCTCCATCATCCGGTACGACCGCGGAATGCCGCGATCGGACATGTTCCACATGGTGTGCGCCTGGGCCTCGGTGTGCAGTGACACGAAGTCCCAGAAGGTGTCGTGGGCGCTCTGCGCCTGCGGGATCTCGCGGTCCGGATGCGGCTTGGCGGCGTGCACGACGTCGGGGAACTTGATGCCGTCCTGGATGAAGAACACCGGGATGTTGTTACCGACGAGGTCGAAAGTGCCTTCGTGCGTGTAGAACTTGGTGGCGAAGCCGCGGGTGTCACGCACCGTGTCGGCCGATCCGCGGGATCCGAGCACCGTCGAGAAGCGGACGAAAACGTCGGTTTCCTCGCCGGATTTCAAGAACTGCGCCTTGCAGATCTTCTCGGCGGCCCCGTTGGCGCGGAACACACCGTGCGCGCCCGCACCGCGCGCGTGCACCACGCGCTCCGGAATCCGTTCGTGGTCGAAGTGCGTGATCTTCTCGCGGAGATGGTGGTCCTGCAACAGCGTCGGCCCGCGCTCCCCGGCCTTGAGGGAATGGTCGGTGTCGTACAACCGCGCGCCCTGCGCGGTGGTGAGGTACGACCCCTGCTGTCCACGCGCGGTCAGCGGCCCCTCGGCGACCGAACCTGTGGCCGTGCGCAGTTCGGGCGCGACCTGATCGGGCTTGGGCGGCAAAGGCTCGCGCGGCGCGGTCGGCTCGTCGAACGAGGGCGCCTCCGGGCCCGGCGCCCCGGGGATGTAGCTCGGGTTGTGCTGGTCGGCTTGACCCTCGCGCTTCAGCTCCTCGTTGCCTGTCAGCGTCCCGGCTACCTCTTTGACCTTGCCTTTGGCCTCCTCGACGATGCCTTGAACGGCTTCCTTGGGTGCGCGGTCGTCGGCCATCAAGCTCTCCTTGTCGTAACGGTTTCGGGGTACGAGCACCATTGGGTGCGGGACCCATTGCCCTGCCGCGGCGGGTTCCCTCACGGCGCCAGTCGAAACCTGTCACCCACCTGCCGGCGGGAGCGGTGATGCCTACGAACCTCCGTACGCGCTAGACGCCTGCTCGCCCTCGGAGTCGAGCAACGTCCGCACGTCGGCACGCGTGCCATGGGGGCGCAGCATCCGGCTCGCCGGCCGCGGACGCACGTTCAGCGGCCACCGCGGGTCTGCCTCGCTTAGCCTTTTGAGCGCGCCACTCGACCGCGGGACCGGAGGACACTCGTGAGCATCTACCTGCCGGATCCCGCCGTGGAAAACAGGACGCTGGCGAAGGTCACCTGGCGCCTGATCCCCTTCCTTTTCCTGCTCTACATCGTCAACTACCTCGACCGGGTCAACATCGCGTTCGCCGGGCCCAACGGCATGAACGACGAACTCGGGATGACCGCCAAGATGTTCGGCTTCGCCTCGGGGATCTTCTTCCTCGGCTACCTCCTGCTCGAGGTGCCCAGCAACATCGCACTGCACAGGTTCGGCGGCAGGCGCTGGCTCGCGAGAATCATGGTCAGCTGGGGAATCGTCAGTGCTGCAATCGCTTTCGCGCCCAATGCTGAGACGCTGGTCGTCCTGCGCTTCCTTCTCGGAGTGGCGGAGGCCGGCTTCTTCCCCGGCATCATCCTGTACCTCACCTTCTGGTTCCCCGAGAAGCAGCGGTCGCGGGCGGTCTCGCTGTTCATGGTCGCCGTACCCGTGTCGACGGCGGTCGGGTCGACGATCTCGTCGCTGATCATCGAGTGGGGGCACGGGGTCTTCGGGCTCGCCGGCTGGCGCTTCATGTTCCTGGTCGAGGGGCTCCCCGCCGTCGTCCTCGGCGTGATCTGCTGGTTCTACCTCACCGACCGGCCCGGCGTCGCGAGCTGGTTACACCCCGATGAGAAGCGTTGGCTCGAGACGACTTTGGATGACGAGAGGGTGGTCGCCGAGCGGGGCGGCCACTGGCCGTTGAAGAAGGCGCTGACCCATCCGCGGATCCTGGCCCTTTCGTTCATCTACTTCGGGATCACCTACGGGCTCTACGCGGTCGGCTTCTTCCTGCCCACCATCGTCGCGGGATTCCAAGAGGAGTACGGGGTCCACCTCGACGTCATCCAGCGCGGTCTGGTCACGGCGATCCCGTACGTGGTGGCCGCGATCGTCATGGTGCCGTGGGCGTGGCACTCGGACAGGACGGGTGAGCGCGTCTGGCACGTCGCGATACCCGCGATCGTCGGCGGTGTCTCCATTCCGGCGGCCCTCTACATGACCGACGCCTACCTGGCGATGCTGGCCGTCACGCTGTGCACCTGCGCGGTCATGTGCGCGTTGCCCGTATTCTGGTCTCTGCCATCGGCTTTCCTCACCGGAGCGGCCGCCGCCGGTGGTATCGCGCTGATCAATTCGCTCGGAAACCTGAGCGGGTTCGGCGGGCCGTACATCACCGGGTGGCTAACCGATCTGACCGGCAACAGCAAGATCGCGCTGTGGGTGGTCGGCACGCTGTCGCTGGCGGCGGCCGCCCTCGTCGTCGCGCTCGGCAGCAAGCCGCGCCCTGTCGACGGCCGGTGATCAGTCCACCGGCGTCGGCCGTTCCTGTTCGGGTTGCTGCACGACGTCACGCACGGCTGGACGGTGCCGTGGGTGATGTTCCTGGCGGTGTACGTGGTGCAGATCGTGCTCGGGGCGCTGGCGGCCGCCCGCGCTACGTCTGAACTACCGCTTCCGGGCCGCGTCGAAGAACGCCAGTTCCAGTCGCATCGCACGTCGGTAGGCCGTCCGCGCCGCGACGAAATCGGTGGCGTGCCGGTCCAGCAACCGTTCCAATAGGGACGCCACCTCCTCGAATCCCGGGTCGGCGTAGGTCTGCACCCATTGCGCGTACGGCCCGGCCTTGTCGGCCTCGAGCGTGCGCCCGACATGGGCGTAGAGACGCATGCACGGCGTCATCGCCGCGCACACCACGCCCACCTCGGCGGTGGCGGCCGTGGCCAGCAGGAACTCGGTGTAGGCCAGCGTCGCCGCGGCGGGTTCGACCCCGGACATGTCGATACCCCACGACGCGGCGTAGGACTCGTGCATCCCGAGTTCCTCACGGACCCCCGCAAGGAGATCGGCGAAGGTCAGCAGGGTCTCCGTATCCGAACTCCTCGACAGCGCCAGACCGTATGCGCGAGCGAAGGATTCGAGGAAGAACGCGTCCTGGGCGATGTAACCGGCGAACAGATCGCGGTCCAGCGAGCCGTCTCCGATACCCCGCACGAACGGGTTCGCCAACACATCGGCCACCACGTCGGCGTTCTCCGCCCACAGTTGCGCTGCCAGTGACATGCCACCTCCACACGTTCCTCAGGACGCCACGGACTCTAGTCGCGACCCGCACGACGTCGGCCGCCACCGCACCTGTGGAAGTCCGCGGGTAGGTCCGGCCCCGTTGGGTATCCCGTAAGCCATGACAGACAGGGAATCTCGCGGCGGCAAGTCGAACGGCGGTTCCCCCGTCGTCATCTTCGCCCCGCTGCCCGTTCTCACCGTGACGGTCGAGAACCGCTCGAGTAACGCCGACATCCACGTCCACGCCGGGGGTCAGGGTGTCTGGCAATCCCGCATGATGGCCTCGCTCGGTGTGCCGGTCGTGTTGTGCTCGGCCCTCGGCGGCGAGACGGGCGACGTCCTCGGGCACCTGTTGCCCGCGCGGGACATCACCGTGCAGACCGTGCCGGTCAGCGCGCGAAACGGGGCGTACGTGCACGACCGCCGCTCGGGTGACCGCGAGGTGGTCGCCGAGGCGGCCGGCAGCCCGCTCGACCGCCACGAACTGGACTCGCTCTACGAGCTGACCCTCACCGAGGGCCTGACCCACGGCCGGGTCCTGCTCTCCGGTCCGCAGGAAGACGATGTGCTGCCCGCCGACCTGTACCGCCGCTTGTCCACCGACCTCGGCGCCAACGGGTGCAAGGTGGCAGCGGACCTCTCCGGCGAACGGCTCGAGGCGGTGCTTGCCGGCGGACCGGACCTCATCAAGGTCAGCCACGAAGAGTTGCAGGATGACGGCCGCGCGAAGTCCGACGACGCGAAGGATTTGGTCGCGGCCATGCGCTCCATGCGTGACGAGGGTGCGGGCACGATCATCGTGTCGCGCGCCGGTGACGCGCCGGCCCTGGCCCTGCTGGGCGACGACGACGATGACGGTGACGTCGTCGAGATCACCATGCCCACACTGGAGCCCGCCGATTCGGCCGGAGCCGGAGACTCCATGACGGCGGGCATCGTCGCCGCTCGGGCGAGCGGCCGCCCACTGCGCGAGGCGTTGCAGATCGGGGCGGCCTGCGGGGCGCTCAACGTCGTGCGCCACGGGCTGGGTACCGGCGGTGCGCGCGCGGTGGAGACGCTCGCCGAACGGGTGGAACTGCGCCCATGGAAATAGCGGTCACGAAATTGGAGGAGGTCGAGGCGTGCCGCGCGCACTGGTGACCAACGACGACGGGATCGACTCCCCCGGCCTGCACGCACTGGTGAGTGCGGCGCTGGAGGCCGGACTCGAGGTGATCGTGGCGGCGCCGGCCGAGCAGGCCAGCGGGGCGAGCGCTGCGCTCAGCGCGGTCCGCAAGGAAGGCCGCACGGTCGTCGAACCCCGAGAGCTTGCCGGTTTCGACGGTGTGGAGGCGTGGGCCGTTTCGGCCCAGCCGGGGCACATCGTCGCCGCGGCGCTCAACGGCTGGTTCGACCCACGCCCGGATCTCGTGCTGTCCGGGATCAACCACGGCGCCAACGTCGGACGGGCCATCCTGCACTCCGGCACGGTCGGCGCGGCGCTGACCGCGAAGATCAGCGACACCCGCGCCCTGGCCGTATCGCTGGACGTGGCACTGCACCCGACGGGCGAGCGGTACTGGCAGACCGCCGCCGGCCTGCTGGCGCCGGTGCTGGACCTGTTGCTCGACGCACCCGACGGCACCGTGCTGTCCCTGAACGTTCCCGATCGGCCCGCGGACGAGCTGGGTCCGCTTCGGCACGCACGGCTGGCCCGCGGCGGCGCGGTGCAGACACGGGTCGAGGAAGTCCGCAACGGCGGAGTGCGCCTGAGCGAGGTGGAGGTGGGCGACGAGCCGGAGGCGGACACCGACTTCGCGCTGCTGGACGCCGGACATCCGACGCTGACGGAGCTGCGCTCGGTCGAGGCGCACGACGGCGACCTCGTGCGCAAATGGCTGGGCGACGGCACTAAGCCGTGACCCGCAACTCCTCACCCGGATGTGAGCTGAGCGTGACGACGATGGTGCCGCTGCCGGTCGCGAAGGTCGCGTTGGCGTAGCCGATGAAGCCGTAGTGCCCGTCGATCCGCGACACCGCGGTGATGTCGTCGCTGCCCGAGGCGCCGGTGTCGAGGTTCCTCCACGTGGCGGTCACGGTCAGCGCACACGAGCCGTCGTAGATCCCGGCGTCGTAGTTGATGGCTACGCGGACACCGTCGTCCAGGCGGTCCCCGATCTGAACCGGCACCACCTGCGCGTCGGCGCGCACGCTCCCGCCGCACGTCGGGGAGGCCGCTACGGGAACGGGGCCCAGTTGCGCGGCGGCGTCGGCGTGCGCCGTCGCCGTCCACCACCAGGGTGCGACAAGCGCCATGGCGAGGGCGGCGGTGGCGCGGATGGGGGCCATGCCTCGCTTATCGACGGTGAGCAAGCCCGCGTTAGCGAAGGTCGCGTCAGGCCCGGTCCGACCATCGGAACACCGCGAGGCACCCGATCAGTCCTGCGACGCTCCACACCGCCAGCACGAGGAAGATGCGCCAGTGCTCCCAGCTGCCCGCCGGTTCCAGCACGACCGCCTCCGCAGGCAGGAGTACCGACCGGAATCCTTGGGCCATCCACTTCACCGGGAACAGCGAGCCGATCACCAGCATCCAGGTCGGCAGGATCATCAGCGGCACGTACGTCCCCGATACGAACTGAAGCGCCACCGACGGGCCGTTGGTCAGGACGGCGGCGGACACCGCGTTGCTCGCCAGGTTGCTGATGAAGATGCCCAGCAGTGAGCAGCTGACGATGCCCAGGGTCGAAACCCATCCGAGGGTGAACCAGCCGAACACGTCGGTCGGCAGGCGCAGCCCGAAGACGAACACGCCCACCGCCAACAGCAGGACGGCCTCGGCGAAGCTGACCACCGCGACCAACGCGATCTTGCCGATGAAGTACGACGACGCGGTCGCCGGTGTGCCGCGTAGCCGGCGCAGCGCCCCGGTGTCCCGGTCGGCGGCGATGCTGATGCCGAGGTTGACGAAGGACGTCGAGAGAATCCCGTAGGCGAGCATGCTCGCCGCGATCACCGCACCGGTGCTGGTCTGATTGTCGGGCAGCTTCTCCGAGAAGATCGAACCGAGCAGCAGGCAGATCACCGCGGGCATGGAGAACGTCAGGACCATCTGTTCGGGCCTGCGGTAGAACATCTTCAGCTCGGGGACGATCCGCGACCATCCGATCCGCACCGCCGACGGAACCGCCCGGTGCGCGGTGGCACGGTGTCGCGGCGGCGCTGCGGCGACGTGGTCGATGTCCGTCATGACTGGCCGATCAGATGCAGGTAGGCGTCCTCGAGCGTGGGCCGGGTGATGGTGAGCTGGGTGAGTTCCCTCCCGTCGCGGCTGTGGCGACGGACCAGCTCGGTCGGGGAATCGGTTGTCTCGACCCGTACTTCGTCGCCCTCCAGCCAACGCACGGTGGCGGCCGAACTGATGTGCTCGGTCAGGCGTCCCGGCGAGTCGACCGCGACCACCCGGCCGCCGGCGATCACCGCGACGCGGTCGGCCAGGGCGGCGGCCTCTTCGAGGTAGTGGGTGGTGAGCAGGACGGTCGTTCCGTCGGCGGCCAGCAACTTGATGAGTTGCCAGAACTGGCGGCGCGCTTCGGGATCGAAACCCGTTGTGGGCTCGTCGAGAAACAACAACTCGGGCCTGCCGATGATGCCGAGCGCGACGTCGAGGCGACGGCGCTGGCCGCCGGAGAGTGTCCGCACCCGCGACCCCGCGACGGTTCCGAGTCCGACGAGTTCCAGAACTTCGTCGGGGGCCCTGGCGATGCTGTAGCAGCTGGTGAACATCTGCACGGTTTCGGCCACCGTGAGCGTCCCGGCGTCGGTGACGTCCTGCAGCACGATGCCGATCCTGGCCCGCCAGTTCCGGCCCGCGGTGCCGGGGTCCTCCCCCAGCACGCGTACCTGCCCGGAGTCGCGGAGTCGGTTGCCTTCGAGGATCTCGATGGTCGTGGACTTGCCCGCGCCGTTCGGGCCGAGGATCGCGAAGACCTCGCCGTGCTCGATGTCGAGGTCGAGGTCGCGCACCGCACGGGTGGACCCGTAGGCCTTCGAGAGCCCACGCACGTGGACCGCCGTCGACATCGCCCCCGTCATGGCGCGGCGCCGCCTTCGAGTTCGGCCAGCAGGTCCCGTAATTCGGCCTCCGACATCTCCTCGATCAGCCGCTCCACGTCGACATCTGCGGCCGGTACCGGTTCCGGTGGGGTTTCCGACGCGGCACCGTGGATCGTGTGCAGTTCACCGAGCACGCGCACGGCCAACGAGTCGACGCTCACACCCTTGAGGATTTCCAGCACCGGGAGGTCGATCGAGAAGGCGGTGTTGATCCTGACCCGAAAATCCATCGCCATCATCGAGTCCAGCCCGATGTCATCGAGCATGTCGTCGTTCCCGAAATCGGTGACCGCGCAGTCGAAGACGGCGGCCACGAGTCGCTCGATCCGGTCCACGATCACTTTGAGCCGTTCCGGCTCCGGGGTCTGCGCGAGCACGTCGAGGATCGTTCCCTCCGATCCGGCTTCCGCGGTCGGTGCGGTCGCCGCGTCGAGGTCGGCGAACATCTTCGGCAGGTGGCCGCCGAGAAGTTGGCGCGCGCGGTTCCAATCGGCACTGATGGCGACGACGCCGGGAACGTCCTGGTTGATCAGCCGGTCGAGGATCAGCGCGCCGGCTCCTGGGGTGATCAGCTCGATTCCCCGCATGGCGTAGACGTTTTCGAGGTTGAGGTCTTCGACCATACCCACCGACCACGGTCCCCAGCCGATCGTCTGCGCCGGCAACCCCTGCGCCTGGCGGTGATGCGCGAAGGCGTCGAGGAACGCGTTCGCGGCGGCGTAGTTGCCCTGCCCGGGTGAGGCGATCACCGACCCGGCGGAACCGAACATCACGAAGAAGTCCAGGTCCTGCTCGGCGAATGCGGTGTGCAGCACCCGGGTGCCGGTGACCTTGGGGCCCATCACTTTCAGGAAGTCGTCTTCGCCGACGTTGACGAGGAGTTGGTCGTGGACCACTCCTGCGGCGTGGACGATCCCGCGCACCGGCCTGCCGTCGCCGCGGTTGTGGTCGGCCAACCACGTCGTCACCTGGCCGAGGTCGGTGATGTCGAGGCTGACGACGCTCACCTGCGCGCCGAGGCGTTCGGCGGCGCGTACCGCGTCGATTCCGGCGGCCTGTGGGTCGCCGGGAGACATGTCGGGCCACCGGTCGCGCGGTGGCAGCCCGCTTCGGCTCAACAGCGTGATGTGCCGCGCACCATGCTCGGCCAGATAGGTGGCGACGGTGCGGCCGAGGGCGCCGGTACCGCCGGTGACGACGTAGGTCGCGGTGGGAGAGAGTTTGGTGGGGAACGGCTTCGTGAGGCCGGCGCTGGGGCGCAACCGCGGGACCAGCGTCACCTCACCCCGGATCGCCACCTGATCCTCGGCCGCCGGATCGAGGACGTGTCGGCAGACCCGCGCGGCGGTGTCGCCGATCTCGTCGGTGTTCTCGAAGTCGACGTCGATGTCGACGAGGCCGCCCCAGCGCTCGACGAACTCCTGATGTCCGATGACCCTGCCCAGACCCCACATCGCGGACTGGTCGACGGCCAGGGGTTCGGTGCCCAGCGCCGGTTGCGCGTTGGCGGTGACGATGTACAGGCGCGGAACGACGGTGTCGTGCGCCGCGAGCGCCTTGGCCGTCCGCAGGACGGTGAGGGTGCCGAGGTGGTCGTTCGCGGGTACGGCGGGCCCATGCGGGTCCTGCTCGAGATCCATTGCCCAGCAGTCGATGACGCCGGCGAGTTCGCCGTCTTCGGCGAGGTGCCGGTCGAACACCTGGTTCAGCTGTTCGGGAGAGCTCTCGTCGATCGCGTATCCGCCGTCGATCGCGGTCAGCGTATCGACGGGGCGGTGCGCGACGGTGCGCACCCGCTGGCCGCTGTCGCGCAACCGGTCGGCGAGCGCGGCCCCGAACCCCGCCTCGTCGACGAAGACGAGCCACGATTCGGCGCTTGGCGGGGGCTCCACGCCGACCTCTTCCGCTGGGACCCACTGCAGTTCGTAGAGCCCCTTGTCGATCCGGTCGGAGGACATGCGCGTCGATGCGTTCAGCGATCGCACGGTGAAGCCCTCGAAGACCGCGAGCGGCTCTCCGCGGTGGTCGCAGATCGTGATGTCGCTCTCGATCTCCTCCGCGGTCGCCGACCTGATGGCCAGTCGCACCGTCATGTCACCCTTGGGGGTGCCGTACACCGCGCTGCGCCGGATTCGGGTGGGCAGGAACGGGATACCGGTGTCGTCACCCGAAAGCGGTGCGCCGAACAGGGTTTGGAACGCGCCGTCGATCAGGGCGGGATGGAACCGGTAGTCGTCGAGATCGTCTTCGATCGGGGCCGGGATATCCATACCCGCGACCACCCAGCCGTCGCCGGCGCTGAGACCGGTCACCGACCGAAACGCGTCACCATAATCGAAACCGATCGCTTCGGTGCGCGCGTAGAACTCCTCGCCGCTGACCGCGTTCGCGGGCAGTGCCTCGGCCATGACGGCGCGGCCGCGCGCCGACCTCGGCAAGGTTGCGAGTTCGGCGGTCGCGGTGATCGACCACTTGAGTTCGCCGTCGGCGGTCGCGGTGAACGCGGCGAACTCGAGGGCACCGGTGTCCTGGTTCAGGGTGGTTCGCAGGATGGGATCGCACGTGTCGTCCAGGATCAGCGCGCGGTGCAGCACGAGGTCCTCGACTGCGAGATCGGTCTCGTAGGTCTCCTTGGCCGCGGCCAACGCCATCTCGATGTAGGCCGCGCCCGGTACGACGACGCTGCCCTGTACCCGGTGGTCGGCCAGGAACGGCAGCAGGGCGGTGCTCAACTCGCTCTCCCAGGTCGGATGCACGGCGCTGACCGGTTGGCCGAGCAGCGGGTGTACCGGGCGATAGTGCAGTGCCTCGGTTGCCTCCTGGGTTTCGTTCCAGTACCGCCGGGACTGCCACGGGTAGCTCGGCAGCTTCAGTAGTCGCGCACCCCGGCGGGGGTAGGCCGCCTCCCAGTCGATGTCGTGGCCGTGGTCGTGCAGCGCGCCGAGGCCGGTCATGAACGCGCCTAGATCATCGTCGTTGCGTCGCTGCATCGGCTGGACGAAGGTCTTCTGCGCGCCGGCGATCTCGTAGATCGACGCGGCCAGCACAGGATGCGGACCCAGCTCGACGAAATGGGTGTAGCCGTCGTCGAGCATGCGGCGGACGGCGGGCTCGAAAAGCACCGTGGCGCGGGTGTTCTGCCACCAGTAGGCGGCGCCGGACCGGTATCCGTCGAGCCGGTCCCCGGTGACGGTCGAGTAGAGCGGCAGCACCGCCGGACGTGCCGACAGTCCGTCGAGCGCGTCGTGCAGGTCGGTCCTGATCGCGTCCATGTAGTGGGTGTGGTAGGGCACCTTGCCGGTGAGGAAGCGGTTGAAGACCCCCGCTTTCTCCAACCGGTGCGCGATGGCGTCGAGGACCTCGCCGTCGCCGGCGACGGTCACCGCGGAAGGGCTGTTGATCGCCGCCACCGACACCCGGCGGCCGAACTCGGCGCGGGTCTCGTCGTCCAGTGCGGCCATCAGATCGTCGGCGTTCAGCCCGACGGCGAGCATGCGGCCCTGACCGCTGGTGCGTTGTTGCAGTCTGCTGCGGTGGTAGATGACCTCGATCGCCTGCTCGAAGCTCACTAGGCCGGCGAGGTGGTGGGCGGCCACTTCGCCTGCGCTGTGGCCGATCACCGCGTTGGGCCGGATGCCGAAGCACTCGAGTTGTTCGGCGAGGGCGACCTGAATGGCGAAGTTGGCGGGCTGGGCGAACTCGGTGTCGCCCATCCGAGAATCGGGTTCGTCGCGGTGAAGCTCCTCGATCAGCGACCAGTCGGTGTGACGAGTCAACTCGCGATCGCTTCGCGTGATGCTTTCGGTGAACGCCGGCAGGACGCCGAACAGCCCGCGGCACATCCGCCACCACTGCGGCCCCATCCCGGAGCAGACGAACGCCAGCTTGGGGGTGTTGGCGGAGGTCCGAGCCGATGCCATCTGTCCGCCGTCGGCCAGAGCGCGCAGCTGGTCGCGGGCGTCGGCGATGCCGTCGGTGACCAGGGTGTGGCGATGGCTCAGATGCGAACGACGTTGTGACAGCGTGTATCTCAGGTCGGCCAAGGTGATGGCCGGCTCGGCGTCCAGATGGTCGGCGAGCCGGGCCGCGGCGGCGACCAGGGCTTCTTCGCTGCGTGCCGAGATCGGCAGGAGTGTGAGCGGGGGCTGATCGGACGCTGGCGGGGACGCCGCGTCGGCCGGTGCGGGCGCTTCGGCGAGCACCGCGTGCGCGTTGGTGCCGCCGAACCCGAACGAGTTCACCCCTGCGATGCGCCGCCTGCCGCGGGGGAACGGGCGGCCGGTGCGCGGCACATCGAGTCTGAGCTCGGTGAACGGGATTCGGCTGCTCGGGTTCTCCAGATGCAGGTGTGCCGGGATGTATCCGTGCTTGAGGACGAGAGCGGTCTTGATCAGCCCGGCGACTCCGGCGCCGGCCTCGAGGTGGCCGATGTTGGTCTTCACCGAGCCGATCGGCAGCGGGTCGGTCCGGTCGGCGGTGAGGGCGGTGGCCAGCGCTCGCGTCTCCACCGGATCGCCGACGGGTGTTCCGGTGCCGTGCGCTTCGACGTAACCGACGTCGCCGGCCGCGACACCCGCACGGCGTAGCGCCGTGGTGATCGCCGCGGACTGGGCTTCGGCGCGCGGCACGGTGATGCCGTCGGTGCGGCCGTCCTGGGACACCGCCGTTCCGAGGATCTGCGCGTAGACCTCGTCGCCGTCGCGCAGGGCCTGCTCGAGCGGTTTGATGACGACGACGGCGCCGCCCTCGGCGCGTGCGTAGCCGTCGGCGGACTGGTCGAAGGCCTTGCAGCGGCCGTCGGGACTGAGGAATCCGCTCTTGGACTCGGCGATCGCGGTGTTCGGCCCGACCATGATGTTGACACCGCCCGCCAGGGCCAGCGAGCTTTCGCCGTTCCAGATGCTCTGCGCCGCAAGGTGGACCGCGACCAGCGAGCTCGAACACGCCGTGTCGACCGTCATGCTCGGTCCGCGGAAGTCGAAGGCGAACGAGATCCGGTTCGCCAGCATCGTCATCATCATGCCCGCGGCCGAATGCGTCTTGAACTGGTAGCGGCTGCCGCGGCCCTGGTTCTGCAGCAGTTGGTAGTCGAGGGTGAACCCGCCGATGAACACGCCGACATCGGTTCCGGCCAGCTCGGTCGGCGCGATCCCGCCGTCTTCCAGCGCCTCCCAGGTGGTTTGGAGCATCAGGCGCTGCTGGGGATCGATCGAGTGCGCCTCGCGGGGCGAGATCCCGAAGAACTGCGGGTCGAACTGGTCGATGGTGTCGAGGAAGCCGCCCCGCCGGGTCACCATCTTGCCGACCTTCTTGGGGTTGGGATCGTGGTACCGGTCGGCGCTCCAGCGTGACTCGGGGACCTCGCGGGTGGCGTCGACGCCGCCGGTGAGCAGGTGCCAGAAGTCCTCGGCGGATTCGACCCCACCGGGCAGCCGGCATCCGATGCCGACCACCGCCAGCGGTGCCCGCCTGTCTTGATTGTCGATCGTCGTCATACCTGCAACTCACGAATAGCGGTAAAGATCCAGCCGGAGCTGACCGGATTGTGCTGCTGCTCATCGCGATACACGGAGCGAAGCTCCCTTAGCAGCGGGTCGCGTTGCCACTCCTGCACCTGTGCCACCGCGGCGTCATCGTCGAACAACGTCGACTTGTCGGCGAGCACCGTCTCGACCAGCTGGCCCGCCAGTTGCCGCAACAGCAGGCCGTTGGCGTCGAACCGGGCGGTGAAGTCCTGCGCGGGTTCCATCATCGCCTCGTGCAGCGTCACCATGAAATTCAGCGGCGCGTACAGATCGACGAAGCGTACGGACGATTCGCGGCCTTCAACCGCGGCCCACTCGCGGAAGAACCGCTGCACCCGGTTGCTCAGGGCGATCAGCCCTTCGAGGTGTGGCACGACCGCCGGATCGTCGGCGACGCTGACGAATATGCCGTTGCGGTAGAGCAATCCGATGAAACCCCAGTAGAACGCGACGTCCCAGATGATCTTGGCCGACATCACGGTCGGGGTGCCCATCAGCGTGTACTGCCGCTCGTAGACCGCGCGCCACATCTCGGCGAGTGACCGGAACAGGGAGTCGCTGATGCCCGCCCTGGCGGTGACGTCCTCGCCGTCGAGGTCGCGCACGATCATGTCGGTGATGAGGCCGTTGCCGATGGCCACCAGGTCGAGCCCCGACGAGTACAGCGGGTCCAGGAAGATGCCGGCGTCGCCGGTCAGGCACCACCGGGCGGTGCCGTCGAACACCTTCGTGGCGGCGTGGCTGTAGTGCTTCATGACCCGGAAGTCCATGATCAGGTCGTCGTGCCGGGCGATCTCGTCCGCGCACTGCGGTTCGTGTTCGCGGATCCACGCCTTGGCCTTGTCCAGCGTGTTGAACTCGTCGAACGCGTGGAAGTCGGGGTCGGCGACGATGCCGACGCTGGTGGCGCCGGACGCGAGCCGGATCAGCCATACCCAATAGCCCTCGCCCATCAGGTGATTCGTCGACAGTGCCCGGTCGCCCTCGACCAGGCGTGACTGCCAGGCGGGGTCGTCGCTCCACCGACCGACGTCGAGTTCGGCTTTGACGCGGAACCAGGCCGCGTTGCAGTGGTGCTCGGTGCCGCGCTTGAGATCCAGCTGGCGTGACAGCGTCCGGTTTCGGCCCGAGGCGTCGACGACCCAGCGCGCCGTCGTGCGGGTGGTCTGATCGTCGTCCTGGTAGACGACGGTGTTGGCGTCGTCGCCGAAGTCGACGGCGCGGACGCGTCCGCGAGCTGCCACGACGCCCTCGGCTGCACATCGGCGCGCGAGCTCGTTCTCGAGCCTGCCGCGGTCGATCTGGTAGGTCACCTGGGGCACGAACGAGGAGCTGCCGAGTTCGACCCGGCTCGCGATGTCGGTGTTCCCGTTGTGCGAAAAGAACATCCGCAACCCCATCTTGCGGATCTGTGCGGTGCTCAGGTGGTCGCCCAGGCCGAGGCGGTCCCGCAGATAGTGCGCGGACACCTCGACGGTCGACTCCCCCACCGTGTGGGTGACCTCGGGAACGGGACGAGCGGTCGGCTCGACGATCAGGACCCGCGTTCCCGGGCGCGCGGAACGCAACTCCAACGCCAGGGTCAGGGCCGCGGCGCCGCCGCCGATGATGACCACGTCGTGATCGGTTGCGGCGGAACCGCTGCCGGACAGCCGGTTCCGGATCTTGCGCGCGAGGGCGGCCCGGGCTTCGGGGTCCAGTTCCGACAGCTTCGATCGCATTCGCATCACCTTCCCTCGGCCGCCGCAACCGGTTCGTCCAGGCCCGCGGGCTGCGGCGAGGCAGTTGCCGGAGCCCGGTGGCGGCCGTAGACGTATTCGAAGATCGGGGTGGCCATCAGGGTGGTGACGATGGCGACCAGCACCAGGATCGTGAACAGGGTCGGCGTGATGATGCCCGCCTCGAGGCCGATGTTGAGCAGGATGAGTTCGATCAGCCCGCGCGCGTTCATCAATGAGCCCAGCGCGACGGATTCCCGCAGCGGCACCCGGCGTAACCGCGCGGCCACCGTGCAGGCGATGCCCTTGCCCGCGATCGCCACGACGAGGATGCCGAGCGTGACCGCCCACAGGGTCGGGGTGTTCACCAAGCCGATCTCGGTGTTGAGTCCCGAGTAGACGAAGAACAACGGCAGCAGCAACGTGGTGGTGAGCGGTTCGAGGGAGTCGGTGACCTTGCGCGCGAACAACCCCGAGGGCATGGCCACCCCGAGGATGAACGCGCCGAAGATCGCGTAGATCCCGATGACGTCGGTGAACCATGCGCACGCCATCAGCAGGATCAGCACGACGCTCAGCATCGACGGGGTGACGGTGTTGCGGCGTTCGGTCATCGTTCCGAGGAAGCCCAGCGCCCGCCGTCCCGCCGTCAGCACCAGCACCGTATAGAGCGCGCCGCCGACGATGGCGATCACCGCGATCGTCGGGTCGCCCTGGTGGATGGCGAGCACGACGGCGAGGATGCACCACGAGATGGCATCGTCGGTGGCGCCGCAGGCCAGCGCGAGCGTGCCGAGACTCGTTCCGGTGAGCCGGGTTTCGAAGATGATGCGCGCGAGCATGGGAAACGCCGTGATCGCGATGGAGGCGCCGAGGAACAACATCGCCATGAACGGTGTGACGCCGTCGCCGAAGAAGTCGCCGCCGTTCATGAGGGGGACCGCGATGAGCGCGCCGAGCGCGAGCGGGGCGAAGATGCCTGCGGCGGAGACGGTGGCCGCGGTGCCGGCGCGGTGCTTGATCAGGTCGACGTCGAAGTTGAGCCCGACGAGGAACATGTAGAGAACGAGGCCGATCTGCGCGGCGGTGTAGAGCACCACGTTCGCCTCTCCGGAGGGAAACAGTTCGGCCTGCACACCGGGCGCGATCCGGCCCAGCAGCGACGGGCCCAGGATGACGCCGGCGATCATCTCGCCCACGACCTGCGGTTGCCCCAGGCGTTGCGCGATCAGCCCGACCACCCGGCACGCCACGAGGATGACGGCGAGCGCGAGGAAGAAGTCGATGGCGACGGCTGCGGGCATGTCAGGTCCTACGGTCCGGCGCGCGGACCGCGGCGGTGGTCGGGTGTCCGGAGCGCAGCGCGACGCCGGCGGGCTCCAACGGTCCGTCTATGACTCACCTCGTGCTTCCGACTTGCTCGACGGGCGACACACGTCTTGCCGGAGACGGGGCGCCTTCGACGCCGGCAGGTATTGACGGATTGAGCGACCGCTAATCCTGGAAATTCTTGCCGATCGATTACGGCCGGCGCCGAATGCTCATCCGGCATTCACGGTCCCGGGCCCTGCTCATCACCGGCAGCCAGTGTTTCGTCCTCGGCCCGTTCATCGATCTGCTCGCTGACATAGCGCACGAGGACCGCCAGCATCGCGACCGTCGGCACGGCGAGGAATGCGCCGATGATCCCGAACAGCGCTCCGCCGGCGGTCACCGCGAGCAGGATCACCGCCGCGTGCAGCTTCATGACGCGGCTCTGCAGGAACGGCTGAAGCACGTTCCCTTCGATCTGCTGCACCGCGACAATGACGGCCAGCACCAGCAGCGCATTGACGAAACCGTTGGCCACCAACGCGATCAGCACCGCCAGTGCGCCGACGACGAACGCGCCGACGAACGGCACGAACGCCCCGATGAAAGTCAGCACCGCCAGGGCCGCGGCGAGGGGCACACCGAGGACGAGCAACCCCGCGCCGATGAAGACGGCGTCGATCAGGGCCACGCCCGCTTGAGCCCGGATGAAGCCGCCGAGGTTGTCCCACATGCGGCTGAGCACCGCCTCCAGATGCCGTCCCGCGCGGCGGCCACTGAGCCCGACCAGCCAGGGCAGGAACCTGCGGCCATCCTTGAGCACGAAGAACGACAGCACGACCGTCAGAATCAAGGTGACCAGGACACTGCCGACAGTGCTGACACCGCTGACGACGCCGGTCGCAATGGTGGAGGACGACTCTCGCATCGCGTTGACCAGCGAACCGGCGAAGCGGTCCAGCTGCTCCTGCTGCAGGTTGATCGGGGGTCCGGCGATCCAGTCCTGCAGCCTGTCGATGCCCCCGGTGGCCTGGTTGGCCAGGGCGGGCATCTGGTTCAACAGCGGGGGGACGATCAGCGCAACCAGTCCCGACGTGATCGCCAGGAACAGCAAGAGGGTCGTCAGCGCGGCGGCGGCCGGCGGCATACCGACGCGGTCCATCAGGATGCGCGCCGGCGGCCACAGCACAGTGCAGAGGACGACGGCGAGCAGCACCGGCAGGAAGATCACCCAAAGTTTTGCGATGACCCAGCCCAGTACCACCGAACCCGCGGCGATCGCGACGACCACCAGCGACCACTTCGCCAGCCAGAGCGCGCCGGATCCGATCACGGCGCCGCGATCCCGCTTGGTCGCGGTGTTCGGATCGGGTTCGCTCACGCGCGTCTTCTACCCCGGGGCATCGCATCGAAACCGGGTCCCACCGCTGGTCGTGCGGCGTGGGTCAGTCAGCTTGCGGGGCACTCTGCGGCCCGGTTGTGTCGGCTCGGCGCCAGGATGCGACGCAGGAACGCGATCTGGTCGTTGACGACCCGATCATGCCAACGAGCGCCCGGGTAGACGTCGAAGTGATCGCACGGGTAGTGATGCACCGTCGCCCGCATCCGTGTCGCGGCCGCGGTGGCGGGTGCGGGAGGTGCGGTGCGGTCCTGATCGGCGATCTGCACCAGCGCCGGGCAGGCGACGCGTCTGGCGCTCGTGATCGGTCGATACCCGCCCATGACCAGGACCAGCCGGGCGGCGAACTCGTTGCGCCAGCGGGGCCCGGCGATGCGGTACATCCCGTCCACGGCGCCCTCGGCGGTCAAGCCGGCCACCTCACCGGGTGCGCCCACGATCGGGATGAGTACCGGTGGGCGGCCGCGCAACGTCGCCGCGACGTCACGTGCGCCGTACGCCATCACGCGCAGGAGGTACCGGGGTCCGAGCGTCCGCAGCGATTGCGCCACCACGGGCAGACCATCGGTGGCGGGCGTCAGCGAGATGATCCCGGCCAGCTGCGGATCGCCGGCGGCGACTCGGATGACGTGCCCACCGGACAGTGACACCCCCCATGCGACGATGCGCTGCGGGTCCACCTGTGCGAGCCGCCGCGCGTGATCGATCACCGCGTGGTAGTCGGCAACCTGCCGCTTGAGCGACACGAGTTGCCGTGGCTGTCCGGAGGATTCGGCGAAGTGCCGGTAGTCGAATGTGATGACGTCGGCACCGGCCGCCGCCACCGCCTCGGCGAACGCGAACAACCCGCTGTCCTGGGTGGCGCCCAGCCCGTGTGCCATGACGACGCAGGGGGGCCCAGCCGGGCCGGTCAACGCGTCGGTCGTCGCGGAGAAGCGGTGTGCGGCGATCATGTCGCCGTCGACCGGAATCTCAATGCGGGCAGATGTCATGGCGTCTCCCCTCCGAACAGCGCCGTGTGCCAGACGTGGATGACCGCCGCGAGAAGCGGACGGGCGGCCTCGGGTCCGTCGTCGGAGCGGATGTGGCGATCGAGAACCCGTTCGTTCATCGAGATCAGCGTGTGGGCCAGGGCTTCTGGGTCGGGAATGTCGATGGTCGGCTGTGCGCCGATGAAATCGCTGACGAATTCCTCGTACCGCGCGAGCCACTGGTCCCAGATCGCCCTCGCCTCGGGGTCGGAGTCGCGGGCGTCGAGCATCGCGCGAAACAGGGTTCGGTGGGCGTGCCAGGACTCGAATGTTCGGGTCATCGCGTCTGCCACGGACTTTCGCGGATCACCGCCGCCCGCGAGGAATCCCCCGATGGTGAACACGTCGTCGGCGAAGATGTCGGTGAGCAGCTCGGTGACGACCTCGTGTTTGCCCGCGAAGTAGAAGTAGAACGCCGGTCGCTTGAGGCCCGCCGCCTTCGCGACCTCGGCGACGCTGATGTCGGCCAACGAATGGCTCTGCAGTTGTTCCTCGAACGCCTCGAGGAGCCTCATCCTGCTCTCGTCGCCGCGCGGCTGTGGCCGGCGCGCGTTGCGTCGCGACGTCTGTGTCGACTCAGGCGGCACCGGCCGCCTCGCGTGCCCGGCCCGCCAGCTGTACGGGTCCGAGTTTCTCGACGCGCTTGCGTCCCGCGGGCAATTCACGCTTGCGCATGTCACGTTCGTAATCCCAGTAGTCCACCTGCTGGGTGTGTCGCGGTTTGTCGGCGAAGTGGCCGACGTACTTGCGCTCGTCGGCGGCGATCACGCGCCACATCTCGGGTTCGGACGGGGGCCGGTAAGTGCCGGCGAGATACGCGGCGACCAACCGGGCCTGGCACTCCACGAACGGGAACAGCGTGGGCACCGCCTGGGCGAATCCCATGAAGAGCAGGTCGTCGATGCCCGGTTTGAGGATCCGCTTGTACAGCGGCAGCCGGTTGTCGGAGGCCTCGATGAAGCTGCGGTCGAAGAACGGGAACGTGATGTTGTATCCCGTCGCGTAGATGATGACGTCGGCCTCCACGCTCGTGCCGTCGACGAACACCACCGAACGCCCGTCCAGGCGTTCGATATTCGGCTTCGCGGTCGCGTCGCCGGACCCCAACCGCATGAGCAGTTCGGCGGATTGGGTGGGGTGCGCCTCGAGGAACCGGTGGTTGGGTTTGGGTAGGCCGTAGTTCTCGGGGTCACCGAACATCAGCTTGGCGAACGGCTGCATCGCACGCCGCTGCCACGACAGCGGGATCACCGGCAGCGATCGCGCGACCTTGTCGGCGGTCTTACCGAAGATGTACTTGGGCACCACCCAAGCGCCGGAACGGGTCGACAGGTAAACGGTGTTGCGCCAGGACTTCTGGGACAACTCGGAGACCAGGTCGGCCGCCGAGTTGCCGATGCCGACAACGACGATGCGCTTGCCGCGAAGATCCAGCGGTTCGGTGGGGTCGATGTAGGAGTGGGCGTGGATGCTCTCTCCGGTGAACTCGCCCGGGAACTCCGGTGTGCGCGGGTCCCAGTGATGGCCGTTCGCGACCACGAGGACGTCGTAGCGCCGCGTCCGTCCGTCCGCGGTGTCGAGTTCCCAACCTCCGTGGGGCAGGCGCCGCGCGTGCTTCACCTCGTTCCGGAACTGAATGCGGTCCAGCAGGCCGAACGTTTCGGCGTAGTCGTCCAGGTACTCCTTGACCTGCGAGTGATGCGGGAAGTCGGGAAGGTCGGCGCGCATCGGGAAGTCGCGGAACGACAAGCACTCTCGCGAGGTGTCGATGTGCAAGGACCGATAGGCGCTGGAGTGGCCGTTCGGATTGCGGAACGCCCAGTTGCCGCCGATCCGGTCGGACGACTCGAAGCAGTCGTATTCGATGCCCGCGTCCGCGAGGTTTTTGCCCGTGGTCAGGCCGCTGATGCCCGCGCCGATGATCGCCGCAGTGGGTGATGAAGCCATGTCGCCTTACCGTTTCTGTGAACTCCGTCACCGGCCAAGGTACCAAAATTCTGACAACTGTCAAAGATTCGGTCGGGTGATTGACCGGTGCATGGGTGGGTCGATTGGCACGTCGTGCGCCTCGGACGTCAGTAACGTCGCTGGGACGCCAGGAAGAGAGAGGTTTTCGTGGACGAACACGTGCTCGATGGCAAGGTCGCGATCGTGACCGGGACCAGCCGGGGCGTCGGGGTCGGTATCGCACACGAACTGTTGCGTGCAGGAGCGACCGTCATCGGGTGTTCACGACGCCGGCTCGACGCGATGCCGGGCGTGGAGGACAATGCCGAGTGGCTCGCCCGCTCTGATCAGCGGGTGTGCGACCAAGGCGACCACCGCGCGATCGACGAGTTCGTCTCCGGGGTGGTCGCCGACTACGGCCGCGTCGACATCCTGGTGAACAACGCGGGCGGCACGGTCCCCACCCCGCACGTCGAGGACGTTTCCGAACTCGTCCAGCGCATCCAGGGTGCACCGGAGGGCGCCGACGATTACGAGCGCACCGTGCGGTTCCATTCGTTCGCCATCCAGATGAACCTGATCAGCCCAATGTGGTTCGCGATTCGGGTCTTTCGGCAGATGCGCGAGCAGGACGGCGTCGGCTCGATCGTCAACATCTCGTCGGGCGCCGGTCATCCCGCCGGGTCGCCCACGCTGGTCTCCTACGGTGCGGCCAAGTCCGGGCTCAACCACCTGACCCGGTCACTCGCCGAGGAGTGGGGCCCTCGGGCGCGGGTGAACTGCCTGGCGCTCGGGCCGACGACGACGGAGAACTTCAAGGCGTTCGTGTTGCCCAAGGACGATCCGACGGGCGAGAAGTACTTCCGCGACATCCCTTTGCGCCGGGCGGGCGAACCGGCCGAGGTCGGTCGGGCGGTGGTGTTTCTGTGCAGTGGCCAGGCCGATTTCATCAACGGGACGACCATCGAGATCGACGGCGGCATGTTGCCCGGCGTGCTCTACGAGGCCGGTCTCAAGACGATCACGGATCTGCTCTAAACCCGCCCGTCCCGGCGTGGCTCCGTTGTTCACAACTGTCACTTTGTTAACTTGCCCGCGTGCGCGAGACGCCGAGGGGCCCGATCGACCGGTGCTCGCGCCCGGTTTCCCGGCGTGAGGCGCTGCGCTATGCCGCGGGGGTGTCCGCGCTGGCCGGTCTCGGTGCCGCGGCGGCAAGCGCCGGCATCCCCACCGCCTCGGCCGCCGCCCCGACGCTCATCGACTTCGCCGCGCGCCAGATTCCGGCCCGGGACATCAAGGCCGCCGGCCACTCCGGGGTGATCAACTACGTCTCGACATCGCGGCCGGGTTCGAACTTCGGCGCCAAACCGATCACCCTGCCGTACGCCAAGTCACTGAACGCCGCCGGTCTGGTCATCGTCAGCAACTATCAGTACGGAAAGCCGGGCGGGACAGCGCCGTCGGACTTCACCCGCGGGTACGCCGGAGGCGTCGCCGACGCGCGCACCGCGTGGCACCTGCACACCGCGGCGGGCGGCGGCAAGAGCGCACCGATCTTCTTCAGCATCGACGACGACATCGACCGCAACGCATGGACCAACCTCGCGCTGCCGTGGTTTCGGGGAATCAACTCGGTGCTCGGTGTGCAACGCACGGGCATCTACGGCGGCATCAACGCCTGCCGGTGGGCGGCCGCCGACGGCGTCATCGGGCGGTCCGGTACGCCTGGTCGCGTGTGGGCGTGGCAGACCAGGTCCTGGTCGAAGGGCCAGATCTACCCGGCCGCGGTTCTCTACCAACGCATCATCGACACGGCCTCGAATCCGGGGCCGCTGGTCGGCGGCATCCGCGTCGACGTCAACGACGTCCTGGCCCAGGATTGCGGCCAGTGGAATCTGCATCCCTGAGCTGGTCTCGCGATCCTCAGCCAGAAGCGAAACACCCTCAGCCGGTGAAGGTTTCGCCCGACGTCGACTGATCGTGATGGGTGTAGGTCAAGGGGATCTGTCGGCCTGCGGCGATCTTGCTCAGCATGGCGATCCGCTCACGTGCCGCCGCGCCGGTTCTCTTCCGTTGTTCGCGAATCGGATTCGACCACGGTAGGCGGTCGGCCAGCATTGCCAGGCGGACGTTGACTCTGGTGATGTTCTCGAAGATCCGTACTCGCCGCTCGAAGTCGTAGCCGAGCGGTTCGAAGAGCGAACCGGCGATCATGGCCTCGATCTGCCGGTATCCGAACACGACGCCGGCCGGCGCCAGCGCAATGGTGGCGGTGATCTGGTTGGCGTAGCGCTTCACGAGCTTTCTGGCCCAGGAGGGCAGCGTCTCCGTCAGCGTGGCGATGTGGGCGGGACCCGCGATCGCGTCAACGAGTTCGGCACGCCACGGCGACGGGTTGCCACCCCTGGCCAGGACATAGTTCAACGACTTGATCAGTTCGACACCGTTCGGCGAGCGCAGCACTTCCGGAGCGCCCCAAAGCTGTCCTGAGAACGAGGAGTACTCGGCGAGATCCTCGAGCTGCTGCGCGGTGAGCTTGCGGCCGAACGCGTGATCGACGAGCCGGCCGAGCAGCATGCCGCTGCCGAACCCGAGCAGAGAGGTCACCGGAATGGGTTCGCCGAACTTGAGATAGACCTTGTCACCCCACTTGCGCCGTAGCCCGCGGCTGGCCAGTGCGTGCATCAACCGGACCCGGACGACGTCCTGAAACGCCTCGGACTTCCGATCGAAGATGTCGGGCAGCGTGAATTGCGCGAAGACCCGCGCCGTTTCGATGAAGCGGCGCGGACCGTCGTCTGCGAACCGACCGGTGGCACCGGTGGCCGCCGAGATGTCGCCGGTCATCGCGGTCTCGTAGAACGCCCACCCCTGGATGATCGTGCTGGCCGATTTGGTGGCCGACATCGCGAGCATCCGGCCCCGTTCGGCGGAAACCAGATCGAATTGGCCGGATAAGCCGTCCAGGTGCTCGAAGAGGTCGACGAGTTCTTGCGGGGGGTCCTGCAACGATTCGATGCCCCGCGTGAGAGCCTGCTCGAACAGCGCGCGGCCCTGTTCGTAACCGATGCGCTCGAACGCGTCGACCACGGCGCCCATGTACTCGTCGCCCTGCCAGAAGTAGTCGTCACGCCAGCGCGTGAGGTCGCTGGGTTCGACCTCCTTGTCGACGTCGATCCAGCCGCCGAACATGAACTCGCGCATGTGCCGCCACTGCGAGGCGAAGTGGTCGCGCCCCGGCGGGATCGGCCGCAGCGGTTTGTCCGGATGGACGCGGCGATTGAAATCGACATCGTCGAGCTCGATCGTCGGACGTTCCCCAGTCACCGTCATGCAGCCAACCCACTCTCCGTCATACAGGACACTGATTCCGACGGTAGGCTCAGTCAGCGCAGGAAGTAAACCGTGATTCTGCTTTCGTAGCCGGTCAGCGGCGGGGTGTCGTGGTCACGTGCACGTGGTCGTAGTGGCCGTAACCCGAACCCGCCGGACCGTCCGGGGTGTAGTAGGTGCCGCGCCAGATCACGTCCTGCAACCCGAAGCGGCTCGCATTGCTCAACATGAACGCCTTGATCTCGTCTCCGAGCGCGATGCCTTCGGGGCTCTCGGGGTCGGGGATCATCACATCGATCGCCAGGCCGCTCGGATGCCACGGCTTCGAGTCGGGCCGCACCCCGTCGATGTCGGAGATCTGGGGGAACCGCGCGCTGATGGCGCGGGCGGCGAGCACGGTGTTGGGCTGCAGCCCCGCCTCGGACGCGACGCCGACGGGCAGCGCTTCCGGGACGGCCATCAGGGCGGCCGCGGGCGGAGGGGCGACTTCGCCGGGGGGTTGGCCGGGCATCGCGAGGACCGGCGGCGGCGCCGCGGGTGCTTCCGGCGGAGGCGGTGGCGCCGGCGCGGCCTGCGGCGGGGTGGCCGCCGCGTTGTCGACCACCGCCCGCTGACCGGGCGTCAGCACTGCGTACTGGGCCTCCGCGGCGGCGATCCGTTGTTGCAGATCTCGGAACTTCTTCTGCAGGTCCGCGCGCACAGCGGCCGACTGCTCGGCCGCGGCCCGGGCCTCGGCGGCCGATTTCTCCGACGATTCGGCGGCGGTCTCCGCGTTCTTACGCGCGGCCTGGAAGGCTTTCATCTGCGCGGTGGTCTCGGTGGTGATCGCCCGCTGGATGGACAGCTGGTCGATCAGCTGCTGCGGGGAACCCGCGCTCAGCAACGCCGCCCACTGGCCGGTGCGCCCGCTGACGTACGTCATCGCCGCCACTTTGTCGGCGGCGGCTTGCCGGGCGGCCAGCTGGGTATTCGCGGCGTCGAGGGCCGCCAGGTCTTTACGATGGCGGTCTTCGGCCTGGGCCTGCGCGGCGGCCTTGCCCTCGGCGTCGCGTTGGGCCTGGGTGACGGCTTCGCGAGTCTGCACAGCCTGTCGCGACAACTCGTCGAGCCTGGCCAACGCGTCGGACGCCGGGTCGGCCGCGACCCCGCCGGCCAACGACACCGCCAAGGCCAGGACCGCTGCTGCGACGCCGCTTCCCGCTCGGGGAAGTACACGGCGCACCCGACCCATACGGACTGTCACGATCCTTCGCAGTAGGGACCTGTCCCGGTCCGGCTACGTATGTCTCGGACAGGGTATGAAGTGTCGCCGACGATGTCTATTCGTCCGTTGTTCTTGATCGCTCTGCTAGCTCGCGAGCTGCGCGGATGGGCTCGAACAACGCGTCGTAGTCAGCGATCGCCCGCTCCGCGCGCGTCATCGACCGTCCGGCCCACTCGGTACGGAAGGACCCCGGTTCGATCGCGGTGACCCGGACACCGAACTGGGCGACCTCCTTGCGAAGGCTTTCCAGCATGCCCTCGACGGCGAACTTGCTCGCACAGTAGGCCGCCATGCCGGGAACCGCCGCCAGCCCGCCCATCGAGGTCACCGCCATGAGGTGTCCGGCGCGGCGGCGCCGCATGAACGGTAGGCGGCCTGCAGCGTGGCCACCACGCCGAAGACGTTGGTGGCGAACTGCGCTCGCCATTCCGACAGTGGCGTCTCTTCGAAGACGCCTTCGACGCCGTAATCGGCGTTGGCGATGACGGCGTCGAGAGGGCCGACGTTCGCTTCGATGTCCGCGATCGTCGCGAAGACGGCGGCATCGTCGGTCACGTCGAGCAGGCGCGCGTGCACACGACCGGGAGCGAGCGCTTCGAATGTCTCGGCGTCCTCGGGTCTGCGCACCGTGCCCACCACGCGATGGCCGGCCGCCAGAGCGCCGGCGGCGAAGGCTCGGCTTAGGCCGCTGCTGACACCGGTGATCAGGATCGTTTTCATCAGGGTCCTCTCCTCAGCCGACGCGGCGCCTGCGGGCGGCGGACACGGTCAGCCAGATCGCTGAGACCAGGAAGTAGAAGGCGCCGAACGCCGCATAGGGCGCGATGTCGGCGTCGCCGGGCCGGCGGCCTCCCCCAGAAACATCGCCCCGACGACGGCCGCCTGGGTGTCGCTGAGGATCATCGCCCATTGCGCGCCAACGTGTTTCCAGCGGCGCACGCCCGTCGCGAGTTGCAAGGGACCCGATAGCGTGGCCCAGACACCGAAGACGCCGAGCACCGCGTTCATGCTCACCGCGAGGCCGACGGCCACCGCGAGCGCCTTCCGCGGCGGCTGGCACTGCCCGCGTGTGCCGTCGGAGCCGCCGGGCCGGGGGCCATCGTCCTGTATCTGCTTGCGACGCAGGACCAGCTCCTCGCGTTGGCCACCGTGCTCGCCGCGCTGTACCCCGCGATCCCGGTCGTGCTGGCGATGGTCTTCCTCCACGAAAGGCTCGGCCGCGCACAGTCAGTCGGGCTGACGCTGCCCGGGTCCTCGATCGCGCTGATCTCCTTGGGCTGACTGCGTTGCGGGCCCGTGCTTCTCAGACCTTGTTGAGCAGGCCGGCGTCGACGGGCACGACGGTGCCGGTGACGTACCGGGCGTCGTCGGAGGCGAGCCACGCGACCGCGTTGGCGATATCGCGTGCCTCGACGTAGTCGACCGGGATCGCGTTCTCGAGCGATCGCGCGATGGCGGGCTCGTACTTCTTGAGCATGCTGAGATCCCCGTTGTTGGCCATCGGGGTGGCGACCGTCGTCGGCGCAACGCTGTTGACCCGGATGTATTGCGGGGCAAGGTAGTTGGCGTAGGCGCGCATGAGGCCGACAACACCGTGCTTGGCGGCGGTATAGGCGATCATCCCGCCGGATACGACGGGGGTGCCGATGAGACCGCCGGTCGAGGTGGTCAGGATGATCGAACCGCCTCGATCTTGTTTGAGCAGCGTCGGGACAGCGACGCGCAGCGTGTTCCACACGCCTTTGAGGTTGACGTTCATGACGTCTTCCCACTGCTCGTCGTCGGTGGTGGCACCGCCCGGGCCGATACCGGCGTTGGCGACCACGATGTCGACGCCGCCGAGTTCGGCAGTCCCGTCGTCGAACGCCTTCTGCAGCGCGGCCACGTCGCTGACGTCCACCTCCCGCGCCACGATGCGCCTGCCCAGCGATTCCACCTGGCGCACAGTCTCTTTCAGGTCCTCAGGCGTCGACATCTTGTAAGCCACCGTGCTGTACTGCGCGCATACGTCGACCGCGATGACGTCGGCGCCCTCCTCCGCGAGGCGGACCGCGTGCGCGCGGCCCTGGCCTCGCGCGGCCCCGGTGATGAAGGCGACCTTGCCCTCGAGCTTTCCCATGGCTACTCCTGTTCAGATGGGTGACGTCGAGGCGTCATCGGCCTCGGGAGTTGTATGCGGGCCGCATCCGCGGAGTGCGAAGGGGCCGGACCACGCCGCTAAACCACCGGCGATGATGGCCGACCGGCCGCGGGGGTTCACGGCGCTAAGTTTGAGCGACCGCCCAAATTTATGCAAGAGGCTGCGGTCGCCTAGCAGGCGCGGGCGACCGGCGAGCCGTTCAGAAAAGCTCGTAGGCCTCGCGGGAGATCGAGAAGCCGTGGCCGAAGTCGCCGTCGCGGCACGTCACGCCCGTCTCGGCGCTCTCGCAGCGGATGGGTCCGGCTGTGATCGCCTGGCCGTAGGGCAGCGGTTCGCCCGCTCCCCCGTATGGCGGCAGCACGCGGGCGGTGTCCCCGGCGCAGACGAACTGTGCGCTCCCGCCGGTCGCGATCGAGATGCCTTGTCCGTAGTCGAGCGTGCAGTCGGCCGGGCGGGGCGGGGGTGACCACGTGCGTTGGTCAATGTCGCATCTGACGCTCGTCGGGCTGATCTGACAGCCGATGTTGCCGGTTGGCGAGTGAAATGCCGTGCGTTCGTAAGCTTTTCGATCTGCGGCGATTTCGTTACTTGGGGTGGTGTCCGGCGTCGGCTTGTGCTGTCCGGTGGGAGGCTCGGACTGAATTTCGGAGGCGTTGCCGCAACCGGCGAGGACGAGCGCTGCGGCGCAAATACCAGCAACCGCCATGAGGGTGGCCATCCGGCTACGCCTCGTCTCCCGCATGAGCGTCCTCCTTCGAACCTCGCCTCATTCGAGTGCCATTGTTGCGCGGAGCGAATGGTGCGCACTACCCGCGGCTTCAGCGGGTTTGCGCCGCAGGCTAGCGACGCCCGAAGGGCCGGAAGAAGTCACCAACTCCGCCGCGTAGAGCCGCGGTTGCGCAATCGGGGCGAGTGGCCGCGATGAGGCGCTCGCCGACGTCAATCAGTAGATCGACACGATGGGGAGGATCTCGTCTTCGCTGAAGACACTTTCGACGTCGTCGCCGCAGTCACTCCATGCCCGCGGCCGCGGATCGCGGACACGCTGGGGGCCGGCCTTCACGCCTTGTATCCGCATTGTCACGATCCCCGCGAGTATTGGCGATAGCGCCCCTGGTAATCGGCGATCATGACGGCGACACTGGAAGCACCGTCGGTTCCGGCGGGTCGCGCTTCCACAGCCACGGTGAGGAACACCGCTATGACCGATCCGATGAAAGCCGTTGTACTCACCCGCTTCGGCGGGCCCGATGCGTTCGAGCTGCGCGAAGTATCCGTTCCGCACGTGGAGCCGCGCCAGGTGCGGGTGCGCGTCCACGCGACCGCCATCAACCCGCTCGACTATCAGATTCGTCGCGGAGACTACGCGGATCACGTTCCGCTCCCGGCGATCATCGGACACGACATCTCCGGGGTGATAGCGGAAGTGGGGTCACACGTGACCGAGTTCCGCGCCGGCGACGCGGTGTACTACACACCCCATATCTTCGGTGGCCCCGGCTCCTACGCCGAGCAACACGTCGCCGACGTCGAACTCGTCGGCCGCAAACCCGAGAACCTCACCCATCTCGAGGCGGCGAGCTTGACCCTCGTCGGCGGCACCGTGTGGGAGTCACTGGTGACGCGAGCTCAGCTCACCGTCGGGGAGACGATCCTCATCCACGGTGGCGCGGGTGGTGTCGGCACAATCGCGATCCAGGTCGCGAAAGCCATCGGGGCGTACGTGGTCACCACCGCGAAAGCCGCCGACCACGAGTTCGTCCGCTCCCTCGGAGCAGATGCAGCAATCGACTTCACATCGACGGACTATGTCCACACTGTGGTCGAGTTGACCCACGGCACAGGGGTCGACGTCGTCTACGACACGATCGGTGGCGACACCCTCACGCGAAGTCCGTTGGTGCTCGCCGACTCCGGCCGTGTCGTCAGCATCGTCGACATCGCGCAGCCACAGAATCTCATCGAAGCCTGGGGCAGGAACGCCGCCTATCACTTTGTCTTTACACGGCAGAACCGGGGAAAGCTCGACGCACTCACCACCCTGGTCGAACGCGGTCTCGTGAAGCCGATCATCGGCGCGACTCTTCCGCTCGCTCGGACGGGCGAAGCTCACGAGCTCCTTGAGAACAGGCGGTCATATGCACTCCGCGGCAAGGTCGCCATCGACGTGGCGGGCGACACGGTCAGACTCCCC
>NZ_CVTB01000260.1 GCF_001050015.1 Mycolicibacterium malmesburyense
CGTCGATCCCGCCGTGCTCGAGGAGTTCAGGGATAAGTTCCCCGCGCCCGCCAAGCTGTGGACCGTCGACGACCTCGGTGGCTGGGAGAAGGTCGATCCCGAACTGTTCGACAAGGACAACGGCAAGATCACCAAGATCTACACCCAGGCGACCGGATGACCTCTTCTGTGACAACCCGTCCCGGGTTCACCGGTGGTGAGCCGGGCGGGGCGTCCGGATTTCTCGGGCGCCGTCACGGGACGACGTCGCTGCGGGTGGGGGCGGCGTCGATCTGGCTGAGCCTGATCGTGCTGTTGCCGTTGGCCGCCATCCTCTGGCAGGCGGCGGGCGGCGGCTGGCGGGCGTTCTGGTCGGCGGTCAGCTCGAACGCGGCCATCGAGTCGTTCAAGGTGACGCTGACCGTGTCGTTCGGGGTGACGGCGGTCAACCTGGTGTTCGGACTGCTGGTGGCGTGGGTTCTGACGCGCGACGAGTTCTTCGGCAAGCGGCTGATCGACTCGGTGATCGACCTGCCGTTCGCGTTGCCGACGATCGTGGCCAGCCTGGTGATGCTGGCGCTCTACGGCCCGGCCAGCCCGGTGGGACTGCACCTGCAGCACACCAAGTGGGGCATCGGGGTGGCGTTGTTGTTCGTCACGTTGCCGTTCGTGGTGCGTTCCGTGCAACCGGTGTTGCTGGAATTGGACCGCGAGATCGAGGAAGCCGCAGCGTCGTTGGGCGCCAACAACTGGATCATCTTCACCCGGGTGATGCTGCCCGCGCTCCTGCCGTCGCTGCTGTCGGGCGCCGGGCTGGCGTTCTCCCGCGCGATCGGCGAATTCGGTTCGGTGGTGCTGATCGGTGGCGCGGTGCCCGGTGAGACCGAAGTGTCCTCGCAGTGGATCCGCACCCTCATCGAGAACGACGACCGCACCGGCGCGGCCGCGATCTCCATTGTGCTCCTGCTGATCTCGTTCGTCGTGCTGTTCATCCTGCGCGCGATCGGGTCACGCGCCGCCCGACGGGACGAGATGGCTCAATGATCTTGTCCCCGGTGGTCAAACACCTGCTGCGCTACCTGGCGTTGGCCTACGTCATCGTGCTCGTGATCGTTCCCGTGGGCCTGATCCTGTGGCGCACCTTCTCGCCCGGAATCGGTGCATTCGTCGAATCGATCCGCACCCCCGCGGCGATCTCGGCGCTGAACCTGTCGCTGTTGGTGGTCGCGATCGTGGTGCCGCTCAATGTTCTGTTCGGCGTTCCGACGGCGCTGGTGTTGGCGCGCAACAAGTTCCGCGGCAAGAGCGCCCTGCAGGCCGTGGTCGACCTGCCGTTCGCGGTGTCGCCGGTGGTGGTCGGCGTCGCGTTGATCCTGCTGTGGGGGTCGGCGGGGCTGTTCGGTTTCGTGGAGAACAATCTCGGGTTCAAGATCATCTTCGGTTTTCCGGGGATCGTGCTGGCCAGCGTCTTCGTCACCGTGCCGTTCGTGATCCGTGAAGTCGAACCGGTGTTGCACGAACTCGGCACGGATCAGGAGGAGGCCGCCGCCACGCTCGGCTCGCAGTGGTGGCAGACGTTCTGGCGGATCACGCTGCCGTCGATCAGGTGGGGCCTGACCTACGGGGTGGTGTTGACGATCGCGCGCACACTCGGCGAGTACGGCGCGGTCCTGATGGTGTCGTCCAACCTGCCGGGGTCGTCGCAGACGCTCACGCTGTTGGTGTCGGACCGCTACGGCCGCGGTGCCGAGTACGGCGCATACGCGGTGTCGACGCTGCTGATGTCGGTGGCGGTGGTGGTGTTGATCGCCCAGGTGGTGCTCGACGTCCGGCGCTCTCGGATGAGCAAGCAGGCATAGGGAGATGAGCATGAGCGAGGCAATCGTGGTGCGGGGCGCCAACAAGCACTACGGCGACTTCGCGGCCCTGGACAACGTCGACTTCGAGGTGCCGTCGGGTTCGCTCACCGCGCTGCTCGGGCCCAGCGGGTCGGGTAAGTCGACGCTGTTGCGGGCCATCGCGGGCCTGGATCGCCCCGACACCGGCACCATCACGATCAACGGCCGTGATGTCACCAACGTGCCGCCGCAGCGCCGCGGCATCGGGTTCGTGTTCCAGCACTACGCGGCGTTCAAACACCTCACCGTGCGCGACAACGTCGCGTTCGGGCTGAAGATCCGCAGGCGCCCCAAGGCCGAGATCAGGGAGAAGGTCGACAACCTCCTCGAAGTGGTCGGGCTGGCCGGTTTCCAGACCCGCTACCCGAATCAGCTCTCGGGTGGCCAGCGTCAGCGCATGGCGTTGGCCCGCGCGTTGGCGGTGGACCCGCAGGTGCTGTTGCTCGACGAACCCTTCGGCGCGCTGGACGCCAAGGTGCGCGAGGACCTGCGGGCGTGGCTGCGCCGGCTGCATGAAGAGGTCCACGTCACGACGGTGTTGGTGACGCACGATCAGTCCGAGGCGCTCGATGTCGCCGACCGGATCGCGGTGCTCAACAAGGGCCGCATCGAGCAGGTGGGTACTCCCGCGGAGGTTTACGACGCGCCCGCCAACGCGTTCGTGATGTCGTTCCTCGGCGCGGTGTCCTCGCTCAACGGCTCGCTGGTCCGTCCGCACGACATCCGCGTCGGCCGCACTCCGGACATGGCGATCGCGTCCACCGACGACTCGGTGCAGGCCACCGGGGTGTTGCGAGCGACCATCGACCGAATCGTCATGCTGGGCTTCGAGGTTCGCGTCGAGCTGCACAGCGCGAGCGATCAGACGCCGTTCACCGCGCAGATCACCCGGGGAGACGCCGAGGCGCTCGGCCTCAAGGAGGGTGACACGGTCTACGTCCGCGCCACCCGGGTGCCGTCGCTGCCGGGCGGCACACACGTTCCGCCGAGCGATCAGGCCGACGCCGGGGCGGTTTCGAAGGCCTGATCCCCATCCGAAGATGGGGCAAATGCCCCATCCTTCGGTCGTTCCGCGGTGGTTGTGTTGACCGCATGAACATCTCGAGCACACCGGTCCGGGTCGACCCGGACAAGCTGATGGACTTCGTTTTCCGCTCGGTTGAGGAGGCCGGCGCCGCGCTCAATTGCGCGCTCGTGGTCATGGGGGACCGCCTGGGGTACTACCGATCGCTGGCCGAGCACGGACCGAGCACCCCCGCCGAGTTGGCCGAGCGCACCGGCACTGACGGGCACTACGCCCGGGAGTGGCTCAACGCACAAGCGGCAGGTGCATTCGTGGAGTACGAGCCGGCGACCGGACGGTATCGGTTGCCCCCGGAACAGGCGGTCGCCCTCACGGACGAGACCAGCCCCGCCTTCGTCGCAGGCCTGTTCCAGATCGCCCACGGCACCGCGGCCGATGCCGCGCGGATCGTCGAGGCGGCCTCCGCGGGACACGGTGTCAGCTGGGGAGATCACAACCCCGATGTCCACATCGGGTGCGAACGGTTCTTCCGCCCGACCTACACCGCGCATCTGGTCAGCGACTGGCTGCCGGCGTTGGACGGTGTCGCGGACAAGCTGGCCTCCGGCGCGAAAGTGGCCGACGTGGGATGCGGGCACGGGGCATCGACACTGCTGATGGCACAAGCATTTCCGGGATCGGTGTTCGTCGGGGTGGACGGTCACGCGGATTCCATCGCGGTGGCTCGAGAGCGGAGCGGGGCAGCGGGAGCGGTCGATTTCCAGGTGGCCTCCGCGGACGCCTTCGGCGGCGGGCCTTATGACCTGGTGACGATGTTCGACTGCTTGCACGACATGGGCGATCCCGTCGGCGCGGCGCGTCACGTGCGGGAAGTCATCGCCGAGGACGGCACCTGGATGGTGGTCGAGCCCGCCGCGGGTGACCGGGTGGAGGACAATCTCAACCCGATCGGGCGCGCGTACTACGGTTTCTCCACGCTGCTGTGCACACCGTCGTCGCTCGCGCAGCCGGGACGTATGGCGCTCGGCACACAGGCCGGACCGGCACGCATCCGCGAGGTCGCGACGGCGGCCGGCTTCCGACGGTTCCGGTTGGCCGCGCAGACGCCGTTCAACAACGTGTTCGAGATCCGGCCGTGACGCGAATCAGGCGGCGGCCGCGGCCCCCGCGGTGATCGCGTCGTAGCGATCCATCACCGTGGCGGCGACGAGGTTGTGCGAGCCGAGCGGCTCGGCCATTGCGATGCCTTCCGCCGCAGCGTATTCCGCGACACGATCGGTGATCACGCCGTGCGCCAGGAACCACGGCGCGATGACCAGGCGTTCGGCGCCGTCGGCACGCAGCCGCTCGGCGGTGCCCGGAAGGTCGGCGTACGGCCCGGTTGCAAACGCGACTTCGCTTCCCGCCCAACGTGTTCCGGCGCGCAGTAACTTCGCGACCGTCGCGGTCCGCGCATTCGCGTCCGGACGCGACGACCCCACCGAAACGACCAGGACACCCAGTCCGTCGTCGTCGGGGGAGACGCCGAGTTCGGCCAGCCGCTGACGCAACACCGTCAACAGCGCCGGATCCTCTCCGAGCACCTCGGCCCGGTCGACCGTCGCACCCGATTCCTCGATGACCGTGGGAATGTCCACGCGCGCATGAAATGCGCTGGCCAACAGGAACGGTACGACCACACCGGGGGCGTGCAGGCCGCGCAGCGTGTCGAGCAGGCTGGGCCCGGTCTGTTCCAGGAACGCCGGTCGCACGTCGAGCCAGGGCCGCAACCGTCGGATGCGGCCCGCCACGGCGTGCGTCACCGCGGCCGAGCGCGGGTCGGCGCTGCCGTGCGCGGTCAGCACGAGCGTCACTGCGACCTCACGAGGCGTGCAACCCGCATTCGATCTTGCCGGTGCCCGCCCAGCGGCCGCTGCGCGGATCGGCGCCCTCGACGGGCTTCGCCGTGCACGGCGCGCAGCCGATCGACGGATACCCCTCGTAGACAAGCGGATTGACCAGAACGCCGTTGGCGTCGATGTAATCCTGCATGTCCTGATCGGTCCAGGCCGCCAGCGGGTTGATCTTCACCAGCCCGAACGCCTTGTCCCAGCTGATGAGCGGCGCGTTGGCGCGCGTGGGCGCCTCGACGCGGCGGATGCCGGTGACCCACGCCGAGTAGCCGCTCAGGGCCTTCGACAGCGGCTCGACCTTGCGCATGCGGCAGCACTCGTTGGGTTCGCGGGCGAACAGGTCCTTGCCGAACAACTCGTCCTGCTCGGCCACGCTCTTCTCGGCGGTGACATTGACGATGTTCACGTCGTAGACCGCCTCGACGGCGTCGCGGGTGCCGATGGTCTCGACGAAGTGGTACCCGGTGTCGAGGAACAGGATGTCCACTCCGGGACGCACCTTGGCGGCCAGATCGATGAGAACGGCGTCCTGCATGTTCGAGGCCACTACGTAGCCAGAATTCGCCGGCCCGCCGGCGGCGTCACCGCCGAAATGCTCGTCGGTCCAGCGCAGCAGGTCGTGCGCGCTCGCCCCGTCGAGTTCGGCGGCACCGCGTTCGGCCAGTGCCTGCAGTTCGATGTCGCTCATCAAATCCGTCACCGCAAATCTGCCTCGTCTGCTCGTATCGCCCACGTAGCGAAACGCTCGCCCTGCTCTCGTTGTTTCACGAAGTTGCGAACGACCCGGTCGATGTAGTCGCCGAGCTCGGTGGCCAGCACCTTGTGCTGGCGCAGCTTGCGGCCGAAACCGCTGTCCAGACCGAGGCTTCCGCCCAGGTGGACCTGGAAGCCCTCGACGGAGTTGCCGTCGCCGTCGTCGACCATCTGGCCCTTGAACCCGATGTCGGCGACCTGGATGCGCGCGCACGAGTTCGGGCAGCCGTTGATGTTGACCGTGATCGGCACGTCGAGCTGCGCGTTGATGTCCTCGAGCCGCTTCTCCAGCTCGGGAACGAGGACCTGCGCGCGATTGCGGGTCTCGGCGAACGACAACTTGCAGTACTCGATGCCGGTGCAGGCCATCAGGTTCTTGCGCCACGCCGACGGCCGCGACGGCAGGCCCAGCGCGTCCAGCTCTTCGACGAGCTTGGCAAGATTTTCATCGGGGACGTCGAGGATGACCAGCTTCTGGTACGGGGTCAGCCGGATCCGGTCCGAGCCGGCCGCCTCGGCGAGGTCGGCCACCTTGGTCAGGATGGTGCCGGACACCCGGCCCGCGATCGGCGCGACGCCGACGGCGTTGTGGCCGTTCTTGAGCTTCTGGATCCCGACGTGGTCGATGGGGTGCTTGACCGGTTCGGGGGCCGGACCGTCGAGCAGCTTGCGGCCCAGGTACTCGTCCTCGAGGACCTGGCGGAATTTCTCCACGCCCCAGTCCTTGATCAGGAACTTCAGCCGCGCCTTGCTGCGCAGTCGCCGGTAGCCGTAGTCACGGAAGACCGAGGTGATGCCCTCCCAGACGTCCGGGACCTCCTCCAGCGGCACCCACGCGCCGAGGCGCTGGGCCAGCATCGGGTTGGTGGACAGTCCACCTCCGACCCACACGTCGAGGCCCGGGCCGTGCTCGGGATGGTTGACCCCGATGAATGCGACGTCGTTGACCTCGTGGGCGACGTCCTGCAGGCCCGAGATCGCGGTCTTGTACTTGCGCGGCAGGTTCGAGAACGCGGGGCTGCCGATGTAGCGGCGCACGATCTCGTCGACGGCCCAACTCGGGTCGAGGACCTCGTCGAGCGATTCACCCGACAGTGGGCCGCCCAGCACCACGCGGGGGCAGTCGCCGCAGGCTTCGGTGGTCTGCAGGCCGACCGCGGCCAGCCGCTCCCAGATCTCCGGAACGTCCTCGATCTGGATCCAGTGGTACTGGACGTTCTCGCGGTCGCTGATGTCGGCGGTGTCGCGGGCGAACTCGGTGGAGATCTCGCCCACGGTGCGCAGCGCCGCGGCGCTCAGGGCGCCGCCGTCGCAGCGCACCCGCATCATGAAGTGCTTGGCCTCGAGCAGGTCGGCGTTCTCGTCGCCGGTCCAGGTGCCGTCGTAACCCTGCTCACGCTGGGTGTAGAGGCCCATCCATCGCATGCGGCCCCGCAGGTCCTGCTTGTCGATGCTGTCGAAGCCGCGCTTGGAGTAGATGTCGACGATCCGGGCGCGCACGTTCAGCGCGTCGTCGTCCTTCTTGAACTGCTCGTTGGCGTTGAGCGGTTCGCGGTATCCGAGTGCCCACTGACCCTCGGCACGGGTCTTCTTGGCGGGTCTCGGCTTGGATTCCGCGGTGGTCATGGGGTGGCTCCTTGGTGGAGCCGGCGTTCGAATCGCGCGTGGTCACCGGGTGGCTGTCCGGCGGCGCAGATCCGGCGGCCAGCTGTACGTACGGGTGGGCTGGGACCTAGATCAAGCGCAAGGCAGACAACAACAGGTACACACGCGCTTGAAGTCGACATGCCGACGCGCCACCAGCGATACGCGCTGGGGGAAGATGCGGCCGGCAGTCACGTCGCCATTGTGCCACGAACCCCCGCACCAGCCCTAACCGGGCGAGATTTGCGCTCAGGGCGAGCAAAATCGCGGTCTGGGAAACTGGCTGGGTGACCGTCCGAACCGCAGACACCGGAAACGCCGCACCGGCGGCGCTGCCGGCGATGGCCCCCGCGCGCGGACGGCCGTTCGGCGTGTACATCCACGTGCCCTTCTGCGCCACGCGCTGCGGCTACTGCGACTTCAACACCTACACACCCGGTGAGTTGGGCGGCGCCAATCCCGAGGGGTGGCTGACGGCGCTGCGGGCCGAGTTGGCGCAGGCCGCGCACCACCTGGGCCGCATCCCCGAGGTCGACACCGTCTTCGTCGGCGGTGGCACGCCGTCGCTGCTCGGCGGGCCCGGCCTGGCCGCGGTGCTCGACGCCGTGCGGGCGCACTTCCCGCTGGCCGCGGGCGCCGAGGTCACCACGGAGGCCAACCCCGAGTCGACGTCGGCGCGGTTGTTCGACCAGCTCCTGGCGGCCGGATACACGCGGGTGTCGCTGGGCATGCAGTCGGCGGCGCCGCACGTCCTGGCCACGCTCGACCGGACGCATTCGCCGGGCCGGGCGCTCGCTGCGGCCCGCGAGGCCCGCGCGGCCGGCTTCGGGCACGTCAACCTCGACTTGATCTACGGCACGCCGGGGGAGTCCGACGACGACCTGCGGCGCTCGGTCGACATGGTCGTCGAGGCCGGCGTCGACCACGTCTCGGCGTACGCGTTGGTCATCGAGGACGGCACGGCGATGGCCCGCCGGGTGCGCCGCGGTGAGCTCGTACCGACCGACGACGACGTGCTGGCCCGCCGCTACGAGTTGGTCGACGCGCGGCTGGCGACCGCCGGTTTCGGCTGGTACGAGGTCTCGAACTGGAGCAGGCCGGGCGGCGAGTGCCGGCACAACATCGGCTACTGGAACGGCGGCGAGTGGTGGGGCGCCGGACCGGGAGCGCACGGTTTCGTCGACGCGGTGCGCTGGTGGAACGTCAAACACCCGAGCGCCTATGCGCAGACGCTGGCCGACGGTCGGCTGCCGGTGGCCGACTACGAGGCCTTGGACACCGAAACCCTGCACGTCGAGGACGTGATGCTGCGGGTGCGGTTGCGCGACGGGCTGCCGACCGGCGTGCTCAGCGCGCCGGAACGGGTTCGGGCCGCGGTCGCGGTCGCCGACGGGCTGCTGAGCCCGGCCGCCGACCGCCTGGTGCTCACCGACCGCGGACGGCTGCTGGCCGACGCGGTGGTGCGCGATCTGCTGGCCTGACGGCGGCCGAACGTGAGCTTGTGCGCGAAAATTCGCCGATTTCTCGCACATAAGCTCACGTTCGCGGGCCGGGCGTTGAACGATTGACCGGTGAAGGTCGTTGTGATCAGCGATGACGACTGCGGTGGATGAGCGATGACTCCCGACCCCGCGCAGGCCGAACTGCTGCGCGCGATCCATGACGAGCACAGCCAGGCGCTGCTTCGGTACGTGTTGAGGCTGACGCGCGGTGACATGCCGTTTGCCGAAGACGTGGTGCAGGAGTCGCTGCTGCGGCTGTGGCGCAAACCGGAGATCCTGCAGCAGCCGGGCGAGGCCGCGCGGGCGTGGCTGTTCACCGTCGCACGCAACCTCGTCATCGACGACCGGCGCAGCGCACGCTTCAGCCGGGAACTACAGACCGACGACGTGCCCGAGCGGCCGTCGCTCGACGCGATCGGTCCCGCGGTCGACAAGTGGGTGCTCGCCGACGCGCTGAAGTCGCTCAGCGCCGACCATCGCACCGCAGTCGTCCGCGCGTACTACCTCGGGCAGACTGTCGCCGACATCGCTGCGCACGAGGGGATCGCGCCGGGCACCGTGAAGTCCAGGCTGCATTACGCGTTGCGCGCGTTGCGGATTGCGTTGCAGGAAAGGGGGGTTGTCCAATGAGCCAGGAGTTCGACCGGACGCCCGACGATAACTTCGCCGAATGGGATGCGGCCTACGTGCTGGGCGCGCTGAGCCTGGAGGACCGGCGCACCTACGAGGACTACCTCGCCGCGAACCCCGAACGCGCCGCCGAGCTGACCGAGCTGGAGGAGATGCCCGCGATCCTCGGCGCGCTGAGCCGCGACGAGGCGGTCGCGTTGACCGATCTCGATGGAGCACCCGCCGCAGACAACGTCGCGTCGCTGGCTCAGGCCGCGGCCAACCGCCAGCGTCGATCGCGGCGCACGATGCTGGCCGCGACCGTCGCGGTCGCTGCGGCCCTGGCGATCATCGGCGGCGTCGTCGGCGCGACGGTCTTCCCGCGCACGTCGTCGGTGCAGACCGTGGCGATGGAGCCGATGCAGCCCGGCCAGCGCCAGGGACTGACCGCGCAGTTGGCGGTCACCGAGAAGAAGTGGGGCACCGAGCTCAACTGGGCGTGCCAGTACACCGAGGACTGGGCCCGCGACGTCGACAGCTACGACATCGTGGTTACGACGCGCGACGGCGTCCAGACCGCCGTGGGGTCGTGGCGTCCGGCGGGGGACGAGGCGGCCGGGCTGTCGGCGGCCACCAGCATCCCCACCGCGGAGATCCGCAGCATCGACATCCGGGTGTCGGGCAGCGACGAGCCGCTGGCCGTTCGCACTCTGTAGCGGGTCCAAGGCGCGCGAATTGACGTCGCGGCAACCCAATTCGAACGTGATCGGCACCACGGCCGGACACCGTGGGTAGCTCCCACAAATGACCGCGGTTATGCCAGTATGGCCGCCATGGCGTGTGGCTTCTTAGGCAAGGCTATCCAGAGTTCGGGACATCGCTGACGTGACCGATACCGCCTCACGCGACGATTCCGCGCGCCCCGAACCGATCGCGATCATCGGCATGGGGTGCCGCGTCGCCGGTTCGATCGGCACTCCGGAACGGTTCTGGAACTTCCTGCTCGACGGCGGCAGCGACGTCCGCGAGGTCCCGTCCGAACGGTGGGAACCGTACCTCCAGCGCGACCCCCGCAACGCCGCGGTGCTCAAGGACGTCACCCGACTGGGCACCTTCCTCGACGACCTGCCCGGCTTCGACGCCGAGTTCTTCGGCGTCTCGCCCCGTGAGGCCGAGTTGATGGACCCCCAGCAGCGACTCGCGCTCGAGGTCAGCTGGGAGGCGCTCGAACACGCCGGCGTACCTCCGAAGTCGTTGGCGGGCACCGACACCGCGGTGCTGATGGGCGTCAACTCCGACGACTACGGCAAGCTCATCATGGAGGACCTGCCCGGCATCGAGGCGTGGACCGGGATCGGCACGTCGCTGTGCGGCATCGCCAACCGCGTCTCGCACCTGCTCGACCTGCGCGGCCCCAGCGTCGCCCTTGACGCGGCGTGCGCCGCGTCGCTGGTCGCGGTGCACCAGGCGTGCCAGATGCTCAACGCCGGCGAGACGTCGCTGGCGTTGGCCGGCGGGGTCAGCGCGTTGATCGGCCCCGGCCTGACCCGGGTGCTCGACGTGGCAGGCGCGACCGCACCCGACGGGCGGTGCAAGACCTTCGACGCCGCGGCCGACGGCTATGGACGTGGCGAGGGCGCGGGCGTCGTGGTGCTCAAGCGCCTGTCCGACGCGCTGCGCGACGGCGACCACGTGTACGGGGTCGTGCGCGGCGGCGCGGTGGCGCAGGACGGCCGCACCGTCGGCATCATGTCGCCCAACGGCGACGCCCAGGCCGACATGTTCCGGCGCGCATGCCAATTCGCGGGCGTCGCACCCGCGAGCGTCGGGTTCGTCGAGGCGCACGGCACCGGCACACCGTCGGGTGACCCCACCGAGGTGAACGCCCTCGCGTCGGTCTACGGCGCCGACCGTCCCTCCGACGCCCCGTGCCGCATCGGGTCGGTGAAACCCAACGTCGGCCACCTCGAAGGCGGCGCCGGAGTGGTGGGGCTCATCAAGGCCGTGCTGGCGCTGCACCACCGGACCATCCCTCCGACCGCGGGCCTCACGTCGCTGACCCCGGCCGTCGACTGGGACAACAGCGGGCTGCGGGTCCCGACGCAGGTCGAATCCTGGGACAGCGACGGTGCGCCGCGGCGCGCTGCGGTGTGCAGCTACGGCTACGGCGGCACCATCGCTCACGTGCTCCTCGAGGAGGCCCCGACACCGTCTCCGAGCAGCCAAGCGGTGCAACGCCTTCCGGCGATCATCCCCGTCTCGGCGCGCAATGTCGCCAGGCTACGGACCCAGGCGGGTGCGCTCGCCGAATACCTGCGGGACCACCCCCAGCCCATCGACCGCGTCGCGGCGACGCTGTGGACGCGACGCACCCACGAACCGGCCAGGGCCGCCGTGGTCGCCGACGACAGCGACGGAGCCGCGGCCGCGCTGACCGCACTGGCCGACGACGTCCCCGACCCCGCCGTGGTGACGGGTACGGTGCTGCCCGCCGCGGCGGACGGTGCGGTCTGGGTGTTCTCCGGACACGGCTCGCACTGGACCGGCATGGGTCGCGAATTGCTGACGGCGGCACCGGAATTCGCCGCCGTGATCGACACGATCGATCCGATCTTCACCGCCGAGTTGGGGTTCTCGGCGCGCGAGGCGCTGACGACAGGGGAACTCGGCGGCACCGACCAGGTGCAGGCGCTGACGTTCGCCATGCAGGTGGGCCTCGCCGAGATGCTGCGCTCGCGCGGTGTCACGCCGGCCGCGGTCATCGGACACTCCGTCGGCGAGGTCGCCGCCTGCGTCACCGCGGGCGTCTTCGACCTCACCGTCGGTGCCGCGGTGGCCTGCTACCGCGCCCGCGGCTTCCGTGCGGTCATGGGCAAGGGCGCGATGGCGCTGGTGCGGCTGCCGTTCGCCGAGGCGGAACGGCGCCTGGCCGGGCGGGCCGACGTGGTGGCGGCGATCAGCGCGTCGCCCGAGTCGACGGTGATTTCCGGGACGGTGGAAGCGGTCGACGACGTCGCCCGGGAGTGGACCGACCAGGGCGTGATGGTGCGCCGCGTCAACACCGACGTCGCGTTCCACAGCCCCGCGATGGACACACTGACCGCCGAGCTCGGCCGTCTCACCGCCCAGCTGCCGCCGTCTCGCACGCCCGAGACACCGCTCTACACAACGGCATTGACCGATCCCCGCTCGCCGGCGCCACGCGACCAGCACTACTGGGTGGCCAACCTGCGCGACCGGGTGCGGTTCGCCGAAGCCGTCTCGGCCGCGATCGAGGACGGTCACCGGCTGTTCCTCGAGGTCTCGGCGCATCCGGTGGTCGCGCACTCGATCGTCGAGACACTCACGGCCACGGGTGCCGACCAGCACGCCGTCGTCTCGTCGTTGCGACGCGATCGTCCGCAGATGCATTCGGTGGCAACCGCGGTCGCCGCCCTGCATTGTCACGGCGCGCCGGTCGAGCACCGGCTGTCGTCCACGCCGTGGGCGCCCGACCTGCCCGTGACCCAGTGGCACCACCGCCGCTTCTGGCGCACGCCCACCTCACCGCCCGGCGGCCGGGGCGTGCACGACGTCGACACCCACACCCTGCTCGGTGGCCGGATCGAGGTGACCGGTGCGGTGGCCTCCAAGATGTGGCAGACGCGCGTGGACCTCAACTCGCGACCGTATCCGGGCAATCACCCGGTGAAGGGCACCGAAATCGTGCCTGCCGCAGTCATCATCAACACCTTCCTCGGCGCGGCCGACGATCTGGACACGCGCTGCGACCGCGCGGGCAGGGACCTCGTGGACGTCCGGTTGCGCACGCCGGTGGCGCCGGGACGCGCGCGCGATGTGCAGGTGGTTCTGCAGGATCGCGGGCTGACCCTGGCCACCCGCCTCGTCGACGACGACGAGGACGCCGACGACGGCGGCTGGTTGACCCACAGCAGCGCGGTGGTCGCGGCCGACGACGACATCGAGGACCTCCTCGGTGAGGTGCTCGACGAGTCGGCCGCGCGCGACGGCTGCCGCGATCCTCTGCCGCCGGACCACGTCGTCGACACCCTCGCGACGCTCGGCGTCGCCGCGATGGGATTCGACTGGGAGATCCTCGAATTACACGGGGGCGATGGCGAACTGCTCGCCAAGGTCGCCGCGCGCGGTGACCGCACGACGCCCGACACGTGGGCGCCGCTGCTGGATGCGGCGACGTCGGCGGCCTCCACGGTCTTCGACGGGCCGCCGCGTCTGCGGATGCCCGCCCACGTCGACCGCGTGCAGGTGCACGGCCGACCGCCGGCCGTGGCGCTGCTGCACGTGCGGCGCAGGCCCGGTACCACCACTACGGACGTGTTGCTCGCCGAGGAGTCCGGCAAGGTTCTCGCCTCGCTGACCGGGATGTCGTTCGAGCAGCTCGAAAACCCCTCCGGCAGCGATGTTTCCCGGATGCTGCACCGCGTGTCGTGGCAGCCGGTGCCGTGGAGTGCCGACAGCCTGCCCGGCGCGGTCGTGGTCGTCGGCGGGGACGCCGCCACCCGCGAGTTCGTCACGCGCGATCTGTCGGCTGCCGGCGTGCCGTTCGTGCTTTACGGCGATGCCACCGAACTGTCCTCTGCCGCAGAGTCGTTGGACCACGACGGCGTCGTGCTCGTGCTCCCGGACGAGCGCGACACCCCGGAGCGGTCGCTCGCGGTGGTGACGCAGACGCTGCGCGCGCTGCTCGACCTCAACGCCAGCGCGCGGATGTGGGTGCTCACGCGGGGCGTCCACGAGGGCGACAACGTCGCGCACGCACCGCTGTGGGGGCTGGCCAGGGTCGCCGCCGCCGAGCATCCGAAGGTCTTCGGCGGGGTGCTCGACCTCGCCGCCGCCGAACTTCCGGTCGGCGTCCTGACCTCGGTGCAGGGCCATCCGGTCGTGACGGTCCGCGACGGCGTCGCGCAATCGGCACGGCTCGCTCCGGCGGGGCGGGGGACCGCGACTCCGATGCAGTGCTCGGCAGGCGGCACCTATGTCATCACCGGCGGCACCGGCGCGTTGGGCCTGCGGATGGCGCAGCGGCTGGCCGACATCGGGGCGCGGCGGCTGGTCCTGCTCTCGCGCAGCGGTATGCCCGATCGCTCCGCGTGGCAACCGGATTCGGATCTGGTGCACACCGTCACGGCGCTCGAGGAGCGCGGCGTGTCCGTGCGCGTGGTGGCGTTGGACATCGCGGCACCCGGGGCGGCCGCCGATCTGCGCGCCGCGCTGCGTGACCTGCCTCCGGTGCGCGGGGTGATCCACGCGGCCGGTGTCGAGGCCGGCGCGCTGCTGGTCAACACGACGCCCGAGGACTTCACCGCGGCCATGCGCCCCAAGGTGGACGGCACCCTGACCCTGCACGAGGTGTTCCCGCCCGAGCAGCTGGACTGGCTGGTGCTGTTCTCGTCGTGCGGTTACCTCGCGGGCTTCCCCGGCCAGGGCGCCTACGCGTGTGCGAACTCGTTCCTCGACGGGATGGCGCGTCACCGGCGCGCTCTCGGCGACCGCACCGTCAGTGTCGCGTGGACCGCGTGGCGCGGCCTGGGCATGGGTTCGACGTCCGGCTTTGTCGCGGCGCAACTGGACGCGCTGGGCATGGACACCATCGGCGCGGACGATGCGATGCGTGCGCTCGACCTCGCGATGCGCCACGACGCCCCGAACGTCGTTGTGCTGCCGCTACTTCCGGCGGCGGCGTCGGTGCCGATGCTGGCCGACGTCGCGCCTTCGGAGTCCGACGGTCTGGGCGAGGACACGCCCGAGGTGAGCCTGGCGGACGCCGAACCCGAGCGCATCGCCGCGGTCGTCACCGCCGCGGTGGCCGCACAGCTGGGGGTGGCCGAGGCCGACGTCGACACCGGTCTGCCGCTCGTGGAGGTCGGCGTCGACTCGATCATGACGGTCGGGCTGCTCAAACAATTGGAGAAGCAGACCGGCTTGTCGTTGCCGCCGACGCTGCTGTGGGAATACCCCACCGCGGCCGCGGTTTCCGAACGCCTCGTCGAACTGCTCGGCGCGCCGGAGAAGGTTGAGGTGTCCTGACCTGCCCGCGCCGAAACTGAAGATCTGCTCGAGGATCCGCCCGATACTGCTGCAGAACTTCAGTTTCGGCAGACCCCGGGGCTCAGGACGTCAGCTGTGCGACGACCTTCTTCTTGTCCACCTTGCCGACCGCCGTCTTGGGCAGCGTCGGCAACGGCGCGAGCACGTCCGGGCGGCAGTGCGCCGACACGCCCCGCTCGTCGAGAAACCGGTTGAGCTCGGACAACGAGATCTGGGTGCCCTTGAACACCACTGCGGCGCAGATCTTCTCGCCAAGGAACTCGTCGGGTAGCGCGACCGCCGCGGCGGTGTAGATCGCCGGATGGGCGAACAGATGCTCTTCGAGGTCCGACGCCGACACCGTCTCGCCGCCCCGATGGATGACGTCCTTGATGCGGCCGGTCACCTCGACGTAGCCCGCGCGCGGGCCGTCGGTGAAGACGCGCACGCGGTCGCCGCTGCGGTAGAAGCCGTCGGGGGTGAACGAGCGCGCATTCGCCTCGTCGGCGCGGTAATAGCCGTTGAGCGTGTAGGGGCCCCGCACCAGCAATTCGCCTTCCTCGCCCGGCGCCACCTCGGCGCCGGACTCGTCGACGACCCGCATCTCGTCGTGCGGTGACATCGGCCTGCCCTGCGTGTTGACGACGACATCGACGGGATCGCCCGGCCGGGTGAAGTTCAGCATGCCCTCGGCCATGCCGAAAATCTGCTGCAGCCCCGGCGTGAGGCCGGACAGGATGTATTCGGCCTCCTGCGGCGTCATCCGGGAGCCGCCGACCTGTACCAGTCGCAGCGACGTCGGCAACACCGGCTCCCATTCGCACGCCTGGGTCCACACCTTGGCCAGCGCGTTGACCAGCGCCGTGACCGTGACCTGGTGGCGGTCGATCAACGCGAACGCGGCCTCCGGGCTGGCGTCGGTGGTGAAAACCGATGGGGCGCCGACGCTCATCGACCCCAGCAGCCCCGGGCACGCCAGCGGAAAGTTGTGCCCCGCGGGCAACACCACCAGATACACGTCGTCGCCGGTGAGGTGGCACGCCTGCGCGCTCGTCCTGGCGGTGTAGAGGTAGTCGTTGTGGGTCCGGGCGATGAGCTTCGGCAATCCCGTGGTGCCGCCGGACACCAGGAGAAGGGCGGGCGCATCGGGGTCGACGGGCGCTCGCTGCGCCAGCGGTCCATCGAAATCGGCCAGCGCGGACCAACTTTCGAATCGGCCGGGATCTCCGTGCACGAACACGTGTCGCAGCCGCGGGTTGTCCGTGACGAGTTCGCCGGCGAGTTCGCGGTAGTCGAAGCCGCCGAGCGAATCGGGCAGAATCAGCCCCACCGCACCGCTGACGGCGGCGAAGTGGTTCAGCTCCGCGGACCGGTGCCCCGGCAGGCACATGACCGGGACCACGCCCGCCCGCAGCACGCCGAACAGCGCCACCGCGAATTCGCAGGTGTTCGGAAGCTGCAGCAGCATGCGGTCGCCGGGGGCGATGCCACAGTCGGCCAGCGCGGCCGCGATCCTATTGGCGCGCGCGTCGAGTTCGGCGAATGTGTAACTGACGTTGTCGTCGATCACGGCGGTCCGGTCGGGCCACGCCGCGACCGCGCCGGTCAGGATCGACTCGAGTGGTTCATCGGTCCAGTAGCCCGCGCGACGGTATTCGTCGGCGCGGTCTGCGGGGAAGGGGACGAAACCCGTCTCGAGGTCGCCGAGCCCGTCTCCGGCACGCGGCTGTTCTGCGGGCGGGCGCTGCTCGAAACCGGTGCTCATAAAGGATGCAACCCCTTGGGGTAGGTGTGTTCGGTGCGTCGAATATAAGGTAGCGTGCCCCGCGTTAGTTAGGGCAGCCTGTACTAATCTGGAGGACACGCGTGGGTGTGGGTGAGGCTGGTGCGGCGACCGATCGCACCGTCCGCGAGGAGGTCGCCGAGCTGCTCGGCGTGAGTCCCGACGAGGTCGACCCGAACGCCGACCTGATCGCCTCCGGCCTCGACTCGATCCGCATGATGTCGCTGTCCGGCCGGTGGCGCAAGCAAGGCCTCGACATCAACTTCGCCGCGCTCGCGGAGAACCCGACCGTGGCGGCGTGGTCGGCGCTGGTGGCCGAGCGGACGGGTGAGGGCGAGACCTCCTCGGCGGCCGAGTCCGTCGAAACGGGTGACGAGAACGAGCCCTTCCCGCTGGCGCCGATGCAGCACGCGATGTGGTTGGGCCGCAACGACGATCAGCAACTCGGTGGGGTAGCGGCGCACCTCTACGTCGAATTCGACGGCGTCGGTGTCGACCTCGAGCGGCTGCAGAACGCGGCCACCAAACTCGTTGCGCGCCACCCGATGCTGCGTGTGGAGATTCTCCCGGACGGTACGCAGCGGATCGGTGACCGGGGCCTGCCCGTGACGATCTACGACCTGCGCGACCTGGACGACGAGGCCGCCGAGCAGCGCCTCGAGTCCATCCGGCACGAGAAGTCGCACCAGATCCTCGACGGCGACGTGCTCGAACTGAGCCTGTCGCTGCGCCCCGACGGGCGCACCCGGTTGCACGTCGACATGGACATGAACGCCGCCGACGCGGTGAGCTACCGCAAGTTCATGGCCGACCTCGCGGTGTTCTACCGCGGCGGCGACCTTCCCGAGCTGGGCTACACCTACCGCGAATACCGGGCCGCGTTGACCGCGTCGGACCCCGGCCCCTCCGAAGAGGATGTGCGGTGGTGGGCCGAGCGCATCCCCGAACTGCCGGAAGCGCCGGCACTGCCGCTGGTGGCGCCCGCCGAACAGGCCGATCCGCGGCGCAGCGTCCGGCTCTGGCACATCTTCGACGTCGCCACCCGCGACGCCCTGTTCGCCGCCGCACACCGCCGCGGCCTCACGCCCGCCATGGCCGTCGCCGCGTCGTATTCCAATGCGCTGGCCCGCTGGTCGAGCGGTTCGCGGTTCCTGCTCAACCTGCCGATGTTCGGTCGCGAGCCGTTCCATCCCGACGTCGAAAATCTGGTGGGCTGCTTCACGTCATCGCTGATGCTCGACATCGACCTCGGCGAAACCCGCACGCCTGCGCAGCGGGCGCGCGCCGTGCAGGAGACCCTGCACAACACCGCGCGGCATTCGAGCTACTCCGGTCTTTCGGTGTTGCGCGACCTCGGCAGGCACCGCGGCAACCAGGTGCTCGCGCCGATCGTCTACACCAGCGCGCTGGGGCTCGGCGACCTGTTCGCCGGCGAGGTCACCGACCAGTTCGGCGCACCCGTGTGGACGATTTCGCAAGGCCCGCAGGTGCTCATCGACGCGCAGGCGACCCCGCTGGTCGACGGACTGATGATCAACTGGGACGTGCGCGTCGACGCGTTCCGGCCGGGTGTGGCCGACGCGATGTTCGCCTATCACCTCGCCGAACTCACCCGGCTCGCCACCGACGACGCCGCATGGGACGCACCGGATCCGCCCGCGGTGCCCGATTCGCAGCAAGCCGTGCGGAACGCGGTGAACGGCACCACCGCGCCGCCGAGTACAGAGGCGATCCACGATGGCTTTTTCCGCAACGCGCTGGCCGACCCCGACGCCCCGGCGGTGTTCGGTCGCGACGGCGACCTGACCTACGGCGACCTCCGCCGTCGTGCGCTCGGCGTCGCGGCGACGCTGCGCGACAACGGTGTTCGCCCCGGTGACCTCGTCGCCCTGATCGGGCCCAAGTGCACCGAGCAGATACCCGCGGTGCTCGGTATCCTCTCGGCGGGGGCGGCCTATGTGCCGATCGGCGAGGACCAACCCGCCGAACGCACGGCGCGGATCCTCGAGTCGAGCGGGGTGGCGGCGGTCCTGGTCTGCGGCGGCGCCGAGACTCGACACACCGGCGTGCCGGTCATCGCCGTCGCCGAAGCGTCCGCCCGTGACGCCGACGCACAACCGTCCGACGTCGACCCGAATTCGCTTGCCTACGTGCTGTTCACGTCCGGTTCCACCGGCGAACCCAAGGGTGTGGAGCTCACGCACGACGCGGTGATGAACACCATCGAGTTCGTCAACGACCGCTTCGAGCTCAACGAGGGCGATCGCAGCCTGGCGCTGGCGTCGCTGGAAGCCGACATGTCGGTGCTGGAGATCTTCGCCCTGCTGCGCGCGGGCGGCGCGGTCGTGGTGGTCGACGAGGATCAACGCCGCGATCCGGACACCTGGGCGCGGTTGATCCAGCAACACGGCGTGACGTTCCTGAACTGGATGCCCGGCTGGCTTGACATGCTGCTCGAGGTGGGCGGCGAGCGACTCACCAGCTTGCGGGCGGTGCTGCTCGGCGGCGACTGGGTGCGCCCGGAACTGATTCGCGCACTGCGCAACTCGGCCCCGAACGTGCGGGCCGCCGGTCTGGGCGGCGCGACCGAGACCGCCGTGCACGGCACGATCTGCGAGGTCGACGACCCGCCCGCGCACTGGACATCGGTGCCCTACGGCACGCCGTTCCCGAACAACGCCTGCCGCGTGGTGGCGGCCGACGGGACGGACTGCCCCGACTGGGTGCCCGGCGAATTGTGGTTCACCGGCCGCGGCATCGCCCGCGGATACCGCGGACGGCCGGACCTGACCGCCGAGAAGTTCGTCGAATACGAGGGCCGAACCTGGTACCGCACGGGCGATCTCGTCCGCTACCTGCCGGACGGCACCCTGGAGTTCGTCGGCCGTGTCGACCACCGGGTCAAGATCAGCGGATACCGCATCGAACTCGGCGAGGTCGAGGCCGCGCTCAAGCGGATCGCCGGCATCGACGCCGCGGTCGCCGCCGTCATCCCCTGCGAACGCGACGTGCTCGCGGCTTTGGTGCGCACGGACGATCCGGCGGTCGACCCGCGGGCGGTCACCGAGGCGATGACCGACCTCGTGCCCGCGCACATGATCCCCAAGATCGTCGTGGTGTCCGACCGGATGCCGTTCACCGTCAACGGCAAGATCGATCGCAAGGCGGTCGCACGTCTGCTGGCCGAGGCCGAACCGCCTGCGGCGCAGTCCTATCGGGCACCGAGCACGCCACTGGAATCCGCGCTGGTCTCAATCGTCGAAGACGTGCTCGACGTCGAGGACGACGTTCGGGTCGGCGTGGACGACGACTTCTTCTCACTCGGCGGGGATTCCGTATTGGCCACGCAGGTGATCGCCCGGGTGCGCGACTGGTTGGACACGCCGACGGTGTTGGTCACCGACATGTTCGCCACCCGGTGCGTCGGCAAGCTCGCCGAACGGCTCCTCGCTCGGGAACCGGACGGCGAGCGGCTCAACGCGGTCGCCGAGGTGTACCTCGAGGTGGCCGAGATGGACAGCGCCGCCGTGCTGTCCGAGCTCGAGTCGTCAGCCCAGAGCCTCAGCTGAAGGCACTGGCCAATCGGCGCCACTGATCGTGCGGGAACTCCCGCGGATCGGCGGTGAGCACCTGCACGCACACGTGATCGGCGCCCGCGTCGAGGTGCTGCTGCACGCGGCCGCGCACGGTTTCCTCGTCGCCCCAGGCGATGATCGCGTCGAACAACCGGTCGCTGACCGTCTCCACGTCCTCTTCGGTGAACCCCGACCGCAGCAGGTTGTTGCGATAGTTGGGCAGCGCCAGATACGAACGCAGCCAATCGGTTCCGATCGAACGCGCCTCGTCGCGGTCGGTGGTCAGCAATACGGTCTGCTCCGGCAGCAGCAACGGACCCTCACCGAGCTGCTCGCGGGCGTAGCGGGTGTGGTCGGGGGAGACGAGATAGGGGTGCGCTCCGCGTGCCCGGGTCGCGGCCAGCTCGAGCATCTTCGGGCCCAGGGCGGCGAGCACGCGGTTCGCGACCGGAACCGGCTGCGGGGTCGCATCGATTCCGTCCAGGTACTTACGCGTCGCGGCGAGCGGCTTGCGGTAGAGCCCCGGTTCCTTGCTGTCGATCAGCGGCGCGTGGCTCACCCCGATGCCCAGCAGAAAACGTTCGCCGTGGCGTTCGGTCAGCGCCGCGTAGCGGGCGGCGACGTCGGCGGGTTCGTGCATCCAGAGGTTGAGGATCCCGGTGGCTATCACCACCTGCTTGGTCGCCGTGAGCAGGTGCTCCACCGAATCGAGGACCGGCCCGCCGACGTCGGGGATCCACAGTGCGGTGAACCCGAGGTCCTCCAATTCCGCGGCGGCCTCGGCCGCTTGACCCTGATCGCCGTAGCGCAACTGCGAACTCCAGATACCGACGCCTGCCAGGTCCATGAACGATCCCTTCGAGAGGTTGAGCCCGTTACCGACGGCTTCACGTTACGTAGCGACCGCCGGCCGTCACGCGACCGGTAGGGTTAGGCGACCCTTACCCACGAGACATGGAGGGTGCATGACCGCTGTGCAACCCGCGCCCGTCGTCGAGACGGAGACAACCGAACCCGCGGGCGACGCGGCCAAGCGTGCGGCCACCTACGACAAGCTCGCGCTGCAGCAGCTGCTGGCCCCCACCCGCGCCCGCTCGTCGCGGGCGCAGCGCTACCAGTTGCTGGCGTCGGCGGCGACGATCGTGCCGTTCATCGGCATCGTGGAAATCGGCCGTGAACTGCTTGCCGAGGGGCCGCCCGACACCGCCCGGCTGTGGACGATCGTCGCGATCGTCATCGTCGCGCTCCTGGTGCGCACGCTCGCCGGGGGCGCCGCGCTGACGATCACCCACTTCGCCGACGTGGATCTGCAACGCTCGCTTCGGTTGCGCATCGTCGACAAGCTCGGCCGGCTGCCGTTGGGATGGTTCGGCAGCAGGTCATCGGGCGAGGTGCGCAAGGCCGTCCAGAACGACGTCGGCGAACTACATTTCCTGGTGGCCCATTCCGCGGTGGAGAACACCGGCGCGCTGGCCACGCCGTTGCTCGGGCTCATCTACTGCTTCTACCTCGATTGGCGGCTGGGCCTGCTCGCGATGGCCACAGTGCCGTTCTACATCGGCATCTACGTCACGCTCGGCCGCGACTCCCGGAGCCAGATGGAACGACTGGACCGCGGGGTCGAACGGATCAGCGCCACCATCGTCGAGTTCATCGCCGGGGTCTCGGTGGTCAAGACGTTCGGCCAAGCGGGTAAGGCGCACAAGCGCTTCGCCGACGCCGCCGACGAGTTCAACGACAGCTTCGCGCAATGGATAGGACCGCTGGTTCGGGTCAAGGCGGTGTCGTCGATCTTCATCGACACCCCCGTGCTGCTGCTGGCCAACCTGGCCGGTGGGTTCTGGTTCGTCCGCAGCGGCTGGGTCAGTCCGATCGAGGTGCTGGGCTCGACGCTGGTCGCGGTGACCATCCCGGCGGCCGTCCTGACCGTGGGCTACTCGACGCACATCAAACGGCAGGCCGCGGCCGCCGCCGGGCGCCTGCAGCGGCTCCTGGACACACCCGCCCTGCCGGTTGCGCGCGAACCGCAGGTGCCGCAGGACAATTCGATCCAGTTCGACGACGTGCGGTTCTCCTACGACGGTGAGCACGCCGTCCTGCACGACGTGTCGCTCACGCTTCCGGCCGGGACCATCACCGCGCTGGTCGGACCGTCGGGCAGCGGCAAGTCGACGCTGGCGACCCTCGTGCCGCGGTTTCACGACGTGGCCGCCGGCGCGGTCCGCATCGGGGGTGTCGACGTGCGCGACATCGCGCCCGCCGAGCTGTACCGGCACGTCGGGTTCGTGCTGCAGGACGTGCAACTCCTGGGCATCAGCGTCGCCGACAACATCCGCCTCGGCCGGTCCGACGCCAGCGACGAAGACGTCGTCGCCGCGGCGAAGGCGGCCCGCATCCACGACCGGATCCTGCAGCTGCCCAACGGGTATGACTCCATCGTCGACGAGGACGCACACTTCTCCGGCGGTGAGGCTCAGCGCGTCAGCATCGCGCGCGCACTGCTGGCCGACACCCCGATCCTGGTGCTCGACGAGGCGACCGCGTTCGCCGATCCGGATTCGGAAGCCCAGATCCAGGAGGCGTTGTCGCGGCTGATCGTCGGCCGCACCGTGCTGGTCATCGCGCACCGCCTCGGCTCCATCGTGTCCGCCGACAACGTGGTCGTGCTGGATTCCGGGCGCGTCGTCGAACAAGGCAGGCACGACGAACTACTCGCCGCGGGCGGGCAATACGCGCGTATGTGGCAGACCTACACGGCCGGTCATGCACAGGAATGGGAGGTCGCCCGATGATCCGGGGCTTTCTGCAGATCCTCGGCCCGCAGCGGGGCCGGATGTTCAGCTTCCTGGCCGTGGTGACCGTCTACGGCGTCCTGCACGGCCTGGTGATGCTGCTCCTCGTCCCGGTGACGGTGTCGATGTTCGACGGCGATTACGCCGCCACCGGCCGCTGGTTGGGCCTGATGGCGATCACCGTGGTGATCGCATCGGCGCTAAGCTACCTGCAGGCCAAGCTGGCGATCCGCATGGCGCTGACCACGATGCGTCTGCTGCACCACCGGCTCGGCGACCACATGGTGACCCTGCCGCTGGGCTGGTTCAGCCGCGAGACGGTCGGCAAGGTGTCCCAGATCGCGGTCAAGGGAACGGTTTTCGTCGGCACCAGCGGCGGCAACCTGCTCACCCCGCTGGTGGTCAACACCGTCAGCGCGGTCACCGTGGTGATCGGCCTGTTCTACTTCGACTGGCGCGTCGGGCTCGTCGCGTTGGTCGGTGGTGTGCTGTTGGTGGTGTGCGGGCGGTTCGCCTCCCGGCTGATCGCGGCCGCCGAGGTGCGCACCCACGACGCGGCGATCGACGTCAACAACCGGGTGATCGAGTTCGCGCGTTACCAGCCGGTGCTGCGGGCGTTCGGGCGGACCGGGGCCGACTACAGGCCCCTGGGCGACGCACTGGAGACCCAGCATCGCGCCGGACGCGCGGCCCTGTGGCAGTCGGTGACCGGGCTGCTGTTGAACGGCGTTGCGGTGCAAGCGGTTTTCTCGGCCCTGATCGCGGCGGGGGTGTGGGTCGCGGTGCAAGGTGACATCAACCCGATCACGCTGGTCGCCATCCTCGGCCTCGCCGCCCGGTTCGCCTCGCCGCTCTCACAGTTGGCCGAACTCGGCTCCGCGGTCAGGCTGGCGACGGCGGAGCTGGAGCGCATCACCTCGATCCTGGACACCGCGTCCCTGCCGGAACCCGACACCGCACGCGCACTTCCGGCGCCGGGGCGCGTCGAGCTCGACCAGGTCGCGTTCGGCTACTCCGACCGCAAGGTGCTCAGCGACGTGAGCTTCGCCGCCGAACCGGGCACCATGACCGCGCTGGTCGGCCCGTCCGGCTCGGGCAAGTCGACGATCACCAGACTCATAGCGCGCTTCTACGACGTCGACGCCGGCGTGGTCCGGGTCGGGGGCGTCGACGTCCGCGATCAGCTGACCGCGGACCTGATGGCCCAACTGTCGCTGGTGTTTCAGGATGTGTACCTGTTCGACGACACGCTGTGGGAGAACATCCGCATCGGTCGGCCCGACGCCGGCGACGACGACATCGTCGAGGCGGCCAGGACCGCGGGCCTGCTGTCGGTCGTGGAGCGCCTGCCCGAGGGTTGGCAGACGCGGGTGGGGGAAGGCGGATCGGCGCTCTCGGGCGGCGAACGCCAGCGCGTGTCGATCGCGCGGGCGTTGGTCAAGAACGCCCCGATCGTGCTCTTCGACGAGGCGACCAGCGCGCTGGACCCCGAGAACGAACACCACGTCGCCGAATCCATCCGGACGCTGGCGCGGCGCAGCACGGTCGTCGTGATCGCCCACAAGCTGTCGACGGTCACCGCCGCCGACAACATCGTGGTGCTGTCCGCCGAGGGGACCGTCGAGGACCAGGGCAGCCACGCCGAGTTGATGGCGCGCGGCGGCCAGTACGCCCAGTTCTGGAACCAACGCGTCGCCGCGAGCGGTTGGGTGATGGCCGCAGCCGAAGGGTAGCCGCGTTCACGCACGTCAGAGCCCGTGCGGCGGGGGCGGGGAGCCGAGGAACACCCCGCGCCGGAGGGGCGACGTAGGCGTGTCCGCGCCGAGAAGGATAGGGTAACCTCACTTCCGACTTAGGACAGCCTGCGCTAATCACACGGAGGAATTCATGAGTGTTTTCACCGCGCAATCGCAGGCCCGCCAACCGCACCTGCCAGGTCTGCCGACACGATGATCGACGCACGGAGCCAACTGACCTTCGCGCCCTGGATCAAACGGTCCTCAGGGGAGTCGTCACACGGTGCGACCGTCGTCTTCCCGCACGCCGGCGGCGCAGCGGCGGCCTATCGGGGGTTCGCGTCGGCGCTGGCTCGCACCGGTGACGACGCGTACGTGGTGCAGTACCCCCAGCGCGCGGACCGGCTGAGCCATCCCGCGCCACACACCGTGGAGGATCTGGCCGCCGACCTGTTCGCCGCGGGGGACTGGTCCGAGCTGGGCCCGCTGCGGCTGTTCGGCCACTGCATGGGCGCGGTGATCGCCTTCGAATTCGGCCGGGTGGCAGAACGAAACGGGGTTCCCGTTCGCCAGCTGTGGGTCTCGGCGAGCCAGGCGCCGTCGACCATCGCCACCTCACCGCGCCTGCCGACGGCCGAAGCGGAAGTCGTCGCCAACATGGTCGACCTCGGTGGGACCGATCCCCGCCTGCTGGCCGACGAGGACTTCATCGAACTGCTCGTCCGCGCGGTCCGCGCCGACTACGAGGCGTTCAACCGCTATGCCTGTGGAGCCGACGTCCGCCTCGCCGCCGACATCCACACCATCGGTGGTCGCGAAGACCATCGGATCAGCCCAGACATGTTGCGCGGATGGGAAACCCACACCGAGGGCGCCTTCACGCTCTCGTTGTTCGACGGCGGCCACTTCTACATCAACGACCACCTCGACGCCGTCGCGGAGTTGGTCAATGCCGGTTAGCGCGCCAGACGGCGTCGACGACCCGATCGTCATCGTGGGGATGGCGATCGAGGCGCCGGGAGGAGTCGACACCGCCGACGACTACTGGGACCTGCTGGTCAACGAACGTGAGGGCCTGTGCCCGTTCCCGCGCGATCGCGGATGGTCGGTACGCGACGTCCTCGACGGCTCACAGCGCGACGGGTTCAAGCGCATCCACGACCTCGGTGGATTCCTGTGCAGTGCAGCCGAATTCGACTCGGAGTTCTTCGGGATCTCGCCACGGGAAGCCGTCGCGATGGACCCGCAGCAGCGGGTCGCGCTTCGCGTGGCGTGGCGGGCGCTGGAGAACAGCGGCATCAACCCCGACGACCTGTCGGGCCACGACGCCGGTTGCTATGTGGGCGCATCGGTGATGGGTTACGGGCCCGACCTGGCCGAATTCTCCAACCTCACCGGGCATTTGATGTCGGGCACCGCGCTCGGCGTGATCAGCGGGCGGATCGCCTACACCCTGGGCCTCGCCGGGCCCGCGCTGACCATCGACACCTCGTGCTCGTCGACGCTGACCGCGATCCACACCGCCGCGCAGTCCCTGCGGTCGCACGACTGCGACATCGCGCTGGCCGGAGGCGTCTGCGTGATGGGCTCGCCCGGCTTCTTCGTCGAATTCTCCAAACAGCACGCACTGTCCGACGACGGCCACTGCAGGCCCTACAGCGCACTGGCCAGCGGGACCGTATGGGCCGAGGGCGCCGCCATGTTCGTGCTGCAGCGCAGATCGCGAGCCCTGAGCGACGGACGTCAGATCCTCGCCGAACTTCGGGCCACCTGCCTCAACCAGGACGGCCGCTCCGTCGGCCTGACCGCACCGAGCGGCCGGGCGCAGTCGCGGTTGTTCGCCCGCGCACTCGCATCCAGCGGTCTGCGCCCGCAGGACATCGGGATGGTCGAGGGCCACGGCACCGGCACCCGGCTCGGCGACCGCACGGAACTGCTCTCGCTCGCCGGCACCTACGGCGCCACCGAACCCGGCGGGGGTCCGCTGCTGGGCTCGGTCAAGTCGAACCTCGGCCACACCCAGGCCGCCGCCGGCGGGCTGGGCCTCGCCAAGGCGCTGGTCGCCGCCGAACACGGCGCAATCCCGGCCACCCTGCACACCGACCAGGCCAGCCGCGAAATCGACTGGGACAGCCAGGGATTACGCCTCGCGTCGAAGCTGACGCCCTGGCCGGCCGTCGACGGTGAGCGGTACGCGGCGGTCACCGCGTTCGGCATGAGCGGCACCAACGCCCACATCATCGTGTCGGTCCCGTCGACCCGCCCCGAGGCGGCGTGATGTCCACCGGTTTCCCCGACGGCCGGGTTCCGGTCGTATTGAGCGCGCACGCCGAGGAACTCCTCGCCGCCGACGCCGAGGCAATCCTGCGCTATCTCGACCGAGAGCCGGACGTGCGGGCGGTCGCCGAGGTTCTGCTGCGCACCCGGCGGCTGCGCAGGCATCGCGCCGTGATCCGCGCCGCCGACACCGCCGAACTCGCCGACGGGCTCCGCGCCGTCGCCGCCGGCGACACGCACCCGCTGGTGGCGCGGTCCTCGCAATCGACCGCGGCCCGAACGGCTTTCGTCTTCCCCGGCCAGGGCAACCAGTGGCCGTCCATGGGAGCAGACGCCTACCGGCGGTCCGCCGTGTACCGTACGCATGTCGACCGGTGCGCCGAGGCGTTCGTCGCGGCGGGGGAGCCGTCGCCGCTGCCGTATCTGACCGCCGAGACCGCCGACGGCGACTGGTCGCAGACGCAGATCCAGTCCGCGCAATTCACCCACGCCGTCGCGCTGGCCCACATGTGGCGCTCGTGCGGCGTCGCGCCAGATCTCGCGGTCGGACACAGCCTCGGTGAGGTCGCCGCCGCCTACGTCGCCGGACGCATCGCACTGGCCGACGCGGCCGCTGTGGTCATCGCCCGCGCCAAGGCCGTCGACCGCCTCTCGGGCGACTACGGCATGGCCGCACTCGGGGTTTCGCTCGCCGACGCCGAGCGGTTGATCGCGTCGACCCCCGGCTGGCTCGAGGTCTCCGCGGTCAACGCCGGGGCGTCGGTGGCGGTGTCGGGGGAGCGCACCGCGATCGGTGCGCTCGTCGCGGCCGCGACGGAACAGGGGATGTTCGCCCGCGAACTCGACGTGAACTATCCCGGCCACACCAGTGCGCTCGAACGGGTGCGCGTCGACCTGCTGGCGATGCTGCCGGACGCCGAGTTCTCCGACGCCCCGGTCGATTTCATCGGCTCCACGACCGCCGACGCCGTGCCCGTCGGCACCGACTTCACCTCCTACTGGTACGACAACCTGCGCAACACCGTGCGCTTCGACCGCGCCGTCGCGGCGGCGGGGCGCCACGGCGCGGCGGCGTACATCGAGATGTCGGCGCATCCGGCGCTGCTTTTCGCGCTGGGGGACCTGCTCTCCGACGACGAGCCGCTGGTCGTCGGATCCGGACATCGTGACCTCCCACTCGTCGACGCGGTCTCGGCCAACATCGCCACCGTGGCCGTCGCCGACCCCGGGTTCCGCTGGGCCGACCTCGTCGACGTCGCCGCTTCGCCCCGTCTGCATGGCTTTCCGAACGCGCCCATGCGGGCGGTGCGGCTGTGGGCCGAACCGCAGCCGCTGGCTCCGGTGCACGGCCTCACCGTCGCGAGCGAAAAGTGGACGCTCACCGCCGCTCATTCGGACGCAGCGGTGCAGCGCGTCGCGGTCGTCGACCTCGCCGGCCCGCCCGGGCCACTCGCTGACCGGCTACGCGATGCGTTGCGCCGCAACGGTTCCGACGTCGTCGAGCCGGTCGAGGCCGAACTCGTCGTCGCGGTCGCACCCCTGCTGGACCATCCCGACGCCGAACGCGCGGCCCAGGAGATCGCCCAGCTCGCCGGCCGAGGCCTGCTCGACTACGTCGATGCCGCGGGACCGCACTGCCGCGCCGTATCCCTGGTGACGGTCGGCGGTGAGCACGTGCGCCCCGGGGAGCCGGTCGCGCTCCCCGCACAGGCCGCGCTGGCCGCGATGCACCGCAGCCTCGGCTACGAACGATCCGAACAGGCGTTCAGGCATGTCGACCTGCCGTCGTGGGAACCCGACGACGCCCTCGCCGGTGCGGCGGTGGCCGCACTGCTGTCCGGCGCCGATGAGGCGGCCGTGCGCGAGACCGGTTCGGGACCCGAGGTTTTCGTCCGCACGGTGGGGGAGTCGGTGGAGCCCGCACCGTCGTGGCTTTCGACGCCGGGCGCGTTCGACGACGTCGTGATCACCGGCGGCAACGGCGCGGTGGGGCTGCACTTCGCGCGCTACCTCGCCGCCCACGGGGCGCGCCGCCTCGTGCTGCTCAGCCGCACCGGCATCGACGAGGCGCTCCGGGCCGAACTCGCCGCCGTCGCACCGGGTCTCGACGTGATCGCGCCGCGGTGCGACATCACCTCCGCCGATCAGGTGGCCGCGACGGCCGATCGGTTCGCGGGCCCCGGCGCGTCGCTGCTCATCCATGCCGCGGGCGCGGCAGCCTTCGCCGATCGCGATGCGCTCACCCCGGAGGCGTTCACCGACGCGGCGGGCGCCAAGCTCGGGGGCCTGGCCAGGATGGCCGAGCTGTGGCCGATGCGTCGGGACGCCCGAATCCTGGTGTGTTCCTCGGTGTCGGGAGTGTGGGGCGGCCGCGGCCACGCCGCATATTCGGCCGCGAACCGGATGCTCGACGTGATGGCGGGCCAACTGCGCGCCAAGGGTCAGCGCTGTGTGGCCGCCCGGTACGGGCTGTGGAGCGGCAGCGGCATCGCGGACGCATCGGAGGTGACGAAGATCGAGCGGTCCGGGCTGCTGGCGATGTCGCCGGACGCCGCCGTCGAGGCCAGCCTGCGCGACCACGGCGACGACCCGGTGTTGTTCAGCGCCGATCAGGCCCGGTTGCGGGTGTTCCTGCAGAGCCGAACCATTGAATCCGTCGAAACGGCGGGAACCACAATCGAATCCACCGGTGACACGACGGCGTTGGTGCGGGACGCGCTCGGTGCGGTGCTCAACCTCGAGGCGTCCTCGATCGACCTCGGTACCTCGCTGCTCGATCTCGGGGTCGACTCGCTGCTGGCCCTGGACCTACGTAAACGGCTGCAGCGGACGACGGGTCAGAAGGTGGCGCTGGCCGTCCTGCTCGGCGGCATCACCGGCGGCGAACTCATCGCCGGCATCGACAGCACGAAACGAACAGAGAAGGTGAACAACGCGTGACAGACACGGTCGACATCCGCGGGCAGGTTCAGGACCGCCGGCTGGAGCTGCTGCGCCGCAAGCTCGCCGAGCGGGGACTGCGCGCGGAGGACACCTCGACCGACGAACAGGTCGGACTGTCCGACGGGCAGCGCCGCATGTGGTTCGTCCAAGCTGCCGACCCGACCGGCGCGATCCTCAACATCTGCCTGTCCTATCGGCTGACCGGCGATCTGGACGTGGCCCGGCTGCACGACGCGGTCGACGCGGTCGCCGCGCGCCACCCCGTGCTGCGCACCACCTACGGCGTCGACGACGACGGTGAACCACAACCGACCGTGCACGACGACCTGACTCCCGGTTGGACCGCGCACGATCTGACCGAGCTGTCCGACCACGCGCGCCGCCTCCGCCTCGAAGTGCTGGCCCAGCGTGAGTTCGGCGCCCCATTCGACCTGAGCGCCGATGCGCCGCTGAGGCTCACGGTCGTGCGCACCGCACCCGACGAACACGTCATGCTGCTCGTCGCCCACCACATCGCCTGGGACGACGGCTGCTGGCAGGTCTTCTTCGGCGACCTCACCCGCGCGTACGCCGGTGAGGCGTTGGGACCCGCGATCACACCGCCGTCACACGCGCTCGGCCCGGTGGACGAGGACCTGAACTACTGGCGCGACGTGCTCGCCGACCCGCCCGAGCCGCTCGAGCTGCCCGGCCCCAACGGTTCTGCGGTGCCGACCAACTGGCGATCGCAACGGCTGACGCAGCAGTTGCCGGAGGCGACGGTGGACAAGGTCGGCGAGCTGGCCAAGGAGGCCGGTGCGACGCCGTACATGGTGCTGCTGGCGGCCTTCGGGATGCTGCTGCAGCGCTACACCCACGCCGACGACTTCCTGGTGGCCACGCCGGTGCTCAACCGCACCGCCGACGTCGAGGACTCGATCGGCTACTACGGCAACACGGTGGCACTGCGACTGCGCACCGGCGCCCATCAGAGCTTCCGCGACGTCCTCGCGCAGGCCCGCGACACCGCGGTCGGCGCTTTCGCGCATCAGCGTGTGAACCTGGACCGGGTGGTGCGGGAACTGAATCCCGATCGCCGCCACGGCGTCGAGCGGATGACTCGGGTGACCTTCGGGGCCCGCGGCGCCGACGGGCAGGGTTTCAATCCGCCCGGAATCACCTGCCGCCGAGCCGAACTGCGCGGTCACCTCACCCAGCTGCCGTTGGGTTTCATGGTCGAGTTCGACGCTCCCGGGATCGTGGTGGAGGCCGAATACCTCGTCGAGATCCTCGACGCGACGCTGGTCCGTCAGCTGCTCGAGCACTACGTGGTGCTGCTCGACGACGCCCTGGAGCGCCCCGACCTGCCCATCAGCGAGCTCGACCTGATGGGGCCCGAAGACGTCGAATGGTTGCGCCGGGTTTCGGCGGGGGAAGAGTTCGACACCGAACCGTCGACGATGACGGCACTGGTGGAGGCTCAGGCGGCGCGCACACCGGACGCGGTCGCGGTCGTCTACGAGGGCCGCAACTACACCTACCGGGAGCTCAACGAGTCGGCGAACCGGTTGGCGCACTGGCTGATCGAACGGGGCATCGGCACCGAGGACCGGGTGGCGGTGCTGCTCGACCGCTCGCCGGAACTCGTGATCACCGCGCTCGGCGTGATCAAGGCGGGCGCGGTGTACCAGCCCGTCGACCCCACCTACCCGGAGGACCGGCTGACGTTCATCCTGTCGGACTCCGATCCGAAACTGACCATCCGCGAACCGATCACGGACCTCGACGGGTTCGCCGCCACCAACCCCACCGACGCCGACCGCGTCCGCCCGCTGTACCCGGACAGCACCGCCTACCTGATCTACACCTCGGGTTCGACCGGCCTGCCCAAGGGCGTTCCGGTGCCCCACCGGCCCGTCGCGGAGTACTTCGTCTGGTTCAAGGGCGACTACGGAATCGACGAGAACGAGCGGCTGCTGCAGGTCGCGTCACCGAGCTTCGACGTCTCGATCGCCGAGATCTTCGGCATGCTCGCGTGCGGCGGCCGGCTGGTGATCCCGCGCCCCGACGGCCTGCGCGACGTCGGATACCTCACCGAGTTGCTGCACGACGAGGGCATCACCTCGATGCATTTCGTGCCCTCGCTGTTGGGCCTGTTCCTGTCGCTCCCCGGAGTCAACCAGTGGCGCACCCTGCAACGGGTGCCCATCGGCGGCGAGGCGCTGCCCGGCGAACTGGCCGACAAGTTCCACGCCACCTTCGACGCGCTGCTGCACAACTTCTACGGACCCACCGAGACGGTCATCAACGCCAGCCGGTACAAGGTCGAGGGCAAGCAGGGCACCCGGATCGTGCCCATCGGCAAGCCGAAGATCAACACCCAGATCCACCTGCTCGACGACGCCCTTCGCCCGGTGCCCGTCGGCGTGATCGGCGAGATCTACCTCGGCGGAACGCATGTCGCCCACGGCTATCACGACCGACCGAGGCTGACCGCCGAGCGGTTCGTCGCCGATCCGTTCAACCCGGGCGGCCGGCTCTACCGGTCGGGCGATCTGGCCCGCCGCAACGCCGACGGCGACATCGAGTTCGTCGGCCGCGCCGACGAACAGGTCAAGATCCGCGGGTTCCGCATCGAACTCGGTGAGGTCGCCGCGGCCATCTCCGTCGACCCCAGCGTCGGTCAGGCGGTCGTGGTCGTGAGCGATCTGCCCGGCGTCGGCAAGAGCCTCGTCGGCTACGTCACGCCGGCCGGGAACATCGAAACCGGGGACATCGACACCGTGGACGTCGAGCGGATCCGCAACCGGGTTGCCGCCGCGCTGCCCGAGTACATGACCCCCGCGGCCTACGTCGTGCTCGACGAGATCCCGATCACCGCGCACGGCAAGATCGACCGTGCGGCGCTGCCCGAACCCGACCTCGACTCCGGCGCCGCGTTCCGCGAGCCCGCCGATGGGACCGAACGCCGGATAGCCGACCTGTTCGCCGAACTCCTCGAGCGCGACGGCATCGGCGCCGACGACTCGTTCTTCGATCTTGGCGGCCACTCGCTGCTGGCCACCAAACTCGTTGCCGGGGTGCGCAGTGCGTTCAACGTCGACATCGGGGTGCGCGAGGTCTTCGAACTGGGCACCGTGGCTGCGCTGGCGCAGCGGATCGATGCGTCGTCCACCGCGGGCCCCGCCCGGCCGAAGCTGGTTCCCGTTCCGCACGACGGGCCGCTACTCATGTCGGCCTCGCAGCTGCGGATGTGGTTCCAGTACCGTATCGACGGCCCGAGCCCGGTCAACAACATCCCGTTCGCCGCGCGCATCAACGGACCCTGCGACACCGAGGCGTTCGTGCAGGCAGTGCGCGACGTCGTGGCCCGGCACGAGGTGCTGCGCACGACCTACCGCGAAATCGACGGTGCCCCATACCAGATCGTGAACGACGACCTCGAGGTTGCGGTGCGTCGCGCCCACGGCGCCGGTGACGACTGGCTGGACACCGAACTCGGCAAGGAGCGCAGGCACGTCTTCGATCTCGAAGCCGACCCGCCCGTGCGCGCCGCGGTGCTGGCGACGCCGGACGCGCACGTCGTGTCGCTGGTGGTCCACCACATCGCCGCCGACCACTGGTCGGCGATGGTGTTGTTCACCGATCTGCTGACGGCCTACCGCGCCCGGCGTGCGAGCGAGGCGCCGGGCTTCGCGCCGCTGCCGGTCCAGTACGCGGACTACGCGGCGTGGCAGGCGACGCTGCTCGGCGAGACCGAGGGACCGATCGCGTCGCAGCGCGAATACTGGCGCAAGCAGTTGGCCGGTATGCACGAAGATCCAGTCCTCACACCGGATTTCCCGCGCCCGCCGGTGCTGAGCGGGGAAGGCGACGCCGTCGAGTTCGGCATCGACGCCACCACCCGCGGCAAGCTCGCCGAGCTGAGCCAGGAGCTCGGCGTCACGGAGTTCATGCTGCTGCAGGCGGCCGTCGCGGTCGCGCTGCACAAGGCCGGTGAGCGCCCGGACGTTCCGCTGGGCACCCCGGTCGCGGGCCGCACCGAGTCCGAACTCGACCAGCTGGTCGGCTTCTTCATCAACATCGTGGTGCTGCGCAACGATCTGTCCGACAACCCGCCGTTGCGGGAGGTGCTTCGCCGCGCCCGCGACACCGCACTGGAGGCCTACGCCCACCAGGACCTGCCGTTCGATCAGGTGGTCGACGCGGTCAGCCCGGCGCGGTCGTTGTCGCGCAACCCGTTGTTCGGTGTCGTCGTGCACGTGCGTGAAGCGCTGCCCGCGGACCAGGTGATCGAGGCGCGCCCGGACGGCGACACCACGTTCACCGCGCTCGAGCCGCCGTTCGACGTCGCGCATGCCGACCTGTCGGTCAACTTCTTCGGCGCCGAGGACGGCTACCGCGGCCACGTCATCTACCGCACCGACCTGTACCGGCGCAGCACCGCAGAACGATTCGTCGGGTGGCTGAACCGCGTGCTGACCGCGTTCGCCGACGATCCCGGTCAACGGGTCCGCGACGTGCAGATCGCCGACCGCGAGGAGCGGCGCCGGGTGCAGCTGTTCGCCGCCGAGGCGTCGGCCAGTGTGCTCGACGACTGGCGCGATCCGGTCGCGATCGGCGTCGTCGGCGACGTGTACGAACACGTCGTCGACGAGACCGGGGCCGACCTGCGCGCGACGGGCAGGCGCGGACGGTGGACCGCCGAAGGGGTTTTGGAGTTCGTCGAGGCCGTCGAGCAGCGCAGAAGCTCGATGCCCGCCGGTCCGGCCGAACCCGTCCGCACCGAGACCGAACGCGTCCTGGCGGCCCTGCTCGCCGATGTCGTCAACGTGCCCGAGGTGAACCGCACCGACGACTTCTTCGAGTTGGGCGGCGATTCGATTCTCGCCGTGCAGCTCGCGGCACGCGCCCGCGACGCGGGCCTGGCGGTCACCGCGCGAATGGTGTTCGAACATCCCACGATTCACGAGCTCGCTGCCAGGGTCGACGACGCCGCGGAGGCCGAGGCGCCCGACGTCCATCACGAGCCGATGGCGGCCTCCGGTCTGTCGGCCGACGAGCTGGCCGCTGTCACGTCGATGTGGTCGGCATCGCAAGAGGGCGCGCCGTGACCTCGACGCAACCCAAGGCCGAACCACAGGCCGCCATCGAGGACGTGATGGCGCTCAGCCCGCTGCAGCAGGGGCTGTTCTCGCTGTCCCAGTTGAGCGTCGGCGACGATGCGGACGGGGGAGAGGACCCCTACGTCATCGCGATGGCCGCCGATATCACCGGCGACCTCGACGCCGACCTCCTGCGGGAGTGCGCGGCGGCTCTGCTGGCCCGCCATCCCAACCTGCGGGCGAGTTTCCTTCGGGCGCAGAGCAAGACGGTTCAGGTGGTGCCCGATCGCGTCGACGTGCCGTGGCGGCGGATCACGGCGTCGGCCGACGAGGTCGAAGCGCTCGAGGCCGACGAACGGCGCCGACCGTTCAACCTCGCCCGCGGGCCCGCGATCCGGTTCGTCCTGATCGAGGTGCCCGGATCACACTGGCGTTTTGTTGTCGTCGCCCACCACATCATCATCGACGGCTGGTCGCTGCCGTTGTTCGTCGGTGAGCTGATCTCGCTGTACAACTCGGGCGGCGACCCGGCCGTCCTGCCGCCGCCACCGCGCCCGTATCGCGATTACATCGGCTGGCTCGCCGGGCGTGATCAGGAGACCAGCCGCAACCTGTGGCGCGAGCACCTCGCCGACCTCGACGGCCCGACGCTCGTCACGCCCGCACTCACCTCCGGTGAACCGCCCACGGGCGAACCGCACCGCACCGAGCTCAGCCTCGACCGGGACGCGACGCAGCACCTGGCCGAGGCCGCGCGCTCGCGCGGCGTGACGGTGAACACCCTGGTCCAGATGGCCTGGGCCGCCGTGCTTTCGGCGTTCACCGACCGCTCCGACGTGGTGTTCGGGGTGACGGTGTCCGGGCGTCCCGGCGAGCTGGCCGGCGTCGAGACCATGGTCGGCCTGTTCATCAACACCGTGCCGCTGCGGATCCGGCTCGACCCGGCGACTCGGGTCGGCGCGCAATGCGTCGCGCTACAACGCGAAGCGGCCAAACTGCGTGACCACAGCTACCTGCCGCACAACGAGCTGCGCACCCTCGGTGGTATCGGCGAGCTGTTCGACACCCTGCTGGTCTACGAGAACTTCCCGCCCGGCGGCCTCGTCGGCGGCGGGGGTTTCGTCGCCAACGGCGCGACCTTCCGCCCGGCGGCACTGGAGAGTGTGTCGCACTTCCCGGTCACCATCGCCGCGCACATGATCGACGACGAGCTCACCGTCCTGGTCGAGGTCATCGACGGTGCCCTCGGCCAGATGAGCCCGGAATCGCTGGGGCGTCGCGTGCTCACCGTTGCCGAGCGGCTGATCGTCAACTGGGACAGGCCGTTGCGCGACGTCAGCGTCCTGTTCGACGGCGAGGGTCGGATTCCGACCGCCGGGACCGCGCCGGCGCCCACACACCTCGGCGTGCACACCGCGTTCGCCGAGACCGCCGGCGCGCGACTGGGCTCACCGGCGTTGAGCTGGTCGGGTGGCGAACTCACCTACCGGCAACTCGACGAGGCCGCCGACCGGCTCGCCGCCGCGCTGGCTTCCCATGGTGTACGCACCGAAACGCCTGTCGCGATTCACCTTTCGCGGGGTCCGCAGTATGTGGTCGCGATGCTGGCGGTGCTCAAGGCGGGCGGCGTCATCGTGCCGCTCGATCCGGGGATGCCCGACGAGCGGATCGCCGACATCCTCGACCAGTGCGGCGCGACGGTCGTCGTCGACGACGACATGCTCGCCGCCGCGGATCAGGCCGTCGAGAACTTCCGCCCGGTGGCCGCCCTGCCGGGCCAGGCCGCCTACATGGTGTTCACCTCCGGAACCACCGGAAGGCCCAAGGGTGTCGTCGGAACACACCAGGCGCTACTGGCGTACGCCGAGGACCACGCGCGAAATGTGTTGCGGCCCGCGGCGGCCCGGCTGCGTCACCCGCTGCGGGTGGCGCACGCGTGGTCGTTCACCTTCGATGCCGCGTGGCAGCCACTCGCCGCCCTGCTCGACGGGCACGCGGTGCACATCGTCGACGACGAGATCCAGCGCGACGCCGAGGCGTTGGTCGAGACCATCGGGCGCTACGGAATCGACCTCATCGACACCACTCCGTCGATGTTCGCCCAACTGCACGCGGTCGGTCTGCTCACGACGGTGCCGCTGGGAGTGCTGGCCCTCGGCGGCGAGGCCGTCGGGATACCGGCGTGGAACCTGATCCGCGACGAATGCGCACGGACCGGGATGGCCGCCTACAACTGTTACGGCCCAACGGAAACCACCGTGGAAGCCGTCGTCGCCACCATCGCAGAACACGACCAGCCCACCATCGGGCGACCCACGTCACCGAGCGAGGCCTATGTGCTGGACTCGTGGCTGCGGCCGGTGCCCGACGGCGTGCCCGGTGAGCTGTACCTGTCGGGCGGGCAATTGACCCGGGGATACCTCGGTCGCTTCGGTGAGACCGCGGGCCGCTTCGTCGCGTGCCCGTTCGCCACCGGGCAGCGCATGTACCGCACCGGAGACGTCGTGCGGCGACAGCCCGACGGGGCGCTGGAGTTCCTCGGGCGTTCCGACGCCCAGGTGAAGATCCGCGGCTTCCGCGTGGAGCCGACCGAGATCGCGGCGGTCCTGCACACCCATCCCGCGGTGCGGCACGCGCACGTGGCGGTGCGCAGGCAGCGGTGGGGAGCGCAGCTGGTGGCGTTCGTCGCCGCCGAACCCGCACCCGCGGTGTCCGAGCTGCGCGCGCTGGTGTCGAAACGCTTGCCGCGCTATATGGTTCCGCACTCGATCGTCGTCGTCGACCAGATGCCCCTGACCGCACACGGCAAGGTCGACGAGCCCGCGCTGAACGCCATCGCGGTCGCGGACGCACCGTCGGCCGCGCCGGAGACCGAGACGGAGAAGGCGCTGGCCGACGTGCTCCGTGAACTGTTGGGCGGCGAGGGCGCCGACGGCCTCACCATCGACGTCAATGCGGACTTCCTCGCGCTCGGCCTCGACAGCATCGTGGCGCTCTCGGTGGTGCAGGCCGCCCGCAGGCGCGGAATCCCGCTGCGCGCCAGGCTGATGCTCGAATGCGCGACGCTGCGCGAGCTCGCGGCGGCCATCGAGAACGAGTCGGCGCTCGCCGAACACGACGACGAGCCCGGCGGGCCGGCACCCGTGCTGCCCAACGCGCACTGGCTCTACGAGCACGGCGATCCGCGACGGCTCGCGCAGACCGAGGCCATCCGGCTGCCCGACGGCATCACCGGAGGACAGCTCGAACAAATTTTGCGCACGCTGGTCAGCGGTCATCCGGTGCTGAGGAGTCGATTGGACCGGCAGGCGATGACGCTCGTCGAGCACGAGGCACCCGAGCCGCTGACCGAGGTTCGGCTCGCCGACGGCTCCGAAGAAGCACTCGTCGCGGCCGTCGCCGAACACGCCCGGCTGTCGGTGGAACGCCTTGATCCGCAACGAGGCTCGATGTTTACCGCCGTGTGGTTGCGACCGCCGAGCGGCCCCGGCGTGCTGCTGCTGACCGCGCACGTGCTCGCGGTCGACCCGGCGTCCTGGCGGATCGTGCTGGCCGAACTCGATGCGGCGTGGCACGCCCTCCAGGGCGGCCGCGAACCGGCGCCAGCACGCGAGCACACCAGCTACCGGCGCTGGTCGAGGCTGCTCAGCGAGCGCGCCCACACGCTCGACACCGTCGACTTCTGGGCGGCCCAACTCGAGGGCGATGATCCGGCTCTCGGTGCCCGCAGGCTGCGGTCGCAGACCGATCGCGTCGGCGACGTCGTGGTCTCCATGGCGATCACCGACACCGACATCACACTGCGGTTGCTCAACGAATCGCAACCCGCTCCGCACCTACTGGCGGAAGCGGCCGCGCACACCGTCACCCGCTGGCGGCGACACCGCGGCCAGGACACGCCGCCGCCGTTGTTGGCGCTGGAGACCCATGGCCGCGCGGACGGCGTCGTCGACACCGCCGACACCTCCGACACCGTCGGACTGCTCACGGCGATCTATCCGCTGCGGGTGCGAACCGCCCGCGACGTCGCCGAGATCCCCGGCGACGGCATCGATTACGGGCTCCTGCGCCACCTGCGCCCCGACACCGCCGAACGCCTGGCGGCGCTGCCGGAACCACAGGTGCTGCTCAACTTCCTGGGCCGCGTGCACGCCGGCTTCGACGGCGGCGCGCTGCGTCCCGACCGCGCGCTGTTGGCGCAGGTGTCACCGCTGCCCGAGCCACACCTGGCGGTGCGGCACGAGTTGACCGTGCTGGCCGCGGTGCTCGGCGACAGCGACGCGCCGGTGCTCGGCACCCAATGGCGCACGCTGCCCGACGTCTTGACCGCCGAGGACGTCGCCGCGCTGCAGGCGATGTGGCAGGAATCGCTACGAGAGGTCGTCTCATGAGCCGGACACTCGCGGTCGTGGGCGCGGGCGCCAAGGCCGTCGCCGTCGCCGCCAAGGCCGCCGAACTGCGCGACATGGGCATCGACGCGCCCGAGGTCGTCGCCGTCGAGAAGACGGGAGTGGCCGCCAACTGGCAGGCCGACGGCGGCTGGACCGACGGTCAGCACCGCCTCGGCACCAGCCCCGAGAAAGATGTCGCGTTCCCGTACCGCTCCGCGCTGGTGCCGCGCCGCAACGCCGAACTCGATGAGCGCATGACCCGGCACAGCTGGCAGCAGTACCTGATTTCGACGGGCCAGTTCGCCGAGTGGGTGGACCGCGGAAGGCCCGCGCCCACCCACCGCCGATGGAGCCAGTACCTGCGCTGGGTCGCGGGCAACGTCGAGATGAACGTGGTCAGGGGCGAGGTGCTAAGCATCTCGATCGACACGGCCGACACCGAATCCGGCGAGCCGCGCTGGGCACTGAATACCCCCGACCGCACCGTGGCCGCCGACGGCCTGATGATCACCGGCCCTGGTCAGCCCGAGCGGTCGATCCTGCCCGGTAATCCGCGGGTGCTGTCGATCGCGCAGTTCTGGCACCGCGCGGCGCAGTACGAGCTGATTCGCGCCGAACGCGTGGCCGTCATCGGTGGCGGTGAGACCGCGGCGTCGATGCTCAACGAGCTGTTCCGGCACCGGGTTTCGACGATCACCGTCATCTCGCCTCAGGTCACGCTGTTCACCCGCGGCGAAGGCTTCTTCGAGAACACGCTGTTCTCCGATCCCACCGGCTGGACCAGCCTGACCATGCCCGAACGGCGCGACGCGTTGATGCGCACCGACCGCGGCGTGTTCTCCGCGCGCGTGCAGGAGGCGCTGCTCGCCGACGACCGGATCCGCCACCTGCGGGGCCGGGTCGCGCACGCGGTCGCCCGCGACGGCCGGATCCGGTTGACGCTGAGCACCACGCAGGGCGGTGAGTCGCTCGAGACCGTGCACGGATTCGATCTGGTGATCGACGGCTCGGGTGCCGACGCGATGTGGTTCGTACCGCTGCTCGGCCAGGACGCCCTGGACCTGCTGGAGCTGGGCCTCGGCGGGCCGCTGAGTTCGGACGCGCTGCAGGAGGCGATCGGCGACGACCTCGCCGTCACCGGCGTGCGGCCGAAGCTGTTCCTGCCGGGCCTGGCGGGGCTGACGCAGGGACCGGGCTTTCCTAATCTGTCGTGTCTGGGCCTGCTGTCGGACCGCATCCTCGGCGCCGACCTGGGGGTCACCGCCGATTCGCCGCCACGCGAACGTCAATCCGTTCGCTGACCATCCGGGCTAGACCTGGTGCGCCTGGGCCCACGCGCCGGCTGGGGAGGGCCCGTCCATGTCGAACACGCGCGCATGCAACACCGTCCGGTTGCGCAGGGCCGCCCGTACCGCGCGGTGCAGCCCGTCCTCGAGGTAGACGATGCCCTTCCACCGAACGGCGTGCGGGAACAGGTCGCCGTAGAACGTCGAGTCCTCGGAGAGCAGCCGGTCCAGCGCCAACACCGTGGTGGTGGTGACCAACTCGTCGAGTCGGATCTGGCGCGGGGGGATCTGCGCCCACTGGCGGTGCGACAACCCGTGTTCGGGGTAAGGCCTGCCCTCCCTGACACCCCTGAAGATCATCGGGCCTGGATCCTTTGCGTCGTCCCCCCGGGCAACGGCAACACGAAGCAAGGTTAGTGCACCGTGCGGCGCCTGTCGCGCGTGCGGCGGCGCCGCTCATGCGCTATCCGCGCTGTTGGTGCCCCTAAAATGGGTGACAACGCGATACGAGGGGTAGGTGAGCAGACATGGGTAGCGCCGACGACCGCCGGTTCGACGTGCTACGCGCGATCGTCGCCGACTTCGTGGCCACCAAGGAGCCGATCGGGTCGAAGACGCTCGTCGAGCGGCACAACCTCGGTGTCTCCAGCGCGACAGTGCGCAACGACATGGCCGTGCTGGAGGCCGAGGGCTACATCACCCAGCCGCACACCAGCTCCGGGCGCGTGCCCACCGAAAAGGGTTACCGGGAGTTCGTCGACCGGATCGACGACGTCAAACCGCTGTCGTCATCGGAACGCCGCGCGATCTTGACGTTCCTCGAATCCGGCGTCGACCTCGACGACGTGCTGCGCCGCGCCGTGCGGCTGCTCGCCCAGCTGACGCGCCAGGTCGCGATCGTGCAGTATCCGACGCTGTCGACTTCGACGGTTCGCCACCTCGAGGTGGTCGCGCTCACCCCGGCCAGGCTGCTGCTGGTGGTGATCACCGACACCGGGCGGGTCGATCAGCGCATCGTCGAGCTGGGCGACGCGCTCGACGAACACGACGTCACCAAGCTGCGCGACATGCTCGGCCAGGCCCTCGAGGGCAAGCCGCTGGCGGCGGCGTCGATCGCCGTTGCTGACCTGGCATCGCAGCTCGACGGGCACGGCGGGCTGGCCGACGCGGTGGGCCGGTCGGCGACCGTGCTGGTCGAGACGCTCGTCGAACACCGCGAGGAGCGGCTGCTGCTGGGCGGCACCGCCAACCTCACCCGTAACACCGCCGACTTCGGCGGCTCGCTGCGGTCGGTGCTCGAGGCGCTCGAGGAGCAGGTCGTGGTGCTGCGGCTGCTGGCGGCGCAGCAGGAGGCCGGCAAGGTGACCGTGCGCATCGGTCACGAAACCGAGGCCGAGGAGATGGCAGGCGCGTCGGTCGTGACGACCGCATACGGAAGTTCGGGCAAGGTGTACGGCGGCATGGGGGTGTTGGGCCCCACCCGGATGGACTATCCGGGAACTATCGCTAATGTCGCTGCGGTTGCTCTCTATATCGGGGAAGTCTTAGGCAGCCGGTAGCACCGGCACAGGAAGGTCAGGCAAGTCAGCGTGGCACGCGACTATTACGGGCTGCTCGGAGTGAGCAGGGGCGCGACGGACGCGGAGATCAAGCGCGCGTATCGCAGGTTGGCGCGTGAATTGCATCCCGATGTCAACCCGGACGAAGAGGCCCAGGCGCGGTTCAAGGACATCAGCGCGGCCTACGAGGTGCTCAGCGATCCGGAGAAGCGCCGCATCGTCGACCTCGGCGGGGATCCGCTGGAGTCGGCCGCTGCGGCGGGCGGCAACGGGTTCGCCGGGTTCGGCGGTCTGGGTGACGTGTTCGAGGCGTTCTTCGGCGGGGGCGCCGCGACGCGGGGGCCGGTCGGCCGGGTGCGCCCGGGTTCGGACTCGCTGCTGCGCATGCGGCTCGACCTCGAGGAGTGCGCCACCGGCGTCACCAAGCAGGTCACCGTCGACACCGCGGTCCTGTGCGACCTGTGCCACGGCAAGGGCACCCACGGCAACTCCCAGCCGATGACCTGCGACACCTGCGGCGGGCGCGGCGAGATCCAGACCGTGCAGCGCTCGCTGCTCGGCCAGGTCATGACCTCGCGGCCGTGCCCGGTGTGCGGCGGCGTCGGCGAGGTCATCCCCGACCCCTGCCACCGCTGCGGCGGCGACGGCCGCGTGCGCGCCCGCAGGGAGATCAGCGTGAAGATCCCGGCCGGCGTCGGCGACGGGATGCGGGTGCGGTTGGCCGCCCAGGGCGAGGTCGGCCCCGGCGGCGGACCCGCGGGCGACCTCTACGTCGAGGTGCACGAGCAGCCGCACCTGACCTTCCTGCGCGACGGCGACGACCTGCACTGCACCATCTCGGTGCCGATGGTCGACGCGGCGCTGGGCACCGCCGTCACCGTCGAGGCGATCCTCGACGGGCCGACGGAGATCGCGATCCCGTCGGGCACGCAGCCGGGCGCCGTCGTGACGCTGCGCGGGCACGGTATGCCGCACCTGCGCTCCGGGGTGCGCGGCGACCTGCACGCACACATCGACGTCATGGTGCCGTCGCGGCTGGACAACGAAGACATCGAGCTGCTGAGCAAGCTCAAGGCCAAGCGCGGACGCGACGTCGCCGAGGTGCGCTCGGCGCAGCCGGCCTCCACCGGAGGCGGTGGACTGTTCAGCCGGCTGCGTGAGACGTTCAGCGGCCGCTGATCGGGCAGTGGTCCCCTCGTGCGCGAATCGGCCGTCTCGACCGCGATGTGCGTTCCTCGCCGCGATTTCTGGACCAGGGCTGTGATCTCGCCGCGATGACGACCCTGTCGCAGAAGTCGACGACGCGCGCGCGGCGGTGACGCGATGTCCGCCGCGCTGTTCTACGTCGACGCCCTGCCTCCCGTCGGGGAGCTCGCGGTCGTCGACGGCGACGAGGGTTTCCACGCCGCCAATGTGCGCCGCATCCGCCCGGGTGAGCGCCTGCAGCTCAGCGACGGCGCAGGGGAGCTGGCGCAATGCGAGGTCGACGAGGTCGGCAAGGGCCGGTTGACGGCGCGGGTGTTGGGCCGGCGCTTCGTACCGCCGCCGACACCGGCCGTCACGGTGGTGCAGGCGCTGCCCAAATCCGATCGCTCGGAGCTGGCGATCGAGCTGGCCACCGAGGCGGGAGCGGACGGATTTGTGCCGTGGCAGGCCGCGCGGTGCGTGGCGAAATGGGAGACGCCGGCGAAGGTCGACAAGGGGCTGCGACGATGGAGCGCCGTCGCCCGATCTGCGGCCAGGCAGTCGCGGCGGGCCCGCATCCCCGAGGTCGCGGGACCGGTGTCGACGGCGCAACTGGTCGACCTGCTCGCCGGGCAAGAAATGATCCTCGTACTGCACGAGTCGGCGACCCAGCGGCTCACCGACGTGGCGATCGCCGAGGCCGACGCAGTCACGTTGGTGGTGGGGCCCGAGGGCGGCATCGCCGACGACGAACTCGCCGCGCTGACCGACGCGGGCGCGACGGTCGTGCGGCTGGGGCCGACGGTGCTGCGGACGTCGACCGCCGCGGCGGTCGCGCTCGGGGCGTTGGGCGTGCTGACCGAGCGGTGGTCGTGACGGGCGGCGGCCTCAACCATTGGGTGGTGTCGCTGACCAGCGGTAAACTGTGAACAGCTCATCCGCAACTGCCAGGCCAGAACCAGAAAGCAGGCACTGAACCCTCTTGACGCCCCGCGAGACGACCGCTGACTCTGATCAGTCTCCTGAGTCGGTACGCAGCAGCATCAACATTCCGCCCGACCTCGTTGTGGGCCTACTGGGTTCCGCCGACGAGAATCTGCGCGCGCTCGAGCGCGTCCTGGCGGCCGATATCCACGTGCGCGGCAACGCGCTGACCCTCTCCGGTGAACCCGCCGACGTCGCGCTGGCCGAACGGGTGATCTCCGAGCTGATCGTGATCGTGGCCGCCGGCCAGCCCCTCAACCCCGACGTCGTGCGGCACAGCGTCGGCATGCTCACCGGAACGGGCAACGAGTCGCCCGCCGAGGTGCTGACCCTCGACATCCTGTCGCGGCGCGGTAAGACGATCCGGCCCAAGACGCTGAACCAGAAGCGCTACGTCGACGCGATCGACGCGCACACCATCGTGTTCGGCATCGGCCCCGCGGGCACCGGCAAGACGTATCTGGCGATGGCCAAGGCGGTCAACGCATTGCAGTCCAAGCAGGTCTCGCGCATCATCCTGACCCGCCCGGCCGTCGAGGCCGGTGAGCGGCTCGGCTTCCTGCCCGGCACGCTGAGCGAGAAGATCGACCCGTACCTGCGCCCGCTCTACGACGCGCTGCACGACATGATGGATCCCGAGCTGATCCCCAAGTTGATGAGCGCCGGGGTCATCGAGGTCGCGCCGCTGGCGTACATGCGCGGCCGCACCCTGAACGACGCGTTCATCATCCTCGACGAGGCGCAGAACACCACCGCTGAGCAGATGAAGATGTTCCTCACCCGGCTCGGCTTCAACTCCAAAATCGTTGTGACGGGGGATATCACGCAGGTCGACCTGCCCGGCGGCGCCGCCTCCGGGCTGCACGCGGCGATGCGGATCCTCGAAGGCATCGACGACATCCACTTCGCCGAGCTCACCAGCGCCGACGTGGTCCGCCACCGGTTGGTGTCGGAGATCGTCGACGCATACGCGCGCCACGAGGAACCCACGCAGCTCAACCGGGCCCAGCGCCGCGCTTCCGGCGGCCGGTCGCGACGGTAGCGGTCGATATGAGCATCGAGGTGTCCAACGAGTCGGGCATCGACGTCTCCGAAGAGGAACTGATCAGCGTCGCCCGGTTCGTCATCCGCAAGATGAAGGTCAACCCCGCGGCCGAGCTGTCGATGGTCCTGCTCGACACGGCGGCGATGGCCGATCTGCACATGCGCTGGATGGACCTGCCGGGTCCCACCGACGTGATGAGCTTCCCGATGGACGAGCTGGAACCCGGCGGTCGGCCCGACGCTCCCGAACCCGGGCCCGCCATGCTGGGTGACATCGCGTTGTGCCCGCAGTTCGCCGCCGATCAGGCCGCCGCGGCGGGCCATTCGCTGGGCCAGGAGCTGGCGCTGCTCACCGTGCACGGCGTACTGCACCTCCTGGGCTACGACCACGCCGAGCCCGCCGAGGAACAAGAGATGTTCACCCTGCAGCGTCAACTGCTCGAGGAGTGGGTGGCCGATCAGGTCGAGGCCTACCACCAGGATCGCCAGTCCGAGAAGGAACGCCGGCTTCTCGACAACTCCCGATACTTCGACGAACTGTGACCGGCGTCGGACAGCTGATCTTCGCGATCGTGCTCGTGTTCTTCGGCGGGCTGTTCGCCGCGATCGACGCTGCGCTGAGCACGGTGTCGATGGCCCGCGTCGAGGAACTCGTGCGCGAGGAGCGACCCGGTGCGGTGCGGCTGGCCAGGGTGATGGCCGAACGCCCGCGCTACATCAACCTGATCGTGTTGCTGCGCATCGCGTGCGAGGTCGGCCCGACGGTGCTGCTGGCGGCGTACCTCGACGGGCACCTCGGCGTCACATGGGGCCTGTTCGTTGCCGCCGCGATCATGGTGGTGGTGAGCTTCGTCGCGATCGGCGTCGGACCGCGCACCCTCGGCAGGCAGCACGCCTACACGATCGCCCTGCTGGCCGCCCTTCCGCTGCAAGCGCTTTCGGTGCTGCTGACGCCGATCAGCCGGCTGCTGGTGCTGATCGGCAACGCGCTGACACCGGGTCGCGGATTCCGCAACGGACCGTTCGCGTCGGAGATCGAGCTGCGCGAGGTGGTCGACCTGGCCCAGCAGCGCGGTGTGGTGGCCGACGACGAGCGGCGAATGATCCAGTCGGTGTTCGAGCTCGGCGACACCCCGGCGCGTGAGGTGATGGTGCCGCGCACCGAGATGGTGTGGATCGAGAGCGACAAGACCGCGGGGCAGGCGACCTCGCTCGCCGTGCGGAGCGGGCACTCACGCATCCCGGTGATCGGGGAGAACGTCGACGACGTTGTCGGTGTCGTCTACCTCAAAGACCTTGTGCAGCGGACGTATTACTCCACCGACGGCGGTCGCGGCACCAAGGTCTCCGACGTCATGCGGCGCACGGTGTTCGCGCCGGACTCCAAGCCGCTCGACGAGCTGCTGCGCGAGATGCAGCGCGACCGCGTCCACATGGTCCTGCTGGTCGACGAGTACGGTGCCATCGCCGGCCTGGTCACCATCGAGGATGTGCTCGAGGAGATCGTCGGTGAGATCGTCGACGAGTACGACGCCGGCGAAGTGGTGCCCGTAGAAGATTTGGGGGACAACCGCTATCGCGTATCGGCGCGGCTGCCGATCGAGGATCTCGGGGAGCTGTACGACGTCGAGTTCGACGACGACCTCGACGTGGACACCGTCGGCGGTCTCGTCGCGCTCGAACTCGGCCGCGTCCCGCTGCCCGGTGCGGAGGTGACGTGGGACGGGTTGCGGCTGCAGGCCGAGGGCGGGCCGGACCACCGTGGGCGTGTGCGCATCGGCACGGTTCTGGTCAGCCGCACCGAAACTCCCGAAGGAGACGAGGAGAACGATGAGCGCTTGCGCGAAGAGCGGTGAGGCACGATGAGTGACCTCGACGGCGAGGACGCCAAGCTCGTGACGCTGGCCCGCGGTGCGATGGGCAGGGCCGAGGCGGGCGCCGGTGCCGCGGTGCGCGACCGCGACGGCCGGACCTACGCGGCCGCGCCGGTGATGTTGAAGGCTCTGGAGCTGACCGCCTTGCAGGCCGCCGTCGCCGCCGCGGTGTCGAGCGGTGCGACCGGTCTGGAAGCGGCGGTGCTGGTCGGCGGGTCTTCCGACGACGCCGGCGTGGCGGCGGTGCGCGAACTGTCGGTGGACGCGGCGGTGATCGTCACCGACCGGTCCGGGCGCCCGGTGTGAATGTTATGAGCGACGAGTTCCGTTCGGGCTTCGTGTGTTTCGTCGGCCGGCCCAACACCGGCAAGTCGACCCTGACCAACGCGCTGGTCGGTACCAAGGTGGCGATCACCTCCAACCGCCCGCAGACCACCCGGCACACCATCCGCGGAATCGTGCACCGGGAGGACTTCCAGATCGTCCTCGTCGACACCCCCGGCCTGCACCGCCCGCGCACGCTGCTCGGGCAGCGCCTCAACGATCTGGTCAAGGACACCTACTCCGAGGTCGACGTCATCGGATGGTGCATTCCGGTCGACGAGAAGATCGGCCCCGGCGACCGGTGGATTCTCGACCAGATCCGCGCCGTCGCGCCCAGGACCGCGCTGGTGGTCATCGTCACGAAGATCGACAAGGTGCCCAAGGACCGTATCGCCGCCCAGTTGATCGCGGTCAGCGAACTCGTCGGCCCCGACGCGGAGGTCGTTCCGGTGTCGGCCACCGCGGCCGACAACCTCGACGAGCTCGTCGACGTGCTCGCCTCCAAACTTCCGCCGGGACCGGCCTTCTACCCCGACGGGGAGCTCACCGACGAGCCGGAGGAAACCCTGATGGCCGAGCTGATCCGCGAGGCCGCGCTCGAGGGGGTGCGCGACGAACTCCCGCATTCGTTGGCCGTCGTCATCGAGGAGGTGACTCCGCGCGAAGGCCGCACGCCCGAACAGGGGGATCTCATGGACGTGCACGCCATCCTCTTCGTCGAACGCGAGAGCCAGAAGGGCATCGTCATCGGCAAGGGCGGCGCCCGGCTGCGTGAGGTCGGCAGCGCGGCGCGCCAGCAGATCGAGAAGCTGTTGGGCACCAAGGTCTATCTCGACCTGAGGGTCAAGATCGCCAAGAACTGGCAGCGCGACCCGAAACAGCTGGGCCGCCTGGGTTTCTAGCCGTCAGTTCTGGGCGCCCGAGCCCGGCTCCCCGAACGGCCTACCCGGCCCGTGTGCGGGGGGCGCGCCGTCGCCCTTGCCGTAGACGGCCACCACCACCGAGCGATCGAGCGCATTCGCCGACCACACGCCGATGTCGACGTTCGAACAGTCGGACATGATCGCGTAGTAGTCCGGCCGGTGATACCACTGGTTGATCAGTTCGATGCCGCTGATCGCCAGCGCCGGGTTGATCGCCACCGTCTCGGCGACCGCACCCGCGTAACCCGCATTGCGCGCCCGGTCGGCGGTCGTGGATCCGTCCGAACCGATGTCGGCGTTGAGCGCGCGGTTGTTGAGCACATCGTTGGTGTGCCACTCGGCGGCCAGGCGCAACTTCGGATTGATCTTGATGTCGGTATCGCAGCCGGCCTGTCGCTGCACGGTGTACACGTTGGCCACCACACCGTCGTTGAGGCGCTTGTTGTCGGCGACCGCGGTAGGGGCGCCGGCCAAGCCGACCACCAGGCCCAGAACCGGCACCGTGCATGCAAAGCCCGCCGTCCTCATGCCGGGAGACTTTACGCGACCTCGTCGGAGACGTCCTCGGCTTGGCCCCGGTCAGACTCCGGGGCGGGTTCCTCCTTCGCCGCCGGCTCGGGGTCGGGTGCGGGTTCGGGAAGCCACCACGGCTCCGGCTGGCGCACCGTCCAGCCGTTGATCGCCTCCAGCTCCGCGGCCAGTGAGATCAGCAACGGCTCGCTGTTGGCCGGCCCCATCAGCTGGACGCCGATCGGTAGGCCTTCGGAGGTGAACCCGGCGGGCACGTTGATCGACGGCCAGCCCAGCAGATTCCACGGCCACGTGACCGGGCACGCCTTGATCATCGTGCGGTCGGTGGCCAGCCCGCCGAGCTCGTCGAAGTCGTGCACCTTCGGCGGCGGCTGTGCGGTGGTCGGCGCCAGCACCACGTCGGCGATGTTGAAGATGTACCCGATGCGGCGGTGCGCACGGGCCTCGCGGGCACGGGCCTTGCGCAGCACGTGCTCCGAGAGCAGCCGGCCGGTGCGCAGGTTGGCCCTGGTCCGCTTGTCCAGCGCGACGCCGGGGCCGAGCCGGTCCGCCCAGGCCAGCAGCCCCGACGTCGACCGCGACAGGAAGTTCCACGACATTCCCAGGCTGTAGTCGGGATCGGCGGGGAAGACACTGTGGCCGAGGTCCTCGAGCTGGGCGGCGAGCACCGACATCGCGGCCTCGATCTCCGGGTGCAGCTTGGCGCGGAACACGGTGAACGGGAACTTCGTCGACATCGCGATCCGCAGCGGTCCGGGCGCCTGTGCGACGTACTCCGAGACGGTGACCGGCGGGGGTTGGTGGCGGTCACCAGGGACGTTGCCGGATGCGGCGTCGAGCACCAGCGCGGCGTCGGTGACCGTGCGCGCCAGCACGCCGTTGACGGTGATCCCGTTGAACGCCTCCGTCAACGGCCACGTCGAGATGCGGCCGCGCTGCGGTTTGATGCCGACCAGGTGGGTCCACGCCGCCGGAATGCGTACGCTGCCCGCCCCGTCGGAACCGATCGCAGCGGTCACCAGCCCGGCCGCCACCGCGGCGGCGCTGCCGCCCGAGGACCCGCCGGGGGTGTGCTCGCGCGACCACGGGTTGCGGGTGTGGCCGAAGGCCGGGCCGCTGGTGAACGGCCACTGGCCCAGCTCGCAGGTGTTGGTCTTGCCGACGATGACCGCGCCGGCCGCCTTCAACCGCCGTACCACTTCGGCATCCGCAGTGGCAGGGCGGACGTTTCCGTCGGCGCCGAACCGGGTCGGAACCCCGGCGACGTCGACGTCGTCCTTGACCGCGATCGGGATTCCCAGGAGCGGATACTTCGAAAGGTTCTGGCCCGCCGCGCGTTTGCGGTCCGCGCGGGCGGCGTCGGCCAAGGCCTGCTCGGTGAACACCACGCGGAACGCGTTCAAAGTCGGTTGGCTGGCCGCGATGGCGTCGAGTGAGCGCCCTACGAGTTCCACCGACGTGACGGAGCTGCTCGCGAGTTGGAAAAGCTGTTGAGTGAGGGTGGGGAAGCGCGCGTTCTTGACCATCAAGTAGAAGCTTATCGGCGGTGCGGATCGGAATCTGACGGACCGCAGTGCGAGACTGAACCGATGCGGCTCTATCGGGACCGGGCGGTGGTGCTGCGCCAGCACAAGCTCGGCGAGGCCGACCGGATCGTGACGCTTCTCACCCGCGACCACGGGCTGGTGCGCGCGGTGGCCAAGGGGGTGCGGCGCACCCGCAGCAAGTTCGGCGCTCGGCTGGAGCCGTTCGCGCACATCGACGTTCAGCTGCATCCGGGCCGCAACCTCGACATCGTCACCCAGGTGCAGGCCATCGACGCGTTCGCCTCCGACATCGTCAGCGACTACGGCCGCTACACCTGCGCCTGCGCGGTGCTGGAGACCGCCGAACGCCTTGCCGGCGAGGAACGCGCCCCGATGCCCGCGCTGCACCGGCTGACGGTGGCCGCATTGCGGGCGGTGGCCGACGGCGGCCGGTCCCGTGAGCTCGTGCTGGACGCGTACTTGTTGCGCGCCATGGGGATCGCGGGCTGGGCCCCGGCGCTGACCGAATGCGCCCGGTGCGCCGCGCCGGGTCCGCACCGGGCGTTCCACGTGGCGGCCGGCGGCAGTGTGTGCGTGCACTGCAGGCCCTCCGGGGCGGTGACCCCGCCCCAGGCGGTGCTGGACCTGATGGCCGCACTGCACGACGGGGACTGGGAGTACGCCGAGACGTCCACCCCGTCGCATCGTAGCCAGGCCAGCGGGCTGGTGGCCGCGCATCTGCAGTGGCACCTCGAACGCCAATTGCGGACGTTGCCGCTGGTGGAACGGGTGTATCGGGTGGATAGGAGTGTCGGCGACCAGCACGTGTCGGTGGTCGGGCAGGATGTGCCACATGGCAAGCGAACGGGCTGGGCGGAGGAAGAAAGGCCCGGCGGTTTACCCGCAGCTGCCCCCGGCGCCTGACGACTACCCGACCTTCCCCGACAAATCGACGTGGCCGGTCGTCTTCCCGGAGATTCCGGCGGGCACCAACGGCCGCTTCGCGCGTCCGCCGCAGCACACGTCGAAGGAGGCCGCGCCGCGGATCCCGGCCGACCAGGTGCCCCAACACGTCGCCGTCGTCATGGACGGCAACGGCCGGTGGGCCACCCAGCGCGGCCTGCACCGCACCGAGGGCCACAAGATGGGCGAGGCCGTACTCATCGACATCACCTGCGGTGCAATCGAAATCGGCATCAAACACCTGACGGTGTATGCGTTCTCCACCGAGAACTGGAAGCGCAGCACCGAAGAGGTGCGCTTCCTGATGGGCTTCAACCGGGAGGTGGTGCGTCGGCGCCGGGAGAACCTCAACGACATGGGTGTGCGGATGCGCTGGGTCGGCTCGCGACCGCGCATGTGGCGCAGCGTGATCAAGGAATTCGACATCGCCGAGCAGATGACCGTCGGCAATGACGTCATCACGATCAATTACTGCGTCAACTACGGCGGGCGCACCGAGATCGTCGAGGCGACGCGGGAGCTCGCGCAGCTGGCGGCCGACGGCAAGATCAAGCCGAACCGCATCACCGAGGCGACGTTCGCCAAGCATCTGCACCGCTCCGACATCCCCGACGTCGACCTGTTCATCCGGACGTCGGGGGAGCAGCGCGCCAGCAATTTCCTGCTGTGGCAGGCCGCCTACGCCGAGTTCGTGTTCCAGGACAAGCTGTGGCCGGATTACGACCGCCGCGACCTGTGGGCCGCCTGCGAGGAGTACGTCAACCGCAACCGCCGCTTCGGCAGAGCCGAATGATGTACCTGAGCGGGAGGGCCTGATGGCGCTGCAGGAGAGGCTCGGCGAGGTCCTCGAGGGCGTGCTACCCGTAAAACGCGAAGACGACGGCGCGGTCACCGTGCACCACGACGAGACGTTCGCCTCGCTGCGCACCGTTCCGGTCGCCGAGGGCCTCGAACTGGTATCGCTGACCCAGATCCTGGCCTGGGACCTGCCGCTGGACGCCAAGCTGCGGGCCGCCGTCGCCGAGCACGCCCACAACACGTTGCTGGGCACTGTGTCGCTGACGTCCAAGAGCGCGCCCCAGAAGGTCGCCGCAGGGGCGAAGCGGAACTCGAAGAAGGCCGCGGATGTGCTGCTGCGCTATAACTTCCCGGCCGCCGGGCTGACCGACGATGCGCTGCGCACGCTGATCCTCATGGTGCTGGCCACCGGCGCCGAGGTGCGTCGAGCGCTAGTCGACTGACCCGTTCGTCGCGCAGGCGCCGCAGACGCCGAAGATCTCGATGGTGTGGCTGACGTTGGAGAAGCCGTGTTGTCGGGCGATGTCGGCGGCCCACGTCTCGACGTCGCCGCCCTGGATCTCCACGGTCGACCCGCACGCGCGGCACACCAGGTGGTGATGGTGGTCCTCCGAGCAGCGGCGGTACACCGATTCGCCGGTGTCGGTGCGCAACGTGTCGACGACGCCCGCTGCGGCCATCTGCTGCAGGGTGCGGTAGACGGTGGTCAACCCGATGCCCTCGCCGCGGCGCCGCAGCTCGTCGTGCAGCTCCTGGGCCGAGCGGAACTCGTCGAGGTTCTCCAGTAGGTCGGCGATGGCCGCGCGCTGGCGGGTCGACCGCACTCCGGTCG
>NZ_CVTB01000261.1 GCF_001050015.1 Mycolicibacterium malmesburyense
CGCCGACAACTACAGGAACTGGCTTCAAGCCGCTTGACATCAATAGGAGCATCAAATTCTGACCGTCAGACGAGTCGCGACACGGTCTCGCTTTGGCCGCGAACAGGTTTCGCAAGCATGTCTATGGCGCTCAGCGCGGATACGATGGCTCGATTCTGCATTCGAGTGACCTATCCACATTCCGAGGTAACCTGTGATACTGCGAAAAGCGCTGGCATGCCTCGGTATTGCTGTCCTGGCCACCGCGCTGGCCACACCGGCCAACGCGCAGCCCGCCGCGACCGCCATACAGACGACACAGTGGATCGTCGTGGGCGTACCCGCCGCGAACGCCACCTCGGGGACGCTAACCGCTTTCCAGCGGACCGGACAGCAGTGGAAGCCGATCCTCGGGCCCACGCCCGCCAAGGTGGGCGCGCTCGGCGTCGGCGCACCCGCCGATGGTGTGCACCGCACCCCCGTCGGGACGTTCACCTTCGACCAGGCATTCGGCCGGCAGCCGAACCCCGGCACCAAGATGCCGTACTTCCAGGCCACCAACCAGGATTGGTGGGATGAAGATGCGAAATCGCCCACGTACAACACCCATGTCCGATCGCCGCGCAAACCGTCGTCGATCGCGGAGAACCTGTATGACTCCGGCCCCGTTTACGACTACGCCGTCAACATCAGGGTGAACCCGCAGCGCATACCGGGAAAGGTCTCCGGCATCTTCCTCCACGTGACCGACGGCAACCCGACCTGGGGATGCGTCGGCATCGGTCGCGACGAAATGCGCACGTTGCTGACCTGGCTCGACCCCGCCGCAGCGCCGCAGATCACCATCGGTGTCGGCAGCCCGTCCCTGGTGTCCTCCCGGACATGATCAACGGCGCAACGGCGCGGCGGCGTCGAAAGCCGCTGCCTTGCCGTCGGATTGCCACTGCAGCCAGTTCTCCCACCGCTTGAGGTTCCACTGCTGCCACCGGCGGTCCACCGTCGGCGACAATCGCCGCGCGATCTCCAACCCGAGTATCACCGGAAATCGACTGAGCAGCAGCATGATTCCCGGCAGCGCGGACGGCAGCCGGTAGCGGCGGCGGTTCCACGGCAGCATGTAGAGGCCCAGATACCCGGCTTGCAGACGATAGTGATATTCCGCGCGAAGCCGTTCCAACCCCCGGTGCGCCGGCGCTGGCTCGAAAGCCGGGACGAAGGACTGGACGAGTTCGGTGCCGCTGTCCGCGCTGTCATAGCTACGCGCCGCGTCGCACATGAACAGGATCCGCCAAGCGTCCAAGACCGTCTCGGGAAAGTATCCGCCGCATCGGACACCGACGAGGTGGCCGCAGTAGCGGTTGAAGTGCAGGACGGCGCGCATCTCGCGCGGTGAAGTGAGGTGCCCGAGAAGGAACAGGCCGAATGCGGGTGCGACGCTGCCGCCCAACAGCGTCAGCAGCATGGCGGACTGGCTGATCGGCAGCCCCCATCGATCCGCATCCCACTCCGGATGCTTCTTGACGCGATCGCGGACGCTGACATGCATGATCCGCACGTGCAGAGAGATGTTGCGGCCCAACGACCCTGGCGTCAGGATGGCACCGGGGCGACAAACCTCTATCCACCAGCGCGATGTCTCCAGGTACCGGTGCAGTGCGCGTTGGCCGGCATAACCGCCGGACAGCGAGAGCGGTACCGCCAGCCAGCCCTCGGTGTAGGTGTCGTTGGTTCCCGCGTTTCCGAGCGCCCCCAACGCGTACGCCCAACGACGCCAGACCGCCGCGCCTTCCTCGATCAGATCGGGCTGGACCCAGTCGGGAAGCTGCTCGAACTCTTCGAACAGCGCACGCATGGAGTCGGGCGCCTCGGGGACGTTGTCGATGCCTTCCCGCTGCGCCTTCTCGACGAGGTCGCGGGCCTTCCGAGCGCCGAGGTCACCGTGGTAGGTCTCGGCGACGAAGCGTTCGGCGACGGGGTCGCCCTCGCCGAGGCCTGTGATGAACGCCCGCGCGACGTCGTCGGACGGAACCAGGTCGACGCCGACCAGTCGCTTCACCGCATCGCGTAGGCGCGCGCGGCGACTGGTCAGCCCTGGATACCGGAAAGCGGATGGATGCCCGGACGGGCGGACTCTCGATTCCGGCATGGCCTTGTCATATCGCATACGCATCGCAGCTGTACAGGGAGCACTTGCTCACCGCATCGGTAGCCATCTTCCGGGGCCTTGTGTAAGGACCGCCGCAATTGGCTACTTCTTGCCTACATAGGGAGCAGGGAACCGTCGCGCGAGGGGGCATCGTGCCTGACGAATCACCGATCCGGTCGCGATCACAGCACCTCCCTGGCCACACGCGCATCGCCATTGTCGGAAGCGGCTTCTCCGGTCTCGGCGCGGCGGTGAGACTGGACGAAGCCGGACACCGTGACTTCATCGTCTTGGAACGTGGGAACGACGTAGGTGGGACGTGGCGCGACAACACTTACCCGGGGGCAGCTTGCGATGTGCCCTCTCACCTGTACTCGTACTCATTTGCGCTGAATCCGGACTGGACCCGGTCGTTCTCGACACAGCAGGAGATCGAGAAATACATCCGCGGCGTGGCGCACCGCGCCGGCGTTCTGGATCGGCATGTCTTCGGATGTGAGGTCACCAGAGCCGCCTGGCAGGACGAGCACCATTGCTGGGAGCTCTCGACGACACGCGGAACCATGACCGCCGATGTGCTCATCGGCGCGTTCGGCGCCCTGGCCGAGCCGTCTCTGCCCGCCATTCCGGGCATCGAAGACTTCACGGGCGAGCTCTTTCACTCCGCGCAGTGGAACCACGAAGCGGATCTGGCCGGTAAACGGGTGGCAGTCATCGGCACCGGGGCCTCGGCGATCCAGATAGTTCCCGCGATCGCTGACTCGGTCGCCCACATCGACGTCTACCAGCGCACGGCGCCTTGGTTGCTTCCTCGCTTCGACCGCCCGTTCACCCGCCCCGAACAGTGGGCCTTCCGGAACATCCCGGGAGTACTGCGACTGGCTCGAGCAGGGATCTACACGGCCCGTGAGGCTCAAGTGGTCGGGCTGGCGAAGAACCCTGCGCTGATGAAACTTTTCGAGCTGATCTCACGCGTCAAGATCCGCGCAGAGATCCGCGATCCGGAGTTGCGACGCAAGGTGACGCCGAACTTCCGAATCGGATGCAAGCGCATGCTTATCACCAATGACTGGTATCCGGCGCTCGACCGCGACGACGTCGATCTCGTCACCGGCGGCATCCGCGAGATCACCGGGAACCGCATCATCACAGAGGACGGCACCGCCCGCGAGGTCGATGCGATCGTGGTGGCGACCGGATTCCACGTCACCGACTCACCGATGTTCGACATCATCTGCGGTAGCGACGGCCGGAGCCTGAGCCAGACCTTCGCCGATAAAGGCATGCGTGCCTACAAGGGCACGACGATCACCGGCTACCCGAATCTGTTCGTCCTCATCGGCCCGAACACCGGACTGGGCCACACGTCGATGGTGTACATGATCGAATCGCAGCTCAACTATGTCGTCGATGCCGTCACCACCATGACCAACCGCGGCCTGCGCCGCGTTGATGTCCGTCGGGACGTGCTGGACGCGTACAACGAGGAACTGCAGCACAAGCTCGCCGGATCGGTGTGGATGACCGGGGGTTGCGCGAGTTGGTATCTCGACGCCCACGCGGCAACAACACCACTCTCTGGCCGGACTTCACCTTCCGATTCCGCAGACAGACAAAACGATTCGATCTGGACGCCTACGAAACATCGCACAGGATCCCCGCCGACGCTGTGGGAGAGCCGTGACGACCTTCGATGGGAAGGTAGCGGTGGTCACCGGCGCGGGCTCAGGTATCGGGCGTGCGTTGGCGATCGGGCTCGCCCGTCGCGGCGCATCGACGGCGATTTCGGACGTCAACGAGGAGGGCCTGTGCAGCACGGCCGAGAGGATCGGAGCGGTCGGACGAGAACCGCACATTCAGCCGTTGGACGTCAGCGACCGGCGTGCGGTCGCGGACTATTCGTCGACTGTCGCCGAGCACTACGGCGTCGTCCACCAGCTTTACAACAACGCCGGCATCGCGGGTGGCGCCGCGCCGCTGCTCGAGAACGATTACGAGACATACGAACAAATCGTCAACATCAACCTCTGGGGCGTCATCAACGGCACGAAGGAGTTCCTGCCGCATCTCATCGCCTCCGGCGACGGGCACCTCGTGAACATCTCGAGTTTGAACGGCCTTCTCGCTCAAGCGTCGATGTCGGCGTACTGCACGACGAAATTCGCGGTCCGCGGCTTCACTGAATCTCTTCGTGCGGAGATGCTCACGGAGGGTCACCCGGTACAAGTCACCGTGGTGCACCCCGGGGGCATCGCCACGAATATCGCGACGTCGGCGCTCGAAGAGGCGGAGCGCGCCGGGCGAGAGATCACTGCGGCGCAGCGGCGGCGAGCGGCGGCGTACAACGAGCGATTGCTCAAGATGTCTCCGGCTCGCGCCGCCGAGATCATCCTCGGCGGGGTCGCGGCGAATCGCAGCAGAGTGGTCGTCGGTAGGGACGCGAAGGCCGTCGACCTACTGACCCGCCTGCTCCCCCGAGCACACGCCAAACTCGTGCTCTCCTGGGAGAAAAGGGTTTTCGACTGATCAGTTGAGCGGCTGGCCGCGCAGCCGTCGGGCGGTGATCGCCATCGAGAGGCCCACCACCACCGCGCCGGCCAAGGACGCCACCAGAATCGACGTCGTCTCGTGCAGGCGCACCGCGATGCCGATCAGCGCCCAGACGATCACCAGCCCGTAAGCGATATCGCGATGAAGCACGTTCATCACCACACCCAGTGCGGCCGCCACCGCGATCATGATCACGCCCCAGGTCGGCTCGGACAGCCCGAACCCGGGCCAACCGGCGTCGTCGAGGGTGATCGTCGCATTGGCGATCGTCGCCACGGAGATCCAGCCCAGATACACCCGGAACGGGATGTGCACCGTCCACCGCTCGAGCGTCGAGGCCGGCGGGCGGGAGGCCTGCAGGCGGTAGATGACGATCAGGGCGATCAGCAGCACCACCATCAGAAGCATGCTCAGCGGAAACCGGTTGTGATGCCACGCGAGCAGCCAGCAGCAGTTGGCCGCGGCGGTCAGCACGTACCAGGGTGCGATCGCGCGTGCGGCGCCGCCGTCGGCGCGCCCCCGGACCGACGCGATGGCCAAATACACGGTGTAGGCGATCAAGCCGAGGTAGATCACGCTCCAGATCGAGAAAACGTAACCCGCAGGCACGAAGTAGACCTCGTAGCGCCGGGTGACGTCGCCGGTGGACTGGCCGTTGATCGGGAGTGCGTTCGCCAGGTAGTTGACCACCAGCGTGGCGGCCGTTGCCAGGCCTACGACCGAGGGCAACAACAACGTTGCCGCCGAACGGTTCTCGACGTTACCCCTTACCATGGGTGCTCCTTCTTCAGATGACATGCGGGATACGCCATTCGCCCTACATCGAATCCTAGGACTCATCCGCTGCGGTGAGTCCGAATTCTTTCGCCTTGTCGAAGTCGTCGTCGATCAACACGACGTCGTATCCCGCGCGATCGAGCACCGAGGCCGCGATCGAGGATCGATATCCCGACGCGCAGTGCACCCATACTGTCGCCGTGGTGGGGACCTCATCGACCCGCCCGGGCAGTTCGTGCAGCGGTATGTTCAGCGCTCCGGGGATGTGCTCGGACTCGTATTCGTGGCTCTGCCGCACATCGAGCACCGTCATGGCGTCCGTGCGGTCCTTGTTGGTCAGTTCGGCGAAATCGGCGACCGGGTAGGAACCGAGCGGAACGCCGTCGCGCAGATCGTCGATGTCGCCGGTGGCCGCACCGGTCAGTCGGTCGACGCCGATACGCACCAATTCCCGCTTGGCGTCGGCGATTTGGTCCGGTGATTCGCCGATCAACGTCACCGGCGCGCCCCAGTCGTAGAGCCAGCCGAAGTAGCTGACGAACGAGCCGGACAATTCAAAGCCGAACGCTCCCTGCAGATGTCCGGCGGCGAATGCCGTTCGGTTGCGTAGATCAACCACCCACTCGCCGGCCTCGAGTCGGCGGCGCAGTTCCTTCGGATCGATCGGCTCGGGTGGCGTCAGGTCGACCGGAGCGGGCCCCTCACTGTTGATGACCCCCATGTGCGCGTAGTACGCGGGGTAGGCCGAGAGACCGGCGAGTAGTTCATCGACGAAACTCTGCTCGTCCTGGGTGAGTGCCGGATTGGTCTTCCGCTGCTCACCGACGGTCGATTCGTCCCCGGAGGCGGGGGTGGCCGAACAGAAGCTGCCGAAACCGTGGGTCGGGTAAACCGGGGTGTCGGCGGGCAGGCGGTCGGCGATCTTGCGCACCGAATGGTATTGGGCGTGGGTGAGCTCCTCGGTGTCCTTCGCACCGATCAGGTCGGTGCGACCGGTGGTGCCGAACAACATCGAGCCACCGGTGAAGACGCCGTGGACCTCGCCGCCGTCGTCGCGCAGCACATAGCTGATGTGATGGTGGGTGTGGCCCGGGGTGTGCATCGCCTCCAACCGGATGGGTCCGGCGTCGATGGTGTCACCATCAGCGACGGCACGGCGCGGATAGTCGACGTCGTCGCCCGCCGGAACCACATACTCGGCCCCGAGCGTGCGCGACAACTCGAGCCCACCGGTGACGTAGTCGTTGTGCAGGTGCGTTTCCAGAACATGGGTGATGCGAGCCCCGCGCTCGTCGGCAAGGGCGAGTACCCGGTCGATATCGCGCTGCGGATCGACGGCCACGGCCACGCCGCCGTGGGTGATCAAGTAGCTCCGGTCACCGAGGCCGGAAGTTTCGATGATCGAGACGTCCATGAGTTACTCCTTCTCAGGTCAACGTAAAAAGATCGTGTCGACGAGCACGAATGCGGCGACGACGAAGACGAGGTAGGCGAACCAGCGCTGGAGACGGTCGGTGTCGACCTTGGTGCCGAAGTAGCCGGCGATGAACGATGCGGCCATCGCGGCGACGACGAACGCCCCCGTGACCATCCAGTCGGCACCGAAGCCGTCGAGATGCGAAAGAATCCCGGCCATCGAATTCGCGACGATGATCAGCAGCGAGGTGCCGATCGCGGTGGACATCTCCACGCCGAGCACGACCACGAGCGCCGGAATGATGAGGAAGCCGCCGCCGACGCCGAACAGCCCGGTCAGCAGCCCGACCAGGAGACCGGCTCCGATCGACCGCGGCGCGCAGCGCCGCCAATCGACCTGTCCTGAGCGAACCTCGCAGGCGGTGCCGATGTTCTCCTGATCGGCCAGCATGCGGATGCCGGCGACCACCATCACGACCGCGAAACCGATCAGCAGCGCGGACTCGGGGAGGTGTCGGCCGATCACACTGCCGACGATGGTCGCGGGGACGCCGGCGGCGGCGAAGATCGCGGCCATTCGCCACCGGACCTGCTTGGCGCGGATCTTCGGCAGCACACCCACAGCTGAGGCCGCGGCGACGACGACCAGCGAAATCGGGATCGCCTGTTCGATGCCGAATCCCATCCCGTAGACGAGTGCCGGCACGGCGAGTATCGACCCGCCGCCGCCGAGCAATCCCAGCAGTACGCCGATCAGCGCACCGAGGCCCAGGCCTGCCGCCAATGCCATGCAAGGTCCCGTACCCGGCTACCGGCGCCAGAATCTTCTAGCGGGGCGGCGCGGGGACTCGGTGACCCGTTCACAACGGCACTGCTGTGCGGTGGGCACCGAACGCATCACCTCGTCAACATGCTGGCCGCAGCCGTCCCAAGTCGTCTTTCCGCAGGTCGGGCACCGGACCGCGTAACACATGGGCAGAACCCCCTCTCAGGAATCGAGATATACCCCCATAGGTATTATCAGCATACCCCGGCCCGTACCTATTCCGACGCCGGTTCCAGGGGAATCGTCACCTCGGCCGAGGCGTTGAGCCTGGGTAGGCATACCCCCGCGGGTAATATGGAAACCACCGACGAAAGGAACCACCATGGTTGGTGACCAGGAAGCCATCGACGCCGTGCTGAACCGACTGCGACGCGCCCAGGGTCAGCTCGCCGGCGTCATCGCGATGATCGAGCAGGGTCGCGAATGCAAGGACGTCGTCACGCAGCTCGCGGCGGTCTCACGGGCACTCGATCGCGCCGGCTTCAAGATCGTCGCGACGGGTTTACGCGAATGTGTGACGGGCGACCAGGAGGGTAACGAGAGGCCCATGACCGAGGCGGAACTGGAGAAGCTCTTCCTCGCGTTGGCCTGACCATCGGATCGACAAAGGAGTCACCATGAGCATCGCCCTCGCCACGAGCCTCAAGACGTCGTTCGACGACGCCGTCGCCCGCACGCGCGAGGCGCTGGCCGAGCAAGGATTCGGCGTGCTGACCGAGATCGACGTGAAAGCGACCCTGAAGAACAAACTCGACGAGGACATGGAGAACTACCTCATCCTCGGCGCGTGTAATCCGCCCCTGGCGCACCGTGCGATCGAGGCGCAACGTCAGATCGGTCTACTGCTGCCATGCAACGTCGTGGTGCGCAGCGACCCCGGCGATCCGGAAACGACGCTCGTCGAAGCGATGAATCCACAGCTGCTCGTCGACGTCACCGACGAACCGGCCCTGAAGCCGATCGCCGAAGAAGTGGGAGACAAGCTTCGAGCAGCGATCGGCGCGCTTGCCGGTTAGGCGAGCTTCGCCAGCGCGACCTCGGGGTCGTAACCGGCGAACCCGCCGAGGCGGCCGTCGCGCAACCGGTTGACCCACGCGGGATCGGCCAGCAGGGCGCGGCCGATCGCGATCATGTCGAACTCACCGGAGTCGAACTGCTGAACCAGCCGGTCGACGGGCGCAGGCTGAATCACCTGACCCTGCTTTTCGCTGCGGAACTGCGTTTCGAGTCCGACCGAGCCGACCGCGATCACCGGGCGTCCCGTCACCTTCTTCGTCCAGCCTGCGAGGCTCAAATCGCGGTCGTGATCCGGGAATCCGGCCACGTAATGCCTGCGCGTCGACGGATGGAAGACGTCGACTCCGGCGTCGACCAACGGGGTGAGCAGCTCCTGGAGTTCGGTGGGATCCTCGGCGATCGATGCCGCGTAGTCAGTGCCCTTCCACTGCGAGAAACGGAAGATGACCGGATAGTCAGGACCGACGGCGGCCCGCACCGCTGCGACCACCTCCGCGGGGAAGCGGGTCCGCTCGGCCAACGTCCCGCCGTATCCGTCAGTGCGCAGATTCGTTCGCGTCCAGAAGAATTGGTCGAGAAGATAACCGTGCGCGCCGTGCAGTTCGACGGCGTCGAAGCCGATGTCTCGGGCGGCCGATGCACTGCGCGCGTACGACTCCGCGAGCCGGGGGAGTTCCTCGGTCTTCAGCGCGCGACCCCGCGGACGGCCGTGGCCGTCGACGCCCGAAGGGCCGACCGGTACGACACCGTCGGCATCGTCGCGCTGCGCGCCCTGGTGCCACAGCTGTGCGGCGATCGTCGCGCCTTCGGCATGGACGTCCTCGACGACGCGCGCCCAGCCGGCCACCGTCTGCGCGCCGCCGAGCGTCGGGATGGAGGACGGGTATCCCGCGGCGGGGTCCGGAAGTCGAATCCCCTCGGTGATGATCAGGCCGACGCCACCGGCGGCGCGGCGGCGGTAGTACTCGGCCACATCGGCACCCGGTACGCCGTCGGGGGACGCCTGACGGGTCATCGGTGCCATCGCGAACCGGTTCGGCACGGTCAGCGAGCCGATGGTCAACGGTTGAAACAGATTCTGAACGGCCACGAAGCCGTTCAACGCCGCGGCGCCGGGGTTGATTCCGGGCCGCTACTGCTCCGACGGCTTGTCGACGGCCTCGTCCGGAAGCGGCAGTCCCTCGGCGCCGGGGGTCGCGGGGGACAGCACGTCCTCGGCCTGCTCGGTGGATTCGGGCTTTACATTATCGTTCGGAGATGTCATGCCGACCTCATACCCACCCGGCGGGTGTCGCTAACCCGATCCGCTCAGCGGTCGACGAGCATGGCCTCGAAGGCCACCCGGTCGCCGCGGTAGAGGGCGCGAACGAGTTCGATCGGTTCGTCGGCATCGTCGACGGTGCGACGGTTGAGCAACAGCACCGGCATCGCGGTGGTGGTGCCGAGCAGTCGCGCCTCGCGAGGTGACGGTAGGGCGGTCTCGATCCGTTCCAGCGCGGCGCCGAACACCACCCCCGACGCCCGGATCGCCGCGTACAGGGACGTGGTGGGGTCGAAGGTCTTCCGCAACCATCCGAATCGGGCGACCGCCAAGAAGGTGCTCTCCAGACCGATGCGTTCACCGTCGGCGAGCAGCACCCGCTCGAGCCGCATCACCTTGGCGCCGCGCCGCACGTCGAGCGCCGAGGCGGTCTCGGCATCGGCGCGGACGTCTTCCCAGGTGACAAGTAGCCGCCCTGGTGCCCGGCCCATCCGCTCAGCACCTTCGGTATAGGACCGTAACGACAACGGCTGCACGAGTTTCGGCCGCGACACCACGGTGCCGCGACCGCGATGCTCGATTCGTCCCTCGACCAGCAGTTCGTGCAGCGCCTGGCGCACGGTTTCGCGCGCGACGTCGAAACGGACGGCCAGATCACGTTCCGCCGGTACCGGATCGCCGATGTCGAGGTCGGCGAGTAGTTCGTCCAGTGCCGTGCGGACCAGATGCGCTTTCGGCGCGCGTGTCACCTCGGTCATCGCGGTCGGTTCGCGGCGCCGACCCGTTCGGCGATGGCGGCGAGTACGTCGAGACCGACACCGGAAGCGCCGGAAACCTTGGCGGCATCGTCATATCGGCGCAGCCGGAGCGCATCGGGCCACCACGGATGGTCGACGTACCGCAAATCCGTTGCGGCGCCGCCCTGTCGGGCCAGGGAGGACACCGATACGGGCGACAGGCTGTCGCCGTAACCGGGATGGGTGGCCACGAGGTAGCGCTTGGCGGCGACATGCGCGCCCGCGAGCCATCCGACGCGCGTTCCGAATCGCGGTGTGAGCCAGGCGCAGGCGACCACCTCGTGGGCCCTCGAGTCGCCCGCCAGCAGCGGGCTGTGCCCGACGTCGTGTAACGCCGCGGCGAGCACCAGTTCGTCATCGGCGCCGTCCTCGATCGCCAGCGCCGCCGACTGACACGCATGGTCGAACTCGTCGACCACCGCCTCGTCCCAGACGCCGCGCAGTGACTCGAGTGCCGCAACCATGTCCCCGCATGCAGTCACGGGACGAACATAGCAGAAATTGGTCTATACCAATCGTTCACCGGACGTACAGGTGGTCACCACCCGCCCGTCGTCCCTCAGTCGCCGCGCGGCGGCACAGTCCCGGGCGTGCGCATCATCATCATCGGCGGCGGGATCCTCGGCACGGCACACGCTTTCGAGGCGGTGCGGCGCGGGCACCAGGTCGTTCAGCTCGAGCGCGAGGCGGAAGCGCGTGGTGCCACCGTGCGCAACTTCGGGCTCGTGTGGGTTTCCGGGCGGGCGGTCGAGGAGCTCGAGATCACGCTGCGTGCGCGGCAGCTGTGGGAAGAACTCGCCGCGCTGATTCCCGGTGTGGGATTCCGGCCGAACGGATCGCTGACCCTGTTACGGACGCCGGCCGAGGTCGCCGTCGCCGAAGAGGCGGCCCAGCGGCCGGACGGTGCCGCACGCGGCTTCACCCTGCTCGACGCCGATCGGGCGCGCGCCATGAACCCCGCCCTCAAAGGCAAATTCCTGGCCGCACTGCATTGCGCGCGCGACGCCGCGGTCGAATCCCGACAGGCGATGCCGGCCATCCGCCGACACCTCGCGGCAACCGGTCGCTACACGTTCCTGCCCGGCGTCGAGGCCCGAGCGGTCGACCGCGCCCGCGTCCGCGACGACCGGGGCGATCATCACGATGGCGACCTCGTCGTGGTCTGCACGGGTGCGGCACACGGCGGACTGACTCGCGAGCTCGCAGGAGAGTTGCCGGTGCGAAGGGTCCGGCTGCAGATGATGCAGACCGCGCCGCTCGGCGAGAGGCTCACCACGGCGATCGCCGACGGCGACAGCATGCGGTATTACCCCGGCTTCGCCGGTGCTGCGCTCGACGACCTCAACCGCAGCCAGCCGCAGGATGTCACCGCCGAACAGCACCACATGCAGCTGCTGTGTGTGCAGCGGCTGAACGGCGGGCTGACCATCGGCGACACCCACGAGTACAGCGAACCGTTCGCCTTCGATCTTTCCGAAGGTCCGAGCGACTACCTCACCGCACTCGTCGAGGAGTTCCTGGGCAGACCCCTGCCGCGGATCGAACAGCGCTGGGCCGGGGTCTACAGCCAGAGCACCGAAGCCGGTGCGGTGGTTTGTCGCCGCACACCGGCCGACGGCGTGCACGTGGTCACCGGTCCGGGCGGCCGGGGGATGACGCTCGGCCCCGCGGTCGCCGAGCAGACCGCCGACATTCTCGGCTTATGACCGCAATTGGCCTAGACCAATATCGACGTCGGCTGTTCACCGGAAGTTCGGTTCGCCAAAACCTCCCGGTCCGGCCCGCGACCGAAGGTGGACACATGCGAATCGAACTAGCCGTTCTCGACATGGCCGGCACGGTGGTGAGCGACGACGGGTTGGTAGTGCGCGCGTTCGAGGAGGCGGCGAGCGCGGTCGGTGTGCCCGCCGAGGGTGAGGAACGCGAGGCCGCACGCAGATATGTCCTCGACACGATGGGCCAATCCAAGATTCAGGTGTTTAAGACGCTCTTCGGCGACGACGGCCGCGCGGCCGAGGCCAACAGCGCCTTCGAGATGGCCTATGCGCGGCACCTCGACGGCGGGGTCGCCCCGATAGACGGTGCAGTTCAGACGATTTCGGAACTGCGTGAAGCGGGCGTCCGCGTCGCACTGGTCACCGGCTTCAGCCCCTCCACCCAACAGCGCCTCCTCGACGCGCTCGGGTGGCAGGACGTGGCCGACGTCGCCCTCGCCCCGGGGCCGGGTGTACGCGGGCGCCCCTGCCCGGACCTGGTGCTGACCGCGCTGATGCGGACGGGCGTCGACGACGTCCGCAAGGTCGCCGTCGCCGGCGACACCGCCAGCGACATCTCGTCCGGGCGAAGCGCCGGAGCAGGGGTCGTCGCGGGCGTACTCACCGGCGCGCACGACGCGCAGGCGCTGCACGCCGCGGGCGCCACGCACGTACTGACCTCGATCGCCGAGTTGCCCCAGATCCTGCTCTCCGCTTGACCGACGAACCGAAAAGGACTGTTTGCCATGAGTTCTCGACACACCCATCGCCTTCGCAGCGCCGTCGTCGCCGCGAGCGCCGCACTCGCCCTCGCCGGATGTTCGAGCGGCGACTCCGGTTCCGGATCCGACCCCGCGAACGAGCAGGGATTCCCTGACACCATCACCCTTGCCGCCATCCCCGCCGAGAACTCCACCGACATGCGGGCGAGCTATGAGCCTCTGATCAAGTTGTTGGAGAAGGAAACCGGATCCACAGTCGAATTCATCCAAGCCTCCGACTACGCAGGCGTGGTGGAAGGGATGATCGCCGACAACGTCGACCTGGCGTTCTTCGGCCCGTTCGCCTACGTCGTTGCGAAGGTCAACGGCGCGAAGATCACTCCACTCGGTGCGGTGATCGAGGAACAGGGCACCGACCCGGGCTATCAGTCCTACGGGCTGGCTCGCGCGGACAACGCCGCGGTCAACGCTCTCCCCGACTTCGCCGGGAAGAAGGTCTGTTTCGTGGATCCGGGCTCGACCTCCGGATTCCTGTATCCCTCGGCCGGACTGATCGAGGCCGGAGTCATCAAGTCAGGGTCCGAGGCAGATATCTCGGCAGCCATGACTCCGATCTACGCCGGTGGACACGATGCGTCGGCGTTGGCCATCAAGAACGGTGACTGCGACGCGGGATTCGCGTTCGACAGCATGGTGGACAAGACGATGATCGAAAAGGGTGATCTGGCGGCTGGGGACCTCAAGACGGTGTGGAAGTCGGAGATGATCGCCGGTTCGGTCTTCGCGGCCAACGACTCCCTGGGACCGGAGGCGATCGAGAAGCTCACGGCCATCTTCACGGAGAAGGCGAACGCGGACGTGATGGAGGCGGAGGGGTTCTGCGCCGGCGATGAATGCCTGATCACCGACGAACGGGTCTGGGGCGTGGTGCCGGTCGAGGACTCCGCCTATGACGGCGTGCGGAAAGTCTGTGAGGTCACCGGTTCCGAGAAGTGCAAGGGCTGAGCGCTGTGGATTCCGTCGACCCCGACCATGCGGTCGCAGGCGACGACGTGGTGGTCGCCGTGCGGAACCTGACCAAGCGGTTCGGTGACACGGTCGCACTCGACGAAGTCTCGCTCGACGTCCACCGCAGCGAATTGCTGGTCCTGCTCGGGCTTTCGGGATCGGGCAAGTCGACGCTGTTGCGGTGTCTGAACGGCTTGCAACCCGTCAGCGCGGGGCAGATCAACGTCGGCGGCACTCGCGTCGACCAAGCCTCGCGGGCGGACCTGCGCGCGCTGCGCACCCGGGTCGGCTTCGTGTTCCAGCAGTTCAACCTCGTCGGTCGACTGAGTTGCCTGGAGAACGTCCTGATCGGTGGCCTCGGCCGGCTCTCGCTGCCACGGTACGGGGCGCTGACCTATCCACGGAGTATGCGGGAAGAGGCGCTCGCGAACCTCGACCGGGTGGGGCTCGGTGATTTCGCATCCCGGCGCGCCGACACCCTATCCGGCGGCCAGCAGCAGCGCGTTGCGGTGGCCCGCACGCTCATGCAGCGCCCGGCGCTACTGCTCGCCGACGAACCGGTGGCCTCGTTGGATCCCGAAAATGCCGGCGTCGTCATGGATCTGCTGTTCCGGATCTGCATCGAGGAGAAATTGACCGTGGTGTGCACCCTGCACCAGGTCGACCTCGCGCTGGGGTGGGCGCATCGGCTCATCGGACTGCGCAGCGGCCGCAAGGTGCTCGACCGGCCCGCCGTCGGGTTGAACCGCGAGGACGTGATGGGCATTTACCAGCGTGTCGATCCGAAGGTCAACCATCCGGCCCGAACGCTGTGAACACGACGCTCGCTGAGCGGTCCCGCGTCCCGGACCGTACCCCCCGGCGAGCCCGGTTCCCCGGCATTCTGCACGCGGTGAGCCTGGGGGCCGTCGTCGTGACGGTGCTCTCCGCGTGGCTCATCGATTTCGCGCCCACCACCCTGTTCGATGGCGTCGACGAAGTGGTCGCACTCGTCGAGCGCATGCTGCCGCCGCGGCTCGACGACCCGGGCCGGATCGGCGTGCTGGCCGTCGAGACGCTGTTGATGGCGGTGCTGGGAACGGTCCTGGCCGCGATCGCCTCGGTACCGCTGGCGTTCCTCGCCGCGCGCAACACGACGCCGCATCCGGCCGTCTATGCCGTGGCACGGGCCGTGATCACGTTCTGCCGGGCGATGCCGGACCTGTTGTTCGCGGTGTTGTTCGTCCGGGCCCTGGGCATCGGCGTCCTGCCGGGCATCCTCGCGCTGGGGCTGCACTCGATCGGGATGCTGGGCAAGCTGTTCGCCGACGCCATCGAGGACAGCGATCCCGGGCCACGTGAAGCCGTTCGCAGCACGGGCGCCGGCTACTTCCGGGAGATGCTGAACGCCGTTGTCCCGCAGGTGGTGCCGGCATGGATCGGGATATTCGTCTATCGCATCGACATCAATCTGCGAATGTCGGTCGTGCTCGGCTTCGTCGGCGCGGGGGGCATCGGCTTCGCATTGCAGGACGCACTGCGCGGGTTGGTCTACCCTCGTGCGCTCGGAATCGTCCTGGTGATTCTCGGCATCATCGCGGCGATGGAGCTGATCGTGATCGGCGTTCGGCGCATACTGTTGACGCCCTCCGCGGCCGACCCACGCCGCGACCGTGTTGCGCGATTCGTGTTGTCGCTGACGGTCATTGCCACGAGCATCGTTGCCCTGGCGGTCCTGAAGATCAGCCCGCTGTCGCTGCTGACCTGGCCGGGACCGTCGCTCGAGGTGTTCGCCCGGATGATCCCGCCGAACTTCGACACCCTCGGCGCCGCCCTCTTCGACGCAGCACTGCAGACCATCGCAATCGGCGTCGTGTCGACCGCGATCGGCGTCGTGCTCTCGATCCCGGTGGGGATCCTGGCGGCGCGAAACATCACGCCGAACAGTTTCTGCTACTGGTTCGCCCGCGGCTGGATACTCCTGGTGCGCGCGGTGCCCGAACTGATCCTGGCCGTGGTCTTCGTGGCCGCGCTCGGGCTCGGTCCGATCGCCGGTACGTGCGCCCTGGCCATCGGGTCGATCGGCTTTCTGGCCAAATTGGTCGCCGATGCCGTCGAGGAAATCAACCCGGGTCCGATGGAGGCGGTCCGTTCGGTCGGCGGCGGATGGTGGAAAACCCTTACCGCGGCGGTGATTCCACAGGCGGTGCCGGCGATGGTCGGCTCGAGCCTGTACCTCCTGGACGTCAATGTGCGCACGTCGACGATCCTCGGCATCGTCGGTGCGGGCGGCATCGGCTATCTGCTGTTCGAGTCGATCCGCACGTTGAACTTCGACGTCGCGGGCGCGATCGTGCTGGTGATCTTCGCCATCGTCTACGCCATCGAGAGGTTGTCGGGATGGATTCGGTCGCTCCTGATCTGACGCGGGCCGCCGTCTGGACGGGGGACGGGGTCGAGGTACGCGACGTCGAACTGCCGCACGGCGCCGGGTTGGACGGCATGATGGTGGTTCGCGTACGGCTAGCGACGGTCTGCGGCAGCGACCTGCACACCGCGGCGGGGCGACGGACCGGCCCCTGCCCGAGCGTGCTCGGTCACGAGGCGGTGGGCGAGGTGGTGGTGGCCGATCCGCGGCGCGGCTTCTCTGTGGGCGAGCGGGTGGTCTGGTCGGTGACCGCCAGTTGTGGCACCTGTGTACGGTGCCGGTCGGGACGCACGGCCAAATGCCGAGGCGTGCGCAAGATCGGTCACGAGCCGTTCGACGGTGACTGGCCGCTGTCGGGCAGCTACGCCCGGCACATCGTGCTGCCTGGCGGCGTTGCGGTGCAACGAGTTCCGGACGGCCTCGACGACCGGACTGTCGCACCCGCGGCGTGCGCGACGGCCACCGTGATGGCGGCGTTGGAGGCCGCGGGATCGGTGCGCGGCCGGCGGGTGCTCATCCTCGGCGCCGGCATGCTGGGTGTCACCGCGACCGCGGCTTGCTCGCGATCGGGCGCCGACGTCTTGGTCAGCGACGTCGACGAGGCGCGCCTTTCAGCGGCGGAACGGTTCGGCGCCCGTCGCGACACCGGAGGGCCCGTCGACATGGCCATGGACTTCTCCGGATCGACGGCCGCGGTCGGCGCTGCACTGTCACGTCTCGAGGTCGGCGGCGTCCTCGTCATGGCGGGCTCCGTCCTTCCCGGCCCTCCACTGTCCGTCGATCCCGAAGCGGTGGTGCGTAATTGGTTGACAATCACCGGCGTGCACAACTACGAACCGCGACATCTCGACCAGGCCGTCGAGTTCCTGCACCGAACGAAGGACAGCTACCCGTGGGCTTCGGTGGTCGCCGATCCGGTTGGCCTCGATGCCGTCGGATCTGCGCTCTCCTCCGCAGCGCCCGGGTGGCTGCGCGCGTCGATCGCGCCGTAGAGGTTTCCGCCGAGCGTGGGGTTGTGTCACGCGAATACGCGAAAAGCGTGACGCGAGGCCACACTCGGCGGTGCGCTCAGTCGAACCGACCGGCGTCGATGACCCGCAGGACGGCCGCGCCGGTCTCGTCGGAGGCCGCGAGGTCGACCTCGACAGTGAAGCCCCAGTCGTGGTCGCCCGCCGGATCGTCGAAGATCTGCCGCACCCGCCACACCTCGGGCCCACGGTCGATGATCAGCAGTGCCGGACCGCGAGCGTCGGCACCGGTGCCGACCTCGGCGTGCTCGTCGAAGTAGTCCTCCCCGACCTGCTCCCAGCGCCCCGCGGTCCATCCCGAACCGCTGTCCAGCGCGCCGAGTTCGTCCCAGCGCTGCCGGGCGAACAACTGCACCCGCCGGAACAACGCGTTGCGCACCATCGCCGTGAACGCACGCAGGTTGCCGCTCAACGGGCGCGGCGGGGCCGGCACGGTCACCGGCGCATCGTTCGACCGGTCGGGGTCGGTCAGCTGCTCCCACTCGTCGAGCAGGCTCGAATCCACCTGGCGGACAGACTCGCCGAGCCACTCGACGATATCGGTGAGCTCCTCGGTCCTGGCCGCGGCGGGTACCCCGGCCCGCAGCGCCTTGTACGCGTCGGACAGGTAGCGCAGCACCGCACCCTCGGCGCGGGTCAGGCCGTACTCGCTGACATACTCGCGGAACGTCATGGCGCGTTCCCACATCTCGCGCACCACCGACTTCGGGGACAGCCGGGCGTCGGCGGCCCACGGGTTGCTCTGCAGGTACACCTCGAAGGTGTGCTCGAGCAACTCCTCGAGCGGCTTGGGGTAGGTGACGTCGTCGAGCAGCTCGATGCGTTGGTCGTACTCGATGCCCTCCGCCTTCATCGCCGCGACAGCCTCGCCGCGGGCCTTGTTCAGCTGCGCCGCCAGGATCTGACGCGGATCCTCCAGCGTCGCCTCGATCACCGAAACGACATCCAGCGCGAAGGTTTCCGAAGCCGGATCGAGCACGTCGACGGCGGCCAGCGCGAAGGTCGACAACGGTTGATACAACGCGAAGTTCGGCGGGAGGTCGACGGTCAGCCGGTATCTGCGACCGTCGGTCCCGGGTTCGTCGAGGCGCTCCACCACACCGGCCTGCAGCAGCGACCGCGCGATGCCGACCGCTTCGCGGATGTGGTGCAGCTGCCGTTTGCGTGGCTCGTGATTGTCGGTCAGCAGCCGCCGCATCGCCTCGAACGGGTCGTCGGGGCGGTCGACGACGTCGAGGATCATGGCCGTCGACACCCGCATGTTGCTGGTCAGCGGTTCGGGCGTGGCCTCCATCAACCGGTTCATCGTCGACTCGCTCCACGGCACCATGCCCTCGGGAGCCTTGCGTCGCACCAGCTTTCGGCGCTTCTTGGGATCGTCGGCGACCTTGGCGAACTGCTTGAGGTTCTCCACCTCGTGGTCGGGCGCCTGCACGACGACGGTGCCCGCGGTATCGTAGCCGGCCCGCCCGGCCCGTCCGGCGATCTGGTGGAACTCGCGGGCGTTGAGCAACCGGGTTCGCACACCGTCGTACTTCGACAGCGCCGAGAACACCACCGTGCGGATCGGCACGTTGATGCCGACGCCCAGCGTGTCGGTGCCGCAGATCACCTTGAGCAGGCCGGACTGAGCCAACTGTTCCACCAGCCGCCGGTATTTCGGCAGCATCCCGGCGTGGTGCACGCCGATACCGTGTCGCACCAACCGCGACAGCGTCGTGCCGAACGCCGTGGAGAACTGGAACGCGCCGATCATCTCCCGGATTTCGGCCTTCTCCGCTTTGGTGCTGACGTTGACGCTCATCAGCGCCTGCGCGCGCTCCAGCGCCGAGGCCTGGGTGAAGTGCACGACGTAGATCGGGGCCTGCCCGGTCTCGAGCAGATCGCCGATCGTCTCGTGCATCGGAGTGGTCGCATACGAAAAGAACAGCGGCACCGGGCGTTCGGCGTTGGCCACCAGTGCCGTCGGCCGGCCGGTGCGACGGGTGAGGTCGTCGCGTAGGAACGAGACGTCACCCAGCGTCGCCGACATCAGCAGGAACTGGGCCTTCGGCAGTTCCAGCAACGGGACCTGCCACGCCCATCCGCGGTCCGGGTCGCCGTAGAAATGGAACTCATCCATCACCACCAGCGCGATGTCCGCGTCGGCCCCTTCGCGCAGCGCGATATTGGCCAGCACCTCGGCGGTGCAGGTGATGATCGGGGCGTCGGCGTTGACTGCGGCGTCCCCGGTCAGCATGCCGACGTTGGCCGCGCCGAACACCTCGCACAGCGCGAAGAACTTCTCGCTGACCAGCGCCTTGATCGGTGCGGTGTAGAAGCTGCGGCCGCCTGCCGGGAATCGAGCGAGCGCCGCGAACAACGCGCCCATGGCCACCAGCGATTTCCCTGAACCCGTCGGGGTCGCCAGGATGACGTTGGCACCGCTGATCAACTCGATCAGCGCTTCTTCCTGCGCCGGATACAGCCTTGTGCCGTTCGCCTCGGCCCAGGCGGCGAAAGCCGCGAACAGCGCGTCGAGATCGGTGCCGAGCCCTTGTGCGACGTCGGTGAGTGAAGCCTCAGGCACCCCGATGCACCGGCCCCAGCCGGTCGGCGATCTGCTCGACGGCACCCTCGACCTCGGCGAGCCGGGCCCGCAACCGTTCGGGCACCCACGCGAGTGCGATACGCGCTGGGGCCCAATTGGTTTCGTCGATCGGGATCAACTTGAACTCCGGCGGGGAGAACATCTTGCCGATGAACGAGTCGGGCGCATAGCTCACCAGCGCGACGAGGTGGCGGTTGAACACCTGGGTGGCCATCTCGAGTTCACCGCCGCGCTGGTTCGTCGTCGTGCGGACGATGCGGTGCACCCCTCGACTGTTGAGCCGTCGCGTCAATCCAGCCAGCACCACCGGATTGGGCCGGGCGAAGTCGATCACGACCTCCCGGTCGCGCAACTCGTCGATCGTCACCAGATCCTCGGCGGCCAGCGGGTCGTCGAACCGCACCGCGATCGCGCCCTGATAGCTGGCCACCACCTTGTGCCGCAGTCGTTTGTCGCCGGCGGGCAGGTGGATGAGGCCCAGCTCCGCGTGCCCGGCGATCAGCTTGGCGGCGACCTCGGTGCCCGATCCCGGAACGCTGAACTCGGTCGGGCCGGGCAGGCCGGCGAGGACCGTCTCCAGTTGGGCGAGGAGGTCGGAGGGCGCATAGGCCGTGGCGCTGAGCCGAAGCGGCGCGGACCCCTGCAGCCCCTGTTTCGCGGTGGCCTTGAACTCCTCGACCTGACGCAGGATTTCGCGGGCCGGTCCGACCAGGCGCTCGCCGAGTGGGCTGAGCCGCACCTCGTGATAACCGCGCTCGAACAGCGGTCCGCCGAGCTCCGATTCGAGCAGCTTGATCTGCTTGCTCAGCGGAGGCGGAGTGATCATCAACTTGTCGGCGGCCCGCTTGAAGTGCAGTTCGTCGGCGACGGCGACGAAGTACCTGAGCCTGGTGAAGTCGATGTCCATTCCTGCCGGTCTCGAAGGGGTGGCGTGCACCCCGCATGCTACGAGATCACCGGCGTGTCCCGGTCAGACCTGCGCGTCGCCGGTCGTCGTCTCGAGCACTCCGCGCCGGTGCAGCTCCTTGATCTCCGGTGCGCTCAGACCGAGTAGCTCGGCGGCGATCTCGGCGGTCTGCTCGCCGATGAGCGGGGCCTGGCGCACCGGCGGGTCGGCGACGTGGTCGCAGTGGATCTGCACGTTCTCCATCGTGAACGGGACGTCTCCGTGCGGGTGCAGCTCCTCACGGAACGATCGCCGCTGCTCGTAATAGCCCCACGACGGCAGCTCATCGGCGTGCAAGACCGCGCCCGCGGGCACCCCCGCGGCCTGCAACTTCTCCATCGCCTCGATCCGCGAACGCCCGGTGGTCCAGGCGCGCACGGCGTCGGTGTCCACCACGCCGTCACCGGGAAGGCCGATGACCCAGCGCAGCGCCTGCAGGTCGGCGTCGTCGCGCACCGTGATCGCGATCCACCGGTCGTCGCCGGCGGCCGGAAAAAGTCCCCACGGGCCGCGCCGTTCCGCGTCCGAGCGGGGGCGCCCGGAGCGCTCGAGAGCGTCGGCGGCGATCTCGGCGGCGACGTGGCTGAGCATCACCTCGGCCTGCGCGATGCTCGCCGCACCACCTTCACCGGTGCGCTCGCGGCGCAGGAGCAGCGCGATCGCGGACAGTGCGCCGACCCTCGCCGCGACGTGGTCGGGATAGACCGTGACGGTGTCGCAGAACGTCTCCGGTTCTCCGGGGTAGACCCACTGGTTGTTGAAGCCGACTGCGGCGCGGACCAGCGGCCCGTACCCCAGGCGTTGGGCCCATGTGCCGGTGGCGCCGAACGCGGAACTGTCGACCACCACGATGCCGGGGTTGATGCGCCGCAGCGTCGCATGATCCATGCCCAACGCCTCGGCGACGCCGGGCTTGAAGTTCGTCAGCACCACGTCCGCGGATGCGGCCAGGCGGTGCGCGAGTTCCCGACCCTCGTCGGTACGCAGATCGAGCCCGATCGAGCGCTTGTTGCGATGCCCCGCGGCGAACGGCTGGGTCATCGTGGTGAGCTTGCCCACCCGCAGCCCGTCGGGGTGCGCGGAATGCTCGATCTTGACAACGTCGGCGCCCAGATCACCGAAGAGTCGTCCGGTGTCGGCGCCGACGACGATGACCCCGAGATCCAGCACCCGGATCCCTTCCAACGGCCGCCCCTCGCCCTGGCGCTGCCGACTCGCCAAAATGGGTGCGGCACTGAGGCGTTCGGATTGACCGGGATCGATGTCCAGGGCGCTCGCCCGATGCCCGTCGATCTCGGCGACCCCGACCGGGACCGGGGCCGCCACGCCGGGCCCCAGTTCGACGTCGCGGAAAAAGCCGCGGGCGCTGAAGTGTTCGGCGGTCAACGCCTCCGACAGGCTCAACACCGCCGCGGTGGGCACGCCGTGAGCCTGCCCTTGAGATTCCAGCTCCGCGCGGGTCTTGTCGGCACAGAAGTCGGCGATTGCGCCGAGCAGTTGCGGTGAGCGGAACCGCTTTCCGAGCTTGTCGTAGGACGGGTCGGCGAACTCCTCGGGGCTGCCCATCCACGCGAACATGCCGCGCCACTGCCGCTTGGCCAGGATGCAGATGCGGACGTGACCGTCCTTGCACGGGATGATCGGATAGCGCTGGCGTTCGGCGTTCCAATCGCGTTGCTGCGCACTGACGGCGACGCCGGCCGAAGCGCTGCCCGCAGAACCGAACGGCGGGTCGAGGGTCTGCATCGCGCCGTCGAGGATCGCGAAGTCGATCAGGTCGCCCTCGCCGGTGCGCAAGCGGTCGAGGTAGACCGCGACGGTCATCACCGCGGCCTGCGCGGCGGCCACGTGATAGGGCAGCTCGGCGGGCGGCACCAACGGCTCCCGGCCCGGGATGCCGGACCGGGACAGCTCACTGCTCAAGGCGTGGAACACCGGGCCGGTGCCTTGCCAGGTGCGGTAGTCGGTGTCGCGGCCGAAGTCGCTGAGCGACAGGATCACCAACGACGGGTGCTGCCTGCGGATCTCGCGCACCGCCAGCTCCGCCTCCGCCAGTGATCCCGGCCGGGTGTTCTCGATGAGGATGTCGGTTGCCGCCAGCATCTCGGCGAATGAGTCGCCGCCCACCGTGGACGCGGGATCCAGCTCGACGGCCGTCATGCCGTGCCGATTGATGGCGGTCTGCACCGGCACCCCACCGACCTCGGGACCCACCGCCTCGTCCTCGGTGACGCCGCGCAGCCGCAACACCGTGACGTCCGCACCGAGATCGGCGAGCAGGCGTGAGACGGCCGTCATCGGGCCCGAACTCAGATCGAGGATCCGCGTTCCGCGCAGCGGCGGATCGTATGTGCCCTGCGACACCGGGTCAGCTCCGGCGCGCTTGACGGAACGGGATGTCGCGATCGGCCTCGGGCTCCTTCGGCAGCCCGAGCACCCGCTCGCCGATGATGTTGCGCTGGATCTGGTCGGTGCCGCCGCCGATCGACGTGAAGAACGCGTTGAGCGTCAGGAAGTTGACGTCGTCGGCCACCGGGTTCTCCGGCCCGGCCAACAGCGCCTGCGCGCCGATGATCTGCGTCTTCATTGCCGCCTCGGTGTGCAGGATCTTCGACATCGCGAGCTTGCCCAGCGACATGATCGAGCTCGACGTGCCCAGGTCCGTCGAGGCCTTCGCGCGCGCGTTGTTGAGCTTGTTGAGCTCGCGCATGGCCAGCACCTTCGCCAGCGGATAGCGCACCGCGGGGTCGTCGAGCGCGCCGTGTTCGCGGGCGAGCTCGATCAGGCTGTCCGCCTTGCGGTTACGCGAGCCGCGACCGCTGTCACCCATGATGGAGCGCTCATAGGCCAGCGCGGTCTGCAGCGCACGCCAGCCGTTACCCTCGCCGCCCAGCAGATAGTCGTCGGAGACGGCCGCGTCGTTGATGAACACCTCGTTGAAGTGGGACTCGCCGGTGATCTGCACCAGCGGGCGCACCTCGATACCGGGCTGCTTCATCGGCATGATGAACAGGCTCAAGCCCTTGTGCTTGGGCACATCCCAGTCGGTGCGGGCCAGCAGCAGCGCGTAGTCGGCGGTCAGCGCGCCCGACGTCCACACCTTCTGACCGTTGACCACCCACTGGTCGCCGTCGCGGACGGCGGTGGTGCGCACGCTGGCCAGGTCGGAGCCCGCACCCGGCTCGCTGTAGAGCAGGCAGGTGCGGGACCGCTCGACCAGGAAATCGCGCAGCAGGTCGCCCTTGAGCTTCTCGGTGCCGAGCTTCAGCGCGGTGTTGGCCGGGATGTTGTACTTGTCCTGCCGGGAACCCGGCGCCTTGAGCGCCGAGAACTCCTGCCCGATGACGGCCGCGAGGTCACTCGGATATCCCCGCCCGAACCACTCGGTGGGGTAGGTCGGTACGGCGTACCCGGCGTCGAGCACCTTCTCCAGCCATGCGATGCGCTCCGGCGACGACACCCACGGGTCATCGGATTTCGGCAGCGGAGTCCAGTTGGCGCGCAACCACTCCCGCACCTCGGCGCGCAGCTCGTCAACGGTGGGAAGCGCAGGAGTCATATCAGGCACCTTTCGAGACGAGGTAGCGCTCGCGATGCAGGCGCGGGCCGCCGAACAACTGCAGGCCGGTTCGCGCTCTGCGCAGGAACAGGTGGGCGGGGTGCTCCCAGGTGAAGCCGATGCCGCCGTGCATCTGGATGGCGTTCATGGCGATGGTCTCGTATGCCTCGGCGCACGTGAAGCCCGCCAAAGCGACTGCTCCGTCGGAGATTTCGGTCTGTGCGGCCTTCTCGGCGGCGGCGTGCTGCGCGGCCGACGTCGCGTTCTCCACCTCGATCAGGAGGTCGGCGGCCATGTGCTTGAGCGCCTGGAAGCTGCCGATCTGGCGACCGAACTGGACGCGGGTCTTGAGGTAGTCGACGGTCATGTCGAAGATCCGGCGGGAGCCGCCCACCTGTTCGCCGGCGGACGCGATGACGGCGTGGTCGAGGGCCTCCTGTACGGCGTCCCAGCCGGCCGTGCCGAGGCGGCGCGCGGGTGTGCCGTCGAAGGTGAACGTGGACAGGCGCACGGTCGGGTCGAAGACCGTCATCGGCTTGCGGGAGAACCCGGCGGCGTCCGGCGTCACCTCGAAGACGCCGACGCCGTCGGCGGTGCGGGCGACGACGAGCACGACGTCGGCCACCTGACCCCAGGTGACGTAGTGCGCGGAGCCGGTGAGGGCGCCGTCGGGTCCGGCCGTGACCTCGACGCCGTCGGCGGTCCACGTACCGGCGGAACCGGTGAACGCGACGGTGCCGATCGCCGAGCCGTCGGCGAGTGCCGGCAACAGCCGCTCCTTGTCATCCTCGGAGCCCGCGGCCGAGACGAGCGCCACTGTCACCACCGCGCTGGAGATGAACGGCGCGGGCAGGAGCGCGGCCCCGGTCTCCTCGGCGACGGCCTCGAGTTCGAGGGTTCCGAAGCCGAGCCCGCCGTGTTCGTCGTCGACGACCATGCCGAGCACGCCCTGCTCGGCGAGTCGACGCCACAGGTCGCGGTCGAAACCCTCTTCCGAGGTCATGACCGTGCGCACGTCGTCTTCGGTGCACTTGTCGGCGAGCAATTCGCGGACCGCCGTGCGCAACTCCGCGCGTTCGGCCACACTGATCGTCATCCCAACCGCCTCTCCAGCTAGCTGGACCCATGGTCGGGCCCTGGCGGCCGGGTGTAAATCACGAAACTCGACACCGGCGGGTTTCCGTTTGGGACATAAGGCGCTACGCCCGCACCCCGATCTTGAAGATCAACCGGCAGATGGCGCCGAACGCTCCGTAGCCTCCGATGTAGAGCCGTTTGGTGTCATAACCGGGCGCTTCGGCGCAGCGCAGGGCGGGTACCCGTGACCGTCATCGATTCCGGAAGGGCCGCACATGAGCGAAACGCAGCGCCGGCAGCTGGGCGAGTCGGACAGTCCCATCGAAGACGAGCTGGAGGGCGCCTTCCAGAGGATGGTCGACGAGGGCACGCAGCGCCTGCACCGAACGTCGCGCGAAGTGCTGGTGACCGGATTCTTCGGCGGCACCGAGGTGGCGGTGGGCGTCCTCGCCTACCTGTCCGTGCTCGCCGCCACGCACAATCAGCTGCTCGCCGGCATCGCGTTCTCGATCGGCTTCCTCGCGCTACTGCTCGGCCGCAGCGAGCTGTTCACCGAGGGATTCCTGGTCCCGGTCACCACCGTCGTCGCCAAGCGCGCGAGCGTCGCCCAACTGCTCAAGCTCTGGGGCGGAACGCTGATCGCCAATCTCGTTGGCGGCTGGGCGATCATGTGGCTGATCATGACGGGCTACCCGAAGCTGCACGAGCAGACCATCGAGTCCGCCACCCACTTCGCCCTCGCACCGCTGTCCGCGGAGACGGTGACGCTGTCGCTGCTCGGCGGCATGGTCATCACGCTGATGACGCGCATGCAGCACGGCACCGATTCGACATTCGGCAAGATCGCCGCCGCGGTCGCCGGCGGCTTCCTGCTCGCCGGTCTGCAGATGTTCCACTCGATCCTGGATTCGCTGTTGATCTTCGGTGCCCTCATCGCCGGCGCCCCGTTCGGCTACATCGACTGGGCGAAGTGGTTCGGCTACACGATCGTCGGCAACGTGGTGGGCGGCCTGCTGCTCGTGACGTTGTTGCGCCTGCTGCGCAGCAAGGAACGCCTCAAGGACGAGCGGCAGGACGCGGAGAAGTCGTGAACCGGCGCGAAGGACGTCTCAGCGGCCGCGCCACCGTGGTGGGCGCTTCTCCCGCCAGGCCGTGAGCCCCTCGAACACATCCTCGGTCGCGGCGGCCACCTTGCGCATCGTCTCGCCGAATCGGACCGATTCAATCCAGCCCATGTTCGCCGTGCGCCAAGCCACTTCCTTGGTGGCGCGTTGCGCCAACGGCGCGGCCTGGGTGAGCGTGGCCGCCCACGACCGCGCCTCGGCCTGCAGGTCGGCGGGGTCGACCAGTCGCCACACCAGGCCCATCTCCTTGGCCCGTTCGGCGTCGATCGGCTTACCGGTCAGCAGCAACTCCATCGCGTCGGCCCACCGGACCCGCTCGGGCAGGCGGATCGCGCCGACGATCGTGGGCACGCCGATGGACACCTCGGGGAACGCGAAAGTGGCTGTGGTGGAGGCGATCACGAAGTCACAGAACAGCACGCCGGTCAACCCGTAACCGATGCATGGGCCGTTGACCGCCGCGATCGTCGGCTTGAACAGCTCCATGCCGGATTCGAACGAGTTGATCGTCGGCTTCTCCCAGAACGTGCCGGCGAAGGTGCCCACCGACCCCTCACCGTCCTTGAGGTCGCCGCCGGCGCAGAACACGTCGCCGTTCGCGGTGAGGATCCCCACCCAGGCGTCCTCGTCGTCGCGGAACCGCTCCCAGGCCGCGTTCAGGCCGCGCCGCACCTCGCCGTTGATCGCGTTGCGCGCTTCCGGGCGGTTGAGGGTGATCGTGGCGATGTGGTCGTCCAACTCGTAGGTCACGAGGCTCATGGCTGCACCCTAACCAGGTGACGCGGCGGCCGAGTCGGCCGATGTCGAGAATCCCGCAACGGTTCCGTCCCAGGGGTGAGCGACCAACTAAGGTCGCGACCCGAAGACGGATGGAGAAGTAGTCATGGCCAAATATCTGCTGCTCAAGCATTACCGAGGCGCGCCGGCCAGCGTCAACGACGTGCCGATGGACAAGTGGACGCCCGAGGAGATCGAGGCGCACGTCGCGTACATGAACGATTTCGCGGCGCGGCTGGAGGAGACCGGCGAGTTCGTCACGCACGCGGCCCTGGCGCCGGAAGGCGCATGGGTGCGCTCCGACGGTGACGCCAAGCCGCCCGTGATCGACGGTCCCTTCGCCGAGACCAAGGATCTGGTGGCCGGGTGGATGGTCATCGACGTCGACTCTTATCAGCGCGCGATCGAACTGGCCGGTGAACTGTCGGCGGCCCCGGGCGCGGGCGGACGCCCGATCCACGAATGGCTCGAGGTGCGGCCGTTTCTGACGACACCGCCGACGATCATCGAGTGATGCCCGGCGCTGTGGACGAGGCGCGGCTGCGGGACCTGATCCCCGCGGTGCTGGCGGCCCTCGTCCGCCGCGGGGCGGACTTCGCGACCGCCGAGGACGCCGTCCAGGAGGCGCTGCTGCGCGCCCTCGAAACCTGGCCGGAACGGCCGCCCGAGGACCCCAAGGGCTGGCTGATCACCACCGCCTGGCGGCGCTTCATCGACCTCACCCGGTCCGAAATCGCCCGGCACCGACGCGAGCAGCTGGCCGCCGACGAACCGGCGCCGGGACCGGCCGTGCCCGTGGACGACACGCTGCGGCTGTACTTCCTGTGCGCACACCCCGGCCTCACTCCCGCGTCCGCGGTCGCGCTGACGCTGCGCGCCGTCGGCGGTCTCACGACGCGACAGATCGCCCAGGCGTTCCTGGTGCCCGAATCGACCATGGCACAACGGATCAGCAGGGCCAAACGCACCGTCGGCGACGTGCGTTTGGACCGTCCGGGTGACCTGGCCACCGTCTTGCGCGTGCTGTACCTGGTGTTCAACGAGGGCTACACCGGTGAGGTCGACCTGGCCGCCGAAGCCATCCGGCTGACCCGCCAACTCGTCTCTGCAACAAACGAACCCGAGGTCGCGGGGCTGCTCGCGCTCTTCCTGCTCCACCATGCACGGCGCCCGGCGCGCGCACGCGCCGACGGCAGCCTCGTGCCGCTCGCCAAGCAGGACCGCCGGCTGTGGCGGCGCGACCTGATCGCAGAGGGTGTGGCCGTGCTGCAGGCCGCGCTGGCCCGGGATCGACTGGGGGAGTACCAGGCTCAGGCCGCGATCGCCGCTCTGCACGCCGACGCGCAGAACTCCGACGAGACCGACTGGGCGCAGATCGTCGAGTGGTACGACGAGTTGGTCCGCCTCACCGACAGCCCGGTGGTGCGACTCAACCGCGCGGTCGCGGTCGGGGAGGCCGATGGACCGCAGGCGGGGCTCGCCGCGCTGGCCCAAGTCGATCCGTCGCTTCCGCGCTACACCGCCTCGGCCGCTTACCTGCACGAGCGGGCGGGTGAATTCGCCACGGCGGCCGAACTTTACGTCGAGGCCGCGGCGAAGGCGCAGAACGTCGCCGAGCGCAACCACCTCACGCTGCAGGCGGCCGAACTCCGCCAGCGGATGTCGGGCCGTTAGACCGGGGCCACGCGATCGGCCCACGGCAGGGCCTGCTCGAGTTGGGCGGCCAGCTTGATCAGCAGCGACTCGCCGGCGAGCGGCGCGACGAACTGAACCCCCAGCGGCAACCCGTCCGCGGTCCAATGCAAAGGTAGCGAAATCGCCGGGCGCCCGGTCAGATTCGCGAGCTGGGTGTAGGGCACCCAGCCGAGGTTCTTGTCCACCATGTCGTCGACGATCTTGGTGTACCGCAACAGCTTGGCCGTGCGCGTCCTGATCAGCACGTCCGCGGCACGCTGAAGCACCACCGGCAGGTCGAATTCGCCGATGGCCGGGGGTGGGGTCGCGAGCGAGGGTGTCAACAACAGGTCGTACGACTCGAAGAAGGTCGTCAGCCGGCGCGTGTGCTCGTGGCGGCGCTGCACGGCGTCCACGTAGTCGACACCGCTGGTCGCCCGGCCGAGCGCGGCCAGGATCAGCGTGTCGCGTTCGAAGGAGTCGTCGCCGGCGCCCGAAACCCGTTTGGCCTCACCGAGTTCCCACGCGGTGTAGACGAACCACGTGAGAAGGAAGTCCCGAGCCAGGGCGGCGTCGTCGAAGGGGGCGCTGGGAAGTTCGTCCACGTGGTGGCCGAGTTCGGTCAGCGCTCGCACGGCCGCCTCGACGGCCGCGGCGGCCTCGGGATGCGGCGACGGATTGATCGCCGACGGGACGCGCACACCGATGCGCAGGGCGCCGGGGTCGGCCCCCGCGCTGGACGCGAACGAGTTCTCCGGAATGCCCGGGACATACGGTCCCCCCATTTCGCCGCCGCGGATGACGTCGAGCATCGCCGCCGTGTCACGGACGGTCCGCGAGACGACGCCCTGCACCGCCGCGCCGTGCATCGACTCGCCGACCGCGGGTCCCGACGGCGTCAGCCCACGGCCCGGTTTCAGGCCGACCAGCCCGCAGCACGCCGCGGGGATGCGGATCGAACCGCCGCCGTCGTTGGCGCCCGCGCACGGCACGATCCCGGCCGCGACCGCGGCCGCCGAACCACCCGACGATCCGCCGGGGGTGCGGTTGAGGTCCCACGGATTGCGCGCCGGGCCCCACGCGTCCGGTTCGGTGATCCCCTTCGCCCCGAACTCCGGGGTGTTGGTCTTACCGAAGATGACCAGTCCGGCGTTCTGCCACCGACGAACGATCTCCGAATGCTCGGCCACCGGTTGCGACATCAGGGCCCGCGAGCCCGCCGAGGTCGGCAACCCGGCGTAGTCCTGAGCCAGATCCTTGATCAAGAACGGCACTCCGGAGAACGGGCCGTCGGCGGCCTCGGTCGGTGAGGCCGGAACGTCACGAACGATCGCGTTGATCCGCGGATTCACCGCGGCCCCGCGGTTTCTGGCCACGTTGAACAATTCCGCTGCGGTCACCTCTTTGTCGGCGACGAGCTTCGCCAACCCGGTTGCGTCGTAGGCGCGGTACTCCTCGAAATTCACCGTCTGACCGTACGTGCCGTCGCCGCGACAGTGGGCGGCTCCTCGGCAGTTGGGTCAGTGCACGGCGAAGCGGGGCCGCGCGCAGCCGAGGGAAGCGACCGCCGGAGTCGACGTTTTCCGTTGTTGAGCGCGTTCGTCGCGCAGGATGCGCCTGTTCAGGGCTCGCTCGTCTCTCCGGGTCAACGCATGCCTGCGGCGGACCAGGAGGTCGAGTTGTTGCCAGCTCAGGCCGTCGAGTTCGCCGTCCTCGTCATGGGTGGCGACGACGACGCAGCCCCGCAGCAGGGGAACGGTCTTGGGGGTGAAGGTGCTGGTGGCCAGCAGCAGCTCGGTGGCTTTCCGATTGGTGCGCCGCTGGCAGCCCTGCGTCTTCGGGCTGAACCAAAAATCGAACTGCCGGTCAGCGCTGGTCAGGCACTGTAGGCCTTGATCCTCTACGAGCTGGTCGATATCCGCGGTCGTGTACGCGCGGGTTTCATAAACGGGGCCGTTGGTGCTGAAGTACAGGACGGTGTTCATCGTGAGTTCCCATTCGTCTCTTTCTTCGGTGTGTTGGCCGGCTACAGCGTTGCCGGTCTGTTATCAAAGTTACCCGAGTGACGAATGTGACAAACCTCGGTAACGATCTCGTCACGCCGAGCAGACCGAAAAGGCCAGCTCACAGGCCGTCTAGGCGAGGTGAGTGATGTTCGTCCCAGAAGGAGCCGACGTCAGCCGAACTCGAGCAGGGTGTAGGCGCCGCGGAAGTTCTTCGTCGGCTTGAACTCCCAGAACGCGGGATAGGCCTTCTCGAAGAACCAGCCCCGCCCCGGCGGCATCGGTAGGTCGTGCACGGCGCGGATCCCGGGTACGGACTCGGGCAGGGCTTCCAGCTGCGCCGCCGACAGGCTGAAGGGCATCGGCGGAAGGCGGTAGCGCCGCGAGGCGCGCAACCCCTTCGGGGCCAGCTTCTTCACCAGGACCGGCGGCAGGTCGAAGACCATCTGCCCGCCCGGGAAGCGCTCCGCGCACGCGGCGATCAGGCCCATCGCCTCGTCGGGCTGTAGGTACATCAGCAGGCCTTCGGCGGTGATGAACACGCCCTCGCGGTCGTCGACCTTCTCCATCCACGAGTAGTCAAGCGCCGACTGGGCGAGCGTGGTGATCCGCGGCGATGCGGGCAGCAGTCGCTCGCGCAGTTCGATGATCGGCGGGAGATCGACTGTCAGCCACCGGAAGTCGGCCCGCGGTATCAGGGTGTTCAGCCGCCAGAAGCTGGTCTGAAGACCCTCCGCGAGCGCAACGACGGTGGCGCGCGGATGCTTCGACAGATAGTTGCCCGCCGCTCGATCGAAAGCCAGCGAGCGCAGCGCCATCTCCTGGCCCTTGCGGCCGAACTTGTCGAAGTCGAAGTCGATCGCGTCGACGAGGCGGATCGCCAACGGATCGTCGATGATCGCGTTCGGGTGACGGGCCTGGTCTGCCCTTCCGTTCAGCGTCAGCAGCGCCGTTTCCGAAATCCCGGTGAGGGCGATGTCGTCGGCGTTCCGGTCCTCTGCGTAGTCCACCACAACGAACGTACCGGGCGGGTGGTAAAGCTCAGAACAGATAGATCGCGAACACCACGGTGAGCAAGAGGACCAGCCAGGCGTCGGTGGACCGCCTGAGCCAGCGCGGCCCGGAGCGCACCTCCATGAAATTGCGCGTGATCAGCCGCGCTTTGACGAAGGTCAGCATCAAAACCAACGCGGTGACCGGGGTGCTGGGGCGCACGGTGTCGGTGAAGTGGGCGGGGGCGAGCCACCACGATCCGACCGTGATCGCGGTGAGGACGACGAATGTCCACGCCATGACTTGGGAGGGGGACGGGCGGCGGCGAACGTCTGGTGTTCCGGTCATAGTCACCTCATCACGTAGAGCAGGCCGAAGATGATGACCCAGAGCAGGTCGACCATGTGCCAATAGACGGCGCCCGACTCGACCATCGAGGTCCTGCGCCTGCCCGGATTGCGCAGTTCGCGCACGAGGACGCCCAGAACGATGAGGCCGATCAGGACGTGCACCAGGTGCACACCGGTCAGCACGTAGTAGAACGCGTAGAACATCTCGGAGTTGGTGTGGCCCGCCGTGATCTTGGCGGCCCACTCGTAGAACTTGAAGCCGATGAACAGCAGACCGCAGAATCCGCCGGCGTAGATCAGCCTGATCGCCTGGGCATGGGAACCGGTTCGGGCGGCCAACACGCTTCGCGCGACGAACCACGAACTGGTCAGCAGTATCACGGTGTTGAGCACGCCGATGTTGATGTCGAGATGCTGCTGAGCGGCGATGAACTCGTCGGGATTCATGGTCCGGTAGACCATGAAGATCACGAAGTAGCCGGCGAAGATGACCAGGTCGCCCAGGACCATCACCCACATGTGCACATCGCCGGGCAGGTGGCCGGTCGACGGCACGGGAGCCGACGGCTCCGCGGTCGTCTGCGCCGACGCTAAAGCACGTGAATCCGATTGTGTCATAGCATGATTCCCCTCAGTCCAGCGGCGGAGCGTCGACCGGCTCGCGGCCAGTGGCCCGTTTGAGGAGCAGGATCAGCGCGCCGAGCCACAGGCTGAACACCACGACCGACCACCAGAACGCGAGCGAGCCGTTCCAGGCGAACGGTCCGGAGTAGGTGACGAACATCTGTGTCGCGATGACCTCGGTGACGATCTGCCAGATCGTCACATAGGCGAACCACTTCGGGAAGATGTCGTTCTTGTCGTACAGGATGGCGATCGCGAACACCAGATACGCCGCCGAGAAGCATCCGAGGGATCCGTTGTAGGACAACATGCCGAGGTCATAGAGCATGCTGACCAACTCCGGGTCGCGGTCGACGCGAAAGGTGGCGGCCAGAAAGCACACCGCCACGAGCAGGAACCCCGGCAGCGCACCCACGCCCATACCGCCGATGTAGCCGTAGGCGAAGACCGATCCGACCGACATCCGCATGATGAAGTACGCCACCAGCCCGTTGGTCACCGCTGCGCCGCCGAGAAGGATCAGCAGCACGCAGAAGCCGATCTGGATCGTCAGCCCGTTCTCCGCGAAGAACGCCACCTTGCCGTCGGCGGTGACGTCGGGGCGCGGGGGAGGCGTGACCCTGGCCAACACGCAGATGATGACGCCGAAGACCGCGTACCACGCCGGGAAGAACCAGCAGACCAGACGGACATCGGGTTTACCGCCGGCCTCGCCGGTTCCCTCCGTGAACCGGCGCGAGATCAGCGTGCTCACTGTAGGACGCCCTCCTCGTGCGCCTGCCGGAGCACCGCACGCCGCAACACGAAGAACATCACCACGACGAACAGTGCGAACGCGCCGTTGCGAATCCAGAACGACACCAGACCGTCCCACGCCAGCGGCCCGGTTTGGAAGACGGCGGCACCGGCCGCGGGCACCATAGCGAGCCCGGTCGCGAGCGAGTAATGCCCGACCCAGCGCGGGAACACCGGATCCGGCCCGTCGTCGAAGTGGACCGCCACCGCGAGCAGCACGAACTGCGTGACGACCATGCCCACGGGGGCGATGAACACGATCCACGCCAGGTCGTTGAGCACCAGGACTACCTCGGGGCTGCGGTCGGGGCGGAACGCCGCAACGAGGAAGAAGATGTTCGAAAGAGCGAAAATGGTTGCGCCACTGACGATCGCGGTGAGGTAGCAGTAGGCGAAGACGTGGCTCTGCGTCTTCATTCGCTTCATCTGCACGACGATCACCATGAAGAACGGCAGGATCATGATCCCGCACAGGTTGAACGTCACCTGGCTGAATCGGATCCACGCGGTGTTGTCGGCATAGAACGTCGCCACCTGGTCGGCGGACAGCAGGGGAGAGATCGGCGGCCAGAAGCCCGGAAACGCCACCAGGGCAACCAACAGCACCGCCCCGACCGCGGGACCGGTCCACAGGCTCACCCACTGCGCCTTGATGTTTCCCGCCTTGGGCAGGTCCTGCACCTGTTCCAAGATCTGCACGGCACCCTCCGCTTGACTCAAGTCAGATAACAACGGCCACACTGACCCCGTTTGGCCGCCGCGACTCGACGATGTATCCACCAAAGATCGATTGGTAGAACGTTGTTGTGTGCTGGACGCTATCGGCTCCGGAAAAGAATGTGAAGGCCCAAATCTGATCGAAGTCAGTTTTGGAGCGTTTTTCCGCGTAGAGTCGCTGGGAGGTACAGGCCACCGAAAGGGAACCGACCGCAGTGCTGAAGCCCGAGAAGTCCGAGCGCGGCAGCAAGGGACTTCGGACGCGCGAGCGACTCCTCGGCGCGGCGATCGCCGAGTTCAAACGCGGCGGAATCGCCGCCGCCGACATCGGCGCGATCGTGTCCGCGGCCGGCGTCGCGCACGGCACGTTCTTCTTCCACTTCCCCACCAAGGAACACGTCTTGCTCGAACTGGAGATGCGCGAACAAGAGCGCATGGCCGCGGAGCTGACGCGGTTCTATCGCCGCCCCCACGACGTCCGGGCAACACTGGCCAAGTCGGTCTCGGTTCTCGAGGCGCTGGAACGGCGGTTGGGGGCGCGGTTGTTCAAAGACTTTCTGGCGCTGCACTTCTCGACGACGCGTCCGCCGTCCGAGGAGTGGACCGTGCATCCCGTCATCGTGGCCGTGGTCGAGGATCTGCAGCGGGCGCAGGAACGCGGCGACATCCCCGCCGACGTGGACGTGATGCTCAACGGGGTGTCGTTCCTGGTGGGCCTGTACGCGCTGCTGATCACGATGCCCGAATCCCCGAAGATCCGTCGACCCGTGATCGACGAATACCTCACCACGTACCTGCACGGCTTGCGTGCGGTGTGAGCCAGCCCGCTCAGCCGGCGAGCACGAACGACAGGAAGAATCCGCCTGCGGTCGCGAACGCGTTCAGCGGGCGCCCGTGCTCGAACGCCTCCGGCATGAGGGTGTCGGCGAGGGAGGCCAAAACCGCTCCGCCCGCGAACGACAGCGCGACCGCGAGCAACTGGTCGTCCAGACCCGACGCGGCGTACCGGCCGAGCACCACCGCCGCGGCCAGCAGCAGGGCACACAGCGACCACGTCACGACGACGGCCCGCGCGCTGGTGCCCGCGCTGCGCATCGCGACCGCGCCGACCAGGGACTCCGGCAGGTTGGAGAAGAAGATCGCGACCAACAGCGACAGCGAGGCGCCCCCGACCAGCGATACGCCCAGCGCGAGGTTCTCCGGCACCCCGTCCAACGTCACCGCCGCCAACAGGGCCAGCCCCACACCGCTGCGCGTTCCGGAGGCGACGACCTCACGGCTGTCGGGACCGGACTTACCGGAGATGTACTTGTCCAAGGCGGTGTCGACCGCGACGAACGCGGCCGCTCCCGCGAGCAGACCGAGTCCCGAGCGTGCGGGGCCGCCCAGCTTGAACGCCTCCTCGAACAGCTCGAACGCCAACGCCGAGATGAGCGCCCCGCTGGCGAACGCCAGCAGCACGCCCGTCACCCGTCTGGGCGGGTCCCATCTCGCACCCGCCAGTGCGCCGATGACGAGCGCGCTGGACGCGGCCACTCCGAACAGGACGGCGGTCAGCACGGCGAGCGTGATGCCCCTAAGCGCCGATTTTGAAACCGGGCGGGTGCGCGGCGGCGATTGCGGCATCCGCGCGATGGGTATCTGAGCTCAGCGTCGAGGGGAGATTCGTGACGTCGTCACCGGAGTCGGGCTGTCCCAAGCGGATGGAGTTCGGGCCGTGCGGTGGTGTGCGGCCCGACGGACAGTGCGAGATGCGTCCGGGTCCGTGCGCCTTCGGCGACGTGGTGCCGTGGACGGGACCCCGGCGCGAGCCGCGCCCGGTCAGGGCGCCGTTGGTGCTGACCGACTTCAGCTGTGCGCCGTTCGATGCCCGAGACGTCGCGGAGACGGCGGGCCTGCTCGGGCAATCCTGTGACGCCGTTCTGGTGGGCGAGCACCAGAACAAACCGGACTTCCCACCCTCGTTGATGGGCCGCCTGCTGCTCGACGCCGGTGTGACGCCGTGGATCACGCTGTCGTGCCGGGACCGCAACCGCGTGGTGCTCGAGCAGGAGCTGAGGGGGCTGCGCAGCGTCGGCGTCGAGACCGCGCTGTGCGTGACGGGCGACGGACGCGGTTACGACGTGCGGCCCGACGTCACGCAGACCTTCGACCTCGACGGCCCGCGCCTGGTCGACCTGGCCGCATCGATCGGCATCGTCGCGGCGGTCCCCGAGACGCCGACGGCGCCTCCCGTCCGGGGCCGGCCGGCCCGCCTGGTGCAGAAACAACACGCGGGTGCCAGTTTGGCGGTGCTCAACCACGTTCCGTTCCCGGCGATGATCGCCGACTTCATGCGGTCGGCCCGCGCCGCCGGCCTGTCCATCCCGGTGATCGCGGCCGTCGCGGTGTTCACTGACAACGTGTCCGCCGCCGTCCTGCAGGGCCTTCCGGGGCTCGACCTCGACCCGTCGGTGACCGAATACGTCCTGGCCGCCGCGGACCCCGTCGGGGCCGGGATCGAGGCCGCGGTCGCCGAAGCGAAGGCCTTGCTGTCGATCGAGGGAGTCGCGGGCGTGAACGTCTCCGGGCTGGCGTCGGCGTCCGGCGCTCGCGTCGGCGCCGAGATCAAGGCCGAGGTGGGACGCCGGATTCGGGAGGTGGCAGCGTGAGCGAAGCGATGGAGGCCGAATTCGACACGGTCGCCGAATGGACGGCACAGGTGGCTCAGGCGCTGGGTCCGGACTACTACATCCCCGCGGCGTGCCGCGGAAGCGGAAGCCCCGCGGCCCTGGACTGGCTCATCGAGCACATGGGCCTCGCGGAGGGCGACTCGCTGCTGGACTGCGGCGCGGGCGTCGGCGGACCGGCGGCCTACGCCGCGCGTGCGCGCAAGGTGCGACCGGTTCTCGTCGAACCCGAGACCGGGGCATGCCACGCCGCGCGCAGACTGTTCGACCACCCGGTGATCTGCGGGCTCGGCTCGGCGCTGCCGATCACCGACGTGAGCTTCGACGCGGCCTGGTCGCTCGGAGTCCTGTGCACGACGCCGGATCAACTCACGCTCCTGAACGAATTGCGCCGCACGGTGCGTCCGGGCGGCAGCATCGGACTGCTCGCCTTCGTCGCGCACCGCGAGATCCCGCAGGATCGACTCCCGGACAATCACTTCCCGAGCCCGGAGCGCCTCGAGGCGTTGGCACTGCGAGCGAACCTCGTCGTCGAGGACCGGCTCAGCACCGCGGACCTGCCCGAGATCCCCGCGACGTGGAGCGAACGCGCCGAGAAGGTCGAAACCGCGCTGGCCGAACGGCACGGCCACAAGCGCGCGTGGCAACTGGCCGAGGAACAGAGCGGCGACATCGGGCGGCTCCTCGAGGACGGCACGCTGAGCGGCGAGTTGCTGATCCTGCGGCACGCACGGTGACGGGCTGGGTTTCGCGCCGCGGCCGCGCGGCAACCCTGACGCCATGGGCCGGACCGTTCGTGGTCTCGCCGCTGCGGCCGCCTCGACCTTGGGCGCCGTGGCCGTGCGTGATCTATTCCAGCGAAGACACGCACTCCTGAGGAACTTCCCGCTCGTCGGGCATGCGCGGTATCTCCTCGAAGCCGTCGGTCCCGAGCTGCGGCAGTACATCGTTGCGGCCAACGATGAGGAGCGGCCGTTCACCCGCGATCAGCGCCGGTGGGTTTACGCGTCGGCGAAGAAGGATAACAACTACTTCGGTTTCGGTACCGACAACGACCTGGAGTACACCGCCGGCTATCCGGTGATCAAACACCGCACGTTCGCCAGGACCGTTCCCCCGACGACGCCGGGCGCCAGTCGGGAGACAAAGGTGCCGTGCGCCAAGGTGATCGGGGCCGCGCGCGGCCGCGCGGCCGCGTTCCGGCCGAATTCGGTGGTCAACATCTCCGCGATGAGCTTCGGGTCGCTGTCGGCCAACGCCGTCGAGGCGCTCAACCGCGGAGCGGTGCTGGCCGACTGCCTGCACAACAGCGGAGAGGGCGGCATCTCGCGCTACCACCGCCACGGCGGGGAGCTGATCTTCCAGATCGGGACGGCCTATTTCGGGTGCCGCGACGCCGAGGGCCGCTTCGATCTCGCCAAACTCAAAGATGTGGTGGCGAGCGCGCCGGTGCGCGCGTTGGAGATCAAGCTCAGCCAGGGCGCCAAGCCGACGCTCGGCGGCCTGCTGCCCGCACCGAAGGTCTCCGCCGAGATCGCGGCGGCGCGCGGAATCCCCGAGGGCCGCGACTGCGTCAGCCCGTCACGGCACGCCGAGTTCTGCGACACCGACAGCCTTCTCGACTGGGTGGAACTGCTCGCGGCCGAGACGGGCCTGCCGGTCGGGATCAAGTCGGCGGTCGGCGATCTCGAATTCTGGTGTGATCTCGCCGATCTCATGCGCGACACCGACCGGGGCGTGGACTTCGTCTCGATCGACGGCGGCGAGGGCGGAACCGGTGCGGCGCCGCTGATCTTCACCGACACGGTGTCGCTGCCCTTCCAACTCGGCTTCGCCAGGACGTACCGTATCTTCGCCGACCGGGGCCTGCACGAAGACGTCGTGTTCATCGGCGCGGGCAAACTCGGCCTGCCCGACAACGCCGTCGTCGGATTCGCGCTCGGGTGCGACATGATCTACGTCGCGCGCGAGGCGATGCTCGCGATCGGATGCATCCAGGCGCAGAAGTGCCACACCGACACGTGCCCCACCGGGGTCGCCACCCAGAACGCCTGGCTGGCCCGCGGCCTGGTGCCGGACGAGAAGGCCGAGCGCTTCGCGAACTACATCAAGACCCTGCGGCGCGACCTGGTGAAGGTGGCCGAGGCGTGCGGCGTCGAACATCCCGGACTGATCAGCACCGAGGACGTCGACATCCTCGACACCCGCACCGCATCCACGCCGCTGCACGAGGTGTACGGCTACGAGCCGGGCATGGGTCTGCCGTCGGAGGCCGACCGCAAGGAGATCGTCCGGCTGATGACGTGTCACGAACCTCAGGGCGGCTCCGCGCGGCCGTCGGCATCCGCCGTCCGATGACCTCCGCGGCCGCGCCGCGAGTGGGAAACTGGAACGCGTCGCCGCCGAGGGCAGCGGCCACCGCACAAGTTTGTCGAACGGCGTTGTGGGGGATGTAGGGACAAGTTTCAAGCGTTCGCGAACACCGGAGCCGGAGTCTGCATGCAACCGATATCACCGACCGATCTGATCTTTCTGCTCGGCGAATCACGCGAGCACCCAATGCATGTCGGCGGACTGACGCTGTACAAGCCGCCGGAGGGCACCGGACCGGAATTCCTGCGCGGGATCTACGACGCCCTGGTCGCGCAGACCGACATACAGCCGACGTTCCGCAAGCATCCGGCGTTCTTCGGCGGGGTCACCAACCTGGTGTGGTCGTCGGACAAGGAAGTGGACTTGGACTACCATTTGCGCCGGTCGGCGCTGCCCGCCCCGGGCCGGGTGCGTGAGCTTCTCGAGTTGGTCTCCCGACTGCACGGCTCGTTGCTCGACCGCCACCGCCCGCTGTGGGAGGCCCACCTGATCGAAGGGCTCGACGACGGACGCTTCGCGGTGTACACGAAGTTCCACCATTCGCTGATCGACGGGGTCTCGGCGATGAAGCTGGTGCAGCGGACGCTTTCCACCGATCCCGGCGACACCTCGATCCAGGCACCGTGGAGCCTGCCGCCGCGGCGCCGGTCGGGTCCGAAAGACCGCCCGTCACTGCTGCAGACACTGACCGAGGCCGCGGGTTCGGTCGTCGGTATCGCCCCGACCACGGTGTCGCTGGCGCGTGCCGCGCTGCTGGAACAGGAACTCACCCTCCCGTTCCGCGCGCCCAAGACCATGTTGAACGTGCGCATCGGCGGGGCACGACGGGTCGCCGCGCAGTCGTGGGCCTTGGAGCGCATCCAGAAGGTGAAAAGCGCTGCGGGCGTGACCGTCAACGATGTCGTGCTCGCGATGTGCGCCGGGGCGCTGCGCGAATACCTCGCCGAGGAGAACGCGCTGCCGGAAACGCCGCTGGTGGCGATGGTCCCGGTGAACCTGCGCACCGAGAAGGACGCGGACAACGGCGGAAACCTGGTCGGCGCGATCCTGTGCAACCTGGCCACCGACCTCGAGGATCCGGTGCGGCGGCTCGAAGCGATCGCGAAGTCGATGCGCGACAACAAGAAGGTCTACGCGGAACTGCCGCGCGTGCAGCAGTTGGCGGTCTCGGCGCTGTTGGTCGGCGGGCTGGCGCTCGGACTGCTGCCGGGCTTCGTCTCCACGGCGCCTCCGCCGTTCAACATCGTGATCTCCAACGTGCCCGGGGCGCGCCAGCCGATGTACTGGAACGGCGCTCGGCTGGACGGCAACTACCCCTTCTCCATTCCGCTCGACGGCCAGGCCCTCAACATCACGCTGGCCAACAACGCGGACAACCTCGACTTCGGTCTGGTCGGCGACCGCCGCAGCGTGCCGTCGCTGCAGCGCCTGCTCGGCCACCTCGAGACGTCGCTGAAGGACCTGGAACGCGCGGTCGGCGTCTAGCACGCGTACCCGTCGTACATCCCGTCGCCCTTTCGGTATACCGTCCCCGTATGAGCCGAGTGTCGATCATCACGGGTGGTGCGGGCGGTATGGGCCAGGCGACGGCCCGCATCGTCGGACAAGACCACGCCCTTGTCCTCTGCGACGTCAGGAAGGACCGGCTCGACACCGCGGCCGCGGCGTTGGCCGACGCCGGCATCACCCCCACGGTCGTCCACGGCGACGTCACCGACCGGGCGGCGGTCGACCGGCTGTTCGAGACGGCGGCCGGCCTCGGGACCATCGCCTCGGTGATCCACACCGCGGGCGTGAGCCCCAGCATGGGCGACGCCGAATACATCATGCGCACCAACGCGATCGGCACGCTCAACGTCGACGAGGCGTTCTTCGAGGCGGCGTCTGACGGTGCGGCGATCGTGAACGTCGCGTCGATGGCTGCGCACCTGCTGCCCGATGATCTGATCCCGAAAAGCCATTTCCCGCAGGCGTTCACGGACCAGGACGCGTTCATGACCAACATGCTGGCCGCGTGCGACATCGCGGGGCCGGAGGCGCGGTCGGGCATCGCGTATGCGGTCAGCAAGGGCTTCGTCCGGTGGTACAGCTCGTCGCAGGCCGAGCGGTTCACCGGCAGGGGCCTGCGCATCGTCTCGGTCTCACCGGGATCGGTCGACACCGAGATGGGCAGGTTGGAGGAGCAGGCCGGCGCGGGTGCGCTGGTCGCCGACGCCGCCGTCCCGCGGTGGGGGATGCCCGAGGAGATGGCCGAGCTTTTCGCGTTCTGCGCCGGCCCGAAGGCCGGCTATCTCACCGGTACCGACATCCTCAACGACGGGGGAGTGGTCGCCTCGGTGACCGAGCGCGCGCGCAAGGCCGCCGAAAGCGCTTGACTGTCAGCGGGTTAGACATGCGCCGGTAACGGGCCCGCGAGTTTCGCCGGCCGGCACCACAGCGCCGCCGTCGCGCAGAACACCACCGCCACCGCGAAGGCCGCCTGCACGTTGAACACGTCGGCCGTGCCGCCGAGCAGGGCCGCGGCGATGGGGCGTGACCCGAGGAAGCCGACCAGCCAGAGCGCCATGATCCTGCCACGCAGCGGTTCGGGCGCCCGTTCCTGCACGACGGTGCTCAGCCCGGTCATCGCCCACCCGAAGCCCAGTCCGGCGAGTACGAACCCCGCGATCGCCACCGCGGGCGCCGGCGCGGCGGCCAGCACCGCGCAGCCGAGCCCGAGCCCCGCCAGTCCGATCGCCGACACGTTCTGCGACGCGATGCGGCCGCGCAGCAAGGCGAGCGCCGCCATCCCGACGGCCGCGCCGACGCCGAAGACCGCCGAAAGGGTTCCGACGAGGCTGGCGCCGCCGCCGAGTTCGTGGGCCAGCGACGGCGTCAGGGTGATCGACGAATCGGACGCCAGCCCGACGGTCGTCACCGCCAGCAGGGCCAAGAACAGCGGCCGGTCCCGCCACACGTACTTGATCGCCACGCGCACGCGGTAGTCCGTATCGGCATGCCGCGTCGGCGGCGCGGGGAACCGCACTGCGAGCAGGAAGAGCGCGAACACCAGATGCAGGCCCGCGCTGACCCCGAACGCGGCGCCGGCACCCATGTGCGCGGCGATGTAGGCGCCCGCGGCGGGTCCGACGATGCGCCCGATCGTCATCGGAAAGCTGTTGAGCGCCATGGCCGTCGACAGCTCACCATCGCGGATGAGGTTGGGCACGATCGACTGCATGGCGGGTCCGCCCACGACGAAGCCGAAGCCCACCAGCAGCGTGCCCAGGAGCACGGGGACCGCCGACGAGATGTCGTGCTGTGCCGGTTCGGCGAACAGCCACACCGCGGTGAAACCCGATCCGGCCACACACAACACCCGGCCGAGCAGGATCTGCCGTGCCGGGTTTCCGGTGTCGGCCCACTTGCCGCTCGTCGGGCTGAGGATCAACTGCGGCGCGAACTGCACGACGCCGACCAGTCCGACCATGAGCGCGGACCGCGTCGCGTCGAACATCACGATCGCCGCGACGATGCCGTGTGTCCACACCGCCACGACCGAGAAGATCTTGCCCCAGAACAACGCGCCGAACACGGGGTCGAAGATCAACCCGAGCGCGCCGCGGGCCTGGGGCCGTGCGGTGGTCTCTGCGGTCATCGGGCCGCCGCTCGTTCGAACCGCTCGGTCAGCCGGTCGAGAAGGTCGACGAGGGTGTCGACCTGGGGCTCGGGCCAGTCGGCGATCATCTCGGCGACCAATTCACGCCGCCGGTCGGTTACCAACTGCGACGCCTGCCGCCCCTCCTCGGTCAGCACCAGCATGCACCGCCGTTGGTCGTCGGCGGCGAAGGTTTTGATCACCAGGCCTGCGGCGACGACGGCGGCCACCGACCGGCTCGCGGTGGAGTGGTCGACGGCCAGGAAGTCGGCGACGTCGCGGATGGAAGCGCCGCCGGACTGTTGTTGGCACTGCTCGACCGCGCGCAGCACACGCAGGGTGGAGGCGCTGGTCACCGGGCTCGTGCCGTCGAGAAGGCGATCGCGCCAGCCCGGGCGCTGCCGCGCGACCGCGATGCGGGTCAGCAGTTCGTCGAGTTGGTCGTAGCGGGACGGCGGCACTAAGTATGCATAGCACATACATATATCTGCGGGAAAATCGCGAGAGTTCCCCGGTGGGAGGATGAGCGCGTGACCGTCGAGACCCTGCATGACCGTGACTGGAGAGGCTTCGCCAGCGACAACAACGCGGGTGCGCATCCGGAAGTGCTCGCCGCACTGGCCGCCGCAAACGGAGGCCACCAGCCGGCGTACGGAAAAGACGTCTACACCGCGCGGCTACAGGAGGTGATCGGCGAACACTTCGGCGAGGCCGCCGAGGTGTACCCGGTGTTCAACGGCACCGGCGCCAATGTCGTTGCGCTGACGAGTCTTCTGCCGCGCTGGGGTGCCGTGGTGACGGCGTCGACCGCCCACATCCACACCGACGAGGCGGGCGCGCCCGAGCGGATGACCGGCCTCAAGCTGCTGACCGTGCCCACCGCCGACGGCAAGCTGACGCCTGACCTCGTCGCGCGTGAGGCGTGGGGATGGGGCGACGAACACCGCGCGCAACCGCTCGCCGTGAGCATCACCCAGACCACCGAGATGGGCACCGTGTACACACCGGCCGAGGTGCGCGCCGTCGCGGACTTCGCGCACGCCAACGGGATGGCGGTGCACATGGACGGCTCGCGGCTGTGGAATGCGGCCGCGGCGCTCGGCGTCCCGTTCCGCGAGTTCACCACCGACGCCGGTCTCGACATCCTCAGCCTGGGTGGCACCAAGAACGGGCTGGTGGGCGCCGAAGCGGTCGTCGTGCTCGACCCGGACCGCGCCAGCGGCCTGAGGTATCTGCGGAAGCTGACCATGCAGCTGGCCAGCAAGATGCGTTTCGCCTCGGCGCAGTTGCTGGCGCTGTTCTCCGACGACCTCGGGCTGCGAAGCGCCGCGCACGCCAACGCGATGACCGCGCGGCTGCGGTCGGCCCTCGAGGCGGACGTCGCCGCCGGACTGCTGACCGGGCTCGCCTTCACCCAGGACAGCCCGGCGAACGCGATCTTCGCGACGCTGCCGGTCGACGCGGCCGACCGCATCCGACAGCGGGTGCGGTTCTACGACTGGGACCGGTCACGCGGTGAGGTGCGCTGGATGACCGCGTGGGACACCACGGAGGCCGACGTCGACGAGTTCGTCACGGTGATATCCGAGGAACTGCACGCCGATCGCACTGGCATGATGCCGGGGTGACGTACCGCGCCCCCACCCTCCCCGAGATCATCGCCACGCTCGAGGTGGACCGCAGGGACGAGCGGCACTTCGTCGCCACCCAACTCGACAATCCCGCGCACCACATCGTGGGCGGCCACATCGCCGGCCAAGCGCTGATGGCGGCGAGCCGAACGGCGCCGGGCCGCACACCGCACAGCGCCCACGTCTATTACGTGCGCGCCGGCGACGCCCGTTACCCCGTCGACCTCCACGTCGATGTCGCCAGGGACGGTGGAACGCTGTCGACCCGCCAGGTCACCGCCCGACAGGACGACCAGATCCTGCTCGAGGCGCTGGTCTCGCTGAGCGCGCCCGTCGAATCGCTCGACTATCAGCAGCCCATTCCCGATGTGCCCGAACCGGATTCGCTGCCACCAGCGCAGGAGCAACTGGCCCGGTTCGCCGATGAACACGACGGGTTCTGGGTGCGCCCGCAGCCCTTCGACCTGCGCTACGTCGACGCACCTCCGCGGTTGGCGCTCGAGGTCGGCGAACCGTCGCCGCGGCTGCGCATGTGGTGGCGGCCCAGCGAACCGGTGGGCGACGACGAGGTGCTGCACAGCTGCCTGCTCGCCTACCTGTCCGGCACCACGATGGTCGAGACCGCGCTGGCCATGCGGCAAGCCACCCCGATCGGCACGTTCAACGCGCTGATCGATCATGCGCTGTGGTTCCACCGCCCGGTCGATCTGTCGGATTGGGTGCTGTCCGACCAGTTTTCGCCCAGCGGCATCGCCGGCCGCGGGCTGACCACGTCGACGATGTACAACCGGGCGGGTCAACTCGTGTGCCTCGCCACCCAGGAGTTGTATTTCGGCAGGGGCGCGGCCTGAGCCCCGAGCGCCTACTGCACGACGCAGCGCCGCTCACACCTGCGCCGGGGAGAGCGACCCCAGTGTGAACACGCGGACTTGGCCTGCGACCTGCGCATGGCATTGCGACAGAAGGGGTTCGGACAACTCCTCGTGCAGAATCACCTCGATGGGGCCGTTCTCGCCGTCGAGCAGAACCTGGATCCGGTGTTCACCGCGTTCGACGTGCAGCGGGTGCAGCGCGTCGATGCGGTCCTCACCGTATCGCTCCCGGACGAAGTACTGTGCGGCCTGGACGGCGTGCGGAAGCGATGTGCGTCCGCGCAGGAACCGGTTGTCCAGCCGTCCGTCGAGGTACATGCGCACCAGACCCGCGGCATCGGCGGAGTCGACCCGGCCGTAACACAGCCCTGCGGGCAGGATGAGCATGGTGGCGGCGAAGCGGTCGCCGCCGAGATGTGAGCACTCCCAGGTGAATTCGGGATACTCCGCCGCGATCGCCCGGCAAGCGCTCCGGCCCCGGACCGCGCAACACTGGTCGTGTTTGCCGTGTGAGCAGATCGCGATCACCGGATCGGTCGACACGGTCCCCTCGCTGCCGTCCAGGGCGAGGTCGAGGAAGTCGCGGGGGTCGGCGACCTCGCCGTGGTGAAGCGCTTCGCTGCCGACGTCGCAGTGCGCCACATACCAGCGCCACCGTGGAGTCTCGGGCCGACGACCGTGCTTGCGGATCGCCGCGATGCGCATACCCGCCTTCTCCACCCGACGGACGATGGCGCGGCCCAGGTCGGGGTCGATGCAACTCGGCGACTGCAGAAATACCGACGGGCCCCAGGCGCCGCTCAACTCGAGGAGCAGCCAACGCGACCCCGCCGACGCGGTGCCGTACATCGGGTCGTCACGGGCCAGCGATTGATCGCTGCACGGGATTCTCCTGGCGGCCGTCATCCGGCGTCTGCCGGATGGTCCCGGTGCACGGGCGCGACGGTGCTCACCGGCACTTCGGTGCTCACCGGAACGAGGACGCCCTCCCGCAGCAACCGCCGGATGAGGACGGCGGCATCGGCGGCATCGAGGCCGGGTGTGCTCGCGGCCTCGATGACATCCCCGCGATGCACGGCCCGGATGGCGTCGCCGCAGGCGACAGGAAAGGTCATGGTGCGGTCCGGCAGGCGCAGCACGATGCGGTCACCGGACCGCTCGACGGTCGCGGTGAGCCCGTGCCGCCACTCGACGAGCACGTCCCCGGCTCGCTCGGCCGCCGCCAGGGAGGCCAGGGGTCGCACCGCAACCGGCCGGGTCTTCTCGGCGTGGCGTCGCGACAGTTGCGCGGCAGCACCCGCGCTCAAGTTCGCCGCGTCGTCGCGCAACGCCCCGACCATCTCCGCCATCACCTTCGTCACCGTCGCCATCGTCTCATCCGCGTCGGCGAGTCCCATCGGCAGCGAGGAGCGGAACGCCGCATCGGTGGCGAGCTGGTCGACGACGGCGCCCGCCACGTCGACCGCGGTCACGGGGGACACACCGATGGTCAGGTGGATCGAGGTCATGTGCCGCGCCTGCGCCGAATGCACCCACCCGCGAGGCAGATACAGAGCATCGCCCTCGTTCAGCACCGTGTCGATGACGGGAGCGTCGTCGGCCACCCGCTTCGCGATCTCGGCGCGGTGTCCCGTCCACGGCTGCGAGGGCAGCGGATGCTCGTAGACCGGTTCATGCACGATCCAGCGCTTCTGACCCGACACCTGCAGGACGAAGACGTCGTGCACGTCGTAGTGCGGATCGAATCCCCGGTTCACCGGCGGGGTGACGTAGGCGTTGGCCTGCACCGGATGGCCGAACTCGTCGACCGCCTCGCGGACGAAGTCGATGAGCGGCGGCCACAGCCGGTGCAGCCCCTGCAGCACGATCGTTGCGCCCGAGGCGAATTGGCCCAGGAGTTTGGCGGAGTCGATCTGGTCACCGATCTCCGCGCCGAAGCCGGCCGGCCCGAGATAGCAGTCCTTGGGCAGGACGTCGCCCTCTTTGGCCAGCCGGACGAAGGGCGCGCGAACCCCGCGCTCGGCGATCAGCTCGTCGACCGTGTCCGGTGACAGCAGATCGCCGAAGTCGCGGGGTAACGCGTCGGCCCGGGTGAGTAGCGGTCGACGCCCCCAGTACTCGTCGGCGAACCGTCGGGCGTCAACCGCAGCGCAGCGCCGAAGCATCATCGGGCCAGGGGTCACGCAGTCCCGTCGGCGCCGCCGTCGTGTCCTTCGGGGTTGGAGCCGCCGTCGGCCGGGCCCTCGCCGCCAGCCGTGCCGTCGGCGCCGCCGTCGTGTCCTTCTGGGTTGGAGCCGCCGTCAGCGGGACCCTCGCCACCGGCCGTGCCGTCAGCGCCGCCGTCGTGCCCTTCGGGGTTGGAGCCGCCGTCAGCGGTCCCTTCGCCGCCTGCGCCCGAGGTGGTGATGTCGTCATCGTCGAGTGCCATGTCGAATCCTTCCGTTGGGCTGTGGTCCACAGGGAGTTGCCCCGGGAGGTGTCGACGAAACACCGCGAAACTATGGTCGAGCGGTGACGATCTCCTACGACGAGACGCTGCGCGAGCGGGTCGAAGCGAACCTCAAGGGACACGAACGTCGCGCCGTCAGCGACCCGACGAAGCGGCACGCGGCGGTCGCGATCGTGCTCGTTGACTCCGAGGTCGGTGAGGACCGCGTCGACCCGGTCGACGTCGACGATTGGAACGACGGGCGAGGGCTGCCCGACTTCGGCCTCGACGGCCGCATGGTCGACGTCTCGGGCGGTGCGGCTTTCCTGCTCTGCCGCAGGGCATCCCGGCTGACGTCGCACTCCGCGCAGTGGGCGCTGCCCGGCGGCAGGCTCGACCCGGGCGAGACCGTGGTCGACGCCGCGCTGCGCGAACTCGACGAGGAGGTCGGCGTCCAGCTGCCGGGCTCGACGGTGCTGGGCCTGCTCGACGACTATCCGACGCGGTCGGGATACGTCATCACCCCGGTGGTGATCTGGGGCGGCGGCCGGCTCGATCCGCACCCGGCGCCCGACGAGGTCGTCGCGGTCTACCGGGTGGGGCTGCATCAACTCCAGCGCCCCGATTCGCCGCGGTTCATCGAGATTCCCGAGAGCCCGCGGCCTGTCGTGCAGGTTCCGCTGGGCAACGACCTGATCCACGCGCCGACCGGCGCGGTGCTGTTGCAGCTGCGGTGGCTCGGTCTGGAAGGCCGGCACGATCCGGTCGACGAACTCGAACAGCCCGTCTTCGCCTGGCGGTAGGAGAGCAGAATCGAAGTGGGCCCACATGGACTTGCCGAACGCGGGTATCCCGCGAGCGACCGCACCACAGGAACGGGGTAGACCGTGAAATTGGCGTTGAGCGACGAAGACGCCGCATTCCGCGAGGAACTGCGGCGCTTCTACACCTCCGAGATTCCCGAGGACATTCGCGAGCGGGGCAAGACGGGTCACTCGAACTTCCCCGACGACATGGTCACCAGCCAGCGAATCCTGCACGCCAACGGGCTGGCCGTACCGAACTGGCCCGTCGAGTGGGGCGGCAAGGAGTGGTCGCCGCTGCAGCGCCAGATCTGGCTCGACGAGATGCAGTTGGCCGGCGTGCCCGAGCCCTTGGCGTTCAACACCAAGATGGTCGGCCCGGTGATCGCCCAGTTCGGTTCGCAGGCCATGAAGGAACGCTTCCTGCCGCCGACGGCCAACATCGACATCTGGTGGTGTCAGGGCTTTTCCGAACCGGAGGCGGGTTCGGACCTGGCGTCGCTGCGGACCACCGCCGTCCGCGACGGCGACAGCTATGTCATCAACGGCCAGAAGACGTGGACGACGCTGGGCCAGTATGCCGACTGGATCTTTCTGCTGGCGCGCACCGATCCGAACGCGCCGAAGCGTCAGGCCGGCATCTCCTTCCTGCTGGCCGAGATGTCGACGCCGGGGATCACGCTGCGACCGATCGAGCTGATCGACGGCAGCTACGAGGTCAACGAGGTCTTCTTCGAAGACGTCCGGATACCCGCCGACCAACTCGTCGGCGAGGAGAACCAGGGCTGGACCTACGCCAAGTTCCTGCTCGGCAACGAGCGCACCGGCATCGCCCGCATCGGCCTGACGAAGCTGTGGATGGCGCAGGTCAAGGAGCACGCCGCCAAGCTGGAGGTCAACGGCACCCCGCTGCTGGAGGACCCGCTGTTCGCCGCGCGGGTGGCCGAGATCGAGACCGGGCTGCTCGCGCTGGAGCTCACCCAGATGCGCGTCAGCGGATCGGAGGCCGACGGTAAGCCGAACCCCGCGTCGTCGATCCTCAAGCTTCGCGGCAGTCAGCTGCAGCAGGCCGCCAGCGAGCTGTTCGTCGAGGTGGCCGGGCCGGACGCCTTGCCGTTCGACGCGGGTGACCTCGACGTGCCCACCTGGGCGCAGGACGCCGCACCCCGCTACCTGAACTATCGCAAGACGTCGATCTACGGCGGCACCAACGAGGTTCAGCGCAACATCATCGCTTCGACCATCCTGGGATTGTGAGCCTGCCGTGGACTTCGACCTGACCGAGGAACAGCAACTCCTGCGCGACGTCACCCGCGATGTGTTATCCCGCCGCGAGGGCGTCCGCCCCGAAGCCGAACCGGGCTGGAGCAGCGAGGTGTGGGGCCAACTCGCCGAGGTCGGCATCCTCGGCCTCGGGTTCGACCCCACCGAGGCGGGCCAGATCGAGGTGATGGTCGTGCTGACCGAGATCGGCCGGCGCCTCGCGCCCGAACCCGTCGCGCAGGCCGCTCTCGTCCCCGGCGGCCTGATCGCCGAGTTGGGCAGCGACGAGCAGAAGCAGATCCTCGACGCCGTGGCGACCGGTGAGACGCTGCTGGCCTTCGCGCATGCGGAGTCGGGAGCGCGCCTGCCGTCGGCCGAACCCGCGACGCGCGCCGAGAAGAGCGGCGACGGCTGGACGCTGACCGGGCGTAAGAACCCGGTGCTGGCCGGCGACGCCGCCGACACCGTCGTCGTCACCGCGGCGCTGCCCGACGGCGGAGTGGGGCTGTTCGTCATCGACGGTGCGGCCGCCAACCGGCGGGCGTATCGGACCTTCGACGGTCGCCGCGGCGC
>NZ_CVTB01000262.1 GCF_001050015.1 Mycolicibacterium malmesburyense
AGCCCGCACCACCAAACCCGCTGCCGCTCGTTCCGGTGGCCGACTGGGACGCGGTGTAGGCGCCGATCGACGACGACAGAGCCGAATCGAAGCTGTCGAATCCGCCGAAAGCGGCGAAGCCGGAGCCGCCGCCGATGAAGCCGACTGCGGTGGCCGAGGTGGAGTGATACCAATCCGGCTGCGGTGCAGCCGTTCCCGTGTCCGCCTCGTATTTCGTCGCCCACAACGCCGCGACGCCCGCGGCCACCGCGTACGGGACATATGCCGAGTAGAGGTCGTTGCGGGCCCCGAAGTCGAATCGCGCCTCTGCCGAATCGGTGGTCAGCATGCGGTGGAAACCGCCTGCGCGCGACCACAGTTCACGCCCGGCCTCGGTCCTCCGGGTCCCCACGCCGACGGCCCACGATCCGAGCGTCGCCAGGAAGAAGGCCGCGAACGGCAGCGCCCACATCGTCGTCGGGAACCCCCAGCGAAAGACGCCGAGCGGAATGAGCAGCAACGCGATCGCGTTGGCCACGCGCACCCACCACTCTCCGCGTGTCTTCACCAGAAGCTTGTCGTCGGACCATTTCCCGATGGCCTTGTTCATGTCGGCCTTGGCCTTGGCGAGCCTCTCGCCGGACCTCACGGTCTCGTTGGCCTCGAACTCTTCGCCCGGGCTCGTCACCCGCAGCGCCGACCCGACCGCCAGGCCGACCGGATCGACCTCACGCCACTCGGCGCGCTCGGCCTGACCGCGAATGCGCCAGTGCCCGTTTGTCATCTGACGAAGCTCGATCAACCCGCGCTCCGCGAGATGGAACAGCGTCGCGGTGACGGCCTGTCTGGGCACCGCCTCCGTGCGGATGTACTCGACCTGAACCGGGCCGACGCCCTCGGGCGGGGCGTACTGCAGCGGGAAGCCCGGCGACCGTTCGACGGTGCTGCGACACCACAGAAGACCGGCCACCCCGGCCGCCGCGGTCAGCGCCGCCACCCACAGCGCACCCGCCAGCGAGTGCCCGAGAACGCCATCCCATCGTGCTATCCACGGCACCGTCGCGCGCGGGGGCGTGGGCACGTCGACGCCCGCGCGCACGGTGACCGGAGTCCGCGGCACCAGGGACCCGGCCGAGAGTCGCACCGTGTGGCCCTCAACCGTCAGCTCCTTGCACGGTGCGCCCGCGCCGTAGCCGACGGAGCACTGCACGTCGGCAACGCGGCCGGGTAGGGCGACCGAGATGTCGGCGGTTCTGATCACGTTGTTCCACGCGGGGGCGATCACGTTCCAGTAGAAGACCGAACCCGGTTTGGTGGTGGTTCCGGGATCGAGGACGCCGTCGATGGAGTACCGGATCTCGAAGACGTGGCGTCCGTATTTCAGCGGGTGGCCGGGATCGCCGATCCGTGCGACGCGAAATCTGCGACCGTCTTCCCAAAGCATCTGGTAGGGAACGCTTTTCCCGTCGAGGGAGATCGATTCGATCTTCGGCACCTGCCGCACGTGGGCGTCGTTGCGATTGACGACGTCCCAGTAGCGGAAGAGTCCGTGCCGGTCGCCGGGGAAGGTCGCGGTGATCGTCTCCACGGCCTCCAGTCGGCCGTCGGCGTCGATGACGAAATCCGCGTCGTAGTGGGTGATGACGACCGGGTCGGCGGCGGGTTCGGCATCGGCGCCGCCACCGGAGAGGATCACCGGCCACAACACGCCGAAGGCCAGGGCCAGTAGGGCTATTGACCACACGAGCCGCCGACGCACGCACACCTCCTGTCGCCAGGCCGGCCGGCGTCCGGGTCATCCGATGTGCAGCGGGTCGATCTGGACGCGGACCGGCTGTTGGTCGTGGCGGGCGCTGAGCACGGCGGTGGCCCGGCGCAGGGCCGAGGATAGGGCCAGTCCGCTATCGCGGGGCACCCGGAGCAGCATCCGGATCACCGTGGCATCCGGCGGCAGGCCCGGCGGTCGGCGCGCGCCGACCGGCAGGTCGACCGGTCCGAGTCGTTCGGCGACGTCGGGCAGGTCGGCGCCGTCCAGCAGCGCGTGCACCGCCTCGGGCGGCCCGTCGACGGCGGCCATGTGCACGGCGGGCGGCAAACCGACCTCCGCGCGGGCGTTGAATTCGGCGTCCGCGTGGCCGACGGGGTCCCACCGGATCAGCGCCTGCACGGTGGGGATCGCGGATTCGGCGACCGCCGCGATCACGCCGCCGTCCGCGCGGTTGCGCACCAGGGCGCCGGCGGCCATCCAGCGGCGCAGAGTGTCCTCGGCCGCCCGGAGATCCTGGCGGCCCAGCAGCGCCCAGCTGTCGAGCAGCAGTGCGGCGCCGTAGCCGCCCGCGGCCACTGGTTCGGCGCCGGGCGTCGCGACCACGAGCGCGGGCCGCGCGGGCACCTCGGCGACCATCGCGTCACCGCCGGAGGTGATGACCGTCGTACCCGGGAAGGCCCGGCCCAGTTCCTCGGCGGTGCGCCGGGCGCCGACGACGACCGCGCGCACGGCATCCGAACCGCACCGGGCGCAGCGCAGCGACGGGTGGGCGCGACCGCACCACCGGCACACCGCACCCGCGGCGTCGCGGTCGGGCAGCGACAGCGGTCCGGTGCAGTGTCGGCACCGGGCGATGGTTCGACAGCGGGCGCACGCGAGCGCAGGCACGTAGCCGCGCCGCGGCACCTGCACGAGCACCGGCGCACCGGACTCCAGCGCCTTGCGCGCGGCCTGCAGCGCCATCGACGGGAGCCGGGCGGTTCGGGCGGCCGGATCGCGTTCCTGTTCGAAACCGCTGTCATCGAGCGCGACGACGCGCGGTGAGGCCGCCCGCACCACGGGCCGCAGCGCCACCAGGTCGTGCGCCCAGCCGCTGCGCACCAGCGCCTGGGCTTCGGCGGTCCTGGCGTATCCGCCGATCAGCGCGGCGCAACGCAGTTGATGGGCCCGCAGCATCGCGACCTCGCGGGCGTGCGGGTACGGCGCCCGGGGTTCGGCGAGGGTGTCGTCGCCGTCGTCCCACACCATCACCAGCCCGAGGTCGGCGACGGGCGCGAAGACCGCGCTGCGGGTGCCGATGACCAGCCGGGCGCTCCCGCGCAGCACCGACAGCCAGCGCCGATAGCGTTGCGCGGGACCGAGTCCCGCCGACAACGCCACCATCAGGTCCTCGCGGAGGTGGCCGAGCGCGGCGGCATGCACGGCGTCGATGTCGCGCTGGTCCGGTACGATCACCAGCGCGCCGCGGCCCGCGTTCACCACCACCGCGGCGGCTTCGGCCAGCCGATCGGTCCACGCCTCACCGGGCAGCGCCTGCCACACCGCGCGGGCGGCGCGTCCGCCGGTCAGCGCGGCGAGGAACTGTTCACCCCGGCCGTAGGAGTTCCAGGCGGTGGTGTCGACGGCGCGTGGGTCGGGCGACGCCGTCGGCGGCGGATCCTGCTTCTCGACGCGGGCGTGGCGCGGCGGGATGGCCAGGCGTAGCACGTCGGCGCGGGTTCCGGCGTAGCGGGCGGCGACGGCGTCGGCGAGGCGGCGGACGTCCGGCGTCAGCACCGGTTCGGGCGAGACCACCCGGTCGAGCCAGCCGAGCTTGCCGACGTGGTCGGTGTCGGACCGCCTCTCGAGGATGAACGCGTCGACCAGCCGGCCGTGGAACCGCACGCGGACGCGGACGCCGGGTTGCGCGTCGTCGGACTGCTCGGCTGACACCAGGTAGTCGAACTCGCGGTCCAGGTGCGGCACCGTCAGCATGGGCAGCACCCGCGCGACCGGCTCGTGCTCGGCAGGCTGTCTGGCGGCGCCCGGGCGGGCCGGGCCGTCGGATCCCGTCACGCAGGAGTGGTAGCAGACGACACCGACGCCCGGCCGAAGAAGAACCCGGCGGTGATGAGCATCAGCGATGTCGCGTACACCCACCAGATCGGCACGGCGAGGGCCTCGGAGCCGAGCACGAACCTGCCGATCCCGATCATCGCGTCCGACACCGCGAAACACACCGCGCCCAACGCCGTCCACGGCGTGGGCAACCGTGCCATGAGGGCGGCGCACACCATGGCGCCGAGCACCGCGATGTACAGGGTCACGGGTACGGCCATCCCCTCGGCGATCAGTCGCGGCCAGAACCACACCAGCAGTGCGAGACAGGCTGCGACGGTGATCGCGGCCGCGGCGAGCCGGGGGCCCGAGCGGGTGACCAGCGGCCACAGCGCGGCCAGGAAGCACAGGTGCGCGACGAGGAAGGCGGCGAGCCCGAGCACGAACGACGGCTCCCACCACGGCATGGCCAACAGGAAGTCGCCCGCGGCCGAGAGCAGCAGCGCGGCGACCAGCCAGCGTCGTTCGCGGGCGAGCGGATGCGTCAACGCGGCCGCGGCGAGCAGCACCGCCGCGGCGGCCTTGACCGCGGGCTGCAGCGTGAACTGGCCGGTGAGCTCGGCGCCGGCGGGCAGCCGCACCGCGGTCGCGATCAGAAACGCTCCGTAGCAGGCCGCCACGACCACCGCGGCCACCCACAGAAGCCTCGTTCGCGCGTGAACGTACGGTGTCCCCATGTCTGTCGCTGAAGAGAAGCCGGCTGTTGACGCCATTCTGCTGAAGGTACTGGAGGCGGTTCCGTTTCAGTTGACAACCGACGGGGGTCCGCAGGCCGCGCGGGAGCGGTTCAACGCGCTGCCCCGGGTGGAGATCCTCCCCGAGGTGAGCGCCCAGGAGCGCACGATCGACGGGCCCGGCGGCCCGATCCCGGTCCGGGTGTACCGGCCGCCGACCGAAGGAGATGCGCCGCCGCCGGTCGTGTTGTTCTTGCACGGCGGCGGGTGGTCGGTCGGCGACCTCGACAGCTACGACGGCACCGCCCGCCGACACGCGGCCGAGGCCGACGCCGTGGTGGTTTCCGTCGACTACCGGCTGGCTCCCGAACACCCCTACCCCGCCGCCGTCGACGACGTGTGGGCGGCGGCGCAGTGGGTGGCCGAACATGCCGACGAGTTACGGGTCGACGCGTCTCGGCTTGCGGTGGCCGGTGATTCGGCCGGCGGTAACCTCGCGGCGGTGGTGGCGCAGCTGGCGCGCGATGCGGGCGGACCGGCGGTCGGCTTCCAGCTGCTGTGGTATCCGGCGACGACGTGGGACACCTCGCTGCCCTCTTTCGCCGAGAACGCCGGGGCGCCGATCCTCGATCTGCCTGCGGTAAGCGCGTTTTCGCGGTGGTACGTCGGCGACATGGACCTGTCGGACATGCCAGCGACGCTGGCGCCAGCGCGCGCGAAGGACCTCGGTGGCCTGCCGCCGGCCTACATCGCCGTCGCGGGGCATGACCCGTTGCGCGACGACGGCGCCCGGTACGCCGAGTTGCTGTCCGCCGCGGGCGTTCCCGCCGAACTGCACAACGCCGAGACCCTCATCCACGGCTACCTCGGTTATGCGGGCGTGGTGCCCGCCGCGACCGAGGCCACCGAACGGGGATTGCGGGCGCTGCGCACTGCATTACATCCCGGGTGACCGCACCGGGGTTGCGTGCGAGGTATCGCAACGGCCGCCGAACGACGGGGGTACCGTGATCGAGACGTGAGCCACACGGGAGGCCCTATGACAGTGCCCGACCACGACACCATCATCGTCGGCGCCGGATTCTCCGGTATCGGCGCCGGGATCAACCTCGACAAGGCGGGTCTGGGCGACTATCTGATCGTCGAGGCGGGCGACGGGCCGGGCGGCACCTGGTACTGGAACACGTATCCCGGTATCGCCGTTGACATTCCGTCGTTCTCCTATCAGTTCTCCTTCGAGCAGAGTCCCGAGTGGACCCGCACGTATGCGCCCGGACACGAGCTGCGCGCGTACGCCGAACACTGCGTCGACAAGTACGGGCTGCGTCCCAAGATCCGGTTCAACACCAAGGTTCTCGGCGCGGCGTTCGACGATGACGAGAGCCTGTGGCGGATCGAGCTCGACTCCGGCGAGATCGTCACGGCGCGGTTTCTGATCAATGCGTGCGGGGTGCTGGTCACGCCGAAACTGCCCGACATCGACGGGGTCGACTCGTTCGCCGGGGTCACGATGCACACCGCGCGCTGGGACCACGAGCAGGATCTGACCGGTAAACGGGTCGCGGTCATCGGCACCGGGGCGTCGGCGGTGCAGGTGATCCCGGAGATCGCGCCGATCGTCAAGCGGCTCACCGTGTTTCAGCGCACGCCGATCTGGTGTTTTCCGAAGGTCGACGTGCCGCTGTCGCCGATGGCGCGGCGGATGATGCGGCTGCCGGGTGGACACGTCGTGCAGCGGCTGCTCAGCCAGGCCTACGTCGAGCTGACGTTCACGCTGCCCGCGCAGTACTTCACCCTCAACCCGATGGCCAAGAACATGTCGAAGGTCGGCGAGGCGTATCTGCGCAAGGAGGTCGACGACCCGGAGGTCCGCGACAAGCTCACGCCGCGCTACGCCGTGGGGTGCAAGCGGCCCGGCTTCCACAACACGTATCTGTCGACCTACAACCGCGACAACGTCGAGCTGGTCACCGAGCCGATCGACAAGATCACCGGTTCGGGCGTGGCCACCGCCGACGGGACGATCCGCGATGTCGACGTGCTCATCCTGGCCACCGGATTCAAGGTGATGGACGCCGACGACATGCCGACCTACCCGGTCACCGGGTCGGGCGGGCGGTCGTGGAGCCGACACTGGCAGGAGAATCGGCTGCAGGCCTACGAGGGCGTGAGCGTGCCGGGCTTCCCGAACTTCTTCACGGTGTTCGGGCCGTACGGCTACGTCGGCTCGTCGTACTTCGCGCTGATCGAGACCCAGACCCACCACATCGTGCGCTGCCTCGAGCACGCCCGGCGCACGAGCGCGCGGCGGGTGGAGGTGACCCAGGAGGCCAACGACCGCTACTTCGCGGAGATGATGCGCAAGCGGCACCGGCAGATCTTCTGGCAGGAGAGTTGCCAGCTCGCCAACAGCTACTACTTCGACAAGAACGGCGATGCGCCGCTGCGTCCGACCACGACGCTGGAGGCCTACTGGCGCAGCCGCCGATTCCCGTTGCGGGATTACGCGTTCAGCCCCTGAGCGCGGGAGTGGAGGCAGCGATGGAACACATCGTCTTCGAGGATCTACCGGTGGCGGTCGCCGCGGAAGGGGTCGACTTTCGCAGTCGCGAGGTCGGCGACATGTCCATCGCCTGGGTCAAGCTCGGCGCCGGGGCCGACCTGCGCCCCGCGCTCGCGGGCCTGCCGGGCGACATGTGTCCGTGTCCCCCACTGGGGCTACATGGTGCGCGGCGAACTGCGCATGCACACCTCACGGGGCCCCCAGACCTACTCCGCGGGCCAGGCCTTCTACTGGGCCGCGGGGCATGCGCCTGAAGCGGTCACCGACTGCGAGTACATCGACTTCTCGCCGACCCCGGAACTGCGGACCGTCCTGCGCCACGTCTCGGGCGGCTAGACCTAGACCGCTGCCTTGAGTTCGTCGACCTTGTTCAGCTGCTCCCACGGCAGCTCGACATCGGTGCGGCCGAAGTGGCCGTACGCGGCGGTCTGCGCGTAGATCGGGCGCAGCAGGTCGAGGTCGCGGACGATCGCGCCGGGACGCAGGTCGAAGACCGAGGTGATCGCCTTCTCGATGCGGGCCGGGTCGACGGACTCGCTGCCGAACGTCTCGACGAACAGGCCGACCGGAGCGGCCTTGCCGATCGCGTAGGCGACCTGGACCTCGACGCGCTCGGCCAGGCCGGCTGCGACGACGTTCTTGGCCACCCAGCGCATCGCGTAGGCCGCCGACCGGTCCACCTTGGACGGATCCTTGCCCGAGAACGCGCCGCCGCCGTGACGGGCCCAGCCGCCGTAGGTGTCGACGATGATCTTGCGACCGGTCAGCCCCGCGTCACCCATCGGGCCGCCGAGCACGAACTTGCCGGTCGGGTTGACCAGCAGGCGGAAGTCCGAGGTGTCCATCGAGTCGTGCCCCAGATCGGCCAGCACGGTGTTGACGACCTTCTCGCGGATGTCCGGGGTCAGCGTGCCCTCGAGGTCGATGCCCGCCGCGTGCTGCGTCGACAACACGACGGTGTCGAGGCGCACCGGGGTGGTGCCGTCGTACTGCACGGTCACCTGGGTCTTACCGTCGGGCCGCAGGTAGTCGAGCACACCGCTCTTGCGGACCTCGGTCAGCCGGCGCGACAGCCGGTGCGCGAGCGCGATCGGCAGCGGCATCAGCTCGGGCGTGTCCTTGATCGCGTAGCCGAACATCAGGCCCTGATCGCCCGCGCCCTGCAGGTCGAGCGGGTCGCCGGCGCCGCCGACGCGGGTCTCGTGCGCGGTGTCGACGCCCTGCGCGATGTCCGGGGACTGGCGGCCGATGCCGATGTTGACGCCGCAGGTCTCACCGTCGAAGCCCTTCTCCGACGAGTCGTAGCCGATCTCGAGGATGCGCTCGCGCACGGTGTTGGTGATGTCGGCGAAGGCCTCCTTGGCCGCCGTCGTCACCTCACCGACGACGTGCACCTGGCCGGTGGTCACCAGCGTCTCGACGGCCACCCGCGACCTGGGATCGCCCGCGAGCAAGGCGTCGAGTACCGAGTCACTGATCGCGTCGCAGATCTTGTCGGGGTGGCCCTCGGTTACCGACTCACTGGTGAACAGCCGAGCTTCACTCACGGTGTGATCCTTCCCGCTCAAGTCAACTTGAGGTATTTAGTTCATCAAATTATAGGTGTGCCCTGTTGCACCCAAGCCTGTGCTTCCGTCGCGCGCAAGCATTTCACGCAGCGTGCTGCGTGATTCGCGCTACCCGCTGCCGCTGTGCAGGAAGGCCACGATCGCGTCCACGATACGGCTGGCCATCAGGGTTTTCGAGCCGTGCTCCAGCGCGGACTCCGTACCGTCGGCCGCCAGTAGCCAGCCGTCGTTGTTGTCCACTTCGAACGCCCGATTCTCGCCCACCGCGTTGACCACGAGCAAATCGCAGCCCTTGCGCTGGAGCTTCGCGCGGGCGTGGTGAAGCACGTCGCCGTTCGCGTCGCCGGTCTCTGCAGCGAACCCCACGATCGCCCGCATGTTCGGCAACTGGCCATCGGCGCGGGCCCGCACGGCGCCCGCCAGCACATCCTCGGTCCGCGTCAACTCGATGACCGGCGCGGCGGCGTCCGGGTCCGCGGACTTCTTGATCTTGCTGGTCTGCATCCGGGTGGGCCGGAAGTCGGCGACCGCGGCCGCCATCACCAGCACGTGCACGTCCGGAGCGTGCTTGGACACGGCGTCCTTGAGCTGGGCGGCCGAGCCGATGTGCACGACGTCGACGCCCGCCGGGTCGATCAGCCCGGCGGTGTTGCCCGCGATCAGCGTGACGTCGGCGCCGCGCTGCGCCATCACCCGGGCCATCGCGTAGCCCTGCTTCCCGGAACTGCGATTCCCGATGAACCGCACCGGATCGATCGGTTCGCGGGTTCCGCCCGCCGTCACCAGCACCTTGACGCCCGCCAGGTCGTAGGGCAGCGCATCCGCCCGCGTCAGCAGCAGCTGGGCCAGCGTGGTGATCTCCTCGGCCTCGGGTAGGCGGCCCGCGCCGCTGTCGGCCCCGGTCAGCCGGCCCGACGCCGGTTCGAGGACGACGGCGCCGCGACGGCGCAACGTCGCGACGTTGTCCACGGTCGCCGGGTGAAGCCACATCTCGGTGTGCATCGCAGGCGCGAACAGCACCGGACATCGCGCGGTCAGCAGCGTCGCTGTCAGCAGGTCGTCCGCCCGGCCCGCGACCGCACGCGCCAAGAGGTCGGCGGTGGCCGGCGCGACGACGACGAGATCGGCTTCCTGGCCGAAGCGGACGTGCGGCACCTCGTGGACGTCGTCCCAGACGCCCGTGTGCACCGGATGACCCGAGAGGGCCTCGAAGGTGGCGGCGCCGACGAAGCGCAACGCGGACTCGGTCGGTACGACGCGGACGTCGTGGCCGGCCTCGGTGAGCTGTCGGACCACGGTGGCCGCCTTGTAGGCGGCGATACCACCGGCGACGCCGACGATGATCCGCTTGGGCTCCATGGCGGCCGCTCCCCTACGCCTCGCGGTGTTGCTACTCGCCTTCGGTGTGCTCGAGCAGGTCGCCGTGGATCTCACGCAGGGCGATCGACAGCGGCTTCTCCTGCAGGCCGGGTTCGACCAGCGGGCCGACGTACTCGAGGATGCCGTCGCCGAGCTGGTTGTAGTAGTCGTTGATCTGACGGGCGCGCTTGGCGGCATAGATCACCAGCGCGTACTTGCTCGACGCGCGATCCAGCAGCTCGTCGATGGGCGGGTTGGTGATGCCCAACGGCGTGTCGTAGGCGCTGGCGCCGGACGTGTCGGTGTCGTCCACAGCTGCCAGCTGCGTGTCGGCGTGCGGGGTGCTCACGTAGAAAGTCTCCTGGCGGTTTTGGCTGGATGCGAGATTGCTGTCAGGCCGGCCGGCGCCGTCGCCGGCGCGTATCCATCAGCGGTCCACCAGCAAGGATACCAATTCGGCGCAGGCAGACTCCAATTGCCTGTTGACGACCACGGTGTCGAAGTCGTCCTGCGCGGCGAGCTCGGCCCGCGCGGTGGCCAGCCGGCGCTCGATGGCCTCGGCCGTCTCGGTGCCGCGTCGGGTCAGGCGGCTCTTCAGCTCCTCCCAGCTCGGCGGGGCCAGGAAGACGGAGAGGACCTCGGGCATCGCCTTCTTGACCGCCCGCGCGCCCGCGAGGTCCACCTCGATCAGGACGGGCCTGCCCGCGGCGATCGCCTCGCGGACGGGCCGAGCGGGGGTACCCGAACGGTGCAGGCCGCCGTGGATCTCCGCCCATTCGAGGAGGGCGCCGTCGGCGATCAGTTTGTCGAACTCGTCGGGGGTGACGAAGGAGTAATCAACGCCGTCGACCTCACCGGGACGCGGCGCCCTGGTGGTGACGGAGACGCTGAAGTGCAGGTCGGGAACGCGTTCGCGCAGACAGCGAACGACGGTCGACTTCCCGACGGCAGAGGGGCCGGACAGCACGACTACCCGGCCGGCCCCTCGGCCGGCGCTCAACTTCTGCGCCTAGGACTGGTCGAACTTTTCCAGCAGCGCCTTGCGCTGACGATCGCCGAGGCCGCGCAGACGGCGGGTCGGGGCGATCTCGAGCTCGGTCATGATCTCCTGCGCCTTGACCTTGCCGACCTTGGGCAACGCCTCCAGAAGCGCCGAAACCTTCATTTTGCCCAAGACCTCGTCGGTCTCGGCATCCTTGAGCACCTGCTTGAGGTTGGTGCCGCCGCGCTTGAGCCGGTCCTTCAGTTCGGCTCTGGCTCGACGTGCGGCGGCAGCCTTCTCCAACGCGGCCGCGCGCTGTTCGTCGGTCAACTGGGGAAGGGCCACGGGTTCCTCCGTCTCATCACCATCAATTTCCACTGCCTCGGCTGATAGGGAAAACCCAGAAACAGCCAGCGACGACGACCGTACCCACGCGGGCTGACGAAAGCGAACCCCACCCCCTGGTTACGGCGTCAAAAGCCCAGCGTGTAGGGCCGTCGCTCGTCGGGCGTGCGACCCGGACTCCGGCGCGCGGAGCGACGAATTCGCGATTTGCGCGTCCGGAACCGCCTGCATATCAAGGCAATTCGGATCGCATCGGGAGCGATTTCGGCCCCTCAACACGTGACCTGCGCCACACTCCGGCGGGCCGGCGGGGCCGCAAAAGAAAATTTTCGCTGGTCATCCGCATTCGGGCGTGTCGCGCGGCGCGCGATTGTGACGCTTGTGACAGCTGAGACTGGCGTTGCTTTTGTGGTTACGATCCGGCCAGATAGGCGACCGCGTCGCGCATCGCCTCGGCGGCCGAACGCAGGGCCGACACGTCCGGCCCGGCCCGCAGCACCTCCCGCGACACCGCGGGCAGCAACTGGCCGGTTTCGGCCCCTCCCAGCCCGCCCAGGGCCTCCGGACGGCCGCCCTGGGCCCCGACGCCCGGGACCAGCACCGGACCGCCGAGGGCGCTGACGTCGGGCGGTTCGGAAAGGGTCGCGCCGACCACGACGCCGATCGGCCCCGGCTGCGTGGGCGCCGCCCGGTTGACCTGCGCCGCGGCATCGACGATCGATTGCGCGACCGTGCGGCCGCCGGCATCGGCACGCTGCACCGATGCGCCCTCGGGGTTCGAGGTGGCCGCGAGCACGAACACCCCGCGGTCGTTGGCCGCCGCCGTGTCGAACAGCGGCTGCAGCGAACCGAACCCCAGGTAGGGCGACGCGGTGACGGCGTCGGCGGCCAGCGGCGAATCGCCGGCCCATGCCTGGGCGTAGGCGGCCATCGTGGATCCGATGTCACCGCGTTTGGCGTCGGCGAGCACCAGCACTCCCGCGTCGCGCAGCGCGGCGAAGGTGTGCTCGAGCGCCGCGAACCCGGCGGCGCCGTACACCTCGAAGAACGCGACCTGCGGTTTGACGATCGCGAAGTCGGCGAACGCCGTCGCGCACACGTCGCAGAACCGGCGCAGCCCGTCGGCGTCGGTGGTCAACCCCCACGCGCGCATCAACTCTGGGTGCGGATCGATGCCCAGGCACAGCGGTCCACGCCGGGCCACCGCATCGGCCAATCGCGGACCGAAGCCGGTCACGGCCCCAGCACGCTGTGCAGTTCCTGCAGCGACATCACGCCGATGTCGCCGCGGATCCCGGCCTCGATGCCCTGCACCGCCGCCGACGCGCCCTGCACCGTGGTGACGCACGGGATGCTGTTCGCCACTGCCGCGGAGCGGATCTCGTATCCGTCGACACGAGGCCCGGAGTTGCCGTACGGGGTGTTGATCACCATGTCCACCTCGCCGGCCTTGATGAGGTCGACGGCGGACGAGGCGGGCCTGCCCTCGCTCGGCTCCTGGAAGTGCTTGCGCACCTCTTCACACGGAATACCGTTGCGCCGCAGCATTTCCGCGGTGCCCTCGGTGGCCAGCACGCGGAACCCGAGATCGGCCAGCCGTTTGACGGGAAACACCAGCGATCGTTTGTCGCGGTTGGCCACCGACACGAACACCGTGCCGTCGAGCGGCAGCGACCCGTACGCGGCGGTCTGGCTCTTGGCGAAGGCACTGCCGAAGTCGTGGTCGATGCCCATCACCTCACCGGTGGACTTCATCTCCGGACCCAGCAGCGAGTCGATCTGCGTGCCATCGTGTTTGCGGAACCGGTTGAACGGCAGCACCGCTTCCTTGACCGCCACCGGAGCGTTGCGTGCGGTGGTCCCGCCGTCCCCGCTGCGGGCGAGCACACCCTCCTCGCGAAGCTGAGCGATCGTCGCGCCCAGCATGATCCGCGCGCACGCCTTGGCCAGCGGCACCGCGGTGGCCTTCGACACGAACGGCACGGTGCGGCTCGCGCGCGGGTTGGCCTCCAGCACGTAGAGCACGTCGTCCTTGAGCGCGTACTGGACGTTGAGCAGTCCCACCACGCCGATGCCGTGGGCGATCGCCTCGGTCGCGCGCCGCACGGCCTCGATGTCGCTGCGCCCCAACGTCACCGGCGGCAGGGCACACGCGGAGTCGCCGGAGTGGATACCGGCCTCCTCGATGTGCTCCATGATTCCGCCGATGTAGACCTCGGATCCGTCGCACAGCGCGTCGACGTCGATCTCGATGGCGTCCTCGAGGAAGCGGTCCACCAGCACCGGGTGTTCGGGTGAGAGTTCGGTGGCCCTGGTGATGTAGCCCTGCAGCGTCTCGTCGTCGTAGACGATCTCCATGCCGCGGCCGCCGAGCACGTAGGACGGCCGCACCAGCACGGGATAGCCGATGTCGGCGGCGATGCGCCGCGCCTGTTCGAAGCTGGTGGCCAGGCCGAACTTCGGGGCGGGCAGCCCGGCGTCGGTCAACACCTCGCCGAACGCGCCGCGGTCCTCGGCGAGGTCGATCGCCTTGGGGCTGGTCCCCACGATCGGCACACCTGCGTCCTGCAGGCGTTCGGCCAGCCCGAGCGGGGTCTGCCCGCCGAGCTGCACGATGACGCCGACCACACCGGGACCGCCTGCGCCGGATACGGATTCGGCGTAGTAGACCTCGAGCACGTCCTCGAACGTGAGCGGCTCGAAGTAGAGCCGATCGGCGGTGTCGTAGTCGGTGGACACGGTCTCGGGGTTGCAGTTGACCATGACCGTCTCGAAACCGGCCTGGCTCAACGTGGTCGCGGCGTGCACACAGCTGTAGTCGAACTCGATGCCCTGGCCGATGCGGTTGGGACCCGAGCCCAGGATCAGCACCTTCGGCTTGTCGGTCTGCGGCGCGACCTCCGTCTCGGCGGCGGGGTCGAGTTCGTAGCTGCTGTAGTGGTACGGCGTCTTGGCCTCGAACTCCGCCGCGCAGGTGTCGACGGTCTTGAACACCGGGTGGATCCCGAGCCGCTCGCGTAGCGCCCGCACGCCCACCTCGCCGGCGAGTTCGGGCCGCAGCGCGGCGATCTGGCGATCGGACAGGCCATGGTACTTGGCCCGTCGCAGCAAGTCCGCGTCGAGCACCGGCGCGTCGACGATCTCGGCGCGCAGCGACACCAGCCCGGCGATCTGCTCGACGAACCAGGGGTCGACACCGGAGGCCTGCGACACCTGCTCCACGGTGCCGCCCTTGCGCAGCGCCAGTTCCAGGTCGTACAGGCGTCCGTCCGACGGCGTGCCCAACCGCGCGAGCAGTTCGTCGACGGTGACCGTGTCCTCGTCGGGGTCCGCCTTGGTCCAGAACCCGGCGCGGCCGGACTCCAGCGAGCGCATCACCTTGCCGAGCGCCTCGATGAAGTTGCGCCCCAACGACATCGCCTCACCGACCGACTTCATCGTGGTGGTCAGCGTGCCGTCGGCGCCGGGGAACTTCTCGAACGCGAACCGCGGGGCCTTGACGACGACGTAGTCGAGCGTCGGCTCGAAACAGGCCGGGGTTTCCTTGGTGATGTCGTTGACGATCTCGTCGAGCGTGTATCCGATCGCGAGCTTGGCTGCGATCTTCGCGATCGGGAAGCCGGTGGCCTTGGAGGCCAGCGCGCTCGACCGCGACACCCGCGGGTTCATCTCGATCACGATGAGGCGGCCGTCTGTCGGATTGACCGCGAACTGGATGTTGCAGCCGCCGGTGTCGACGCCGACCTCGCGCAGGATCGCGATGCCGAGGTCGCGCATCGTCTGATACTCGCGATCGGTGAGCGTCATGGCCGGGGCGACGGTGACCGAGTCACCGGTGTGCACGCCCATCGGGTCGAAGTTCTCGATCGAGCAGACGACGACCACGTTGTCGCGGCCGTCGCGCATCAACTCGAGTTCGTATTCCTTCCAGCCGAAGATCGACTCCTCGATGAGCACGTTCGCGCTCGGGGAGGCCGCGAGCCCGTCGCCGGCCATCCGGTCGACGTCCTCGGCGGAGTACGCCATGCCCGAGCCCAGCCCGCCCATCGTGAAGGAGGGCCGCACCACCACCGGCAGGCCCAGGTCCTCGACCGTCTCGCGGACCTCGTCCATCGTGAAACAGACTCGGGAGCGGGCGGATTCGCCGCCGACCTTGGCGACGATGTCCTTGAACCGCTGCCGGTCCTCGCCGCGCTGGATGGCCTCGAAGTCCGCGCCGATCAGCTCCACCCCGTGCCTGGCCAGCGCCCCCGACTCCGACAGTGCCACCGCGGTGTTCAGCGCCGTCTGCCCGCCCACTGTCGCCAGCAGGCCGTCGATCTTGTTGCCGCGCTCGGCCTGTTGCACGATCACCCGCTCGACGAACTCCGGCGTGATGGGTTCGACGTAGGTGTGGTCGGCGTACTCGGGGTCGGTCATGATCGTCGCCGGGTTCGAGTTGATCAAGCTGACCTGCAACCCCTCGGCGCGCAGCACCCGGCACGCCTGGGTGCCGGAATAGTCGAACTCCGCCGCCTGCCCGATCACGATCGGCCCGGAGCCGATCACGAGCACGTGGTTGAGGTCGCTGCGCTTAGGCATGGACTACCTCCTGCGGGGCTTCCGCCTTCGCGAGCGCACAACCTTGTACGCGAAACGGGTCGAGATCTGTACAAGGGTGAGCGCTCGCGGCGGTGGAGGTGGGCCTCACTTGTTCTCCCCCGCCATCAGGTCGATGAACTGATCGAACAGATAGTTCGCGTCGTGCGGGCCCGCTGCGGCCTCCGGGTGGTACTGCACCGAGAACGCCAGCCCGCTCACGAGTTTGATGCCCTCGACGACGCCGTCGTTGGCGCAGGTGTGGCTGACGATCGCCTCGCCGAAGGGGGTGTCAAAGCGCTCCCCCGCCTCGCCTTCGAGGGCGAATCCGTGGTTCTGCGCGGTGATCGCGACGCTGCCGGTCTGATGGTCGATCACCGGCACGTTGATGCCGCGGTGACCGAACACCATCTTGTAGGTCGAGCGGCCCAGCGCGCGGCCCAAAATCTGGTTGCCGAAGCAGATGCCGAACAGCGGGATGCCCGCGCCGAGCACGTCCTGGGTGACGGCGACGATGTGGTCGGCGGTGGCGGGGTCGCCGGGGCCGTTGGACAGAAACACCCCGTCGGGCTTGAGGTCGGCGATCTGCTCGAAGGTCGCCGACGCGGGCAGCACATGGCTGCGGATTCCGCGCTTGGCGAAGTTGCGTGGGGTGTTGGTCTTGATGCCGAGGTCGATGGCGGCAACCGTGAAGCGTTGCGCCCCTTCGGGTTCCACCACATACATGGCGTCGGTGCTGACCTCGCCGGCAAGGTTGGCGCCGAGCATGCCGGGCTGGCTGCGCACCCGGTCGAGCAATTCGTCGAGGCCGGCCAGCGCAGGCCCGGAGAACAGCCCGGCCTTCATCGAGCCACGACTGCGCAGATGGCGCACCACCGCGCGGGTGTCGATGCCCGCGATCCCGACGATGCCCTGGCGTTCGAGTTCCTCGTCGAGCGTGCCGGTGGCCCGCCAGTTCGAGGCCCGCGGCGAGGGGTCGCGGACCGCGTAGCCCGCCACCCAGATCTTGTCGCCGCGGCTCTCGGCATCCTCGCGGTTCCATCCGGTGTTGCCGATCTGTGGCGCGGTCGCGATCACGATCTGTCCGTGGTAGCTCGGATCGGTGAGCGTCTCCTGGTATCCCGACATTCCGGTGGAAAACACCGCCTCGCCGAGCGCCTGCCCGACCGCGCCGAACGTGGTGCCCGTGAACACCCGGCCGTCCTCGAGCACCAGGACGGCCTTGTCGGTTCCTGTCACGCCGCCTCCTGTTCGACCCAGTGGGAGTACTCGCGACGGTCGTTGGCGCGGAACCCGGTGTCGATCTCGGTGCCCGACGGTAGTCGCCACCGAATCGCGAGAACGCCCTCGTGCGTCATCGCCTTGCCTGCGATACCGCGCTCGGTGCGGATCTCGGTGATCGCCTCGTCGGGGATCCAGATGGGCAGGGCGCCGCTGCGCTGCAACATGATTCCTTCGGGGTAGCGGGTCAGTACGGCCTTGGTGCGGAAGCCGAGGTCGCCGACCACGATGCGGTTGTTCCAGTCGGGAGCGAGCGTGCTGCCGACGTAGAGGCCCTTGGTGGGCGACACGATCGCCGGCCCGACGGTGTCGGGCAGCGGCGGGAGCGTGCCGATGATCTCGGCCTGACGCTCGGCGCGACGGCGCCATCCGCGGATCATCGCCTGGATCAGCACCGCGATGAGCACCGCCACGACGGCGGCCATGATCAACGATCCGACGAGCGTGGCTGTGTTCATGCGCGATCCGCCTGCGCTACTCGCTGGACGTTCATGCGCGATCCGCCTGCGCTACTAGCTGGACGGTCATGCCGGGCACTTCCCGTCCCGCGCGGTCACCTTGCCGCGCAACAGCGTCAGCGTGACCGCGGCCGGCAGTTCGAGCGTTTCGTAGGGCGTGTTGGCCGAGCGGCTGGCCAGCGCGGACCCCTCGACGGTCCACGTCGCGTCGGGGTCGACGACGGTCAGGTTGGCGGGTTCGCCGACCTCCAGCGGCCGGCCCTGATCGGGTAGCCCGACGATCTCGGCGGGCCGCTCGCTCATCACCCGCGCGACGTCGCGCCACGTGAGCAGCCCCGTGCGCACCATCGTCTCGGCGACCACCGACAGCGCGGTCTGCAAGCCGAGCATGCCGGGGCGGGCGACGGAGAACTCGCAGCACTTCTCGTGCTCGGCGTGCGGGGCGTGATCGGTGGCCACACAATCGATGATCCCGTCCGCCAGCGCCTGGCGCAGTGCCCGGGCGTCGGAGGCCTCCCGTAGTGGCGGGTTCACCCGGAAGCGGCCGTCGTAGGTGGCCAGCCGTTCGTCGTCGAGCAGCAGGTGGTGCGGGGTCACCTCGGCCGAGATCGCGATGCCCTGTGACTTCGCCCACCGCACGATCTCGACGGTGCCCGCGGTGGACGCGTGGCAGATGTGCACCCGCGCGCCGGCGTCGCGGGCCAGCAGCGCGTCGCGCGCGACGATCGACTCCTCGGCCGCGCGCGGCCACCCGGCCAGGCCCAGCCTCGCGGCGTTCGGGCCTTCGTGGGCGACGGCGCCGACGGTGAGCCGCGGCTCCTCGGCGTGTTGGGCGATCAGCACGCCGAGACCGGTGGCGTATTCGAGCGCGCGGCGCATGATCAGCGGATCGTGCACGCAGATGCCGTCGTCGGAGAACATCCGCACCTGGGCGGCACCGCCGGCCATCATCCCCATCTCGGTGAGCTGGGCACCCGCCAGGCCGACGGTCACCGCGCCCACCGGATGCACGTCGACCAGGCCGACCTGCTGACCGCGCTGCCAGACGTGGTCGGTCACGACCGGGCTGTCGGCGACCGGGCTGGTGTTGGCCATGGCGAACACCGCGGTATAACCACCCAAAGCCGCTGCGGCCGAACCGGTTTCGATGTCCTCGGCGTACTCGCGGCCGGGCTCGCGCAAATGGGTGTGCAGGTCGACGAAGCCCGGCAGCAACACGTGGTCGGTGGCGTCGATCACGTCCGCATCGTCGGGGATCCGAGCCTCCGCGCCGATCTCGGCGATCTGCCCGTCGGCCACCAGCACGTCGACGCGGTCGCCCTCGCCGTAGAGCCGGACCCCTCGTATCAACACGCTCATACGCTGATCGCTTCTTTCTCGGCACCCACCAGCAGATGGAAGAGCACCGCCATCCGGATGTGCACGCCGTTGGAAACCTGTTGCAGCACCGCCGATTGCGAGGAATCGGCGACCGAGAACGCGATCTCCATACCGCGCACCATCGGGCCCGGATGCAGCACCACCGCATTGCCCGACAACAGGGCCTGGCGCTTCTCGGACAAGCCGTAGAGCACGGAATACTCCCTGGCCGACGGGAAGAAGCCGCCGTTCATCCGTTCGGCCTGCACCCGCAGCATCAGCACGGCGTCGGCCAGCGGCAGTTCGGCGTCGAGATCGTGCGACACCGTGACCGGCCAGCCGGCCACCCCGACCGGCAGCAGCGTCGGCGGCGCCACCAGCACCACCTCCGCGCCGAGGGTGTTGAGCAGGTGCACGTTCGAGCGGGCCACCCGGCTGTGCAGGACGTCGCCGACGATCACCACCCGCTTGCCCTCGATGTCGCCGAGGCGCTGGCGGATGGTGAGCGCGTCGAGCAGCGCCTGGGTGGGATGCTCGTGGGTGCCGTCGCCGGCGTTGATGACCGCCGGACCGTGTCCGTCCTCGGTGGCCGTCCACTCGGCGAGTTGTTGCGGCGCACCCGAGGCGGGGTGGCGCAGGATCAGCGCGTCGGCTCCCGCGGCGCGCAGCGTCAGCGCAGTGTCTCGCAGTGACTCCCCCTTGGACACCGACGATCCCGAGGCGCTGACGTTGATCACGTCGGCGCTCATCCACTTGCCCGCGACCTCGAACGAGACCCGGGTGCGGGTGGAGTTCTCGTAGAACATCGTGATGATCGTGCGTCCGCGCAGCGTGGGCAGCTTCTTGACCTCGCGGCCGAGCAGCGCCTGGCTGAAGCGGTCGGCGTTGTCGAGGATCGCCAGCGCGTCGTCACGCGACAGATCCGCCGCCGAGAGCAGATGTTTCACCTGATCGGACCTCCGTACGGCGCGATGGACACACCCTCGTGGCCATCGTCTTCGGCTAGCCGGACCTTGACGTTCTCGGTTTTGGAGGTGGGCACGTTCTTGCCCACGTAGTCGGCGCGCAGCGGCAGCTCCCGGTGGCCGCGGTCGACGAGCACCGCCAGCTGCACCGCCTTCGGTCGGCCGATGTCGCGCAGCGCGTCCAGGGCCGCCCGGACCGACCGGCCGGTGTAGAGCACGTCGTCGACGAGGATGACGAGCGCCTTATCGATGCCGCCCTCGGGGATCGACGTCTCCTCCAGCGCCCGGGGCGGCTTGAAGCCGAGGTCGTCGCGGTACAACGTGTTGTCCAACGCGCCGTGCGGAACGACGACGCCGGAGAACTCCATGATCTTCCCGGCCAGCCGCGTGGCCAACGTCACTCCCCGCGTGGGGATCCCGAGCAAGACGACGCGGGGAGCATCGGAACCGTCGAGTGCGGTTTTCTCGATGATCTGATGGGCGATGCGAGAGATGGTCCGGCCGACATCCGCTGCGGACATCAGCTCCCGGTCGGTGCCCGACGAGTCTGATTGCGCGCCCAAGCGACTCTGACCTCCTTCTCCGCCTCTCTGGACGGCTCTTTAAAGGACGTCGAAACTGCGGGGAAGCTTAGCACCCGGCCAGCGGTGCACTGATCGCGCCACGAAGGTGAATGCCCGCGGCGGCTTCTCAGTAGGCTTGCCGCGATGAAACTCGACGGCAACCATGCGTCCATCCAGGAGGCGATCGACGCCGGGCTGCTCGCCGGCGCAGTGACCCTGGTGTGGCACGCCGGTGAGGTCCTCCAGGTCAACGAGTTGGGGCATCGCGACGTCGACGCCGGGCTCCCGATGCAGCGCGACACGATCTTCCGCATCGCCTCGATGACCAAACCGGTGACGGTGGCTGCAGCGATGAGCCTCCTCGAGGAGGGCCGTTTCGCGCTCACCGACCCGGTGGCGACGTGGCTGCCCGAACTCGCCGACATGCGGGTGCTGCTCGATTCCAAGGGCGAGCTCGACAAGACGACACCGGCCCGGCGCCTGATCACGTTCGACGACCTGATGACGCACCGCAGCGGCCTGGCCTATCCGTTCTCGGTGCTCGGTCCGCTGAGCCGCGCCTACGGCCGGATGTCGTACCGCCAGGATCAGGACCGCTGGCTGGCCGAGTTGGCCAAGCTCCCTCTGGTGCACCATCCCGGCGACCGGCTGACCTACAGCCACGCCACCGACGTGTTGGGCATCGCGCTCTCGCGGATCGAGGGCAAGCCGTTGTCCGACATCCTGCGCGAGCGGATCTTCGAGCCGCTGCAGATGCCCGACACCGGATTCTCGGTGGGGTCGTCGCGACGGCACCGCGCGGCGACCATGTACAAGCTCGACAAGAACAACACCCTGCAGCACGACGTGATGGGGCCGGCGCCGATCAAGGATCCGCCCTTCTGCGCCGGCGGCGCCGGGTTGTGGTCGACGGTCGACGATTACCTGCGCTTCGCGCGGATGCTGTTGGGCGGCGGTGCCCTGGACGGGGTGCGGGTGTTGTCGGAGGAGTCCGTGCGGCTGATGCGCACCGACCGGCTGACCGACGAGCAGAAGCGCCAGAACTTCCTGGGCGCACCGTTCTGGGTGGGCCGCGGATTCGGGTTGAACCTGTCGGTGGTCACCGACCCCGCGAAGTCGCGTCCGCTGTTCGGGCCCGGCGGGCCGGGCACCTTCAGTTGGCCCGGCGCCTACGGCACCTGGTGGCAGGCCGACCCGTCGGCGGACCTGATCCTCATCTACCTGATCCAGAACCTCCCCGATCTCGGCGTCGACGCGGCCGCGATCGCGGGCAACACTTCGCTGGCCAAACTGCAGAGCGCCCAGCCGAAATTCGTTCGCCGGACTTACCAGGCGCTCGACATCTGACGGTCTAGTCTGGCGGCATGACCCAGCCGACCGTCCTGGTCAGTGGCGCCGGGATCGCCGGACCGTCGTTGGCGTTCTGGTTGACCCGCAACGGATATCGCGTCATCGTCGTCGAGATCGCGCCGGGCGTGCGGCCCGGCGGCCAGACGGTTGATCTGCGGGGCGCGGGCGGCGACGTCGTCGAGCGGATGGGGTTGATCGACCGGATGCGCGCGCGTGCGCTCGAGCAGCGCGGCGCGGCGTGGGTGCGATCGGACGGCAGCCGACGCGCCGAGATGCCGGTGACGGCGTTCGACGGCAACGGCCTGGTGTCCAAGCTCGAGATCCTGCGCGGCGATCTGGTGGACGTGCTGTACCGGGCCACCAGGGATTCGGTCGATTACCGTTTCGGACAACGTATTTCGGAACTCCGCGACGCGGGCGCGGGGGTGGAGGCGACGCTGGGCGATGGATCGGTGGTGCATGCCGACCTCGTCGTCGGTGCCGACGGGCCGCACTCGGCGGTGCGCCGGCTGGCGTTCGGCCCCGAAGAGCAATTCGCCAAGCCGATCGGCGGCTACAACGCATGGTTCTCGGCGCCGGACACGGTGGGCCTGGACGGTTGGTTCCTGCTGTATCAGGCGCCGGGCGGACTCAACGCGTCGATGCGCCCCTCACATGATCCCGCGATCGCCAAGGCCGGCCTGGCTTTTCGGTCCGATCCGCTCGAGTACGACCGCCATGACCTCGACCAGCAGCGCCGACTCCTGGCCGAGCGGTTCGCCGGCGCCGGTTGGGAATGTGACGCGCTGCTGGCCGCCGCCGCCGAAGCCGACGACTTCTACTTCGACTCCTTCACCCAGATCCACATGCCGTCCTGGTCGACGGGACGCGTCACATTGGTCGGAGACGCCGGGTACTGCGCGTCGCCGCTGTCCGGTATGGGCACGAGCCTCGCCTTGGTCGGCGCGTACCTGCTCGCCGGTGAGCTCGGCCCCGCGGATGCGTTCGATCCCGAGGGCATTTCGAACGCATTGGCACGGTACGAGTCGCGGATGCGCCCTTATGTCGACACCTGCCAGAAGCTGAACAACACCATCGACCGGTACGCGCCCACCACGGCCTCCGACATCGCGGTCAACGCAGCGGTGATGAAGTGGATGCAGCGCTGGCCGTTTCGCCCGGTCGCCGCCCGCCTGTGGTTCACCACCGCGGATTCGATCGACCTGCCGGACTATCCGGCCACCTCCGTCTCATAACCCGCCCGGGTCAACGCCTGCCGAGCGTAGGCGCGTACATCGGCGTCTCCGTCCTTGAGGCCGATCTCCAGCGCATCGCGCGCGGCCGGATCGGAGGCGGCCCAGCGGGTCAGGCTCAGCACGGCGGTCTTGCGGACGTCGAGGTGCTGATCGGCCAGCGCCCGCGACAGCGTCGGCACTGCTACTGCGGGATCAGCACCCGATAGGGCGCGCGCCGCACCCTCGCGCACCTGCCAGGCCGGTGCGTTGAGCGCCTCGCGCACAACGGGTTCGTCGTCCTCACCACAGCCGACCGCACCGAGCGCCGACAGCGCGGCCGCCCGCACCAACGGGTCGGCGTCGGTCAGCAGGCGGCGCACGGTGACGGCGCCGGCGGCGAGAGTGGCCAGGCCGTTGGCCGCCGCGATACGGACCTCGCGATTGTCGTCGTCGGCGGCCGCCGCGACACCCTCGGCGTCGTCGACCGACACCAGCGCGCGCACAGCCTCGATCCGCACGCGGTGATCGGCGTCGCCGAGCGCCCGGCGGTACACCTCCCCACCACACTCGCGACGAGACGACAGGACGTAGAGCGCGACCGCACGCACGACCGGGTCCGTCGATCCGACGTGCGGGGCAACGTGTCCCGGTCCACTGAGCACCTCGACGAGCTCGCGCGCTCCGTCGGCGGCCACCCGCCGCACGCCGGAGTCGGCATCGGCCAGCGCGGCGATCAGCGGCGCTTCGTAACCCTCCGGGAGATGCTCGACCAGCGTGGCGACCGCGGTGCGCCGCACACCGGCGTCGGCATCGGCGAGGAACTCGGCCAGTTCCGGCACCGACGGTAACTCGAGCGCGAGCACCGCGGCGATGCGCGGAGACGGCGGCACTGCGGGCACGGTGGACCGGATGCGGGATGCGCCGTCCACCGGAGCCCGTCCGATGGTCATCGTGGGCTGCTCGACGTGGGTGATCGGATCGTCGGAGGGCAGGTGCTCCAGGTCGGGCACTGCGACGAAATACGGTGCGACGGGCCGCTTCACGAACGTCATGGACCCGTCCGCGTCCTTGCGCAGGTTCAGGTGGTACCGCCAGCCCTCGTCGTCTCGCTGCGGCAGGTCGGCGCGGTCGTGATACAGACCCCACCGCGATTCGGTGCGCGTCAACGACGACCGGGCCGCCATCTCGGCGCAGTCGCGGATGAACGAGACCTCCACCGCGCGCATCAGCTCGTGCGGTGTCGTGGCGCCCATCTTCGCGATCTCGTCACGCATGCGGTCGAACGTCTCGATGGCGATCGACAGCTTGGTCGCCGTTTTCGGCGGTGCCACATAGTCGTTGACGAACCGGCGCAGCTTGTACTCGACCTGCGGCTGTGGCGGGCCCTCGGGATGGCGCAGAGGGCGGTAGACGAGTTCGTGCGCCTCGCGCAGCTGGTCCTCGGGCAAGGCGGCCGCTGAGGCGATGTCTTCGAGCGTCGACGCCGCGTGTTCGCCGGCCAGGTCGCCGTAGACGAACGCACCGATCATGTAGTTATGCGGGACGCACGCCAGATCGCCCGCGGCGTACAGGCCCGGAACGGTCGTCCTGGCGTGTTCGTCCACCCACACCCCCGACGCCGAATGGCCGCTGCACAAACCGATTTCGGAGATGTGCATCTCGACGTCGTGGGTGCGGTAGTCGTGGCCCCGGTTGGAGTGGAAGGTGCCCCGGGTCGGCCGCTCGGTGGTGTGCAGGATGTTCTCGAGCGCGGTGAGCGTCTCGTCCGGCAGGTGCGAGACCTTCAGGTAGATGGGACCGCGGGCCGACTCGATCTCCCGCTTGACCTCGGCCATCATCTGGCCCGACCAGTAGTCGGAGTCGACGAACCGCTCCCCCAGCGCGTTGACCTGGTAGCCGCCGAACGGGTTGGCGACATAGGCGCATGCCGGCCCGTTGTAGTCCTTGATCAACGGATTGACCTGGAAGCATTCGATTCCGGAGAGCTCCGCACCGGCGTGGTAGGCCATCGAATAGCCGTCACCGGCGTTGGTCGGGTTCTCGTAGGTGCCGTACAGGTAGCCCGAGGCCGGCAATCCCAACCGTCCACACGCCCCGGTCGCGAGAATCACCGCCTTCGCCGCGACCGCGACGAATTCGCCGGTGCGCGAATTCAGCGCGGCAGCACCGACGGCACGGCCGGTGTCGTCGGTGAGCACCCGCACCGGCATCAGCCGGTTCTCGATGCGGATCTTCTCGCGCATCGAGCGCTGCCGCAGCACCCGGTACAGCGCCTTCTTCACATCCTTGCCCTCGGGCATCGGCAGGACGTAGGAACCCGACCGGTGCACCCGGCGCACGGCGTACTCGCCGTGTTCGTCCTTCTCGAACTTCACGCCGTAGCGCTCCAGCCGCTGCACCATCGCGTATCCGCGAGTCGCCGTCTGATAGATGGTGCGCTGGTTGACGATTCCGTCGTTGGCGCGGGTGATCTCGGCGACGTAGTCCTCCGGTGTCGCCTTGCCGGGGATCACGGCGTTGTTCACACCGTCCATCCCCATCGCGAGCGCCCCGGAATGGCGGACGTGTGCCTTCTCAAGGAGCAGCACCTGCGCGCCGTGTTCGGCGGCGGTCAGCGCGGCCATCGTGCCCGCGGTGCCTCCGCCGATCACCAGCACGTCACAGTCGAGCCGAACGGTGTCGGCGAGTTCGGGGATGTTCATGATGAATGGTGTAGAGCGGTAATGATTTCGGTACGGGCCTCGTGGCGGACGGCGTCGGCGACGCGCGGCTGCGGGACGTCGACGAGTGCGCGCAGCGGCTGACCGGCACGGCCCAGCACCGCGACGCGGTCGCCGAGGATCAACGCCTCGTCGACGTCGTGGGTGACGAACACGATAGTGGTCGGGTGCGCCTGCCACGTCTGGATCAGCAACCGCTGCATGGCCGCCCGCGTCTGGGTGTCCAACGCGGCGAACGGCTCGTCCATCATCACCGCCCGCGGTGCGCCGGCCAGGCCACGCGCCAGTTGCACTCGTTGCCGCATGCCGCCCGACAGGCTCTTGGGCAGGTAGTCGGCGAAGCCCGTCAGGGCCACCTCGTCGATCCACCGGTCAGCGCGTTCGCGTCGACCGGCCCGCGGGACGCCTCGCAGCTGCAGGGCCAGTTCGATGTTGGATCGCACTGTGCGCCAGGGCAACAGCGCGCTGTCCTGGAATACCATTCCCCGGTCGCGCGACGTCGTCGCCACCTCTTCGTCGTCGGCGAGAACGCGGCCGGAATCCGGGCGCAACAGCCCGGTGAGGGCGCGCAGCACGGTCGACTTGCCGCAACCCGACGGCCCGGTGAGCACCAGGATCTCTCCGGGACGCACCTGAAGACTCAAACCGTCGACGACCGGCGCACCGGTATAGGACAACCGGACCTCGTCGAGCTCCAGCCGCAAGCCCTGAAGGGTTTCGGGCGCGAGTGTGGCGGTCATCGGGCGTTCTCCTCAGCGCGCGGCAGCCAGCGCGTGGCGCGCCTGCCGATCAGTTCGACCGCGGCGGCGGTGGTGAAGCCCAGTACCCCGATCGTGATGATGCCGACGAACACGTCGGCGTAGTTGAGCACCGTGTACGCCTGCCACGCCCGGTACCCGACGCCCAGTCGTCCCGAGATCATCTCGGCCGAGATCACGCAGATCCACGCCACGCCCATACCGACCGACAGGCCACCGAAGAGTCCGGGCAGGATTCCCGGTAACACCACGCGGCGCAACACATCCCACCGGCCACCGCCCAGCGTGCGCACCGAGTCCTCCCAGATCGTCGGCAGCGCGCGCACCGCGTGGCGGGTGCTGACCATGATCGGGAAGTACGCCGCGAGGAACGTGATGAACACGATCCCCGCCTCGTCTGTGGGGAACAGCAGGATCGCGACCGGCACCATGGCGATCGCCGGGATCGGGCGGGCGAGCTCGGTGATCGGCCCGAGGACGTCGGCGAAGGCTGTCGAACGGCCGAGCAGGATGCCGGTGACCACGCCGACGAGCGCCGCGAGCCCGAACCCGGACAGGATCCGGATCAACGACTGCCCGAGGTCCAGCCAGTACTCCTGGGTGCCCAGTCGGGTGGTCAGCGCGGTGGCGATCTCGGTGACCGTGGGCAACGTGTCGAACCGCAGCCACAGCCGAACGTCGTTGGCCGTCAATAGCTGCCAGAGCACCACCGCCACGATGACGGAGGCCACCCGGACCGTCCGGCGCCGCCACACCACGGACTTCTTGTCGCGCACCGGCGCGGCCTCGACCTGCACCGGGGAATCGATGACCTCCGCGACCGTCGTCACGCCGCACCTGCCAACGCCTGCTCGTAGTCGACCGGCGCGCTACCGGGGTGGCCGGCAATGAAGCGCTGCGCACCACCCGGAGTCGCGAACGGCCGATAGTTCTCCCCGTCCTTGACCCAGATCGCCTTGTCGGCAAACCAACGGGTGCCGAACTCGGTGTCGGGCACATAGGCCGCGCGGATCGTCGCACCGCGCGCGGTGGCTTCACGCACCGCCTTGAGCAGGCACGCCGGTGTCGCCGCGGGCTGCGTGGCGTCAGCACCGCCCAACCACAGCTCACCGGCCTGGGCGGGATCGGTCACCGCGGTGTTGCAGACCGGATCGTGGCCCTTGATCAAGGACGGGTTGGCCGACGACGTGACCGCCTGGTCGTAATCGAGGCCGCGCTCCTCGAACGCCGCGCGCAGTGGGGCGTCCTCGACGAAGCCCGGCACGTCCAGGTCGGCGAAGTTGTCGATTGACTTCAGGTACGGCACATCGCCTTCAAGCGCTTGGATCAGCGACGGTTTGAGTGTGGTGTCGAACGACGTTCCGCCGGGCCCGTTGTAGAGGTAGACCACCTCCTGCGGCAGCCCGCTTTCCTCGGAGACGATTCGCGCGGCCTCGAGTGGTTCGTCGTTGAGGAACTCCGTCGCGTCCAGCTGCGCCTGCAGGAACGCGTCCAGGACCTCGGGATGCTCGGCCGCGTAGGCGCGCCGCACCACCACCCCGTGCAGCGTCGGGTAGTCCAGTTCCGCGCCGTCATAGAGCAGCTTGGCCTTGCCCTGGAACACCAGCAGCCCGGGCCACGCCACGAACTGCGAAAGCGCCTGCACCTGACCGGATTCCAGCGCCGAAGCGCCGACCTGGGGTTGCTGGTTGAGCACCTCGACCCCGGTGTTGGGATCGACACCGGCTCTCGACAACGCCTGCACGAGCATGCCGTGTCCTGCCGATCCGACGCTGGCGGACACCCTCTGACCCTTGAGATCCGTCAGCGTCCGCGCCGGCGAATCCGGAGCCACCACAACCATGTTCAGCGCGCCCTTGGGGTTGTAGCCGGTGACCGAGACGATCTCGGTGCGGGCGCGGTCGTTGGCCTGGGTCTTGGATCCGTTGATCAACATGGGGTAGTCGCCCATCGATCCGATGTCGATCTTCTCGGCGACCATCTGCGCGGTGATCGGCGCCCCGGTGTCGTAGTCCTGCCATGTGACGCGGTACTCGGTGCCGGTGCGATCGCCGATGTCGGAGAGTCGACGCTCCAGGTAGCCCTGCGCGCGCAGTAGCGTTCCGGCGGTGACGGTGTTGATGGTTTTGGACTGATAGCCGACGACGACGTTGACGACGTCGGACGAGTTGGACGCGGAGTCGAGCGAGCAGCCCGACGCGGCGACCGCCAGCCCGGCGGCGAGCGCGGCCAGGCGGGTGATCGGTCTGGTCATGTGGGTCCTCAACGAATCAGGTAGGGCATGTTGACGGTGACGGCGCCGGTGGGACAGCGCGCCGCGCAGGGGCCGCAGTACCAACACTCGTCGACGTGCATGAAGGCTTTGCCGTTGTCGGGGTTGATCGCCAGCGAGTCGAGCGGGCAGATGTCGACGCACAGCGTGCAGCCCTCGATGCACAACGACTCGTCGATCGTCACGGGCACGTCGGCGCGTTGGTTGATCAGTGTCACGGGTTGCTCCTCATCAGGCTGCCACGCATGGTGATTCGGTCACCACGCATGCGGATGTACTCCAGATCGACGGGTCGGCCGTCGTCGAGGCTGGTGAGGCGTTCGAGCATCAGCAGCGCCGCGCCGTCGGGCACCTGCAGCGTCGCCGCGGAATGGGCGTCGGCCGAGACCGCCTCCAACGCCAGCGTCGCCGTGCCCAGGCGGTGGCCACTGACCTGTTCGATGAGCGCGAACACGTCGTTGGTCTCCAACGCGTGCTGCACCACCTCGGCGCCGATGTCGGGCGCCAGGTATGTGAGATCGAGGGACAGCGGCAGATCGCCGAGATACCGCAGCCGTTCGATGAAGACGACCTGCTCCCCCGCTTCCAGCCGCAGTTTGCGTGCGACCGCGGGCGGCGCGGCCAGATGCTGGACCGCGCGGACCTCGTTTCGGACCTCGCCGTAGTCCTTGAACGTCTCCTTGAGCCCCACCAGGGCGTCGAGGCCGTGGTCGTACTTGCGGACGGCCACCTGCGTGCCGACCTTGGGACCGCGATCGATCAGCCCCTCGTTCTTCAGCACCGCGAGCGCTTCGCGAATGGTGTTGCGGGACACGAAGAAATCGGCCGCGAGGTCGTGCTCGGCGGGCAGCCCGCCGTCGTAGGCGCCCGCATGGATCTGGTGCCGCAACACATCGGCGACCTGCCGGGCGCGATCGGCGCGGGGCCGCCGAAGCGGCGTCGGCTCGGGCTGCGACATGCGAAACACGCTAGGGGGCGTGGCCGGCTCATTGCGCGGTGCCGAAAATCGGCTCAGAACAGCGGCGTTCAATGCGCCGCCCGCGTCCGGCCGTTACCAGGCGAAAGTCAGGCCGATGACGCGTATGCGCCACCACGACCGAAGCGATCGAATAACAATCGCGGTGAACGGAAGTGGCGCGCTACTGCATGCAGCGCGAGAGCACCCGGCCGAACTGCAGCAGCCGCTGCATCTGGGCCAGCCCGCCGTTGTCGACCGACTTGTAATAGCGGAACGACTCGCAGTAGATGTCGGCTTCGGTGGCCGACTTCTGCCGTGAGCGCGTGATCAGTTGGGTGTACATCCGCAACCGCACTTCCGACAGGCGCCGGGTGTCGTCGTCGAGCATCTCGTATTCGGCTGTCAGCACGTGATCGGTGATCGTGGACAACAGGATGGTGCGCACCGAGGCGTTGAGCACGCGGCGGTCGCGGTCACCGGCCGCGGCCATCTCGTCGTCGGCGCGCCACATGATCAGCCGGTGCCCGTCGGTGAGCACGACTTCCTGCCACAGGGCCTGATCCTCGTCGCCCCACTGCTCGTCGGTGTAGCCGCGCGACATGATGAACGACCTGATGGTGGGCAGGTCGACCACCGAGCGCAGTTGGTCGAGCGCGAGGTCGGGGTCGCGCAGATACACCCTTGCCGCTTCCTCGACGCTGGAGTACGGCGCCCAGTCCTGCGGTGTGGGCATCGACTATCCCCCGCTCCTGTCACCTCGCACGGCCTGCGCGGCGGCCCGGATCTGTGGCGTCACGAGCATCACCTGACCCAGCACACCGTTGACGAAACCCGGTGAGTCGTCAGTGGACAACTGCTTGGCGAGTTCGACCGCCTCGTCGACGGCGACCGGCTCGGGCACGTCGTCGGCGTGCAGCAGTTCCCACACCGCCACCCGCAGGATGGCGCGGTCGACCGCGGGCAGCCGCTCGAGCGTCCAGCCCTGCAGATGCGCCGCGATCAGATCGTCGATGTGCGCGGCGTGCTCCGTGACACCGCGAGCCACCGTCAGCGTGTAGGGGTTCAGCGGCGAGACGTCGGATTGCTTCTCGGCCAACGCATTGCGCGCCTCCGCCACCTCGGCGGAGGTCAGCCCGCGAGCTTCGGCTTCGAAGAGCAGGTCGACGGCGCGCTTGCGCGCCTGGTGTCGGCCACGGTCGCCTTTTCGGTCACTCACCCCGTCGCTCCGCTGACGCTCCGCTCGCCCCGGTCAGGCATTCACCCGGCCCAGGTAACTTCCGTCGCGCGAATCGACCTTGAGCTTGTCGCCGGTGTTGATGAACAACGGCACCTGGATCTCGGCGCCGGTCTCCACCGTCGCGGGTTTGGTTCCGGCGCTGGAGCGGTCGCCCTGCAGGCCGGGCTCGGTGTGGGTGACCTCGAGTTCGACGGTCACCGGCAGCTCCAGGTAGAGCGGGTTGCCGTCGTGGAAGGCGATCTGCACCGGCATGCTCTCGAGCAGGAAGCCGGCGAGGCGGCCGACCAGCGACTCGGGCAGCGGGTGCTGTTCGAAATCCTCGGAGTCCATGAACACGAAGTCCGAGCCGTCCCGGTAGAGGTAGGTCGCGTCGCGACGGTCGACCGTCGCGGTCTCGACCTTCACCCCCGCGTTGTAGGTCTTGTCGACGGTCTTGCCGGAGACCACGTTCTTGAGCTTGGTGCGCACGAACGCCGGTCCCTTGCCGGGTTTGACGTGCTGGAAGTCGGTGATCTGCCAGAGCTGGCCGTCGATCACCAGCACGAGCCCATTCTTGAAGTCGGCGGTCGTTGCCACGTTGGTAGTACTCCTGTCAGAGGATGGCCAGTTCCTTGGGGAACCGGGTGAGCAAGTCTGCGGTCTGATGTCGCCGGCTGCCCGGCTTTGGGGCGTCGGGTCCGACGACGAGCGTGTCCTCGATGCGGACGCCGCCACGGTCGGGCAGATAGACACCGGGCTCCACGGTCACCGCGGAGCCAGCAAGCAGTGTACCGACGGACGCGCCGCTGATTCCTGGCGCTTCGTGGATCTGCAGGCCGACGCCGTGGCCCAGCCCGTGGGTGAAGTTCTCGACGTAGCCGGCGTCGGCGATGACCTGCCGCGATGCGGCGTCGACGTCCTTGCACGCGACCCCGGGCGCCAGGGTCTCGCGGCCCGCCTTCTGCGCGGCGGCCACCAGCTCGTAGATCTCGCGCTGCCAGTCCGCGATCGGCGCCAGCACGAAGGTCCGCGTCATATCCGAGTGGTAGCCGGACACCAACGCGCCGAAGTCGATCTTGACGAAGTCGCCGTCCGCCAGCACGGCGTCGGTGGGCCGATGATGCGGGATCGCCGAATTCGGTCCGGCCGCCACGATCGTCTCGAACGACGGGCCGTCGGCGCCGTGCTCGAGCATCAGCCACTCGAGTTCGCGGGCGACCTCCTTCTCGCTGCGCCCGGCTCGCAGCCCGCCACGGTCGACCAGATCGCGCAACGCCGCGTCGGCGGCCTCGCACGCCAGCCGCAGCAGCGCGATCTCGCCGGCGTCCTTGATCTCGCGAAGCGCCTCCACGATTCCGGGGGCGCGCACCAGCTCGGTCCCTTCGCCTGCGGCCTTCGCCAGGGCGGAGAACGCGTCGACGGTCACGACGTGACTTTCGAAGCCGAGCCTGCGTACCCCGTCGGCGGCGGCACGGCCCGCAAGGTAGGGCCCGCAGGCGCGCTCGATGACGACCTCGGCGTCCGGCGCCTGCTGCGCGGCCTGCGTGCGGTAACGCCCGTCGGTGGCCAACACCGGCGTCTCGTCGTCGGCCTTGATGAGCAGCGCGGCGTTGGAGCCGGTGAACCCGCTCAGATAGCGCACATTGACCAAGTTCGATACCAAGATCGCATCGATCTCGGATTCGGCCAGCCGCTCGCGCAGCCGGTCCCGGCGCTGTGAAATAGTCACGGTCGATGACGCTACTCGCTAAGGTGAGGCCCCATGAGTAAGTGGTTGCTGCGCGGACTGGTGTTCGCGGCCCTGATGGTGATCGTGCGATTGCTGCAGGGCGCGCTGATCAACGCGTGGGAAACCAAGGCGGGACTGATCAGTGTCGTGCTGGTCCTTCTGTACGCCGTCGCGGTGTTCCTCTGGGGCTTCGTCGACGGTCGCTCCGATGCCCGGGCCAACCCCGACCCCGACCGCCGCGGCGACCTGGCGATGACGTGGCTGCTGGCGGGCCTGTTCGCCGGCATCGTCAGCGGCGCGGTGGCCTGGTTCATCTCCCTGTTCTACAAGGCGCTCTACGTCGAGGCGCTCGTCAACGAGCTCACCACGTTCGCGGCCTTCACCGCGCTGTTGGTGTTCCTGTTCGCGCTCGCGGGTGTCGCGCTCGGCCGCTGGTTGGTCGACCGCAAGGCCGACCAGACGCCGCACCTGCGCCACGCCGGCGACGAGGACCGCGCCGACACCGATGTTTTCGCCGCGGTCAGCCAGCCGGGCTCGGAGGACACCACCGAGACCGCACCCCGCGACGACCGGGTCTAACTCCGGGCCAAGCGCTCCGTGAACCCGGACGAGTTCTGCACGTCCGATCAGTGGAGCGTGCTGTCGTCGGCGGCGTCGAACTCACAACTCGCCGGCGTCCTCGGCGGCTTCCTGATCACCGCGATCGCGCTGCTGTTCGACAAGAACAGCCGCGAAGGCGTGCACACGCTCGCGCTGTTCTCGTCCGCCGTCCTGGTGCTCATGCTCGACAGCTTCCTGTTCAGCCTGATCACCGGAACCCAGGTGCCCGACGGCTCGCGGCGAGCCACCTGCGCGATCGCCTGGACCCAGGGCGCGGTGTCGACCGGAATGCTGGCCGCCGGCGCGGTGGCACTGTTCGGCGGTCTCGGCTGGATGCTGGCCAGCCACGCCGTCAACAAGGTGAGCGACCAGGACCCCGCCGACGTCCGCGCGTACTGCTTCCTCGCCGAACTCGGCGGTTGGCTGACGTTCGCCGCCGCGATGACGGCGACGCTGATCGTGTCGGAGACGTCGATCGACTATCTGCGGTTCATGTGGGGCCACCGGCCCGCGGTGTTGGTCGAGGGCACCATCGTCGTGGCGGCCGCGGCGTTCGTGATCACCGACTTCGCGCTCGTGTACCTGCGCACCCGGACATTGCGAAAGTCGTTGGCCGACACGGCGGCGCCGACGCTGCTCGAGCTGAGGTCCATCAAGTTCGCCACCGTCGGCACCGTGGTGCTCGCGATCGCCGGCTCGTGGCTTGCGGTCAGCCTGGCACGCGTCCCCGAGGGTTGGCTGACCGCGCCCAACCCCGCGATCGTCACCTTCGTGTTGCTGCTGACGCTGGTGTTGCCGACGGTGATCTCGACGGCGATCTGCTACTCGGTGGCCAGCACCGGCGGGCGTGGTTCCTCGCCGAGGATGGCCAGGTATCGCAGAGCCAGCAGGTAGCCCTGCACCCCGAGGCCGACGATCAGGCCGGTGGCCACCGCGCTCAGGTATGAGTGATGCCGAAACTCCTCGCGCGCGTGGACGTTTGAGATGTGCACCTCGATCAGCGGCGCACGCAGCTCGCTGCAGGCGTCGCGCAGCGCCACCGACGTGTGGGTCAGCGCGCCGGCGTTGATGATCACCGGATCGCCCGCGTCGGCGGCGGCATGGATCCAACCCAGTAGGTCGGCCTCGTTATCGCTCTGTCGCACAATGGCTTTGAGGCCGAGCTCGTCGGCCTGCTGTTCGATGAGCGCCACCAGCTCGTCGTGGGTGGTGCTGCCGTAGACACCGGGTTCGCGCCGTCCCAGTCTGCCGAGGTTGGGGCCGTTGAGCACCAGCACCGTCCGAGTCATGACGTCACCTCCGAGTACGCCGCCGCCAGAAGCGAGGGGTCGGGCCCTTCCAGCCGCCCCGGCTTGGCCAGTCCGTCGAGCACGACAAAACGCAGCACCCCCGCGCGGGTCTTCTTGTCGCCGGCCATGTTCTCGAGCAACTCGCCGAACGCGTCGGGGTCGTATGTGGTCGGCAGCCCCAGCGAGGTGAGCACGGAGCGGTGCCGGTCGGCGGTGCCGTCGTCGAGGCGCCCGGCGAGGCGGCCGAGTTCGGCGGCGAACACCAGCCCCACCGACACGGCGGCGCCGTGCCGCCACTGGTAGCGCTCGCGGAGCTCGATCGCGTGGGCGAGGGTGTGGCCGTAGTTGAGGATTTCGCGCAGTTGCGATTCCTTCTCGTCGGCGGCCACCACCTCGGCCTTGACCGCGATCGCGCGCCGGATCAACTCGGGCAGCACGGTTCCCGACGGATCGAGCGCGGCCTCGGGGTCGGCCTCGATCAGGTCGAGGATCGTCGGGTCGGAGATGAAGCCGGCCTTGACGATCTCGGCCATCCCCGCCACGAGTTCGTTGCGCGGCAACGTCTCCAGCGTCGCGAGGTCGACGAGCACGGCGGCAGGCTGATGGAACGCGCCGACGAGGTTCTTACCGGCGTCGGTGTTGATGCCGGTCTTGCCGCCGACCGCGGCGTCGACCATGCCGAGCAGTGTGGTGGGCACGTGCACGATGTCGATTCCGCGCAGCCAGGTGGCCGCGGCGAACCCGGCGACATCGGTGGCCGCTCCCCCGCCGAGGCTGACGACCGCGTCCTTGCGGCCCACCCCGATGCGGCCCAGGACCTCCCAGATGAACCCGACGACGGGCAGGTCCTTACCCTTCTCGGCGTCGGGAATCTCGATGCGGTGCGCGTCGATACCTTTGTCCGCCAGCGTCGTTCGGATGACCTCGGCGGTCTGCGCCAACGTCGGCTGGTGCAGGATCGCGACCTTGTGCCGGCCCTCGAGCGCATGAGCGAGGTCGCCGAGCAGGCCGGTGCCGACGATCACTGGGTAGGGCGGGTCGACGAGGACTTCGATGGTGACGGGATTGGTCACGGGCTCAGTCACGGTTGGCCTTCGGATTGCGGGCGGCGACCGCCGCCGGTGACGGCGGGGCCTCGGTACTGGGTTCGGCGGTCAGGGACGACGGGCTCCTGCGCCACGGCGAGCGGCGCTTGCGCCGTGAGGGATGCGGGCCGTCGGGGTTCTCGAGTCGGGTCACGATGTAGCGCACCACGGCGCCGGGATTGCGCCGGTTCGTGTTGACCCGGATGGTGGCCACCTGCCGGTAGAGCGGAACGCGTTCCGACATCAGCGCTTTGAACTTCTCGCCGCGGTCGCCGCCCTCCAGCAGCGGGCGCACGGTGCTTCCGCCCGTGCGGCGCACCCCCTCGGCGGCGCTGATCTCCAGGTATACGACGGTGTGTCCGGCCAACGCCTCGCGCACACCGGGCGTGGTGACCGCGCCGCCGCCCAGCGACAGCACCCCGTCGTGGGTCTGCAGCGCCGCGCGGATGACCTCTTCCTCGATCCGCCGGAATTCCGTTTCGCCGTCTTTGGCGAAGATGTCGGCGATCGTGCGGCCGGTGGTCTCCTCGATTGCGGCGTCGGTGTCGAGCAGCGGCAGGTCGAGCGCCTTGGCCAGTCGGCGCCCGATGGTCGACTTGCCCGAGCCGGGCAGCCCCACCAGCACTGCGCGCGGCGCCATCAGCCCGAAGCCTGGACCCGTTGCGCGGCGGGTTCGCGCGCGGCCACCGCCCGCAGGTAATTGTCGATGTTGGCGCGCGTCTCGGTGAGCGAGTCACCGCCGAACTTCTGCAGGACCGCACGCGCCAGCACCAGCGCCACCATGGTCTCCACGACCACACCCGCGGCGGGCACCGCGCACACGTCCGAACGCTGATGGATCGCGACGGCCTCCTCACCGGTGGCCATGTCGACGGTGGCCAGGGCGCGCGGCACCGTGGAGATCGGTTTCATCGCGGCGCGCACCCGCAGCGGCTGGCCGTTCGTCATGCCGCCTTCGAGGCCGCCGGCGCGGTTCGTCGAGCGCATGACACCGTCGGGGCCCGGATACATCTCGTCGTGGGCGGCGCTGCCGCGGCGGCGCGCGGTCGTGAAGCCGTCGCCGATCTCCACACCCTTGATCGCCTGGATGCCCATGACCGCGGCGGCCAGCTGACTGTCGAGCCGGTTGTCACCGCTGGTGAAGGAGCCCAATCCGATCGGAAGGCCGTTGGCCACCACCTCGACCACGCCGCCGAGCGTGTCGCCGTCCTTCTTGGCCGCCTCGATCTCGTCGATCATCGACTTCTCGGCGTCCTTGTCGTAGGCGCGCACGGGACTGGCGTCGATCGCGGTGAGGTCGGCGGCCTGCGGCGGGGGCCCGTCGTACGGATCGGACGCCCCGATCGAGATGACGTGGGACAGCACCTCCACCCCGAGGGCCTCCTTGAGGAACGCGCGGGCGACGGTGCCTGCGGCGACGCGGGCCGCGGTCTCGCGGGCGCTGGCGCGTTCCAGCACCGGGCGGGCGTCGTCGAAGCCGTACTTGAGCATGCCCGCGTAATCGGCGTGCCCGGGCCGGGGGCGGGTCAGGGGCGCGTTGCGGGCGCTGTCGGCCAGCACGGCGGGGTCGACGGGATCGGGCGCCATCACCGTCTCCCACTTCGGCCACTCGGTGTTGCCGATCTCGACCGCGATCGGGCCGCCGAGGGTGACGCCGTGGCGGACCCCCGCGAGCACCGTGACCTGGTCTTGTTCGAACTTCATCCGGGCGCCGCGGCCGTACCCGAGACGTCGGCGCGCCAGCTGACCGGCGATGTCGTCCGAAGTGACGTGCACGCCCGCGACCATGCCTTCGACCACGGCCACCAGGGCGCGGCCGTGGGATTCACCAGCAGTGGTCCATCGCAACACGCGTCCCATCTTCCCACGTCGGCCGTCTCACCCCGAATCAGCCGATGACCAGGCCCGTCAGGATGCGGTCGAGCTCTGTCACGGCCTGCCGGTGCGCCGAGCGCTGATCCGCCGCGCGCGCGACGATCATGGCCGTCTCGCAGAGGGCGCCGAACAGAAAGAGGGCCAGCGGCCCGGGTGGGCGCTTGGCGATGACGCCGGCCTCGACCGCGCGGGCGATCGCTGCTTCCATCATGTCGAGCAGCGGGGTCTCCAGGCGCCGCATCTCCTCCCAGCCGAGGGCGGTGAACGCGTCGAGCAGCACGATCCGCTGCACCCCCGGTTCGAGGCACTCGTCGAGGAACGCCCGGCAGGCGGCTCCGAACGCATCCCAGGGATCCTTCTTGCGCGCGTAGGCACGCTGATAGGTCTCGGCGAGCGGCACGGCCATTCGCTTGACCTCGCGGGTGAACACCGCCTCGAACAGCCGGCGCTTGCCCTCGAAATGGTGGTAGACGGCGCCCTTGGTCACCTGCGCCCGAGCCGCGACCGCGTCCAGCGAGGTGGCCTCGTAACCGTCCTCGGCGAACAACGCGCGTGCCGCGTCGATGAGCGCGGCGGTGGTCGCCTCGGTGCGTTCCGCCTGCGTTCGTCGCGCGCCCTTCGTCGCCACGGCCGAACCATATCGGGGTGGGGCGCCTCGTCTCACAGCACTCGGTAGACGCGGTAGTCGACGCGGTTGGGCGACAGGATGTTGTAGCCCACGGTGACGATCCCGCCGAGCCACGCGTAGCGCTCGTCGGAGGTGGCGAACCGGGGTGTGGTGCGCACGTAGGTCTCGTCGAAAGGCAAGACCTCCCCGCGTGCCAACCGGTCGAGGCCGTCGGCGGGAACCTTGATGATGCCGGCGCTTTCGAAGTGGATGAGCACGCCGTCGTGGGTGCGCAGCGTTGCGCGGACGTCGACGTGGCCGTACCCGTCGTCGCCGACGACCAGCCAGTCGCCGCCCCCGGGAAGCAGTTCGCCGCGCAGCCGCGGACCGTCGATGGTCCCGCCGGCCGTGACGAACGTCATCCGTATGCCGGTGGCGGTCGGGATCGGTTGTGCGGGAAGCAGATCGACCCTCATGTCGAACAGGTGCTCCACCGGCAGGGCGTCGACGAGCGGCAGCTGGTCGACCGTCGCGGCAGCGGTCACGAGCGGCCCCCGCTCATCGTCGCCAGCATCTGCGCGGAGTCGATGAACGAGTCCTTGCGCGCGACGAGCCCGTCGGGTGAAACCACAACGACGTCGAGGCAGTCGAATCGCACCTCGCCGGAGATCAACACCCAGTCGAGCACCCAGTGGGCATCGCCATAGAGGACCCGGTTGATCTCGAAGGCGAAGTCCGGGAATTGGTGGAAGACACCTTTGAACGCCTCTCGCGCCGCGTCGCGGCCGACGGCGGGTTCGGTGTTCAGGTGGGTCCAGAACCGCGTGTCCGCGGTGTGCAATTCGGCGATCGCGTCGGGGTCGCGATCGGCCCATGCCTTGAAGTACCGCTCGGAGAGGACCGTCAGGTCCGAGGATTCACTTTGCATACTCGCAGTATGTACTAACCTACTCTAGGTATGCAACTGTTGGATCGCCGAGCGTGCGCTCAGGCGTGCCGATCTCCCGACGTTGTCATGAAACCAACATGGCCGTTACGCGGACGAAACACCGTGGCCGCACAGTTCTTCCATGGATTCAAGATCGGCATTGACGCTGAGCATCGGAGTGCTCGGCGGACTCGCGGTCGCCCTGACCGCGGAAGTGATCACGGTCCCGATTTGGGTGGTCTTCCTGACGTGGGCCTCGTTCTTTTTCGTCGGCGGCGGCATCGGTGGATGGGTGCGGTCGCTGGCGAGCAATCTGGCCGGCGTGGTGATCGCGTCGGCGAGCCTGTACGCGGGCCATCTGTTGGGCGGCAGCCTGTTGGCGGTCGCGGTCGCCGTCGGGATCGGCAGCGCGGTGATGGTGCAGGCGTCCTGGGTGCCTCTGTTGTCGACGACACCCGCGGTGGTGGTCGGGTTCGCGAGCACCGTCTCCACGGTGGCCGGAACGGGCAACACCATCACCGTCACGTCGATATCGCATCCCGGTCTGGTCGCCGCGATGGCGTGTGTGCTCGGGGCCTCGTTCGGGCTGCTGTCGGAGTACGTGGCGAAGGTGCTGACCCGCGAGCCGGAGCCCGCCCAGGCACATCCGGAAAGTTCGCCGACGACGGAAGGCAGCCCCGCGTAATGAAACTGCAGCACTACCTCGGCGGCCTGGAAGGGCTGCCGGAACCGCTGAACTTCGAGAAGCGCGTCTTCGTCGAGGAGTGGGAGAAACGCATCTTCGGCATCCACGTCGCGATGATGGGGCTGTCGAACCACCTCGGATCGGCGCTCCCGCAGTATCCGATCGACCAGGTTCCGACCGCGTTCAAGGACGAGTGGACGTGGGCCGACCTGCGCACCGGCGCCGAGGCGATGAACCCGTTCGACTACTTCAAGTTCCGCTACTACGAGAAGTGGCTCGGCGGCATCACGCAGTTCTTCATCGACAAGGGTTACGTGACCGAGGACGAATTGGCCGCGCGCAAGGAGGAATTGGCGGCCGAGTCCGCGTCACCCGTGACCGATCCGGTAGCGGCGATCGACGACCAGGTCGTCGACTATCTGCGCCGCGGCGACAGCCCCCGCCGCGACGTCGCGCATCCGAAGTTCGCCGTCGGCGACTCCGTGCGGATCACCAACGTGCCTGCCGCCGCACACACCCGCCTGCCCGGATACCTGCGCGGCCGGGTCGGCACCGTCGAGCGGATCTTCGAAGGTGACTACGCCTATTTCACCCATACCGGCGACGGCATCGGCGATCCGATGCCGATCTACATCGTCGCGTTCGACCCGCAGGAGTTGTTCGGTGAGCGTGCCGAGGGTGGTCCGCTGACGGTCTACGCCGAGCTGTTCGAGGCCTACCTGGAAGGAGCCCGATGAGCGATCAGTTCTACTACCCCGAGGACCGTGAGTTGTCCAGCGCCGCCAAAGTCGCTGCGCTGGAATCGCTTCTGATCGAGAAGGGCGTGATCACCAATCAAACCGTGGACAAGGTGTTGTCGTACTTCGAATCGGAGATGACACCGCTCAACGGGCGCAAGATCGTGGTGAAGGCCTGGACCGATCCCGATTTCGCGGCCCGTGTCGTCGTCGACACGCCCGCCGCGGTCGCCGAACTGGACCTGCCCGAGGGCATGGCCGGTGCCGAGGGCGAGCACCTGCAGGCGGTGGCGAACTCGCCCGGTGTCCACAATCTCGTCATCTGCACGCTGTGTTCGTGCTTCCCCTGGCCGGTGCTCGGCCTGCCGCCGTACTGGTACAAGGATCCGGTGTTCCGTGCGCGGGCGGCGCGCGAGCCCCGCAAGGTGCTCGCCGAGATCGGCGTCGACCTGCCCGCCGACACCGAGATCAAGGTGTGGGACAGCAGCGGGCACTCACGGTGGTTCGTGATCCCCGAACGGCCCGCCGGCACAGAAGATTTCAGCGACGAGCAGCTGATGGAGCTCGTGACGACCGAGTCCATGATGGGTGTCGCGCTGGCGGGGCCGGTTTCATGAGGCTGCACGAGACCTGCACCACCGACCAGGCCGCCCCGCAGTTCGACCACGACTGGCAGCGCCGCGCCTTCGGGCTGGCCCTGGCTTTGTCGGAGTTCCGCCACTTCGACTGGAGCGACTTCCAGCAGAGCCTGATCGAGACGATCGGCCGGTGGGAGGACATGCCCGAACCCGAACGGGGCGGCTGGGAGTATTACGACCACTGGGTCAGCGCCTTGGAAAAGGTGATCCACGACCACCATCTGCTGACCGCGCCCGCACGGATGACCGGAGACAGCCATGACTGATGCGACTGCCACCCGTGTCGATACCGGCGGACTGGTCGCGACGGCATGGCTGACCGGTACGGCGTTCCTCGCCTTGTTCGTGCTGTATCTCGTGGGGCTCGACCAGGGCGCGACCTCGATCTTCGGGTCCGACACCCACATTCACGAGTTCGTACACGACGCCCGGCATCTGCTCGGTTTCCCCTGCCACTAGAGCACTACGAGCGCGCTCGCCGCGGCGGCGGCCAGACACATCGACAGGCCGTGCGGCACAGTGGTTTCCGATCGGCGCATGACGGCGACGACGCCCCACGTCGCGCTCATCAGCGGCGCCGCCAGCGCGGCGAGCGTCCACACGTCGACGCCGAACGAACCGGTCAGTGCGCCGAGGCCGATCGCGAGCTTGGCGTCGCCCGCGCCCATCGCCGCGGGCGCGACGAGGTGCACCGTCAGGTACACGACGAACAGCGCCAGGGCGCCCGCCACCGCCGGCGGCCCGTGCCCCGTCGCGAATGCGGCGCCGAGGATCGCCACCGCGCCCGGCAGCGTCAGCCAGTTCGGCAGCCGGCGCTCCCTCACGTCGAATGCACTGAGCGCCACCAGCCACGCCAGCACCGCGGCGCAGGCCACTCCCCTCACCCTTGAAGGCTAAGCCCGCTCGGCGTTCGGCCCGGTCACCGATTTCTGCGGCTGGGTCGTGAATTCGCCCGGACCACAGCCCTGGCGCAGAAATGGGCGCTTGATGCCTCCAGCGGCGCTCAGGTGCGTTCCAGCGCCGCCCGCATGACGTCTTTGGGTGCGGGCATCCCGGTGAATTGCTCGACTTGGGCGTAGGCCTGGTTGAGCAGCATCTCCAAGCCGCTGATCACGCGGCCCCCCGCGTCTCGCACCGCGGCGGCCAACGGTGTCGGCCATGGGTCGTAGATCGCGTCGAGCAGCAACGGTATTCGCGCGAAGACCGACGCGTAGGCCGCGGCGGCGTCGGCGGGAATGGTGTTGACCATCAAGTCCGCGTCGGCGACCGTCGCGCTCAGGTCCGGTCCGTCGATATCGGCCCACGCACCGTCGGCGCCCAGCCGTGTCGCCAGGTCCACCAGCGGGGCGGCCTTGTCGGGGTTGCGGGCGGCCACGGTGATCCGCTGCACGCCGAGTTCGGTCAGCCCGACGACCACCGCGGGGGCCGTACCGCCGGAGCCGACCACGACGCCGTGGTCGCCCGTGACTCCCTCGAGGGCGCCGGTCACGCCGTCGACGTCGGTGTTATCCGCGCGCCAGCCGATCTCCGTGCGCACCAGCGTGTTCGCCGACCCGACGAGTTCCGCGCGTGTGGTGCGCTCATCGGCGACCGCGAGCGCCGCGAACTTGCCGGGCATCGTCACCGATACGCCGACCCATTCCGGGCCGAAACCCTCAACCAGCCCGGGCAATTGCTCGGCGGTGCACTCGATGCGCTCGTAGGTCCAATCGTCCAGACCCAGCGCACGGTAGGCCGCCAGGTGCAGCTGCGGTGAGCGGGAGTGCGCGATCGGCGATCCGAGGACGGCCGCCTTACGGCTCACCGCGCGGAGTCGAGCACACCGTTGCGCCGGGCGAGCTCGATGTTCGCGAGATGCTGTGGGTAGTCCCGGGTGAAGAGCGTCGTCCCCTGCATGTCGATGGTGACGAAGTACAGCCAGTCCCCCGGCGCCGGCTGTTCGGCGGCGGTCAGCGCGGCCGTGCTCGGTGAACAGATCGGGGTCGCCGGAAGCCCGGGCCGCACATAGGTGTTCCAGTCGTTGCGCTGCGCCCGGTCGGCGTCGGTGGTGGCCACCTCGATGCGGTCGAGCGGATAGTTCACCGTGGAGTCGAACTCCAGCGTGCGGTTCTCGGCCAGGCGGTTGTAGATGACGCGCGCCACCTTCGAGAAGTCCTCGGGTGTCGACTCCCGCTGCACCAGCGAGCCGACCGTCAAGATCTCGTACGGCGACAGGTCCATGGCCGAAGCCGTCTCGAGCAGTCCGCCGTTGGCGTATTGCGTTGCGCTGGTGGAGATCAGGTTCGCGAGGATCTCCGGCGCCTGGGCGGACGGGTCGATGTTCCACGTTCCCGCCGCGATCAACCCTTCGAGCCGACGATGGTCGTCGCCCATGGCCTCGACCGGGCCGACGGCCCAGTCGGCCACACCGAGGGACGCCGGCGTCGCCTTTGCGGCCACGTCCTTCAACGCATTCGCGGACACGCAGTGACGTTCACCGTCGAGGTCGACACATGTCGCCCGGGAGATCAGCGTGAGGATGCCTTCGGTGACGGCGTTGGTCTTGACGTCGCGCACATCGTCGAGTTGGCGTCCCTCGGGGATGGTCAGCTTGCCGACCCGGTTCTTCGGATCCGACAGCCGCTCAACGGCGTTGGCGGCCGGGATCTCGGTGCGCATCTTGTAGTAACCGGGCTGGATGGCCGATATCGCGTCATTGCCCTCGGCCGCGTCGACGAACGCGCTGGTGGTCGCGACGATGTTGTGCTCCTGCAGCGTCTTGCCGATCGCGGTGGTGGAGTCACCGTCGTGCACCTGGATCACGACGTCGGTCACGCCGTCGCCGGTGAAGTCGTTGCCGCCGAACAGCGAATGCCACATCTTGGAGCCGAGGAACACGGCGCCGATGACGACCACGATGAGCAGGCCGACGGCCAACCCGCCCGCCAGGCGGCGCTTACGCCGGTTGCGTGCCGCCCGGATCCGATCCGCGCGCGTCATCCGGCGTCGCGGCGGGCCCACGGCCACCGGTTCGGCCCGCTCGCGGCCCCATTGGTTAGTCATCCCTGACCTCTCCGTGCGCGGCGACGTGCTCATCGGTTCGTCGCGTACGCGCCGCTTCACGCCGCTGGTCCAACCAGTTCTGCAGGATGCCCACCGCCGCTGCTTGATCGATCACCGACCGCTGCCCCTTGGCGCGGACACCAGCTTCGCGCAACGAGCGCTGAGCCACCACCGTAGTGAGTCGTTCATCGGCGAGGCGCACGGGTCTCGGGGCGATCCGAGCGGCCAACGCATCGGCCAGCGCGACGGCGTCCTGAGCGGACGATCCCGAGCGCTCGGCGAGCGTGCGCGGCAGGCCCACCACGACCTCGACCGCGTCGAGTTGCTCGACCAACGCCGCGAGGCGCCGGATGTGCCGGTTGCTGCGGTCGCGGCGGACGGTCTCGACCGGTGTGGCGAGGATGCCGTCCGGGTCGCTGGCGGCCACACCAATGCGCACGCTGCCGACGTCGACGCCGATCCGTCGGCCGCGACCCGGGTCCGGCGGGCTCAGTGCATCGCCCGGCCGATCCGGCAGACGGTCGCCTGAAGTCACCTGCGCAGGCGGGTCGTCTCCCGTCGGTGTGGAACTCACGCCGCTAGCTCCGGTCGATCTCTGCTCGGAGGGCGGCCAGCGCCGCATCGATTCCCGTCGCCCCCTTGCCGGAACCCTGTGCCAGATCGGCCTTTCCGCCGCCGCGGCCGTTGACCGCCGCACCCAACGTCTTCACCAGGTCGTTGGCGTTGAAGCCGAGGTCCTGTGCGGCCGGGTTGACCGCGACCACGAACGGGACACTGTCGTTGTCACCCTCGGCGATCAACGCGACGACAGCGGGATCGCTGCCGAGCTTGCCGCGAATGTCACCGACCAGGGTGCGCAGGTCACCGGCCGACATCCCACCGGCCATCCGCTGCGCCACGAGTCGGACCTTACCGACAAGTTCCGCCCCTGCGGCGGCATTCGCGGCCGCGGCGCGGGCATTGGCCAGGCGCAGCCGCTCGAGTTCCTTCTCGGCCGCGCGCAGTCGCTCGACCAGGTTCGCCACCCGCCCCGGGACCTCGTCGGACGGCACCTTCAGCGTCGAGGCGAGTCCGGCCATCAGCGCCCGTTCCTTGGCCAGATGGCGGAACGACTCCAGACCGACGTAGGCCTCGACGCGGCGGACGCCGGAGCCCACCGACGACTCACCGAGGATGGTGACCGGACCGATCTGCGCGGAGTTGTGCACGTGGGTGCCGCCGCACAGCTCCAACGAGAACGGGCCACCGATCTCGACCACGCGCACCTGTTCGGGGTACTGCTCGCCGAACAGCGCGATCGCGCCCATCGACTTGGCCTTCTCCAACTCGGTGGTGAACGTGTGCACCTCGTAGTCGGCCTCGACCGCCTCGTTGGTCACCTCTTCGATTTGGCTGCGCTGTTCCTCCGAGAGGGAGCCCTGCCAGTTGAAGTCGAAGCGCAGGTATCCGGGGCGGTTCAACGAGCCGGCCTGAACGGCGTTGGGTCCCAGGACCTGTCGCAGCGCGGCGTGCACCATGTGCGTGCCCGAGTGGCCCTGCGTGGCGCCGTGCCGCCACCTCGGGTCGACCGCGGCGACGACCGTGTCGCCTTCGACGAATTCGCCGGACTCCACGTTGACGCGGTGTGACCAGAGGGTTTTCGCGATCTTCTGCACGTCGGTGACCGCGGCCTTGGCCGCCGTGGACGCACCCGATCCGCTGATCGTGCCCTCGTCGGCGATCTGGCCGCCGGACTCGGCGTAGAACGGCGTGCGGTCGAGGATCAGTTCGACGCGGTCCGGCGGCGGGCCTCCACCGGCGGCCGAGCCGCCGAAACCGGCACCGTTGTGCGAGACGACGGGCACCCGCTTGCCGTCGACGAAGATGCCGAGAATCCTTGCCTCGGACGTCAACTCGTTGAACCCGGTGAACTCGGTCGGACCCGCGTCGACCAGATCGCGGTAGGCCGACAGGTCCGAGTGCGCCTGCTTGCGCGCCGCGGCGTCGGCCTTGGCGCGCTGCCGCTGCTCGGCCATCAGGCCGCGGAAGCCTTCCTCGTCGACCGACAGCCCGTGTTCGGCGGCCATCTCCAGCGTGAGTTCGATCGGGAAGCCGTACGTGTCGTGCAGCGTGAACGCGTCGGAGCCCGACAGCACCGTCGCCCCCTTGGCCTTCGTCGCGCCGGCCGCCTCGTCGAACAACCGCGAGCCGGAGGCCAGCGTCCGGTTGAACGCGGTCTCCTCGGCCACGGCGATCCGTTCGATGCGGTCGTAGTCGGCGACCAGTTCGGGGTAGGACGGGCCCATCGCGTCGCGCACGGTGGCCATCAGCTCGGCCATGATCGGCTGTTCGACGCCGAGCAGTTTCGCGGCGCGGATGATCCGGCGCAGCAGGCGGCGCAGCACGTATCCGCGGCCCTCGTTGCCCGGGCTCACACCGTCGCCGATGATGATCGCCGCGGTCCGGCTGTGGTCGGCGATGATGCGGTAGCGCACGTCGTCGGTGTGGTTGCCCTGGCCGTAGCCGCGGGGGGCGCGCGAGGCGACCAGGTCGATGGCCGGACGCAGCAGGTCGGTTTCGTAGACGTTGTCGACGCCCTGCAGCAGACAGGCCACGCGTTCGACGCCCATGCCGGTGTCGATGTTCTTGCGCGGCAGGGGCCCGAGGATCTCGAAGTCCTCCTTGGAGGTGCCCTCGCCGCGCTCGTTCTGCATGAACACGAGATTCCAGATCTCGATGTAGCGGTCCTCGTTGGCGACCGGACCGCCCTCGACGCCGTACTCGGGCCCGCGGTCGTAGTAGATCTCCGAGGACGGTCCGCAGGGTCCGGGGATGCCCATCGACCAGTAGTTGTCGGCCATTCCGCGACGCTGGATCCGCTCGGGCGGCAACCCGGCGACCTGCTGCCAGAGCTCCATCGCCTCGTCGTCATCGAGGTAGACCGTCGCCCACAGGCGGTCCGGGTCGAGGCCGTATCCGCCCTGGTCGACCGGGTTGGTCAGCAGCGTCCACGCGAACTCGATGGCGCCCTTCTTGAAGTAGTCGCCGAACGAGAAGTTGCCCGCCATCTGGAAGAAGGTGTTGTGGCGGGTGGTGATGCCCACCTCGTCGATGTCGGGCGTGCGGATGCACTTCTGGATGCTGGTGGCCCGCTTCCACGGCGGGGTCTGCTGGCCGAGGAAATACGGCACGAACTGCACCATGCCGGCGTTGACGAACAGCAGGTTCGGGTCGTCGAGTATCACCGAGGCGCTCGGCACCTCGGTGTGGCCCGCCTTCACGAAGTGATCGAGGAAACGCTTCCTGATCTCGTGTGTCTGCACGTCTGATACATCCTTGAAGTTTCGCTGGTACCTGCGACTATTCGACCGCACTACAGTACCGGTCGCCGTTGTCACGCCGAAAAGTCAACGAACGGACCCCGCGGGCAGTGCCCGCTTCAGGCCTGCGCGGGTGTCACCGGCGTCACGTCAACCGCCGACGAAGCTCAGCCGCACCTTCCGCTGCGGGTTGTCGCGGTTGAGGTCGACGAGCACGATGCTCTGCCAGGTCCCGAGCAGGGGCTCGCCGTCCTGCACGGGAATGGTCACCGACGGCGACACCAGGGCGGGCAGCACATGGTCGGCGCCGTGTCCCGGCGAACCGTGCGCGTGCCGGTAGCGGTCGTCGCGCGGGAGCAGGCTTTCGAGCGTGTCCACCAGATCGTCGTCGGAGCCCGCCCCCGTCTCGATGATCGCCACGCCCGCGGTCGCGTGCGGGACGAACACACTGCACAAGCCGTCACCGCGGCGGCCGCAGAACGCGCGCACCTCGTCGGTCAGGTCGATGATGCGGCGTTGACCGGTCTCGATGTTGAGCACGTCGGTATCCACGTCTTCGAGACTACGAGGCGGCTGCCCGAATCCCGCGTGAAGCCGTTGTATCGGCCGCCGATCGGGAGGAAGCTGGAGATGGTCCGGCGGCGCCGCTGGGGCGCTGCCCCGAGCAGAGGGGGTCGGCCGTGTACGCACGCTCTACCACCGTCCAAGCACAACCCTCGGCGATCAACGAAGGCATCGCCTTCATCAGATCCGAGGTCATGCCGGCGCTGGAGGCAATGGACGGGTACATCGGCTTGTCGCTGTTGGTGGACCGCGAATCCGGCCATTGCATCGCGACCAGCGCATGGGAGTCCGACGACGCGCTGCGGGCGAGCGCCGAGCGCGCGGGTGAACTGCGCACCCGCGCCGCCGACGTCTTCGGGGGTGAGGCCACGGCCGACCAGTGGCGGATCGGCGCCATGCACCGCGATCACCGCTCGGCCGACGGCGCCTGCGTCCGCGTCACCTGGCTGCGGGTGCCCCGCGAACACATCGCACGCTCGATCGAGTTCTACAAGTCCGATGTGCTTCCCGCTCTCGAGGAGCTCGATGGGTTCTGCAGCGCCAGCTACATGATCAACCCCGATTCGGGCCGCGCCGTGTCGTCGGCGACATTCGACAGCCATGACGCCATGACCGGCAACCGAGAGCGGGCCACCGAACTGCGCAACACGCGCACCCGCGAGATGGGGGCCGACATCGTCGACGTCGGTGAGTTCGATCTCGCGGTCGCGCATCTGCGCATTCCGGAAATGGTCTGACCACGACCGGCGGAACCGAATCCGTTTATTGACGCCGGTGTCGGGGTATGTCAGCTGAACCCTGAGACCCTGGAGGAACCATGACCGTCACCGGCTTTCTCACCGCAATCGTGATCGGCGCAGTGATCGGCTTGCTCGCCCGCTTGATCCTGCCCGGCAGGCAGCCCATCGGCATCATCGTCACCGTCCTCGTCGGCATCGTGTCGGCGCTGATCGGCACGTGGCTCGCCAATGCGCTGGGACTTCCGACCGCCACGAAGGGCATCGACTGGATCGAGTTGCTCTGCCAGATCGTCGTGGCCGTGATCGGCGTGGCCATCGCGTCCGCACTCATGGCCCGCCGGCACACCGGCACGATGGGCGGCCGTCGCGGCGGCGTCGTGCGCTGACCTAACCACCCAGGCGATCCCGGCTGCGCCCCCCGGCAGCCGGGATCGCTTCTGTCACAGGGTCTTCAACAACTCATCGAGCTTCTCGTAGCCCTCGGTCATGCCGCCGTCCATACCACAGGACAGCAGCGCGTCGCGGGCTTCGACGTTCGGGCAGATCGACCGGCCGCGCAACCGGCTGCGGCCGCCGCCCATATCCTCGAACCACATGTATTCGATGTTGACCTGATCGGGGGCGCCGTCGAATTCGAACGTCTGCAGGATGAACTCGTTGTCGCGGACGGTGTGGAACGTTCCGTTGAAACCGTATGCACCGCTGTCGTCCGTGTGCGTGTAGCGGTACCCGCCGTGGCTCCTGAAATCCCACTCCTCGATCGTCATCTCGAGTTCGCGCGGGCCGAGCCAGAGTTTGACCAGATCGGGCTCGGCGTGTGCACGGAACAGTGCTTCCACGGGTGCGTCGAACTCGCGGGTGAACTCCATGGCGAGGGTGTCCACCGGGGCGGTGAGGTCGAGTGCGTTCGTCATGTGTCGGTTCCTTTCTCAGATGTGACGGTCGTCGGTGAAATCTGTGTCAACAGGGCGTCCAGCCGGCGGTAGCTGCGTTCGGCGTCGAGCCGGTATCGGTCGATCCATGCGGTCAGCCGCTCGAGCGCCGCGGCGTCCAGAAGCACCGGCCTGCGCTGAGCGTCGCGGGTCCTGGTGACCAGCCCCGCCTGCTCGAGCAGCTGAATGTGTTTGGACACCGCCTGTTTGGTGATGGTGAACGGCTCGGCGAGCTCGTTGACCGTGGCCGGCCCCCGCGAAAGCCGCGCCACGATGGCGCGCCGAACGGGGTCGGCCAACGCCAGGAAGGCGCGGTCCAGCCGGGAGTCGGCATCGTCATCACGCTCCAATAGTCAACCTTTACCTTGATCAATGCTCTGGTTGAATACCAACATAAACGGCGGTTCTGGGCGTGTCAAGGGGTGGTCAGCGGCTGCGGCGGATGATCGCGCGCAGCTTGTCGAGCCGGGTGGCGATCTCGCGCTCGGCCCCGTGAGATGTCGGCTTGTAGTAGTCGACGCCGACCAGTTCATCCGGTGGATACTGTTGGGCGACAACGCCATCCGGATCGTCGTGGCTGTACTTGTAGCCGATCGCGTTGCCCAGCTTTTCCGCGCCGGAGTAGTGGCCGTCGCGCAGATGCGGCGGGAC
>NZ_CVTB01000263.1 GCF_001050015.1 Mycolicibacterium malmesburyense
TCGCCGACAACTACAGGAACTGGCTTCAAGCCGCTTGACATCAATAGGAGCATCACATTTATGTCAGCCGGCGGTCTCCCAAAACCGCATGAGGACGGCGGCCCCACGGACCGGATCCTGCACCATCCACCAGTGCCCCAGCCCCTCGAGGACCTCCGTTCGGGCACCGGCACGCTCCGCCGCGCGGCGGCGCATCTCCTCGGTTCCGACGTACGGATCCTCGGTGGCGAGGATCGACAGGCCCGGTCGCGACGCGGCCGTCCCCAACTCGCGTGCGGCCTCGGAGACCGCCGGCTGCGCGGCCGATCGGTACAGCGCGAGGATCGCGCGTCCCATCTCGGGCCCCTGTGCCTCGGCAAGCGACCTGGCGATGTCGGGAGGAAGGCCAAGCTCGGCCATCCGGGCCGCCCGCTCGTCGACGGTGCCGCCCATCATCGTCTCGTTGAGTTCCTCGCCGGCGCCAGTCGTCTGCCACACCTGGGCGAGGTCGTGCCATACGTAGTCGACATCGAACAGGCCGACGACGTCGCTGGCCCAGGTGCGCAGAAGCTCGGGACGATGCATCGCCACGTTGACGACGTGCCCGCCGCCCCAGTCGTGTCCGACCAGGTCGACCGGTTCGCCGAGGCGCTCGAGTTCACGCTCGAGCCAATCGCGGTAGTCGAGGTACGTCGCCGCGAAGTTGTCGGGCAGCGCGGCGCCGAATCCCGGCGGGGAAAGCCGCACCACATCGTCGCGGCCGAGCGCGTCGACCAAGGGACCCCAGATCGCATCCGTCTCCGGATTACCGTGCACCAGAACGACTGTCATACCGCGATACTAGGCGTGCCGCGTGGCTTCCTGTGCCAGCTGCACGCGCGAGCCCAGTCCGAGCTTGGTGTAGACGTGGGTCAGGTGGGTCTGCACCGTGCGATGCGACACGAAGAGCCGTGCCGCGATGTCCTTGTTGCCCAGTCCCTCGGCGACCAACCGCACCACGTCGAGCTCGGTCGGCGTCAACGAGTTCCAACCGCTGGCCGGCCGCTTGCGCCCACCGCGCCCACGCTGGGCGTACGCGACGGCCTCCTCGATGGACAGCGCGGTGCCCTCGTCCCACAGCGCCCTGAAATCCGCTTCGCCGAGGAACTCTTTCAGCAGCGAGATCGCTGCCGCGTACGCCGCGTCGTGCACGCGGAGCCTGACGAGCCCGGTCCGCTCCCGCATGGCTCCGGCCGCGCCGAGAAATCGTGCCGCGTTGCGGTGATCACCGGCAGCACAACTCAACTCGCCGAGCACCTCGAAGGCATCGGGCGCGATCTGATAGGACCGATGACCGGTCATACAGTCGAGTGCCCGGCGCATATCCGCTTCGGCCTGACCGAGATCGCCCTGCGCCAGCGCGATGCGGGTGCGGTTCACCAGAGCCCGTGCCAGGTGCCACCCCTGCATCACCGACACCTCGAAGTCCGCCCATTTCCTGGCGGCGGCCAGGTCCCCCCTCGCGAGTTCGAGTTCCGCCAGCGGAACGACGTTCGTGATCGCTGTCTCGGGCTGCGCATTCATGCGCTGCCACGCCCAATCACAGGCCTCCGCAGCAGCTTTCAAGTCTCCCTCTGCGAGGACCGCGAAAGCCAGTGGCGCATAGGCCCAGGGCTCGAGGAAGGTGCCCAGCGTGCAAGCGGCTTCGATCGCCGCCTCGGCGTGGCGTCGGCCGGTGGCGGGATCGCCCAGCCAGACGTACGCATGCGCGAGGCCGATGCGCGCCAGGTAGCCGTGTATCAGATCTCCGGCTGCGTCGGCCTCGGTGACGAGCGCATGCAGAAGGGCCGTGCCCTCCTTCAGGTCGCCGAACTGAAACGACGCCATCGCGGGGCCCCAGTATCGGCTCATCCGTGAGACGAACAAGTCTCCAACGGCCTCGGCCAGCGAATGCCCCTCCTCGCTGGCCGCAAGGGCCGAGACCGGATCTCCGAGGAGAATGCTGATGTAGGCCTTCCAGCCGAGGATCTGACAGAGCCGCCACCGGTCGTCCAACCGTCGCGCCAATTCCAGCGCTTCGTCGATGTACGGGAATGCCGCCTGGGCATCAAACGCGGCCGCACCCACACACGACACCAGCACCCGGAGTAACAGCACAGGGTCGTCGAGTTCCCTCGCCATCGCCAGGGCGTTCTCGAGATCCTCCGTGGCGCCGATGGTGACCGCCCATGCCTGTAGCACCGCCCGATCGGCCACCGCACTGAGGCGAGCGACGACATCGCTCGCGTCATCGGTCGCCGGGTCGCCCAGGGCATCATCGAACCAGGACAGCCCCTCCTGCACCCGCCCGTGCATGAGCCACAGTGGCTGCAGTGAGCTGGCGAGCCGCAACGCCGCGTCGGTGTCGCGGCGCTCCAGGCTCCACGCGAAAGCTGCACGAAGATTGTCGATCTCGGCTTCCGCCCGAGTGACGAGCCGTTCGTAGTCGGCGCATCCCGGTGCCTCGAGCCGCGTGATCGAAGCGTAATGATCCCCGTGCCGGCTCCGGACGGTGTCGGCTTCGCCGGACTCGCCGAGCTTGTCCAGTGCGTACTGCCGGACCGTTTCGAGCAGCCGGTAACGCACGCGCCCACTGGAACTTTCGGCCAGCACCAGCGATTTGTCCACCAGGAGCATGAGCAGGTCGAGCACCTGGAAGCGCTCGACCTCTCCGCCCGTGGCCACCGCCTGGGCCGCCTCGAGGTCGAAATCTCCGGCGAAGGCGGCCAGGCGCCGGAAGACGACGCGTTCGGGTTCGGTCAACATCTGGTGCGACCAGTCCACGGACGCTTTGAGGGTTTGTTGACGCCGCACCGCCTTTCGCGATCCGCCCGTCAACAGACGGAACCGGTCGTGCAGGCCGTCGAGGATCTCCCGCACGGACAGCGCGCGAACCCGGGCGGCCGCGAGTTCGATCGCCAGCGGCATACCGTCCAGCCGCCTGCAGATCTCGCCGATGACCGCGAGTTCCTCGTCCCCCGCTGCGAAATCCGACTGAACGTGGCGGGCGCGGTCGACGAACAACTCGACGGCTTCGTCGTCGATGGACAGCGAGGCCACCCGCCAGATGAGTTCACCCTCGACGCCGATCGGTTCGCGGCTGGTGGCCAGCAGCGTCAGGGCTGGACACCGCTCGAGCAGCGTGGTGATCAGTTCGGCACTGACCTCGAGCAGGTGTTCGCAGTTGTCGAGCACGGCGAATCCCGCGCGTTCGCCGATGAACTCGACGATGCTGTCCATCATCGAGCGACCCGGTTGATCCGGCACACCGAGTGAACGGAGCACGGCGACGGGAACGAGGTCCGGGTCGCTGATCGGGGCCAGGTCCACGTACCAGACCGACGGCGAGTCGATGCGATCCGCGATCTGGACGGCGAGGCGTGTCTTGCCCACCCCGCCCGCGCCGGTCAGCGTCACGAGTCGGTTCTCGGTCAACAGATCGCGGATGTCGGCGATCTGCTTGCGGCGCCCGATGAATCGCGTCAGCTGTGCGGGCAGGTCCGGTCGCAGCGCGGTGTCGGCCGTGCGCAGCGGCGGGAATTCATTGCGGATGTCGGGGTGGCACAGTTGCACAACGCGTTCCGGACGCGGGAGGTCACGCAACGGATGCGATCCGAGATCGCTCAACCATGCGTCCTCGGGCAGATGGTCGAGCACCATGGATTCGGTCGCGCCCGTCAGCACCGTCTGTCCGCCGTGCGCGAGATCGCGCAGTCGCGCCGTGCGATTGATCGTCGTCCCGATGTAGTTGCCCTCGTCGCGCAACTGGATCTCACCGGTGTGCACGCCAATGCGCAGCCGGATCGGGGCCAGCGGCGCCCGTTGCAACGCCAGCGCACAGGCCACCGCGTCGCTGGCCCGAGCGAAGGCCAGCACGAAGCTGTCGCCCTCCCCCTGCTCGACCGGGCGCGCACCGTTGTGGACGACCACGAGATCGGCCAGGATGGCGTCAAGCCGCTGGATCGCCGCACGCATCTCCTCCGGCTGCGAGTCCCATAACCGCGTCGACCCCTCGACGTCGGCCAGCAGCAACGTCACCGTTCCGGTCGGCAATCCGCTCACACCAAGTTCGCTCCACTCGAGTGCGCTCATGCTAGCCAGCATGCGACCCGCGCATCGGCGAAACATCAGCGCAAACGCGTAGATTTCTGTCCGGACGGCAAGGTCACAGCCGTCCCTTCAACCGGTCCCGGTACGACCGCCCGTCGGGGTCGTACATGAACCGGTACACGGGTTCGGCCCACAGCCGGGTCAGCAGCCCGAGACGCTCGGCTCTGTGCGGGCGCAACCGCCCGGGCGGCCTCGGTCCCCTACGACCGGAGGCATACCACGCCTCCAACGCCTCTGCGCTCTCGACGATCTCGTCCACGGCGGTGACCGGATCGACCAGGCCCCCGTCCTCGCTGCCGTCCTCGAGACGATCCAGGTGCTCACGCATCAATTGCAGCCTGAGATCGCGGGCGAACGCACCCTCCTCGTCGAGCACGGCACAGGACAGCTCGCTGTCGTGTGTCCACGACCGCCGGTTGAAGTTGTCGCTGCCCGAGCACGCCCAGACGTCGTCGATCACGCAGACCTTCGCATGGACGTAAACCGGTGTGCCCTCATGGTTTTCGACATCGAAGACGTGCATCCGGTCGGGGGCCGCCCGATGGCACGTCTCGATGGCCTGCCAGCGGCCGACCTGATTGGGCGGCAGGGCGAGCCGGCCGTCGACATCGGGATACCGCGGAACCACCGCCACCAGATGCAGGTCGGGGTTGTCCCGCAGCGCCGCGGCGAACAGGTTGGCCACCCGCTTCGACCACAGGTACTGGTCCTCCAGATAGATCAGCCGCCGGGCGCGCGGCACCGCCTTGCTGTAGGCGCGCGCGATGCTGCGCTCGCCGCGCGGCGCGAAATAGTAGGCGAAGTGGGCGTCGGGGTAGGTGCGCAACACCTGGACTCGGTGCGGGCCGCAGGGCGGCGGGTCCGGCGGTTGGTCCGGCAGCGGATCGGCGGTCATGTCCGCGTCATAGATCTTGTCGCGCAGCCACGCCAGCGGGTTCAGCATGTCCAGCGATGCGGGGTCGTTCCACCTCTCCCGGAAGGTCAGGTCCAGCGCGCCGACCACCGGCCCCTGGAGTCGCAGTTGCACGTCGTGCCACGGCGGGTGGTCGCCGTAGCGCGGCGACATCGGCAGCGCCTGGGGATCACCCCGGTGTGATGCGTCGTCCCGCCGTGAATGGCACAGATCGATACCCCCCGCGAAGGCCACGTCGCGCTCCGGCCGGCCGGGATGCCGGATCACGACCAGCTTCTGGTGGTGCGAACCGCCGATGCGCACCCGCTGATCCAACAGGACCTCGCCGCCGGCGTTCTCGATGCTCTCACCGAGACGGCGGTTCTGCTCCTGGCTGTACGACAGCTCGTCCAAGTGCGAACGCCAGAACAGCCCCTTGACGATCACGCCGCGTTCGGCTGCGCGGCAGAACAATTCGCTCACCGTCGGACCGCCGTCGCGCATGTTCTGGTCCGAGTCCCCACGCCAATCGGTGAAGAACACGTAGTCGCCGGACGCAAGCGCCTCCACTTCGGCGATGAGGTGGTCGAAATACGTCGAACCGTGCACGAGCGGTTCGACGCGGTTGCCGTCGCACCACACCGGGATGTCCGATGCGGGGTTGTCGCGCTCCTCCGCGGTGAGGAACCACTCCTCGACGTTCACGGCCGCCGCCGCAGCAGACGATCCCGGTACGAGCGGCCGTCCGGGTCGAAAATCATCCGGTAGGCGGGTTCGGCCCACAGCCGCGTCAGTGGATCGACCCGTTCGCTCTCGTGGGGCCGCAACCGGCCGGGTGGTCGCGGCCCGCGACACCCCGCTCGATGCCACTGCTCCAGAGCCTCTGCGCACGAGACGATCTCGTCGACCGCCGTGACGGGGTCGAGCAACCCGTCGTCCTCGCTACCGTCCTCCGCCCGATCGAGGTGCTCACGGAGCAACCGCAGGCGCAGATCACGCGCGAACATGTCGTCGGCGTCGAGCACCGCGCAGGACAGTTCGCTGTCATGGGTCCACGACCGCCGATTGAAGTTGTCGCTTCCGATGCAGGCCCAGGTGTCATCGATGACGCACGCCTTCGAGTGCACGTAAACCGGTGTGCCCTCGTGGTTTTCGACGTCGAAGACATGCACCCGGTCCGGCGCGGCCCGTCGGCACGCGTCGAGCGCGAGTTGACGACCCACCAGGGTCGGCGGGCGGCCCAGACCGCCCTCGAGGTCGAAATAGCGTGGCACCACCGCGACCAACCGCAGCTCGGAATTGCTGGTCAGCGCGTCGACCAGCAGGTTGGCGACCTCCTCCGACCAGAGGTACTGGTCCTCCAGATAGATCAGCTTCCGGGCGCGACGGATCGCCTGCGTGTAGCCGCGCGCGATGCTGCGTTCACCCTCCTTGGCGAACTCGTACTGAATCAGGGCATCACCGTACGTGCGGAGCACCTGGACCGCGTGCGGCCCGCAGGCAGGCGGATCCGGCGGCTGCTCCGGCAACGGGCGCCGCCGCGCGTCGCCGCCGAACTTGTCGCGCAGCCAGGCCAGCGGGTTGAACAGGTCCAGCGGCGCGCGCGCCGTCCACCGCTCCCGGAAGGTCACGTCGAGCGCTCCGACGACCGGACCCCGCACCTGCAGCTGCACGTCGTGCCACGGGGGCCGCTCCCCGTACCGGCTCGACATCTGCACCGCCTGCGGGTCCCCCCGGTGTGACGCGTCGTCACGGCGGGAGTGGCACAGGTCGATGCCACCGATGAACGCCACGTCGCGCTCCGGTTCGTCGGGGTGCCGGAGCAACACCAGCCGCTGATGATGCGATCCGCCGACCAGCACCCGCTGGTCGAGCAGCACCTCTCCCCCGGCGCGCTCGATGGTTTCGGCCAGGTGGCGGTTCTGCTCCTCGTTGAACTGCAGGCGATTCGGGTACGACCGCCACATCAGGCCCTTGACGAGCACACCGCGGTCGGCCGCGGCGCGGAACAACTCGGCGACGGTCGGGCCGTCGTCGCGCAGCCTCTGGTCCGCATCGCCGCGCCAGTCGGCGAAGAACAGGTGATCACCGGCGCCGAGCGTCTCCACCTCGGTGACGAGCCGGTCGAAGTAAGACGCGCCGTGAATCAAGGCCTCGGCCCGGTTGCCCTCGCTCCACGCCGGCAGCTCCCAGCTGGGGTTGCCGCGCTCACCGGCGGTGAGGAACCATTCGGCCAGTACAGACACCCCGTGGGATGCCCGCTCGACGGTGGATCTACGCAGGAAATAATGGCCGCGTGACGGCGAAAGTCCTGTTCCTCTACAACGAGCACCTCGCCACCGAGGCCCTGCTGGGTGAGGCGTTCGTCGACGCGGGGTTCGACGTGGACACCTTCGAGGTGGTGCCCGCCGAGCGCGCACACTCCCCGGCCGGCGAGGTGACGTTTCCCGACCCGACCGCGTACGACGTGCTCGTGCCCCTCGGCGCGCGGTGGCCCGTCTACGACGATGCGCTGCGCGGCACCTGGGTCGGCGAGGAGATGGCGATGATGCGGCGCGCCGCCGACGCCGGCCTCGCGATCCTCGGCATCTGCTTCGGCGGTCAACTGCTGGCGCAGACCTTCGGCGGCACGGTCGCGCGTTCGCCGTCACCCGAGATCGGTTGGTACGACGTCGAGTCCGTCGATCCCGAGCTGGTGCCCGGTGGGCGGTGGTTCCAGTGGCACTACGATCGCTGGACCCTGCCGCCCGGCGCCACCGAACTGGCCCGAACCGCGGACGCATCCCAGGCGTTCCTGCTCGGCCGCACGCTCACACTGCAGTTCCATCCGGAGGTTGACCTGGAGCTGCTCGACACCTGGCTGGCCGACGACACCGAAGGCGAGATCGCCGCGTTCGGTCTCACACACGACCAATTACGTTCCCACACAATGGAATTCGCCGGTAACGCGGCGGCCCGGGTGCGCCGCCTCGTGGACGGCTTCGCGACCCGCGTGGTCCGTCAGGCGTGCCCGAGCTCGTGAGCGAGCGCACCGTCGAGGGACGGGTGGCGGAATCGATGACCGACGGCCCGCAATGCGGCGGGTGCGACCCGTTGACTGGCCTCGGCGAGTTCGCGGGCGCCCTGCTCTCCCAGCAGTAGTCGCGGCCCGAACGACGGCACGGGCACGACGGCCGGTCGCCGCAGCACCCGCGCCAACGTCCTGGTGTAGTCGGCGTTGCGCACCGGGTGGGGTGCCACCGCGTTGACCGGCCCCGTCAGCCGCGCGTCGTAGAGCGCGCGGTGATAGACGTCGAGCAGGTCGTCGAGCGCGATCCAGGCCAGCCACTGCCGGCCGCTGCCCAGCCGGCCGCCCAGGCCGGCGGCGAACAACGGCCGCATCAGCCGCAGGGTCCCGCCGCGTGCGGACTGCACGATGCCCGTACGGACGGTGACGACCCGCAGCCCCGCTTCGGCGGCCGGCGCGGTCGCCGCCTCCCAGTCGCGAACCACGTCGGCCAGGAAGCCGTCACCGGGCACGCTCTCCTCGGTCAGCACGGCGTCGCCGCGGTCGTGACCGTAGATACCGACCGCCGACGCGCTGACGAACACCCGCGGGCCGTCCTGGGTGCGAGCCGCCGCTTCGGCGAGTCGGCGAGTCGGTTCGATGCGGCTGGCGCGGATCGCGTCCTTGTGCGCGTGGGTGAACCGGCCGGCGATCGACGCGCCCGCCAGGTGCACGACCGCGTCGACACCGGTCAGCAGGCCGGGGTCCGGGCGGGCGGGATCCCACCGGCGCTCGTCGGGCCCCGCCGGCACCCGCCGCACCAGTCGGATCAGCCGGTGTCCGCCGGTGCTCAGGAACGCGGTCAAGGCGGATCCGACCAGGCCCGATGCGCCGGTGACCGCGACGGCGAGCGGCCGCAAACCGGCGGCCGCGGCGTCGCGGTGGGCGGCCAGGTCGTCGGCCAGTTGGCGGTGGCGGTAGACGAACATCGGCCGCAGCGCCGCCGCGGGCACGGGCGCCTCGATCCGGTCGTACACCCGGGTGCCGCCGTCGGCCTCGGAGAACTCGTGGATGTGCGTCCACCTGCCGACCAGGCGCGGCGGCCACGAGGCCGGCCCGTCGGAGGACAGCACATCGACGAAGCGGTGCGGCGGGTCGTAGCGCGCCGGATCGTGTTGCGCGATCCAGCGCAGGCCGCCGGGCAATCCGAGCACCGCCCGCCCGTCGGCCAGTGACTCCGCTTCGGCGAGCACCGTCATCGGCTGCCACGGCGGCACGAGCCGCCTCATCGCGCCCGGCCGCGCGTGCCAGGCGAACACCTCGTCGAGCGGGTGCTCGACGACACCCTCGTATTCGATGCCCATAACCCGATATTCGTCGCCGTGGTGCCGATGGATTGCGTCCGGGTGGGGTACCCACGGTCGTAGGCTGACAAGGTCCCCAGACATCGAATCGAATGTGATGAGCGGATGGAGCGGGCTCGCCCGCCGAAGTGCCAAGCGCGTGTATCGGGACCGCCGGGACGCCGGCGAGGTCCTGGCCCGCGAGCTGTCGTCGTACCGCGGCCAGGATGTGGTGGTCCTGGGCCTCGCGCGGGGCGGGGTTCCGGTCGCAGCGGAGGTGGCCCGCGCATTGGACGCGCCCCTCGACGTCTTCCTGGTCCGCAAGCTGGGGGTGCCGCAGTGGGAGGAGTTGGCCATGGGCGCTCTGGCCAGCGGCGGCGGCGTCGTCATCAACGACAACCTGGTGCGCAATCTCGGCATCGGCGAGGAGGCGATACAGGCCGCGATCGCCCGGGAAGCCGAGGAGTTGGACCGCCGCGAGCGGGCGTATCGGGGCGATCGACCGCCGCCCGAGTTGGCGGGCAAGACCGTGATCCTCGTCGACGACGGGATCGCCACCGGCGCCAGCATGCTCGCCGCGGTGCGCGCCGTGCGGGCCCAGAATCCGGCGCGGGTGGTCGTGGCGGTCCCGGTCGGGCCGCCCTCGGCGCGCCGGGAACTCGCCGGGGAAGCCGACGACGTGGTCTGCGCGACGATGCCGCCGGGATTCGAGGCCGTCGGCCAGGTGTTCGCCGACTTCCATCAGGTCGGCGACGACGAGGTGCGCGAACTACTCACGCCCCGCGAAAGCGAATAGCAAGGGCGCCAAACGGTTTAGCGGCGTTCTTCGCCCGAATCGGCTTGTTCGACGACCGTGGTCTCGTCGTCGGCGTACTCGGGTTCCTGCACGGCGGCGGTCTCGTCGTCCGGATAGTCCTCGTAGTACTCCGGTTCGGCCTCGGTGTGCGCGTCGTCGGAGACACCGGCTTTGCGGTTCGACCGCTCCCGCACCGCATCCACGATCAGCAGCACGACGCCAATCACACTGGCCGCGATACAGACCCAGGCGATCAATTCATTGCTCGTGACGACCGCCGTCACGAGTGCCGCGAGGCCGATGACAGCGAGGACGAGCGCAACGATCAGCATTGATCAACCCTAGGTCAAAGAAGGTTCAGTTGTTTCCCCGGTTGAACTGATTGAATCCGCCGCCGTCATTACCGGCGCTGGAGTCGACGGGCGCGGCCGAACCGCGCTGGCCCAACTCCTCGAGCTGCGATTCCAGATAGGTCTTGAGCCGCGTGCGGTATTCGCGCTCGAAGGTCCGGAGTTGTTCGAGCCGGCCCTCCAGCACGGTGCGCTGCTGGTTGATCGTCCCCATGATCTCGGAGTGCTTGCGTTCCGCGTCGGCCTGCAGGGCGTCGGCCTTCTCCTGGGCCTGGCGCAGCTGCGCCTCGGAACGGGTCTGCGCGTCGGCGAGCATCGCGTCGGCACGCTGACGGGCGTCGGCGACGGTGGTCTCGGCGGTCTGGCGCGCCTCGCTGACCAGGGCGTCGGCCTGCGCCCGCGCATCGGCGAGCAGCTTCTCCGACTCCGCCTTGGCGGTGCTGGTCAACCGGTCGGCGGTGTCCTGGGCGAGGCTCAACACCTTGGCCGCCCTCAGCGCCTGATCCTCGCTGGGCGCTCCCGCCTGCGCCGGCGCCGGCGCCTCGTAGACCGGCTGCGCCGGCTCGGGGGCGGGCTGCTCGTAGACCGGAGCGGCGGCGGCCGGGGCGGGCTGTCCCGAGCCGCCGGCGGCCAACTCCTGATCCAGTTCGGCGACACGCTGCCGGAGATCGGAGTTCTCCTCGATGAGCCGTGTCAGCTCGTTCTCCACCAGATCGAGGAACGCGTCGACCTCGTCCTCGTTGTAGCCGCGCTTGCCGATGGGTGGCTTGCTGAACGCGACGTTGTGAACGTCGGCGGGTGTGAGCGGCATTGTCGCCCCCTTGAAAGTCTGGACAGTCAACCGGTCTCAAAAGTGTAGAGCGTGGGTGGAACGTAACTGGCGTCCATCCTGTCACACCAGCCGCGGCCGTTGCAGAAGAGGATGAAATTAAGAGCGAATTTCAAACATGCCCGGACGCCCGGTGGTGATTTCTCCGCTCAATTTCTCGCGGGCAAACGCACGCTAGGTGCGCGGCCTCAGGCCGCCGCACCGAACGCCAGCTGCATGCCGATGAAGGCGACGAGCAGCAGCACCATGATCGACAGGTCGAACCGCACCGCACCTATCGTGAGCTGGGGAATGAGCCGCCGAAGCAGCTTCACCGGCGGATCGGTCACCGTCATGATGATCTCCAGGATCACCACCGTCGCGCCCTTCGGATGCCAGTCCCGGGAGAAGGATCGGATGAATTCGACCACGACCCGCGCGATCAGAAGCAGCCAGAAGATGAACAGGGCGAAGCCCAGGATCTCGAAAAAGAGCGACAACGCCGAAGGTCCTCACTACGGGCACAGATGTGACATTTGATACAGGCAGGTCGCGCTCGAAAGGCCGCTCAAGCCTGAACGCGACGCCAGCCTACCCGTCTGTGAGCTTGTCCTATTGATAGGAGTAGAAGCCCGCCTCCGCGATGCGGCGCCGCTCCTCGGCGGTGACGTCGACGTCCGCGGGCGACAGCAGGAACACCTTCGTGGCGACCTTGTCGAACGATCCCCGCAGCGCGAAGGCCAGGCCGGCGGCGAAGTCGACGAGGCGTTTGGCGTCGGCGTTGTCCATCGAGACCAGGTCCATGATCACCGGGGTGCCGTCGCGGAACCGCTCGCCGATGGTGCGGGCCTCGCTGTAGTCCTTCGGACGCAGCGTGGTGATCTTCGACAGGGGGCTGCCCGCCTCGAACAGCTCGGCCATCCTGCGGGGGTCCATCGCGAGCGCGCCGCGGGTGGCGCCGCGCATCGGGGCGAACCGGGGTGCCGGACGCTCGAACTCGCGCGGTGCGCGCAGCCTCGGCTCGAACCGGTCCTCGTACCCGCGGTAGCCGCCGGGTGCGTCGTCGTACTCACGGTCGTCGTAGCCGCGGTGTCCCGGGGCGTAACCGTCGTCGTCGAAGCGGTCGTCTCTGCTACGCCGCGAATATCCACGGGGGGCGCCGCGGTCGTCGTCCTCGTAGTACTCGTCGTCGTAGTCATCCATCGGGGCCATCCCGAAGTAGGCCTTGACCTTGTGGAGTGTGCTCATCGCTCGACCCTTCTCATGCCCTGGACTCTGGTGTCTGTGATGAAGATGTGACTGGAGTGACTACTTCTGGTGACGGTAAAGGACGCTGACCCAATAACGCGGTACCGACACGCACGCATGTCGAGCCGTGTTTGACCGCCGCTTCCATATCGTTCGACATCCCGGCCGACAGTTGGAGGCGCTGCCGATAGCCGGCCTGCACCCGCTCGTACTCGGCGCTGACCCGTGCGAACGCCGCGTCCGCGTCCTCGCCCAGCGGCGGAATCGCCATCAGGCCGGTGAATTCCAGCCCGGGTGCTTCGTGCGCTGCGGCGCACAACTCGTCGACGGCATCGGGCTTTCCGATGTCGACGCCGCCGCGGCCCTCGTCGCCGTCGAGGCTCAACTGGATGAAGACGCGCAGCGGTTCGGTCCGGCGTCCGTCGTCGAGCGCGTCGACCGCCGCGCGGCCCAGGGCGGTGATCAGCTTGCGGTTGTCGACCGAGTGCGCCGCATACGCCCAGCCGGCAATGGATCGGGCTTTATTGCGCTGTATCCGCCCGACCATGTGCCAGCGAATGGGTCCGATATTCGAATGCGAGGCGATTTCGCGGACTTTATTCGACGCTTCCTGTTCGCGTGATTCACCAAAAGCCTCACACCCCAAACGGCGAAGAATAATGACATCGCCGGCGGGAAAGAATTTGGTCACCGGCAGTAATTCAATTTCGGCGACATCGCGCCCGGCGGCTTCGGCGGCGGCGGCCAGCCGCGCCCGCACGGCCGTCAGCGCCTCGGTGAGTTCGAGTTCGCGGGACGACGGCACGCTGACGCTCACTCCATCCACACCAGTGAGGCGAGCCGCCCGGTCGGGGCGTCGCGGCGGTGACTGAACAGACTCCGATCCTCGACCGTGCAGCGGGGGTCGACGTCGATGGCGGTGACGCCCAAAGTCGTTAACTGCCGGTGGATTCCGGCTCTTAGGTCCAGGGCGGGGGTGTTCTTGGCGCTCGTCGTGCGGCTGCCGGGCAACGCGGTCTCCACCTCGGCGGCCATGGCCTCCGGCACCTCGTAGTTGCGCCCGCTGACCGCAGGCCCGAGCAACGCCGAGATGTCGTCGGCGTGTGCGCCGAGCGACAGCATCACCTCCACGGTGCGCGCGACGACGCCTTTCTGCGCACCCACGCGGCCGGCGTGCACGGCGGCCACCACACCGGCGCGCTCATCGCCCAATAAAACTGGAACACAATCGGCGGTAACCACCGCCAACGCCAATCGCGGCTCGGCGGTGACCAATGCGTCAGTTTGGTCCACCGGACGATCGGTGGCTTCGTCGACCACGACCACGTGATCGCCGTGGACCTGATTCATCCAGACGATTCCGTCCGCCCCCGAATCGCTGCCCAATCCGATGGCGCCGCTGAGCCGTTTGCGGTTGGCGGCGACCGCCGCAGGATCGTCGCCGACGTGATCGCCGAGATTGAAGGTGTCGAACGGCGGCGCGGAGACGCCGCCGGCCCGTGTCGTGGTAACGCGCCGTATGCGAACCGTCACGGTCGCCAGTATTGCCGGATCAGTGGCGCATGAACGGCGGCACGTCGACGTCGTCGTCATCGTCTCCGCCGATGCTGACCGTCGCGCCGTTGGTGTGTACCGGCACGCTCGCCGGATCCGCTGGCTCGAACAGCGATGTGCTCACCTTGCCGGCCTTGCCCGGGGTGATGCCCTGCCCCTCTGGGGGGCTCACGACCGGTTTACGTCCGGGACCGGCCGAGTCGAAGCCCGCCGCGATCACCGTCACCCGCACCTCGTCGCCGAGCGAGTCGTCGATGACCGTGCCGAAGATGATGTTGGCTTCCGGATGTGCGGCGTCCTGCACCAACGACGCGGCCTCGTTGATCTCGAACAGGCCCAGATCGCTGCCGCCGGCCACCGAGAGCAGCACGCCCTGCGCGCCCTCCATCGAGGCCTCCAGAAGCGGTGAGTTGATCGCGATCTCGGCGGCCTTGAGGGCACGGCCGTCGCCGCGGGCCGAACCGATGCCCATCAGCGCGGTGCCCGCCCCGCTCATCACGCCCTTGACGTCGGCGAAGTCGACGTTGATCAGGCCCGGCGTCGTGATCAGGTCGGTGATGCCCTGCACACCGTTGAGCAACACCTCGTCGGCGCTGCGGAACGCGTCCATCAGCGACACCGCGGCGTCGCCCATCTGCAGCAGCCGGTCGTTCGGGATGACGATCAGGGTGTCGCAGCTCTCGCGCAGCGCCTGAATCCCGTTCTCGGCCTGGTTGCTTCGCCGCTTGCCCTCGAAGGAGAACGGCCGCGTCACCACGCCGACGGTCAGGGCCCCGAGCTTGCGCGCGATCGACGCCACCACGGGCGCGCCACCGGTTCCGGTGCCGCCGCCCTCGCCGGCGGTGACGAACACCATGTCGGCGCCGCGCAGCAGTTCCTCGATGTCGTCCTTGGCATCCTCGGCGGCCTTGCGTCCCACCTCGGGGTCGGCGCCGGCGCCGAGCCCGCGCGTGGAGTCACGACCGACGTCGAGCTTGACGTCCGCGTCGCTCATCAACAACGCCTGCGCGTCGGTGTTGATGGCGATGAACTCCACGCCCTTGAGGCCCTGCTCGATCATCCGGTTGACGGCATTGACGCCACCGCCACCGATGCCGACCACCTTGATGACGGCGAGGTAGTTGTGTGGGGGGGTCATCGCGATCCCTTCCTCCCAGGTTGTCCGACGACACGCCGAGTCTTGGCAAACCCTAAACCTCAACCAGAGGGTTATAGTTATGTCAAGTTGTTCCGCGCAACCAGAACGGTAGGGCGAGGTCGCGACCTAGCGATGCAGGCGCGCCGACACGCGCGACAAATTTTTCGTGCAACTTCGCGCACCCAACAGCCACGACGTCACTTCACGGTCGGCAGGTCCGGGCTGGACACGTCGTAGGTCTTGCCCGGCTGGGTGAGCAGCGCGCCCAGCTTCAGTGCCTTCTCCTCGGTCCGGTCGGTGGTGCCCCACACCACCTCCCTACCGTCGATGAGCTGCAGGGTGATGGCCGCGACCGACGGCGCCGCGATGCGGGCGACCTGGGCGGCGACCTCCGGGCGCAGCGACGTCATCACCTGCAGCGCCGCCTTGGTCGGCTCGTCATTGGGTCCCGGATTGTCGGTGTCGAGGTACGGCACGCCCGGCGGCGGTGGACCGATCGCGAAATCGACGCCGTCGCGGTCGAACAGGTGCGGTCCGTCGGGATAGTCCTTGACCACCACCGGCACCCGCTCGACGACGGTGATCCGCAGCGTGGAGGGGTACTGGCGCTGGACGCGCGCGCTGGCGAGGCGCCGGATCGCGGCCACCCGTTCGGCGACGCTGTCAGTGTTCACCTGCAGCAGCGGTGTTCCCGGCGCGACGGCGGCGGCCGCGACGATCTCCTCCTGTGTCACCGCACCCACGCCGGTGACCACCGTGTTGCGCACCGCCATGACCGGGGTGAAATACAGCAGCAGCCCGAGCCCGACGACGATGACGCTGATCAGCGCCGACCACATCAGCACCTTCAGGCCGCGCACCGTGCCGCGCCGCAGCCTTCGAGTGTCGTCGGGCGGCTTGCCCATCGCGCGCCGCTTGGCCTCCCTGCGGGCCTGCTCGATCGCCATGGCCCGGGCCTGGGCGGCGCGACGCTCCTCGCGCTCCCGGCGCGCCCGCCGGCGCGGGCCCTCGAAGGGCTCCTCCGGAGGCGGGGCCTCATCCCCCGCCTCGGGTGGCGCCTCGTCGTCCGGTGTGGGATCGGTCGGCCCGGTCATCGCGACCCCGGGGTGCTCCGGTTGGCCTTGACACGCAGCGCGGTGAGGATCTCGGGGCCGAGCATCGTGACGTCACCGGCGCCCATCGTCACGACGACGTCGCCCGGCGCGGCCGCTTCGGCCACCCGCGCCGACACCGCCGAGAAGTCGGGCACATACGTCCCGGGCACGCTGATGTGCTCGACGACGCTGGCGCCGCTGACCCCGGCGATCGGCTGTTCCCGGGCGGCGTAGACGTCGAGCACGAACACTTCGTCGGCCCCGTCGAGCGCCTGGCCGAACTCACGCGCGAATGTCCTTGTGCGCGAATACAAGTGCGGCTGGAAGACCACGATCGAACGACCGCCGGCCTGCTCGGTGACGGTGCGCAGCGCGCTCAGCGTGGCCCGCACCTCGGTCGGGTGGTGCGCGTAGTCGTCGAAAACGCGCACGCCGTTGGCCTCCCCGACCAGCTCGAACCGGCGCCGCACGCCCTCGAATCCGGCCAGCCCGTCGAGCACGGCGTCGACCGGCGCGCCGGCCTCGATCGCGGCCAGCACGGCCCCGATCGCGTTGAGCGCCATGTGCCGTCCCGGCACCGCCAGGCGCATCACCCGCGGACGCGGCTCGTCGGCGAACTGGATGTGCGCCACCGCGCCGGTGTCGTGCTGCTCCCAGCTCAACAGGGTGCCCCGCAGCGGACGGCTCGGATCGCTGCCGTAGCGCAGCACGCGGATACCCAGTTCCTCGGTGCGGTCGGCGAGCGCCGCGGCACCGGGGTCGTCGGTGCAGACCACAAGCGCGCCACCGGGTTTGAGGCGCTCGACGAAATCGTCGAACACCGCGCCGTAGGCCTCGGGGCTTCCGAAGAAGTCGAGATGATCGGCCTCGATGTTCGTCACCACCGCGACGTTGGGGTGGTACTCCAGCAGGGAGCCGTCGCTCTCGTCGGCCTCGGCCACGAAGCAGTCGCCGCTGCCGTTGTGGGCGTTGGTGCCCGCCTCCCCGAGATCGCCGCCCACCGCGAACGACGGGTCGAAGCCGCTGTGCTGCAGCGCCACGATGAGCATCGACGTGGTGGTGGTCTTACCGTGCGTCCCGGTCACCATCAGCGTCGTGTGGCCCGCCATCAGCTTGGCCAGCACCACCGGTCGCAGGATCACCGGGATACCGCGCCGACGCGCCTCGACCAGCTCGGGATTCGTCTTGGGGATGGCGGCGTGGGTGGTGACGACGGCGGTCGGCCCGCCCGGCAGCAGGTCCAGCGAGGAGGCGTCGTGCCCGATCCGGATCGCGGCGCCGCGGGCCCGCAGCGCGGCCACCGCCCGCGACTCCTTGGCGTCCGAACCCGACACCAGCCCGCCGCGGTCCAGCAGGATGCGCGCGATGCCCGACATGCCGGCGCCGCCGATGCCCACCATGTGCACCCGCTGCAGCTCCGCCGGTAACGACTTCGGTTTCACCGCAGGCTCTTTCGGCTCTCGGCGAGCGCGATCTCGGCGACCCGCCTGGCCGCGTCGCGATGGCCGGCCAGAGCGGCGGCCGCGGTCATGCTCTGCAACCTTCCGGTGTCGGTGAGCAGGTCGACGACGGTCTCGGCGACGAACTCCGGCGACAGGTCGGCATCGTCGACGATCAGGCCGCCGCCCGCCCGGACGACCGGCAGCGCGTTGAGCCGTTGTTCGCCGTTGCCGATGGGCAGCGGGACGTACACCGCGGGCAGTCCCACCGCGGTGAGTTCGGCGACGGTCATCGCGCCGGACCGGCAGATCGCCACGTCGGCGGCGGCGTAGGCGAGGTCCATCCGGCTCAGGTACGGCACGGGAACGTAAGGCGGGTCCCCGTCGGCGGGCTCGCGCAACTCGAGGGTGTTCTTGGGACCGTGCGCGTGCAGGACCGAAATACCTGCCGCGGCAAGGTCTTTGGCGGCACCCGACACCGCCCGGTTCAGCGACTGCGCACCCTGCGACCCGCCGAACACCAACAGCACGCGGGCCTCGGGCGCGAAACCGAAGTGGGCGCGGGCCTCGGCGCGCAACGCCATGCGGTCCAGCGAGGTGATCGCGGCGCGCACCGGCACCCCGACCACCTCGGCCGGTCTGCCGAGTCCGGGGTCGGCGACGGCCGAGAGCACGCGCCGTGCCGAGCGGGCACCGACCCGGTTGGCCCAGCCGGCGCTCGCGTTCGCCTCGTGCACCACCACCGGAACCCGCCGGCTCCGGCGCACGCTGCGCGCCGCGAGGTAGGCGGGCACCGCGACGTAGCCGCCGAAGCCGATCACCACATCGGCCTCGACCTCGTCGAGCACCGCCCGCGCCTGGCGCACCGCCCGCCGCACCCGCAGGGGCAGGCGCACGAGGTCGCCGGACAGTTTCCGGGGCAGCGGTACGGGCGTGATCAGCTCGAGGTGGTATCCGCGTTCGGGGATCAGGCGGGTTTCCAGTCCGCGCTCGGTGCCCAGCGCGGTGATCCGGACGTCAGGGGCCAGTTCTGCCAGGGCGTCGGCCACCGCCATCGCCGGTTCGACGTGTCCCGCGGTGCCGCCGCCCGCGAGTACCACGGAGACTCCCCGGTCGTCCCCCGGCCGCCGAGGGACGGGACCCGTGTCGTTCACCCGTAACGCTGACCTTCCAGTGCGCGCCGGCGGCTTTTCTCCGCACGGCCGCCTCCATGATGCCTTGCCGCCCGAACCGACCCACCGGCCGTCTGGCGTTTGCGGGCGGGCTTGGGCGCCTGTTTGGCCGCCGGCTTGGGCGCCCGTGGGCGCTTGGCCTTGCCGGGTTTGCCCGATCGTTCGGCACCGCGCTTGCCGAGCCGCTCACGCGCCACCTCGATCCGCGGCGGCACATACGGGGCCGGCAGCGGAAGGCGCAGCAACCTGTTCACCCGGTCGTCGCGGCCCGCCCGCAGCGCCGCCACCGCCTCCGGTTCGTGACGTGCCGCGCTTGCCATGATTCCGATCATGAAAAGTGTTGTAGCCGTTGATGTTCCACCGGCAGAGATGAGGGGCAGCTGCAGCCCGGTGACGGGAAGCAGGCCGACCACGTAGCCGACGTTGATGAAGACCTGGCCCATGATCCACAACGTCGCGGTCGCGGTGAGCAGGCGCAGGAACGGGTCGGCCGAGCGCCGGGCGATCCGCATGCCGGTGTAGGCGAACAGCCCGAACAGGCACAGCAGGCCGCCGGCGCCGATGAACCCGAGTTCCTCGCCGATGATCGCGAAGATGAAGTCGTTGTGGGCGTTGGGCAGATAGTTCCACTTGGCCGCGCCCTGGCCGAGACCGTCGCCGAACACGCCGCCGTTGGCCAGCGCGAAACGGGCCTGGCGGGCCTGATAGCCGGAGCCCTGGGTGTCGGCGCCCGGATTCAACCAGGACTGCACCCGCGCGGATCGGTAGCCCTCGGCCATCGCCAGAACGGCGGCCGACAGCACGACCATGAACAGCGAGGACAAGAACACCCGCAGCGGCAGCCCGGCGTACCACAGCAGGCCCAGCAGGATGATGCCCAGCGAAACCGTCTGTCCGAGGTCCGGCTGGGCGACGATGAGTGCCAGCGCGACGAACGCCGCGGGCACCAGCGGGATCAGCATCTCCCGCAGCGAGGCCTGCTCCATGCGGCGGGCGGCCAGCAGATGCGCACCCCAGATGGCGAAGGCGATCTTGGCGAGCTCGGAAGGCTGCATCGAGAATCCGGCGACCACGAACCATCCGCGCGAGCCGTTCGACACCGTGCCGATTCCCGGGATCAGCACCAGGATCAGGAGCACGATGGTCAGCGCGAAGCCGGAGAACGCCATGCGCCGCATCATCTGCACCGGCACCCGCATCGCGATGTAGAACGCGAACAGGCCGATGACCGTCCACAGGACCTGTTTGCCGAACACCGCCCAGGGCGAGCCGTCCTGGTCGTAGGAATACACCCCCGACGCCGACAGCACCATCGTCAGGCCCAGCGTGGTCAGCAGCGCCGCCACCGCGATGATGAGGTGAAACGACGTCATGGGGCGCCCGAGCCAAGCGCCGACACGGGTGCGCGGCCCGGCGGCCGCGGGCACCGGTTCGGCCGGTATGTCTTCGGCGCCCGCCCTGCGCAGGCGCAACCGGGTCAGGATGGGGGTCACGGGGGGCCTACCGGGTCAGGGCGCGCACGGCGTCGGCGAACGCGTCGCCGCGGTGGCTGTAGCCGCTGAACTGGTCGAAGGACGCGCCCGCGGGGGCCAGCAACACCGTGTCACCGGACCGGGCGAGGTCGCGGGCAGCGTCGACCACTGCGGCCATTATCGCGTCGCCGGAGGGCTGACCATCGAGTCTGATCACACTAGTAACAGCACTAACATCCGACCCATTTGTCCCTTGCACCCCAAAATCCTCCCCCGTCACAACCTCGATGACGGGGACATCCGGGGCGTGTCGCGCCAACGCGTCGGCGATCAGCGCGCGGTCGCGGCCGATCAGCACGGCTCCGACCAGCCGATTCGCGACCGAAGCGAGGAGCTCGTCGACGGCTGCCCCCTTGAGCAGGCCGCCGGCCACCCACACCACCCGGGGGTAGGCCGCGATCGACGCCTGGGCGGCGTGCGGGTTGGTGGCCTTCGAGTCGTCGATGTAGGTGATCCCGTCGACTGTGCCGACCACCTCGGCGCGGTGCCTGCCGACCCGGAAGCCGACGAGCGCGTCGGCGACGGCCGCCCCAGGCACGTCGACCGCGCGGGCCAGCGATGCGGCGGCCAGCGCGTCGAGCACCCCGACCGGGCCGGCCACCGAGATGGACGCGGCCTCGGCCAGCGCCCATCCGCCGTCGGGCGGGTCGCCGAACGCGTTGTCGACCAGCGTGCCGCCGACCACGCCCAGCTCGCCGGGACCCGGCTCGCCCAGCCGGAAGCCGACGCGGGTCGACGCCTCCGCGGTGGCGAGCAGGCCCGCGGCCACCGGGTCGTCGAGCCCGACGACCGCGACACGTCCGTTCAGCACGCGGGCCTTGGCGTGGGCGTAGGCCGCCATCGATCCGTGCCAGTCCAGATGGTCCTCGGCGACGTTGAGCACCACGCCCGCGTCGGGCCGCAGCGACGGCGCCCAGTGCAGCTGAAAGCTCGATAACTCGACCGCGAGCAGGTCCGACGGTTCGGCGAGCACGTCGAGCACCGGGTTGCCGATGTTGCCGCACAGCACCGCCCGTCGACCGTCGGCGACGAGCATCGCGTGCAGCATCGACGTGGTCGTGGTCTTGCCGTTGGTCCCGGTGACGACCAGCCAGCGCCGCGGCGGCCCGAACCAGCCCGCCTGGTCCAGCCGCCAGGCCAGTTCCACGTCGCCCCAGATCGGGACGCCCGCGGCGGCCGCCGCCGCCAGCACCGGCGTGGTCGGGGCGAATCCCGGGCTGGTGACGACGAGCGCGTACTCGCCGATGGTGGCCTCGGCCTCGGCGGTGGTGACCACCTTCGCGGGGGTGATCAACCGCTGCAGGGCCAGCGGATCGTCGTCGCAGATCGTCAGCCGCACACCGGTGGGCTCCAGCACCGCGCTCACCGAGCGGCCGGTGAGGCCCGCGCCGGTCACCAGCACCCGCGCCCCCGGTAGCAGCGGCTCGACGGTCATGTCAGGCACCGACGGTGGTCAGCCACTCGCTGTAGAACAACGCGACACCGAGCCCGCACGCGATCGCGGTGAGCAACCAGAACCGGATGATCACCGTCGTCTCGGCCCATCCGACCAGCTCGAAATGATGGTGGAACGGCGCCATCCGGAACACCCGGCGGCCGGTCGTGCGGAACGCCAGGATCTGCACGACGACCGAGACCACCTCGGCGACGAACAGGGCGCCCAGCACCACGGCCAGCATCTCGGTGCGGCTGGCCACCGACAGCCCGGCGATGATGCCGCCGAGCGCCAGCGAGCCGGTGTCGCCCATGAAGATCTTGGCCGGCGCGGCGTTCCACCACAGGAATCCGATGCAGGCGCCCGCGGTGGCCGCGGCGATGATCGCCAGATCGAGCGGGTCGCGCACGTTGTAGCAGCCGAGGCCCGGGCTGGTGGCACAGGCGTTGCGGAACTGCCAGAACGTGATCAGCACGTACGCCGCGCACACCATCGCCATCGCGCCCGCGGCCAGCCCGTCCAGCCCGTCGGTGAAGTTCACCGCGTTCGACCACGCGCTGACCACCACGATGCAGAACAACACGAACAGCACGGGCGGCAGTGTGACGGTGGCGATCTCGCGCACGTAGGACAGTTCGGCGGACCCGGGCGTCAACCCGTCGGCGTTGCGGAACTGCAGGGCCAGCACCCCGAAGATCACGGCGGCGGCCAGGATGCCGACCGTCTTGGCGGTCTTGTTCAGACCCAGGTTGCGCGAGCGGCGGATCTTAATCAGGTCATCGACGAATCCGACGACGCCAAGCGCGGTGGCCAGAAACAGCACGAGCAGTCCGGACGCCGACGGGCCCCGGCCGTCGATCACGACGCCCACGAGGTGGGTGCCCAGGTAGCTGGCCCAGATGCCCGCGACGATCGCCACCCCGCCCATCGACGGTGTGCCCCGCTTCTTGGCGTGGGTGGGCGGCCCGTCCTCGCGGATCTCGTGCCCGAACCCCTGCCTCGTGAACAGCCGGATCAGCACCGGAGTGAGCAGGATCGAAACCGTCAGCGCGATGCCGACGGCGATGAGGATCTGCCTCATGCGTGCGGGTCCCGGGCCTCGGTGACCAGCACGTCGGCCAGCGCGCCGAGGCCGGCCGCGTTCGACGCCTTCACCAGCACCACGTCGGAGGGTTGCAGTTCGGCGCGCAGGAGTTCCAGCGCCTCGTCGGCGTCGGCGACCATGGTGGCCTCAGGGCCCCACGATCCCTCCATCACCGCGCCGTGGTGCATGGCGCTCATAGTCCTCCCGGTTCCGACGACGATGAGTCGTGACACATCTAAGCGCACGGCCAGTCGACCGATGCGGTCATGTTCGGATATCGCGTCGTCGCCCAGTTCGGCCATTTCGCCGAGCACCGCCCAACTGCGGCGGCCCCCGCCCTCGCGGGCCATCCACGCCAGCGCCTTGAGGCCCGCGCTCATCGAGTCCGGGTTGGCGTTGTAGGCGTCGTCGATGACCGTGACGCCGTCGCCGCGGGTGACGACCTGCATGCGGTGTCTGGACGCCGGTCCCGCGGTGGCCAGTGCCGAGGCGACCTGCTCGACGGAGGCGCCGCACTCGAGCGCAACGCCGGCCGCGCACAGCGCGTTCGACACCTGGTGGTCGCCGTGCACGGCCAGCGCGACGTCGCCCTGCTCCCCGCCGGCGTGCAGGATGAACCGCGGCCTGGCCAGTTCGTCGAGCGCGACCGCCTCGGCCCACACGTCGACGTCGCCGCCCGGCTCCCGCGACACCCGCACGATGCGCGCTGCGGTCTTGGCGGCCATCGCGGCCACCGCACTGTCGTCGACGTTGAGGACCACCGCGCCCGAGGCCGGAACCGCTTGCGGCAGTTCGGCTTTCGTCTCGGCGATGGCTTCGCGCGAACCGAACTCCCCGAGGTGTGCGGTGCCGACGTTGAGCACCACCGCAATCGACGGCGGGGCGATCGCGGCCAGCGCCGCGATGTTGCCGCGATGCCGCGCCGACATCTCGAGCACCAGGAAGCGGGTGGACCGCGTCGCACGCAGCACCGTCCACGGGTGACCGAGCTCGTTGTTGAACGATCCCGGTGGCGCGACCACCTCGCCGAGCGGGGCCAACACCGCGGCGACCAGATCCTTGGTCGAGGTCTTCCCCGACGAGCCGGTGATGCCGATGATCGTGAGCCCGCCCGCGACGAGTTCGGAGGCGACCGCGGCGGCCAGCTTCGCCAGCGCCGTGAGCACGGCCGCACCGGAGCCGTCGACGTCGTGTTCGAGCACGCCGGCCGCGCGGTCGGAGGTCTCCGGTGTCGGGTCGACCACGATCGCGGGCACCCCGACCGGACGGGCCGCCAGCACCGCAGCCGCGCCCGCCTGCACGGCCGCCGCGGCGAAGTCGTGTCCGTCGGAGCGGGCGCCCGGCAGGGCGAGGAAGAGGCCGCCGGGGGTGACGGCCCGCGAATCGAATTCGACGGTGCCGGTGACCCTGACGGTTGCGGCGTCGGCGTCGGAGATGTCGGTGAGCCGCCCGCCGACGATCTCGGCGATCCGGGCGAGCGTGAGATCAATCATCCGCGGCGGCCTTCGAGGGCGCGCGCAAGCTCGTCGCGGTCGTCGAAGGGCCGCGTCACGCCGCCGGCGGTCTGCCCCGCCTCGTGGCCCTTACCGGCGACGAGCACCACATCGCCGGGCCGCGCCCACGCCACCGCGTGCTCGATCGCGGCCCGGCGGTCACCGATCTCGACGACCTCTCCCTCGGTTACCGCCCCCCTGACGATCGCCGCCCGGATCTCGGCCGGGTCCTCATCGCGCGGATTGTCGTCGGTGACCACCACCAGGTCGGCCAGTTCGGCGGCGACGCGACCCATCGGCGCGCGCTTGCCGGGATCGCGGTTGCCGCCCGCGCCGAACACGACCGCCAAGCGGCCTTCGGTCTGTGCCCGCAGCGTCTCCAGCACCGCCTGCAGGGCACCCGGTTTGTGCGCATAGTCGACCAGCGCGAGGAAATCCTGCCCGCACTCGACGGGTTCCATCCGGCCGGGCACCGACGCGGTGCGCAGTCCCGGCGCGGCCTGTTCGGGTGACACGCCGACGGCGTCCAGCAGCGCGATCGCGAGCAGGCAGTTGGCCACGTTGTAGCGTCCCGGCAGCCCGATCCGCACGCCGTGGTGCACCCCGGCCGGGTCCACGGCGAAGAACTCCTGCGCCTTGCGGTCGACGGTTCGGATGTCCTCGATGCGCCAGTCCGCGACGCGGCCGGTCGCGCTGACCGTCACCGGATCGCGTGCCAGCCTGGCCATCTCGCGACCCGCATCGTCGTCGACGCAGAGCACGGAAAGGTCTGCGCGGTTGCGGGATTCGGGATGGAACAGCCGAGCCTTGGCCTCGAAGTAGTCCCGCATCGTCGGATGGAAGTCGAGGTGGTCGCGGGACAGGTTGGTGAACCCGCCGACCGCGAAGTGCACGCCGTCGACGCGGCCGAGGGTCAGCGCGTGGCTCGACACCTCCATGACGACGGTGTCGACACCCTGCTCGACCATCACCGCGAGCAGCGCCTGCAGATCGGGCGCCTCGGGCGTGGTGAGGACGCTGGCCTGATCGCGTCCGTCGATCCGGATGCCGACGGTGCCGATCAGCCCCGCCACCCGCTCGGCCGACCGCAGTCCGGCCTCGGCCAGATAGGTGGTCGTGGTCTTACCGGAGGTGCCGGTGACCCCGATGACTCGCAGCCGTTCCGACGGCCGGCCGTACACCACGGCGGCCATCTCGCCGAGCACCGAGCGGGGGTTCGGGTGGATGAGCACGGGAACCTCGACATCGGATCCGACGAGCGCCATGCCGTCCGGATCGGTGAGGATCGCGACCGCACCGCTTGCGACCGCCTCGGCGGCGTAGCGGCCGCCGTGCGAGGACGCCCCCGGCAGCGCCGCGAACAGGTCTCCGGGTGCGACGTCCGCGCTGCGCAGCGTGACGCCGGTGACGCGGATGTCCGGTACGGCGCCGCCTGCGGGCACCGCCTGGACCTGCCCGGCCAACGGCCCGAGCGCCGCGCCGGCGGGATGGCTGGGTCGCAGGTTCATGGCGTTGACACAGTACCGAGTCGCCTCCCCGGCCCCCGCCTCGTACCGGGGGCGTCCGCGCCTTTGTCAGTCGGCTACCAGCGTCAACCGCGAATCGGGATCGGGCGACAGCGGTACGTTCTCGCGCTGCAGCAGCCAGGACGCGATGTTGTGGAACAGCGGCGCCGATGTGGTGCCGGGCTGGCCGTCGGCGGTGCGCTGCGGGTGGTCCATCATGATGCCGACGACGTAGCGCGGATCGTCGGTGGTGGCGATGCCCGCGAAGGTGATCCAGTAGACGTCGTCGTAGTAGCAACCGCAGGCCGGGTTGATCTGCTGAGCGGTGCCCGTCTTACCGGAGATCTGGTATCCCTCGATCGCCGCCTGCGACCCGGTGCCCTGCTGGACCCCGGTCGGGTCGCGTTGCACGGTGGCGCGCAACATGTGTCGCACCGTGCGCGCGGTTTCCGGCGACACCACCCGGATGCCCTCGGGACGAGGCTCGTCGGTGTGGGTGCCGTCCGGGGCGACGGTGCTCTTGACGATGCGCGGAGGGATGCGCACGCCGTCGTTGGCGATGGTCTGGTACATGCCCGCCATCTGCAGCAGGGTCATCGAAAGCCCTTGTCCGATAGGCAGGTTGGCGAATGTGCTACCCGACCACTGGTCGATCGGCGGAACCAGGCCCGCGCTCTCCCCCGGCAGCCCGACGCCGGTGCGCTGCCCGAGGCCGAACTTGCGCGCCATCTCGAAGAAGCGCTCCGGCCCGAGCCGCTGCGCCAGCATCAGCGTGCCGACGTTGGAGGACTTACCGAAGATGCCGGTGGTGGTGTACGGCATCGTGCCGTGCTCCCACGCGTCCCCGACGGTCACCCCGCCCATGTGGATCGAACCGGGCACCTGCAGCACCTCGTCGGGGTGCGACAGCCCGTACTCGATGACCGACGCGGCGGTGACGATCTTGTTGACCGAACCGGGCTCGTACGGCGACGAGACCGCGGGGTTGCCCAATTGGCGGTGCTCCTGCCTGCCGATGTCCTGGCTCGGGTCGAACGTGTTGTCGTTCGCCATCGCCAGCACCTCAGCGGTTTTCGCGTCCAGCACGACCGCCGAGACGTTCTTGGCGCCGGACAGGTTCTTGGCCTGCTGCACCTGCTGCTGGACGTAGAACTGGATGTCGTCGTCGATGGTCAGCATCACCGTGGAGCCATCGACCGCGTCGTGGCGGTTGCGGTAGCTGCCCGGAATGACCACGCCGTCGGAGCCGCGGTCGTAGGTGATCGAGCCGTCCGTGCCCGCCAGCACGGCGTCCATCGAATCCTCGAGCCCGAGCAGGCCGTGCCCGTCCCAGTCGATGCCGCCGACGACGTTGGCGGCCAGCGAGCCGCCCGGGTACTGGCGCAGATCTTGGCGCTCCGAACCGACCTCGGGGAACTTCTTGGTGATGGCCTCGGCGATCGCGGGATCGACGGCACGCGCGAGATAGACGAAGGTCTCGTTGCTCTTGAGCTTCTTGAGGACCGTCGCGGAGTCCGGCTTGTTGTTCAGCCGCGACGCCACCTCCGCGGCGATGTCACGCAGCCTGCGGTCGGGCTCGGGCGCCTCGGTGCTCTTGGCCCTGGCCTCTTCCAGTTGTTTGCGCACCTTCTGCGGCTGGAAGGTCAGCGCGCGCGCCTCGATGGTGAAGGCGAGCTTGTCGTGGTTGCGGTCGACGATCGAACCGCGGACGGCCTTGTCGACGTCGGTGACCTTGAGCTGGCTGGCGGCCTCGGCCCGCAGTCCGTCCGCGCGGGGCACCTGGAGATTGAACAGCTGCCCCGCCGCGACGATCAGCACCAGGAAGATCGCCGCGTTACCGACGCGGTGGCGGAACACGAAAGACGCGCTGCGCAGCCCGGTTTCGGCGATCGGCGCGCGGGTGCGCCGGGCCTTCGCGGAGCGCTCCTGGGAACCGGGGGTGGGTTTCATGCGGGTGTCGGCCTTGCGGGGCCGGCGCTCGCCGCGGCTCATGCGACCGGACCCGCCGGTGGCACGACCGCGGGACTGAACTGTTCGGCGCCGGGGACCGGACCGGGCAGCGCCTGCGGGACCGGGATGTGCGGTGCGCCGCCGGCCACCTCGGGCACGACCGGCGCGGGCAGCGCGGGCAGCGCGGGCAGCGCGGGAATCGACTGCGGCACCGCCACGCCCGGTGTCGGCACGCCCGGCGTCGGCACGCCCGGCGTCGGCGCCGTGCGCGACGGCATCCGGACGGGGACCTCACGGGGATCGACGACCCGCGGCGCCGGACGAGCGGGCGGCGGCGCTGGCTGCGGGGTCACGTCGGGCAACGGGGTGTTCAACGGTGGCGGCGGAACGCCTTCGGCGGGCTTGGGGGTGCCGACGACGACCCAATTTCCCGCTGGATCCTGCACGAGGTGTGCGGTGTCGCGGGACGGGATCATGCCGAGTTCCCGCGCGGCCTCGGCCAGCGCGGGTGCCGCCTGTGCCTCGAGCACGTCGCGTTCGAGGGCTTCCTTCTGTTGCAGCAGAGCCTGATTCGTCTCGCGGGCGTTGCCGAGTTGATAGGAGCGCTCGGCCGCGTCGGTGGACAGCCACAGCGTCGTGCCCAGACCGACGCCCAGCGACCCGATCACCAGCACCACGAACGGCACCCTGGCCACCAGCTCGCGCGGGTTGAGCTCGATCGAGGCCAGCTTGACGATGATGCGCTGTCGTAGTGGTGTGCGAACGACCTTGGGCGCCTTGGCCTTTCGTGCCTTGGCCCGCGCCTTGGCCTGGCTGGCGCTCTTGGGCCGTCCCGGTGCCCCGGTCGGACGGGGGATGGGGTTGGTCTGGGGCGCCGACCGCGTCGGCCGCTGATCGCGGGTCGGCTTGCGGCGTGGCTGCGCGTCGGCCGGACGCCGCTGGGCGCCGCGGGGGGTGCGTCGACGCTCGTCGTTGCCACGCACGGCTTTTCCGCGCTTTGCTTGCTTGGCCTGCTTCGCGCTCATTGTGCTGCCCCCACCTTCTCCAGTGCGCGTAGCCGTACCGGCGCGCTACGCGGGTTCCGTTCGATCTCCTCGGGAGCTGCACGCTCGGCACCGCGGGTCAGTGAGACGAACTCCGGCTCGTGTCCCGGCAGTTCCACCGGCAGGCCGGGCGGAGTCCTGGACGCCGTGGCGGAGGCGAAGGCCGCCTTGACGATGCGGTCCTCCAGTGACTGGTAAGCCATAACCGCGATGCGCCCTCCGGGAGCGAGCGCGTCCAGCGCCGCCGGCAGCGCATCGCGCAGCGAGTCCAGTTCGCCGTTGACCGCGATCCGCAGCGCCTGGAACGTGCGCTTTGCCGGGTGTCCCCCGGTGCGCCGCGCCGGCGCGGGAATGGCCTCGTACAGCAGCTCGACCAGCTCACCGGTGGTGCGGAACGGTTGACGGGCGCGCCTGCGGATCAGCTGGGCGGCGATCCGGTTCGCGAAACGCTCCTCACCGAATTCGCGCAGCAGCCGGGCCAGTGACTTCTGGTCGTAGGTGTTGATCACCTCGGCGGCGGTCAGTTCCGCGTCGGGATCCATCCGCATGTCCAGTGGTGCGTCGGCGGCGTAGGAGAAGCCGCGCTCGGTGCGGTCCAGCTGCATCGAGGACACCCCGAGGTCGAACAGGATGCCGTCGGCCTGGCTCGCCCGGTAGCCTTCGTCGCCCAGCACCCGACCGATGCCGTCGTACCGCGTGCGGACCAGCATCACCCGGTCACCGAACCGCGACAGGCGCTCGCCCGCGATCCAGAGCGCATCGGGATCGCGGTCCAGGCCGATCACCCGCAGGCCGGGCAGTCCGGTCAGGAAGCGCTCGGCATGCCCGCCGGCTCCGAGCGTGGCGTCGACGAGCACGGCGCCCTCGCCGTCCGGGCTGCGCCGGGTCAGCGCGGGCGTGAGCAGTTCGACGCAGCGGTCCAACAGGACGGGGATGTGTCCGTGGTCTCCGCTGCGCCGTTCCATCGCCTTCCCTCTGTCCAACGCCCCTGCACCGAGGTCCCTGTCCGAGAGCACGGACCTGGCGTCGGGGAAGTACGCCAGGGCCGGTTCGGGCAGAGGCCGCGATGCACGGGCCGGGTGCCGGTTGACCGCCGAATCAGATGATGTCGTGCAGAGCTTCATCGGTGGCCGCGGAGAAGTTCTCTTCGTGGGTCTGCTGGTACTCCTGCCATGCCGCGGAGTCCCAGATTTCCAGGTAGTCGACCGATCCGATGACCACGCAGTCCTTGGACAGGTTCGCGTAGCGACGGTGATCGGCCGACAACGTGATTCGGCCTTGTGAATCGGGATGCTGTTCGTCGGTGGCGGCGGCCAGGTTCCGCAGGAATGCGCGCGCTTCCGGGTTGCTACGCGATGCCTGCGACGCCCGTCGCGCCAGCTTTTCGAACTCGGCGCGCGGATAGACGGCAAGGCTGTGATCTTGGCTCTTGGTGACCATCAACCCTCCTGCCAGCGCGTCGCGGAACTTGGCGGGCAGCGTGAGCCGCCCCTTGTCGTCGAGCTTCGGCGTGTAGGTGCCGAGAAACATCTCGTCACCTCCAACGCCCTGCCATCCGGAACCCCGGTCGCTCCGTTGTCCGCCACTTTACCCCACAATCCCCCACCTTCCACCATTTGTGCGTCAAATTTCCCGCTGCGTCCCCACGGCCACCCCCACAACGGGCTGTTCTGGGGCGAGCGGCTGGCGTTCCGCCACGCCCCCGCCGGTGAAAACGCTGGTCAAGGGCGCACGCCGGGCCGGTGGGGACGAGTGGGGCATCAGACCGCCCAGACACGAAAAAAGGGGCAACCCGCGCCTGCGGGCTGCCCCTGTGTCGGGTTAAGGCCTACTCGTCGAAGCGACGACGGAAGCGATCCTCCATGCGGCTGGCGAACGAACCGCCCGAACCCTTGCCGCGCTTCGGGCGGGCGCCGCCGGGTTCGGCGACCGAATGGTCGCGGCCGCCCGCGACACGGGGGCCGGTGATCGCGAACACCACACCGCCGAACATCACGATGAATCCGAGCACCGACAGCACCGGGAAACCACTGATCTGGGTGGCCGGGAATGCGACACCGGAGACCAGCATCGCGAGACCGAGCACGAAGAGCGCGGCGCCCTGAAGGCGGCGCCGGGTCGAGGGCGCGCGCAGGGTTCCGCCTCGAACACTCGAAGCGAACTTCGGGTCCTCGGCGTAGAGCGCGCTCTCGATCTGATCGAGCATGCGCTGCTCATGATCGGAGAGTGGCATTCGTCCCTCCCTCGGAACCCAGGGGCCGCCCGCGGCCTTCTCAATGTTCAAACTCGTGTGTGCCCGCGTTCACGGGCGTCTAACAGTCATGATACGAGGTCGATCTGAGCCGTACCACCTAGTTCGACCCACGATTGTATGACGTGCGCCGCCGCCTGGGAGGCGCAGGCGGGTCCACTCGATAATGGTTGCGACGACACCGCCCGACACGCGGAGAGGCAGACACAGTTGGCGACATTTCTCATCGATCTGTCGCCGGGCGATATGCAACGCCGGCTCGGTGACGCGCTCGCGGTCTACGTCGACGCGATGCGCTATCCGCGCGGGACCGAGGCCCAGCGGGCGTCGATGTGGCTCGAGCACACTCGCAGGCCGGGGTGGAAGGCCGTCGCGGCGGTGTCTGCCGACGACGCACCCGTCGAACAGGCCGAGCTGGCCTCGGCTCCGATCGTCGGCATCGCCTACGGCTACTGCGGCGCACCGGACCAGTGGTGGCAGCAGCAGGTGGTGGCCGGACTGCAGCGCGTGGGCGCGGACCGCTCGCACATCGACCACCTGATGACGAGCTATTTCGAGCTGACCGAACTGCACATTCACCCCCGCGCGCAGGGCCGCGGGCTCGGCGAGGCGCTCGCCCGCCGCCTGCTGGCCGGCCGCCGGGAGTCGCACGTGCTGTTGTCGACCCCCGAGATCAACGGTGAGGCGAACCGGGCGTGGCGGCTGTACCGCAGGCTCGGCTTCACCGACGTCATCCGCGGCTACCACTTCGCGGGCGATCCCCGGGCTTTCGCGATCCTGGGCCGGTCTTTGCCGCTGTGAGCGGGACGGTCTGGCACGATGACCACGTGCCGGCCCGCCACCGCAGCAGCAGAACCCGCCTGCTCGCACTCGTGATGCTGATGCTCGTCGTTCTCCCGACGGCCGTCGGCTGCGTCCGGGTGCGGGCCTCGATCACGGTGTCCCCCGACGACCGGGTGTCCGGCCAGATCGTCGCCGCGGCGAAGCCGCGCAACGCCGACGACAAGGGCCCGCAGCTGCTGAACAACCTGCCGTTCGCCAACAAGGTGGCGGTCTCGGAGTACAGCCGCGATGACTACGTCGGCTCGCAGGCGGTGTTCTCCGACCTCACCTTCGCCGAGCTGCCACAGCTGGCCAACATGAACCGCGACGCCGCGGGTGTCGACCTCTCGCTGCGCCGCGCGGGCGACCTGGTGATCCTCGAGGGTCGGGCCGACCTGACCTCGCTCAGCGACTCGGAGGCCGACGTCTCGGTGACGGTGTCGTTCCCCGGCGAGGTCACCTCGACCAACGGCGATCAGGTGTCGTCCGAGATCGTCGAGTGGAAGCTGCGGCCGGGGGTGGTCAGCACGCTGAACGCCCAGGCCCGCTACACCGATCCCAGCGCGCGGTCCTTCACCGGCGCCGCGATCTGGCTGGGTCTCGGCTCTTTCGTGGTGGCGGCGATCATCGGCGCGTTGGCCTACATGAGCCGCGACCAGTCGCCGAAAGTGGGCGAGCCCAGCGAGTGACGACCGTCTGACTTGCTCGGACCGCACACGCAGGCTCTACGCTGAAGGACGTTCGGGGCAGGGTGGTCGCACAGAGAAAGGGGCGCCCGCTGAGCGTGAATGCCACGGCACCGTCGGCCGTCGAGCTGGCGGGCGCCGTCACCGATCAGCTGCGTAGCTATCTGCAGGAGCGGCGCAGCGAATGCGCCTACATGGGCGACGACTACGCCGAAATGACCGCCGCACTCGAGGAATTCGTGCTGCGCGGCGGTAAGCGGCTGCGGCCCGCATTCGCCTATTGGGGCTGGCGGGCGGTCGCCGAACAACCCGAGAACCCCCTCGACCCGGGCGTGCTGCGGTTGTGCTCGGCGCTCGAACTCCTGCACGCGTGCGCGCTGGTGCACGACGACGTCATCGACGCCTCGGCGACGCGGCGCGGGCATCCGACCGTGCACCGGCTGTTCACCGAGCGGCACCGCTCACACGGCTGGCACGGTTCGCCCGAGCAGTTCGGCATCTCGGCCGCGATCCTGCTGGGTGACCTGGCGCTGGTGTGGGCCGACGACGTGGTCGCCACGGCCGACCTGTCCGCCGACGCCGCCGGGCGGGTCCGCACGGTGTGGAGCGCGATCCGCACCGAGGTGCTGGGCGGCCAGTACCTCGACATCGTCGCCGAGGCCAGCGGTGCCGACTCGGTGGCCTCCGCGCTGACCGTCAACATCTACAAAACCGCGTCGTACACGATCACGCGGCCGTTGCAGCTCGGGGCCGCCGCGGCCGGCGACCGGCCCGACGTGCAGGCCGCCTTTCACGAGTTCGGCACAGACCTCGGCGTCGCGTTCCAACTGCGCGACGACGTGCTCGGCGTCTTCGGTGACCCCGCGGTGACCGGCAAGCCGTCCGGCGACGACCTGCGGGCCGGTAAGCGCACCGTGCTGGTGGCAGAGGCGGTGGAGCTGGCCGAGAAGGCCGACCCGGTGGCGGCCAAGCTGCTGCGCACCTCCATCGGCACGACGCTGACCGACGCCCAGGTGAAGGAACTGTGCCAGGTGATCGAGTCCGTCGGCGCGCTCGCCGCGGTGGAGAACCGCATCTCCGAACTCACCCGTCGCGCGCTCGACACCCTCGACGCCGCCGCCATCGACACCCGGGCCAAGGCCGGGCTGTCGGAGCTCGCCCGATTGGCCGCGAATCGAACCGCATAGCATGACCACTTCACCGTCGAGGCGGCCGACGAAAGCCGGTTTATCTCAGCATGTTTCGCGATTGACCGCGTTCGCGACGTCACCGCAGGCCCAACCCGCCCGGCTGGGCTTCATCGGGGCGGTGCTGATCACGGCCGGTGGACTGGGCGCGGGCAGCACGCGACTGCACGACCCGCTGCTCGAATCGCTGCACCTGTCGTGGCTGCGGTTCGGCCACGGGTTGGTGCTGTCGTCGATCCTGTTGTGGGGCGGCGTGGCGCTGATGCTGGCGGCGTGGTTGTGGCTGGGCCGGCAGGTGGTCAACCGCACCGCCACCGAGTACACCATGGTCGCCACGACCGGGTTCTGGCTGGCGCCACTGCTTCTCAGCGTGCCGCTGTTCAGCCGCGACACCTACTCCTATCTGGCGCAGGGGGCGCTGCTGCGCGACGGCCTCGATCCGTATGCCGTCGGCCCAGTCGACAACCCGAATTCGTTGTTGGACAATGTGAGTCCGATCTGGACCACGACGACCGCGCCGTACGGGCCCGGTTTCATCCTGATCGCGAAGTTCGTCACGATGCTCGTCGGCGAGGACGTGGTCGCGGGCACGATGCTGCTGAGGTTGTGCATGCTTCCCGGGCTGGCGCTGCTGATCTGGGCCGCGCCGCGGGTGGCCCGGCACATCGGCGCCGACGGCGCCACCGCGCTGTGGATCTGCGTGCTCAACCCGCTGGTGATCATCCACCTGATGGGTGGCGTGCACAACGAGATGCTCATGGTCGGCCTGATGATGGCGGGCATCGCGGTGAGTTTCAGCGGACGCCATGTGTGGGGTGTGAGCCTGATCGCCGCGGCCGTCGCGGTGAAAGCGACGGCGGGACTGGCGCTTCCGTTCCTGGTCTGGGTGTGGGCGCGAGACCTGCGAAACCGGCGCGACTTCTCGCCGGCCAAGGCGTTCGTCGTGGCGACGGTGGGCTCGGCGTTGATCTTCACGGTGGTCTTTGCGGTGCTGTCGCTCGCGGCCGGGGTGGGCCTGGGCTGGCTCACCGCGCTGGCGGGTTCGGTGAAGATCATCAACTGGCTGACGCTGCCCACCGCGGCGGCCAACCTCATCAACGCCGTCGGCGGGCTGTTCCTGCCGGTGAATTTCTACGCGGTGCTCGACGTCGCGAGGATCATCGGCATCGCGCTGATCGCGGTGTCGCTTCCGTTCGTGTGGTGGCGGTTTCGGCACACCGACCGCGAAGCGCTGACCGGCATCGCGGTGGCCATGGTGATCGTCGTGCTGTTCGTGCCCGCGGCGCTGCCCTGGTACTACACGTGGCCGCTGGCCGTGGTGGCCGCACTGGCCCAGAGCCGGCGGTCCATCGCGATCATCGCGGGCCTGTCCACCTGGATCACTGTGATCTGGAAACCCGATGGCGCACACGGGATGTACTCGTGGTCGCACGTGCTGCTGTCCCTGGCGTGCGCCGCAGTGGCGTGGTACTCGCTGAAGAGCGCGCCGGAGACACCGCGGGCGGTCAATAGGCCATCGCCTGGGCCCGACGCACCACCTCACGGGCCTGATGCGAGTGAAGAGCATCAACCGGCCGGGCATTAGGCAGCTCGTCGGTCGTGCCGTCGCGCCTGATCGTCAGCGACGCGTCGGGCGTGAAGAGCCACCGCACGATCTCGGTGTCGTGGTAGCCGCCGTCGCGCAACACGACGAGCAACCCGGGCAGGCTCTTGACGACGTGGCCGGAGTCGTCGAAGAAGACCTTGGGGATCACCACCGCGGCGTTGCGGCGAACACCGATCAAGTGGCCGTCCCGCAGCTGTTGATGCACTTTCGTCACCGCGACGCCGAGCATCTCGGCGACGGTCGGTAGGTCGTAGACGTCCTCCGCGGGATCGAGGACGTCGTCGGCGGCCGGAATGCTGCTCACCGCACCGAGTCTAAATCCGATAACCGTCGGCCGGAGCCGCGAATCCGCCGCTGTTGCGCTCCGTAACATGTCTGCGATGGACGCCTACCCGCCCACGGACCCGCTGCTGGGGACCGTGCTCGACGGTCGGTACCGCGTCGACGTCATGATCGCCACCGGCGGAATGTCGGCGGTGTACCGCGGGTTGGATCTGCGCCTGGATCGGCCGGTGGCGCTGAAGGTGATGGACACGCGGTACGCGGGTGACGCCCAGTTCCTGACCCGGTTCCAGCGCGAGGCCCGCGCCGTGGCCCGGTTGGCCGATCCCGGCCTGGTCGCGGTCTACGACCAGGGCCGCGGACGGGCGGGCGGTCCCCCACCATTTTTGGTGATGGAGCTCGTGGAGGGTGGCACGCTGCGGGAGCTGCTGCGCGAACGCGGTCCGATGCCCCCGCACGCGGCCGCGGCGGTGCTCGGCCCGGTCCTCGGCGGGTTGGCCGCCGCGCACCGCGCCGGCCTCGTGCACCGCGACGTCAAACCCGAGAACGTGCTGATCTCCGACGACGGCGACGTCAAGATCGCCGACTTCGGGCTGGTGCGGGCCGTGGCCGAGGCGAAGATCACCTCGACCAGCGTCATCCTGGGCACCGCGGCGTATCTGTCGCCCGAACAGGTCAGCACCGGCGACGCGGACCCGCGCAGCGACGTCTACGCGGCCGGCATCCTGACCTACGAACTGCTGACCGGCCACACGCCGTTCGCCGGTGACTCGGCGCTGGCGGTGGCGTATCAGCGGATGGACAACGACGTCCCGGCCCCGAGCACGGTGATCGCCGGTGTCCCAGCGCAATTCGACGATCTGGTGCTGCACGCGACCGCACGCGACCCGGCTCGGCGCTACGCCGACGCCCGCGAGATGCGCGAGGATCTGGACGCGATCATCGACGAACTCGGATTGCCGCCGTTCCGGGTGCCGGCGCCGCGCAACTCCGCGCAGCACGCCTCGGCTGCCTTGCGCCCTCCCCCGGGTCCGGCTCCGGCGACCGCACCCAATGCGCCACGTCAGGCGACCCGGACGCTTCCGCGAGACGACCAGCCTGCGCCCGAGCCCGACTATCAGCCGGTGACCGGGCGCTTCGCCGGAATCGAACTCGAGGAGTTCTACTGGGGCAGGCAACGCGCCAGGCGCGTCCTGCTGTTCTGGTTCGTCGCCGTGCTCACGCTGACGGCGTTGGTCGCCGCGGGCGCGTGGACGGCGGGCGCCAACCTGATGAACCTGATCTAGTTGTCCTGTCGGACTAGTTGCATCACAACTAGTCGCGCAGCATCTCCGCGACGAGGAAGGCCAGCTCCAGGCTCTGCTGCGTGTTCAACCGTGGGTCGCACGCCGTCTCGTAGCGCCCGGCGAGGTCGGCGTCCGAAATGTCCTGTGCCCCACCGAGGCACTCGGTGACGTTCTCGCCGGTGATCTCGACGTGGATGCCGCCCGGATGGGTGCCCAGCGCCCTGTGCACCTCGAAGTAGCCCTGCACTTCGTCGACGATCCGGTCGAAGTGGCGGGTCTTGTATCCGGTCGACGACTCATGGGTGTTGCCGTGCATCGGGTCGCACTGCCAGACCACCTGGTGCCCGGTGGCCTGAACCTTCTCGATGATCGGCGGCAGCAGGTCGCGCACCTTGTTGTTACCCATGCGGGTGACCAGCGTCAGCCGGCCGGGCTCGTTGTTGGGGTCGAGGCGTTCGACGTACTCGACGGCCAGCTCCGGTGTCATGGTCGGGCCGAGCTTGACCCCGATCGGGTTCGCGATCACCTCGGCGAACGCGATGTGCGCGCCGTCGAGCTGACGGGTGCGCTCGCCGATCCACACGTAGTGCGCGGACAGGTCGTAGAGCTTGGAGCCCTGCTCGGTCTCCGAGAGCCGCAGCATCGCGCGCTCGTAGTCGAGCACCAGCGCCTCGTGGCTGGCGTAGATCTCGGCGGTCTCCAGGTTGCGGTTGTCGACGCCGCACGCGCTCATGAACGTCAGCGCCCGGTCGATCTCACCGGCCAGCGCCTCGTACCGGGCACCGGCGGGCGACGTGCGGACGAACTCGCGGTTCCAGTCGTGCACCAGATGCAGCGACGCGAGGCCCGAGCCGGTCAGGGCCCGCACCAGGTTCATCGCGGCGCTCGCATTGGCGTACGCGCGCACCAGCCGCGACGGGTCGTGCTCACGCACCGCGGGGTCGGGCGCGAAACCGTTGATCATGTCGCCGCGGTAGGACCGCAGGCCGAGCGCGTCGATGTCGGCCGAGCGCGGCTTGGCGTACTGGCCTGCGATGCGGGCCACCTTGACCACCGGCACGCTGGCGCCGTAGGTCAACACCACGGCCATCTGCAGCAACGCGCGCAGGTTGGCCCGGATATGCGGTTCGGTGTTGTTGACGAAGGTCTCGGCGCAGTCGCCGCCCTGCAGCAGGAACGCCTCGCCGCGGGCCACGGCGGCCAGCAGGCTCTTGAGCCGCTCCACCTCGGCGGGCACCGTCACCGGCGGAACACTTTCGAGGACGGTGCGCATGTTCTTCGCCGCTTCGACATCCCAGGTCGGCTGCTGCACCGCGGGCTTGGCGAGCGCGGCATCGAGCCGCTGCCGCAGCTCATCGGGCAGCGGCGGCAACGAGGGCAGCTGTTCGATGGGTACGTCGACGGTCCAGTTCACCCGTTCATGGTAACGGCCCGCGACATGTGCTTTTCACCGCTGGCCCGGTGTTTCACCGGTGGTCATCAGCTGGAACCGCCGCAAATTGTGGCGAGCGTCGACCAACGCGTCGTGGGCGTCGCGCGGGCGCGGCGGCATGCGCGGTGAACCGCGCTCCTCCCAGAACTGGCGCAACTCGCGGGTGAAGCGCGGTATCGCCGGTGGAAGGTCGGTCATCGGACCCCAGAGCTGACACAACACGACATGGTCGTAGGCGCCCACCCACGCCCACAGCTCGATCGGCTCGTCCCCGTCGATTCCGAAGAAGTCCTCCAGCTCCGCGCGAATCTGGCGGCGCGAGCGCCACAGCTGCGAGGCCGGTGGCGGGAGCTTGGGCAACACATGCTTGCGGACCCAGCTCCCTGCCCGTTCGGGGTTGAATTCCGTTGACACCGCGTAATATTCGCGACCATCCTCGGCGGCGACGCCGATCGAGATCAGGTCGATGGTGCGCCCGTTGTCGATGAATTCCGTGTCGTAGAAGTAGCGCACTACGCGGGTTCCTTCTCGGGCTCGGCCGCGACCTTGCGGTCCCTCGGAGCCGGTGCGGCGTGGATCTCGCGGTCGAGCTGTTCGTCGACCTTGGCGTCGTCGGGAAACTTTGGCATACCCGCGATCGCGTCCTGCAGCCACAGCTTGGCCTGCACCACCGGCCTGCGCAGCCAGCGCTCGCGCTCCAGCGCCCGATGCATCTTGCGCGGACGGTTGGTGTAGCGCCAGCGCGCCCACGGAGCGTGCGGGCGCGACAACCGGATCGCGCCGACGAACAGCAGCGGGGTCACGAACATCCCGACCAGGCCGGTCCACACCTTGCCCTTGAGCAGCACGATGACGGCCAGCAACAGCGTCAGCACGGCCGCCGCCACCACCGCCGCCCGCGCCAGCACCGAGGGGTCGTTGCGCCAGATGTCGATGTCGAAGAACGACAGCGGGTTGAAACCCAGGATCAGCAGGCCCGCAACGGCGACCGCCGCGAAGACGGCATCGACCGAGGTCCTGCCGTCCTCGGCCCAGTACACGTCCTGGAGGTGCAGGATCAGCGCGAACTCGTCGAGCACCAGCGCTGCACCGATTCCGAAAAAGATTGCCGCCACCGTGAATTCGGGTACTCCCCCGTCAACGCCCAACGTCACCAACGTCACACCGGAGATCATGACCAGCACCACACCGATCACCACGTGGTGGATGTGCAGTCCACTACCAGTGCCGATGTTGCGCGGCTGCCACCACTTGCGGGGCGCGTCACTGGCATCACCTTCTGGGTGGTTGCGGATGTACCGCACGATCGTGCGGGTGACGAAGAACGTCAGGATGAACGCGATCAGGCAGTACACGAGCGGCATCCGCGCGTGCGGGACGCCGAACACCAGGTGTAAGTCCGCGAGCACGCAGAAAACTTACGCCGACCTGCGCGTGTCGTGCCCGGGATACCGGCCGACGCGCCGTGGCACCCCGATAGTCTGGTCGGTGACATGAGTACGTGGCGGTCGCCCGGCGGGGCTGGTTGGGGGCCAACGCTCGCCTGGCGGCTGTTCCAACTGCTGACCCTGGCGGCGTTGGTCTGGGCGGGCTGGCGTCTGCTCGGCCGGATGCCCTACCGCATCGACGTGGACGTCTACCGGATGGGCGGGCAGGCCTGGCTGGACGGCCGGCCGCTCTACGCCGACGGCGCGATGTTCCACACCCGCGGCGGCCTGGACCTGCCGTTCACCTACCCGCCGCTGGCCGCCGTCGCGTTCGCGCCGTTCGCGCTGCTGTCGCTGGAAGCGGCCAGCGTCGCCATCACGGTGACCACGCTGGTGCTGCTCGTCGTCGCGGTGACGATCGTGCTACACCGCTGCGACGTCTGGCCGCAGACGGCGGTGACCACCGAACCGGCGTGGCTGCGCCGTGCCTGGCTGGCCGCGGCCATCGTGGCGCCCGCGGTGGTCTATCTGGAGCCGATCCGGTCCAACTTCGACTTCGGGCAGGTCAACGTCGTGCTGATGACGCTGGTGATCGCCGACTGCGTGCCCCGCCGGACTCCCTGGCCGCGCGGCATGCTCCTGGGCCTGGCGATCGCGCTGAAGCTCACCCCGGCGGTCTTCCTGCTGTACTTCGTGCTGCGCCGCGACGTGCGCGCCGTGGTCGTCACGGTGGTGTCGGCCATCGTCGCCACGCTGGTCGGGGTGGCGTTCGCCTGGCGCGACTCCCTCGAGTACTGGACCGAGACCGTGCGCAACACCGACCGCATCGGCACGGCGACGCTGAACACCAACCAGAACATCGCGGGCGCCCTGGCCCGGCTCGGGCTCGGCGAAGGTCCCCGCTTCGCGTTGTGGGTCGCGGCGTGCTTCGCGGTGCTGGCGCTCACCATCTGGGCCGTGCGACGGGTGCTCAAGGCCGACGAATCCGTGCTCGCGCTGATCTGCGTGGCGATGTTCGGCCTGGTGGTTTCGCCGGTGTCGTGGTCGCACCACTGGGTGTGGGCGCTACCGACGCTGTTGGTCACGGCGGTGGTGGCCTATCGGAGGCGGCACGCGGCGCTGGCCGTGGTGACGGTCGCGGGTTTCGCCCTGATGGTGTGGACCCCGATCACGCTTATGCCAGAGCATCAGGAGACCGCGGCGTCGCTGTGGCGCCAGCTGGCCGGCGGCTCCTACGTGTGGTGGGCGATCGCGGTGATCGTGGCCGCCGGCACCGTCGCGCGGACCAGCGCCTCCGCGGCGCGCAACAGGCCGGTCGTCGACGCGGCTCCGGTGCCCGCGGTCAACTAGGCGTCGGGCTCAGCCCGCGGCGACCTCCGGCATGCGAGCCGACGGTCTTGTCGTCTCGTCGGCCCTACCCTCCTTGATGTCGGCGGCGTAGAGGTCGACGTACTCCTGACCGGACAACCGCATCAGCTCGTACATCACCTCATCGATGACCGCCCGCTCGATGAAACGATTGCCCGCGAGGCCCTCGAAGCGGCTGAAGTCCATCGGCGCACCGAACTTCACCTGAACCCGGCCGAAGCGCCACATCTTGCTGCCCGGCGGGTTGACGACATCGGTCCCGATCATCGCGACCGGAATGACCGGCACACCGGTCTGCAGCGCCAGCCGGGCCAGGCCGGTCTTGCCCTTGTAGAGCCGTCCGTCCGGTGAGCGGGTGCCCTCCGGGTACATCCCCAGCAGCTTGCCCTCGCCGAGGATGCGCTCCGCGGTGTTCAACGCGCTCTGCGCGCTGTCGGCGTCCGTGCGGTCGATCGGCACCTGACCGGCGACGGTGTAGAACCAGCGGGTGAACCAGCCCTTCAGGCCGGTGCCGGTGAAGTATTCGGCCTTGGCCAGGAACGTGATCCTGCGGCTGACCACCAGGGGCAAATAAAAGCTGTCTGCGACCGCAAGGTGATTACTGGCCAAAATCGCCGGGCCGGACGCCGGAACATGTTCTAACCCTTCGACTTTCGGCCGTCCCAGCAACGACAGCAAGGGCCCCATGAAGATGTACTTGAACAGCCAATACCACATGGGCCCTCCCGGTGATCGAACACCGGCCGGTGTTCTGCGACAACTTTACCCACGCACTGTGGATGCGACCACAGCGCGCAAGACTACTCCTCGACGGTCACCGGGATGTGCTGATAACGCCCCGGCGCGGGCGGCGTGGAGCCGTTCGGTCCTGGGTCGGTCGGTGGCGCGGGCGGACCGTCCGGCGGATCTGATGGACCCGGGCCGCCGTCGGCCTGTTCGAGGATCGCCCGGACGACGGCGAGCAGCGCGACGCTGTGCTCGGCGACGACGGTCAGCAGCGGATGCTGTTCCCCGGCGGCCAGGGCCGCGAGCGCACACACCGGGCACCAGACCTGCTGGCACTTGCCGGCGGTGCCGGTGGTCGCCCGCGCGGCGGCGAGTCGCACGGCCGGATCGAGCTTGTCGAGGATGGCCTGCGCGAGCGCCCGCAACTCCGGGCCGAGATCGGCGTGCGGCATCGTCACTTCGGCCACACCTCCGGATTCGGTCGGAACCGCACGGTCAACTCACACCCTCGCAGCTGCGCGTCCATCACGACGCATCTTCGCAACACGGACGCCAATCGGACTCTGCGCCGCAATCCACCGGCGCCGATGATCAAATCGTCGTCGACCCGGCCCAGCGACAACGCCGAGGAGTCGACCTGCGGCAACTCTAGCCGCAGCCGGTACACCGAATCGAGGCCGGAGCCCGACTCGCGGTCGACGATCGGGCGCAACGGTCCCGGTGGCGGGGACCCGTCGCGGCGGCGCGCGCAGTCGAGCAACTCGCCGAGCGCCTTGGCGCCGATCGGCTCACCGGCAAGATGCGGCACCAGCACGAGCTGGACATCGCCGATGGTCGCATCGAGCTGATCGAGGACGGCCCGCTGTTCGGAGATCCGCTCGGTGTACCAGTCGAATGCCGGGTGCTCGGGCAGGTTGCGGTACTCGTACGAATCGTCTTGTACCAGTATCTGGTTGACGATCAACTCGGCGACCTGCACGCCCATCAGCGCCAGCGAACCCAGCGTGCGGGCGGCTTCGGCGGCGACCACCCGCTCGGCGGTCATCACCAGGTGCGCGCTGACCTTGGAGCCGTCGGTGAGCATCGCGCTGAGCGATTCGGTGCCCGCGCTGACGCGTTCGAACAGCGCGACCACGGCCGCGGTGTGCGGGTCGTCGGCTCCGGTGGACAACCGCCGATGCCGAGGCCACGCCCGCTCCAGGTACAGGCCGAACGTCGCGGGCAGGGTCAGCATGCGCAGCGCATCGGCGGTCGACGCGCAGTCCACGACGATGCGGTCCCAAAGGCCGGACGCCGCCAGTTCGCCCACCTCGTGCAGGCCGAGCACCTCCTGAACCCCCGGCAACGCCGAGAGCTCTTCGGGGGCAACGCTTCCCAATTCGGACTCCGAAAACCGGTCCGACAGCAGTCCGGCGATCTCGCGCCAGCGCGCCTCGAGCAGTGCCAAGGTGTCGAGCGCGAGCGCGTCCAGCGATCCGCCGCCGGCGTCGGCGTCGTCGGTGAACACCCGGGTGGGTTCGCGCGACCCGGTCGGTGTGACGGCGGTGCCGAGCACGTCGCCGATGGAATGCGCCTGATCGGTCGAGACGATCAGTACGCGCAGCCCCGCGCGTGCATCACGCACGGCGGTGGCCGTCGCCAACGTCGACTTGCCGACCCCGCCCTTACCGACGAACAGGCCGATTCTGGCGACGGGCGGGTCGGTGGCAGTCAGCTCACTCAGCCTCGACTCGTTTCTTGAGGTCCTTCAACGCGGTGTCCGTGAGGCGCCGTTCGGCCTTCCGCTTGAGCAGGCCGATCATCGGGATGATCAGATCGACCGAGAGCTCATAGGTGACGTCGGTGCCTGATCCCTTCGGCGACAGCCGATATGCGCCCTCCAGCGACTTGAGCAGCGAGCTCGACACCAACGACCAGGTCACCGATTTGCGGTCCGGCGGCCAGATGTAGGACAACACCATGGTGTCCTTGAGGACGGCGGCATCGAGCACCAGCCGGGCGGTCTTCGGATAGCCCTCGGCGTCGGCCTCGAGCACCTCGGTCTCCTTGTACTCGGCCACCCAGTCCGGATAGGACCCGATGTCCGCGATCACATCCATGACCGTCGAAGGATCGGCATCGATGTAGATGGTCTGCGCCGTCTTGTCCGCCACGTTGAAAATCTACCCTCCCCTGCGCTGCACGCGTCCCGTCGCCGAGTGTGCACTCACGGCGAGTCCACGGCCCTCGGCGACACACCCACCGGGCGCGTGGCCTCCAGCCGCTGCTTCACCTCGAATGCCATGTTCTTACCCGCGACCCGGCGCCGGTGGATCATCTTCGCCAGATTCATCTTGGCCAGCTGCCAGGCCGCCACACCCGCCGGCTCGGCGTGCAGGAAGTAGTGCAGGACGACGCCGTCGAGCACCGGTTCCAGCCACACCTCCATGGTCCCGACGAGCGCCCCCGTGACCGTCCACCGGTGACCCTTGTCGCCGCGGTCCTCCACGACCGTCAACCGCAGGTCGGGCCACCACCGCCGCCAGCTCGCGGGATCGGCGATGTAGCGGCCGACCTCGGCGGGGTCCGCCGCCACGAACGTGTCGTCCGCGATCTGAATGCTGTTCATGGCACACCAGCTTCACATACGAACCTGCCCCCGATACCGGCCGACTAGGGTGGATACGGCAAGAGCAGCCGGATCGAGAGGCCAAGACCGTGCGTGAGTTCAGTGTGCCCGCGTCCTTCACGGTGGACGAGCACGACAACGTCGCCAGCGCCGTGTTCGACCATGAGCGCGACGATCCCGACCACGTGATCTTCCGCCGCCTCGTCGACGGTTCCTGGACCGACGTCACGTGCAAGCAGGCGGCCGAACAGATCCGCGCCACCGCTCTGGGCCTGATCGCCAAGGGGGTGGCCCCGGGCGACCGGGTCGCGGTGCTGTCCGCGACACGTTACGAGTGGGTCATTCTCGATTACGCAATTCTCGCGGTCGGCGGCATTACGGTGCCCATCTACGAAACATCGTCGCCGGAACAGGTCCGCTGGGTGCTCGAGGACTCCGGTGCGGTGCTCGCGTTCGTCGAGATCGAGGCGCACGCCTTGATGGTCAAGGAACTGCTCGACGAACTTCCGGCGCTGCGCGAGGTCTCGATCATCGAGTCACCCGCGTCGGGGGCACTGGACGCGCTCTCCGAGGCCGGAGCCGGGGTGGATCGGGCCGAACTGGACGGGCGGTTGGCGGCCATCAAGTCCGCCGATCCGGCCACGCTCATCTACACGTCGGGCACCACCGGGCGCCCGAAAGGTTGCCAGCTCACCCACTTCAACCTGCTCAGCGAGATCCGCGGTGCTTCGGACTGCTTCCCCGGCCTGCTGCGCAAGGGTGAGCGGCTGCTGGTCTTCCTGCCAATGGCGCACGTACTGGCACGAGCGCTTTCGATGACGGCCTTCGCGAATGGCGTCACCATCGGCTACACCAGCGATATCAAGAACCTGGTCCCCATGTTCGGCCTGTTCAAACCGACGGTCATCGTCTCGGTGCCGCGGGTGTTCGAAAAGGTCTACAACACGGCCGAACTGAACGCCCAGGACAGCGGGAAGGGCGCGATCTTCGCCAAGGCCGTCGAGACAGCGATCGAGTGGAGTAAGGCGCAGGACGGCGACGGACCCGGTCTCCTGCTCAAGGCCAAGCACGCCGTCTTCGACCGGTTGGTTTATGGGAAACTGCGGGCCGCCACGGGCGGTAATTGTCGCGCCTCGATCTCCGGCGGCGCCCCGCTGGGTGCCCGGCTGGGCCACTTCTACCGCGGCATCGGGCTGACCATCTACGAGGGCTACGGGCTCACCGAGTCCAGCGCCGCGATCACCGCCAACCGCATCGACGATCTGAAGATCGGAACCGTCGGAAAGTTGTTGCCCGGCAACAGCATGGCGATCGCCAACGACGGTGAACTGCTGGTGCGCGGCGGCGTGGTGTTCAAAGGTTACTGGCGCAACCAGGCCGCAACCGACGAGGCGATCCGCAACGGCTGGTTCCACACCGGCGACCTCGGCAATGTCGATGATGACGGCTTTCTGACCATCGTCGGGCGCAAGAAGGAGATCATCGTGACCGCGGGCGGCAAGAACGTCGCCCCGGCCGTCCTCGAAGACCAACTTCGCGCCCACGCGCTGATCAGCCAAGCCATGGCGGTGGGCGATGGCAAGCCATTCATCGCCGCGCTGATCGCCATCGATCCGGAGGCCTTCGAGGTGTGGAAGCAGCACCACGGCAAGGCGGAAACCGCCTCGGTGGGCGATCTGGTCGACGACCCCGACCTGATCGCGGAGATCGACCTGGCCGTCAAGGAGGCCAACCAGGCGGTGTCGAAGGCGGAGGCGATTCGCAAGTTCCGCATCCTTCCGGTGGATTTCACCGTCCTCACCGGAGAACTGACGCCGACCTTGAAGGTCAAGCGCAAGGTCGTCGCGGACAAATTCGCCGACGAGATCGAGGCGCTCTACGCGAAGGGCTAGAGCAGGTCCGACAGCCGCTTCGCCTGGGTGTGCCACTGCCAGTTGTCCACCACCCAGCGCCTCCCCGCCGCGCCCATCCGCGCCGCGCGCTGTGGATCCGCCAGCAGGTCGCCGACCGCCGCCGCGATCGCGCCGACGTCCCACCCGTCGACCACCGTGCCGGTCTGCCCGTCGCGCACGGTCTCCGGTGCACCGCCGGAGCGGCCGGCCACCACCGGAACACCACTCGCCGACGCCTCGAGGTAGACGATGCCCAGTCCCTCGACGTCCAATCCGGCGCCCCGGGTGCGGCACGGCATCGCGAACACGTCGGCCATCGCGTGATGGGCGGGCAACTCGTCGCCGGGAACGGCGTCGGTGAACACGACGTGCTCGTCGACCCCGAAGCCGTGCGCCAGCTTGTGCAGGGCCGACCGATAGGGTCCGCCGCCGACGATCACCAGCGCCGCACCGGGAACGCGTTGCCGGATGGCGGGCATCGCACGGATCAGCATGTCCTGTCCCTTGCGCGGCACCAGGCGCGACAGACAGACCACGACGGGCCGGTTGCCGAGGCCGTAGCGGACCCGGAGTTCGGCGCGGGCGACCTCGTCGGGGGTGAACCGCTCGGTGTCGACGCCGGGCGGCAGGTGTTCGAGCGCGGCGTGGGGCCCGAACGCCGACGCGAACCGGCGCCGGGTGTACTGGCTGACGTAGGTCACCGCGTCGGTGCCGGTTCCGATGCGCCGTAGGGCGTTTCGCGCCAACGGCAGCATCGACCAGCCGACCTCGTGGCCGTGCGTGCTGGCGATCACCCGGCGCGCTCCGGCGTCCCGGGCCAGCGGCGCCATCAACGCCAATGGGGCGGCCGCGCCGAACCACACGGTCTCCGCGGTGGTCTGTTCGATGAGGCGCCGCATCCGGCCGATCACCGACGGCTCGGGCAGCATGAGAGTGGTCGGGTGCCGCACCACGCGGTACGCGGCGTCGCGGTCGAAGTCGTCGGAGCCCTTCCACTTCGGCGCGTACACCGTCAACGTGTGCTGCCCGTCCGCGACGAGGTGGTCGACCAACTGCTGCAGATAGGACTGGATGCCACCGCGCCGCGGCGGAAAGTCGTTGGTGACCAACAAAACCCGCGCCATGTCAGTCGCTCGCCCACTGCCGCCACTGAGCAAGGGCCGCGTCGAGGTCCGTCCCGAGCGTGTCCCGCACCGCCGTCGCGACGTCTGGATGGCCGGGTCCGCACGCTCGCCGGTACAGCTCGAGCAGCGCGCCCGCGCCATACCGGTCGGCGACGAACCGGCTGAACCACCAGGCCCTGTCGTAGGCGAGCGAACGGGCGGGTCCGGTCAACTCGGTGTCGGTCGGCAGCGCGAGCGTCGAGGGGTCGGGCTTCGGCGGCGCGGGCCTGGCGACGTAGTCCGCCACCCCCTCGGTGAGCCAGCGGGGCGCATCTGCCGCGGTCTGGGCGCGGGCCGCATAATGAAACAGCTCGTGGCGCAGCACGATTCGCAGCGCCGCCTCGCTGAGATCCGCGGCGCCGGGAGCGAACATGATCCGCTCGGCGGTGGTGGTGGCCGCGGTGCCCGAGTCGCCGCCGGCGATCGCCGCGAACTGCGCGTCGGTGCCCGCGGCGGCGATCACGACCTCGTGCGGCCACTGCGGCCCCCAGAAACCGGTGACCGCCGCTGCGGCCCCGTCCATCTCGGCTTCGAGGCGCGACAACAATTCCTCGGACCGCGGCCCGCCCAGGTTCATCAGCCGCACCAGGCGGCCGTCGCCAAGGGTGCGCACGCGGGACGCGGCCGTCGGCGTGGTCAGCGACGCCGGGGTGGGCGGCGCGGCCACCATCGGACCCGAGGGCACCTCGGAACGACCGATGAGCAGCACCGCGAAGATCAATTCGGCGACGAGCAGCGCCGCGAGCCGGGATCTGCTCCTCGCGTGCGCGGCGCTGCGGCGGTCAGTAACGGCGGACGTTGTAGATCGGCGCATTGTCCACCGGAGCGACTCGCACCGGCGTGCCGTAGGTCGAGGCGTGCACCATCATTCCGTCACCGATGTAGATGCCGACGTGCGACGCATCGGAGTAATAGGTCACCAGGTCGCCCGGCTGCATCTGATCCCGCGACACCGATTGCCCGCCGTTGGCCAGGGCCTGGCTGGAGTGCGGCAGCGAGATGCCCGCCTGCTGGAACGACCACATGACCAACCCGGAGCAGTCGAAGGCGTTCGGACCGGATCCGCCCCATGAGTACGGCGAGCCGATGCGGCTCAGCGCGGCCTGGATGACGGTCGCGGAGTGTCCGCCCACGGGCGGGGCCATGTCGCCGGGCGGAATGGCACCGGGCGCGGGCGGCGCCGCCATCACCGCG
>NZ_CVTB01000264.1 GCF_001050015.1 Mycolicibacterium malmesburyense
CATCGAACAACACCTCTCAACCAATCAGGTGTTGCAGCGACCGATTGAGTCTGAGGGCGAAATTTCGTCATAAACCGTAGTCTGGGCGCGCTAGTCTCGGCGCGCTGGGGGAGGCGCGGCGCTGGGGGAGGTGCGGCGCTGGGGAGGCGCGCTGCGGGAGGGGGGCGCGCTGGGGGCGCAGAGGAGGCGGGCTGGGAAAGGCGCGGCGCTGGCGCGCTCGAGGAGAAGGCTAGGACTCCAGCAGGCGCTTGCGTTCGGTTTCGACGTCGAAATCCGCGGGCGGGTACGACAAGTCGAGGCCCTCGAGCGCCTCAATCAGCAACTCGGTCACGGCGAGCCGACTGAACCACCGGCGATCGCTGGGCACGACATGCCACGGCGCGTAGTCCGTCGACGTGCGGTCCAGCACCGCCTGATAGGCCTCCTGATACTGCGGCCACTTGAGGCGCTCGTCGATGTCGCCGGGGTTGTACTTCCAGTATTTCGTCGGGTCGTCGAGTCGCTCGAGCAACTGCTTCTTCTGCTCGTCGAGCGAGAGAAACATCGCGACCTTCACCAGAGTCGTTCCGGAGTCGACGAGTTCGCGTTCGAAGGCGTTGATCTCGTCGTACCGCGCGTTCCACACCTCGGGTGGCACCAGGTTGTGCACCCGGACGACGAGCACATCCTCGTAGTGCGATCGATCGAAAACGCCGATGTGTCCGGCCGGCGGCAACGCCCGCCAGATCCGCCAAAGGTAGTGGTGGGCCCGTTCCTCCGCGGTGGGCTTGCCGAACGCGGTGTACCGTACACCCATCGGGTTTACCGCTCCCACAACGTGTTTGACGATGCCGCCCTTACCGGCTGCGTCCATGCCCTGTAGCACCAGCAAGACCGACCGCTTGTCGCCACCCTTCCAGCTGGCGTAGAGCATCTCCTGCAGTTCGGCCAGCCGGTCACCGCGCGCCGCCAGGACTGTCGCCGCATCGGCCTTCGAACCGCTGAAACCCGGTGTGCCGGAAGGGTCGATATCGGCGACCTTGTCGCCGGCGCGAAACCGCACCGCGTTGGCGATGTTCGACGTTGAGTTCACTGGCCGGCCGGTGGCGGGGAAGGCAGCACCGGCGACGGGTGCGGTCGGCTGCGGAACGCCTCCAACGATCCGCCCACTTCGACGATGCCGCACAACGCATTCCACGACAACATGGTCAGGTAGTCGATCAGCTCGTCGGAGCTCATGCGCCGGTTCGACATCCACGAGTGCGTGGCCAGCTGAACGCCGCCGACGGTGTGGAAGGCCCACGGTTCGACGCCACCGGTGTCCATCCCGGCCTCCTGCATCCGGCGGCGCAGCATCACCGCCAGCATGCGGGCGATGATCTGCTCGGACGTCGCGACCGCGCGGCTCTTGCTCGCCGAGTTGTTGGCCATCACGAATTGATAGGGCTCGGGTTCGGCGGCCACCGTCTCGACATAGACCCGGATCACCTCTCGGGTCAACGCGTAGCCGTCCAGATTCGACGACAGCGCCCGAGCCATGTTCGGGATCAGCGTGGTCTGGGCGAACCGCATCATGACCGCGGTGGTGAGGTCGTTCTTGTCGACGAAGTAGCGGTACAGCACCGTCTTCGAGACACCGATCTCGGCCGCGATCTCATCCATGCTGACCCCGCTACCGCGGCGCCGGATCGCCTCCAGGGTGCCGTCCACCAGCTCGTTGCGGCGTTCCACCTTGTGTTTGTGCCAACGCCGCTTGCGGCCGTCTGTCTTGACCGCGATCGCTTCGGACTGTTGTGCCACTATCCCCGTGATCCGTTCCCTAGTTCCCCTCGATAGTACGGCTGATCTTGACACCGCGGGTTGCCGGACCGGGGCGCCCGCGCGTCGTAGCGGATGATGGTGGAGTGGCACACAGACCGAGCCCCGGGCGGCACGCGCAGGCGGCTCCACCCGCCCCGCGGAGAAGCTTCGCCGAGTCCCTGGCCGGGGCCGACTCCGCCGCCGACGCGGAGCGCCGCCGCTCCCTGCGGCGCATGAAGGTCGTTGCGCTCAGCTTCCTGGTCGGGGCCTCGGTCGTCTTCCTGCTCTGCACCTGGGCGCAGTCCACCGGTGACGCACCGGGCTGGGTCGGGTTCGTGCGCGCCGCCGCCGAGGCGGGCATGGTCGGTGCGCTCGCGGACTGGTTCGCGGTCACAGCACTGTTCAAGCATCCGCTCGGCATCCCGATTCCCCACACCGCGATCATCAAACGCAAGAAGGATCAGCTCGGCGAGGGCCTCGGCGCTTTCGTCCGCGAGAACTTCCTGTCCCCGGAAGTGGTGTCGACCAAGCTGCGCAACGCCGACGTGGCCGGCCGGCTCGGCAAGTGGCTCTCCGACCGCGCGCATGCCGAACGGGTGGCCGCTGAAACCGCCACCGTGCTGCGGGTCCTGGTGGAGATGCTGCGTGACGAGGATGTCCAGCAGGTGCTCGACCGGATGATCGTCAAGCGCGTCGCCGAACCGCAGTGGGGGCCGCCGGTGGGTCGCGTGCTGGCCACGCTGCTGGCCGAACACCGCCAGGAGGCCCTGCTGCAGCTGCTCGCCGACCGGGCCTTCCAGTGGTCGCTCAACGCCGGGCCTGTCATCGACCGGGTAATCGAACGCGATTCGCCCACCTGGTCGCCGCGCTGGGTGGACCACCTCGTCGGCGACCGCATCCACCGCGAGCTGATGGACTTCACCGACAAGGTCCGCCGCAACCCGGACCACGAGCTGCGGCGCTCGGCCACCCGGTTCCTGTTCGAGTTCGCCGACGACCTCCAGCACGACGAGGCCACCATCGAGCGCGCCGAGAACGTCAAGGAACAGGTCATGGCCCGCGACGAGGTGGCCCGCGCGGCCGAGACCGCCTGGACCGCTGCCAAACGCATCCTGTTCGAGTCGGTCGACGACCCGTCGTCCACGCTGCGCACCCGCATCGCCGACTCGGTCATGCTCATCGGCGAGTCGCTGCGCGACGACGCCGACCTGCGCGACAAGGTGGACAACTGGATCATCCGTGCGGCCCAGCACCTGGTCGCCGAATACGGCGTCGAGATCACCGCGATCATCACCGAGACCATCGAGCGGTGGGACGCCGACGAGGCCAGCCGCCGCATCGAACTCCACGTCGGACGCGATCTGCAATTCATCCGGATCAATGGCACCGTGGTGGGTGCGCTGGCGGGCCTGGTGATCTATTCCGTAGCCCAACTTATATTCTGACCTGCGCTAACTAGTGCTTGCAAAAGTTAGCACTGCGTCGTACGGTAGTAGCGTCGTTTATTGGATACCCGACGCGTGGAGGCCTTCGTATGTCGCAGGATGAGAATCTTGCCGTCGTCGTGTCCAACGCTGCGCAGACCGCCGCCCAGGACATCGGCACGTTCATCAGAACGCAACGCGAGGCCGCTCAGGTATCCGTACGGCAGCTGGCTGAGAAGGCCGGCGTCAGCAATCCCTACCTGAGCCAGATCGAACGGGGATTGCGCAAACCCTCCGCCGACGTGCTCAACCAGATCGCCAAGGCGTTGCGGGTCTCGGCGGAGGTGCTCTACGTACGGGCCGGGATCCTCGAGCCCAGCGAGCAGAGCGAAGTGCGCGACGCCATCGTCAACGACACGGCGATCACCGAACGGCAGAAGCAGGTGCTGCTCGACATCTACACGTCGTTCTGCCAGCAGAACGAGGCCGAGGTCGACGAGACAGGCAGCGATGCAGAAGTGGGGTCGACGACTGAATAGAGACTCCACTTCCTTCTGATCGCCAAAATTCAAACGACATCCTCTTGGAGAAAGGAACACCATGGCCAAGAACACTCCCGCCAAGAACCAGCCCACCCCCGACGACCTGAAGGCGCCGTTGCTCGCCGCCGTCGGTGCCGCCGACCTCGCCCTCGAGCGGGTCAACGAGATCGTCGCCGCCCTTCGTGAGCGCGCCGACGATGCCCGCACCGACTCGCGTAGCCGAGTCGAGGAGACCCGCGCCCGGATCGACCGGCTGCAGGAAGACCTGCCGTCGCAGTTCGGTGAGCTGCGCGAGCGCCTGAGCTCCGAGGAGCTGCGCAAATTCGCCGAGACCTATGCCGAGGCCGCGCAGACCACCTACAACAGGCTCGTCGAGCGTGGCGAGGCCGCCCTGGAGCGGCTGCGCACCCAGCCGGGCTTCAGCGAGGCCGCCGGCCGCGTCGAGGGGTACACCGACCAGGCCGTCGAGCTGACGCAGGAGGCGCTGGGCAACGTGGCCGCGCAGACGCGCGCGGTGGGTGAGCGCGCCGCCAAGCTGGTCGGCGTCGAGCTGCCGAAGAAGGCGGACAAGGCCGCGGAGAAGGCTCCGGCGAAGAACACCGCCAAGAAGGCTCCGGCCAAGGCTCCCGCCAAGAAGGCCCCGGCGAAGAAGGCTCCGGCCAAGAAGGCGGCGGCCAAGAAGGTCACCCAGAAGTAAGACTCGACAGCGGGTCTGATGGCCCAAAGTCGACCGAGGGGACGTAACCCGCTTAGTCTTGATGCGTGCAGCTCCAAGGCTTGGTGGGTTACGTCCTCTTCTTTCTGCAGATCGCCGTGCTCGTCACGACGGTGTACGCATTCGTCCACGCGGCGATGCAGCGGCCGGACGCCTACCCGGCCGCGGACAAGTTGACCAAGCCGGTCTGGCTGGTCATCCTCGGCGTCGCCGGATTGCTCGCGCTGGTCCTGGGCTCGGTGCTGGGGCCGGCCATCGCCGCCGTCGCGTCCGGTGTCTATCTGGTCGACGTCCGTCCCAAGCTGCTCGAGGTCCAGGGGAAGTCCCGCTAGTGCTGCGATTCGCAGCGGTCGCCCTCATGGCGGCCGGTGTTGTGGTGTCTGCGCTGACGGCACCCGTGGGGTCGGCCGACCCGGCGCCGCCGGCCAACCCGACCGTGTCGGCGCCGCCGTTCGTCGATCACGTCGAGTGGGCCAAATGGGGCGATCTGTCCTCCCTGCGCGTGTATCCGTCGGTGTCGGGTCGCCGGGCCTCCGGGCTTGCCACCCCGGCCCAGGCCGAACAGGCGTGGACCGAGGTGCTCGCGCTCTCACCCGACGCGGACATCCCCGGCATGAAGCCACAATTCCTCTGCCACTGGGAATTCGCCGAGTACTACCAACCCGGCAAGACGAGTTGGAACCTGGAGCCTTGGCGCCCGGAGGTCACTTATGACCGGATGGTGGAGACCGGCTGCAATCCCGGCGGTACCGAAGAACCGTTCTGATGGCCCGCACCTACCGACGCGAAGAGGTCGCCGAACTGGTCGACCACACCCTGCTCAAACCCGAAGCGACGGAGGCCGACGTCGCCGCGCTCGCCGAAGAGGCCGCCGCGCTCGGTGTGTACGCCGTCTGTGTGTCGCCGTCGATGGTTCCCGTCGCCAGGCGATCCGGCTCGGCATCGCAGTTGGTGTGTGCGGTGGTCGGATTCCCCTCAGGCAAACACCTTTCGGCGATCAAGGCCGAAGAAGCCCGTCGCGCAGTCGAAGACGGCGCCGGCGAGATCGACATGGTCATCGACGTGGGCGCCGCGTTACAACGTGACTTCTCCGCGGTGCGCGCCGACGTCGAGGCCGTGCGTGGCGTGATCGGCGCCCGCGCAACGCTGAAAGTGATCGTCGAATCGGCCGCGCTGCTGTTACTCGGAGATGAACAGACGTTGCTGGCGACGTGCCGGGCGGCTGCGGATGCCGGTGCCGATTTCGTCAAGACCTCCACGGGATTTCACCCAGCCGGAGGCGCTTCGGTGCGCGCGGTCGAACTGATGACGACCGTGGGTCCGCAGGTCAAGGCCAGTGGCGGCATCCGGACCGCAGCCGACGCGATCGCGATGCTGGACGCCGGTGCCACCCGACTGGGGTTGTCCGGGACGAGGGCGGTCCTCGACGACTTACCGAAAATCGACCGGCGACAGTAATTTACGCCGTTTGCCGAAATTTGCCGTATGATGGCGTGCGCCCCCGACAGGTAAAACCATATGCATCTGCGCACGGGAAACCGTGGATAGGATCTGAACATGACCCACACTGGTTTGCTTCGTCGATTTCTGGCGGGGGCGGGATTGACTGCGGTGCTCGCAACGGGCGTCTTCACCGCCGGTTGCGCCTCGGAAGAAGAGAAGGCGCCGGAGACGTCGACCACCACGACGACGACCACCACGACCACGACGGCGCCGCCGCCTCCGGCCACACCGACGGAGAAGGCACCGCGCATCAATCCCAATGAGCCGAACCCGTTCTCGCCCACGGTCCAGGCCCCGCCGGCGCCGGGCCCCACACCTGGTCGGCATCGCGGCCCGCACGGCCAGTAAGAGCCGCGTCGCGGCCCTCGTCACCGCCGCGCTGCTGATCGCAGCGACGGGTGCGTGTGCATCGCGCACCCCGGCGGTGATCACCGGCGCCTACGCGGCTTTGTTGGCGAGCTCGACCGACCTGGGTCCGTCGCAATCGGCAGACGCCCAAGTCACCGTCGCGCTCGGCGGAGCGGATCGCCCGGCCGCCCTGATGGGCTGGGCCGAGACGCGCAACCTGTGGGTGCGCTGGCGGCCCGGCGACCGATGGGCGATCGTCGAGGGCGCGGCACGCGATGTCGCGCGCGCGTTCGGAGTACCGGTGCGCGACTACCGATCCCCGAAAGGGGAGGAGTTCTACGCGTCGCCGGAACAGCCGGCGATACCGTCGCAGCTGCGCGACGAGGTCACCGAGGTCGGCCGGATCATGAGCTACACCCCGTACCGCATGAAACGGCCCGACTTCGTTCCGCTCGACGTGCCCAAGGGTGGGCTGACACCCGATGGCCTGCTGTCGGCCTACAACGCAACACCCTTGGCCGACGCGGGTTTCACCGGTGCGGGTGCGACCATCGTCGTCTTCGCGTTCGACAGTGTCGAGCAGGAGGACCTCGACCTGTTCGCCGACACGTCCGGGCTACCGCGGTTCACCCCCGAGATCGTCGGTGGTAAGCCGTCCGAGGTGCACGGTGAGACGGCGATGGATCTGCAAGTGGCGCACGCGATTGCGCCCGATGCGCGGCTCGTCGTGGTCAACGCCAGGCCCACCGTGGAGGGCGACGGCACCTACGAAAAACTCGGGAAGCTCTTCGAGCAGGTGGACCGCGACTACCCCGGCGCGGTGTGGAGCCTGTCGATCGGGTGGGGATGCGAGGCGTTCGTCACTGCGGCCGACCTCGCACCGGTCGAGGCGGCACTGACGGCCGCGCAGCGACGAGGCACGACGGCCTTCGACGCCAGCGGAGACACCGCCGGGTTGGAATGCAAAGGGGGCGACCGCTGGTCGGCTCCGCCTAGCGACGACGACATCGGCGTCGACGCGGTCGCCTCGCTCCCCACGATGACGTCGGTCGGGGGCACCACGCTGTCGACGGGCACGCGCGGGCAGTGGCTGGCCGAACACGCATGGGTGGACTCCCCGCTGTCGCAGGGCAGTAGCGGTGGGGTGTCGAAGCTGTTCGCCCGACCGGCATGGCAGGACCGGCTGGACGTCGAACGTGACACCGAACGCCGCCGCCTTCTCCCCGACGTCGCCGCGGTCGCCGATCCCTTCACCGGTGTGCGGTTCATCTTCGGCCAACGCGAAGTGATCGGCGGCGGGACATCGCAATCCGCGCCGATTTGGGCGGCGCTCACCGTGCTGGTGAACCAGTACCTGGAGGCCAACGGGGGACGGCCGGTGGGGAATCTCAACCCGCTGCTGTACCAGATGGCTTCCGGATCTCGACTGCCCGGCTTCCGTGATGTGGGCAAGGGTGGCAACGCCGTCGATCTCGCGATGCCGGGTTACGACCTGGTGACCGGCCTCGGCACCCCGAACGTCGACAATCTCGCCCGCAACCTCCTCGACCTGCAGAAGACGCCGCGTTGACCGAAGCGTCACCGCGTCGCCGGCTCCGGTGGCGGAACCCCGTGACGGGCATCGTGTTTCCGCATCTTTCGGCCGACTCACAACGGACCTTCGGGTATGCGCTGACGACGCTGGCGGCGCTGCTGGTCTGCTTTTCTGCATTGCGGTGGCAGGCACCGCTGATCGCGATCGCCGCGGTGGGCGTGACGCTGGTGTTCGCGGTCTATCTCGGTCAGGCGGGCGTCCAGCCGGCGCGGCAATTGGTGCCGGCGGCTGCGCTGGCCGCGGTGCTGGGCACCGGGTGGGCGATCACCACCGGCGATATCGTCGCTCAGTCCCACGACGTCGCGCTCAGCGGCGGCGAGTTCGATCACCTGAAGTTTCTGTGGGGCACCGCGATACCCGTCGGCGGCGCGCTCCTCATGCTGGTTCCGCCGACGCTGCCGTGCTTGCGGCGTCCGGCGGCCGACGCGCCAAACGGCTATGCGATCGGCGCGTTGAGCGCTGTCGTGTTCATGTCTGCGTCGACCCTCGTCCGGCTGGTCCCGCAGTTCGCGACAGGCGTCAGGGCCGAAGACCTGTGGGCAGGCGCACTTCTGGTGCAGTCCGGTATCCAGGGCCTGACGCTGCCGTTGACGGCGCTCGCGCTCGGCGGGCTGTACGGCATCGCGCTGCAGGTTGGTCGAGACGGGATGATTCTCGCGAGTGTGCTTGTGGTGGTGATGCTTTACGCGATCATCGGTGTCACCGAGTATGCCCCCGTGCCCCACCTGGTGCACCTCGCGGTGCATGCCGCAGTCGCAACGGTCGCACTGGCTGCTCTGCGCGCCGGGCAGCGCGCCGCCGGCGAAGTGTCAGAGGAACGGGACGGCCGTGACGGACGCGCGCGGGTGCTGGCCACCATCGGTGTCGGCGCAGTCGTCGCGATGGTCGCGGGCGTGGTGGCGGCGGTGCTGACGACACCCGACGTGCCGAAGATCGTTTGCCCGCCCGACTGCGGACGGCCACCCATCGGCGAACCCATCGAATCGAACCCGCGCTTCTACGCCGCCGACGGGTCGTTCTCCGTCCAGTATCCGGGGCCGGGCAGCGCCTACGAGGCCACGCTCAACCCCGACGGTGTCGAGTTGGAGTTCACCGGCGGGGACACGGGCACGCTCGAATTGTTCGGGCTGCCCGCCGGGGGCCGGACGCCCAAGCAGGTCGCCGAGGACCTGATCGACGAGTATTACCCCGACGCCACAACGGAATACGAGATCCCCAACGCGATGGTCGGATACGAGCCCGGCTACGGCGTCGTCGCCGATGACTATCCGCAGGACGCCAGCGGCAGCTTCGTCCGGCTCCGGCTGATCGTGATGGTCGCCGTGAAGAACGACTACGCGCTGGTGGCCTCGGCGATCGGCCCGTACCGCGAGTTCAGCCCGGACTTCGGCACCGGCCATCCCTCGGGCGCGAACCTGCAGCTGGCGATCGATATGGGCAAGTACGTCAACAGCTTCCGCTGGACCGGTGTCACCGACTGACGGTCACAGCTCGGCGAAGCAGGGATCCTGCTGACCCTTCGGGATGTCGGCGTTGCGGGTCGAGAACCGGCTCACCACACCGTCATCGGTGACCTCCACCGAATCGGCTTTGATGTTCATCGGGTAGTTCTTCGTCAGCTCGGAGGTGAACGCGTCCAACGCCGGCTGCACGGCTTCGCGCGGCAGCGTGAAACCCAGGCCGGTCAGCTCGATCACCTGCAGCGAGATTCCGCCGTCGGCGACCATCGGCCGCGCCCTGATCGAGCCGAGCGCGCCTTCCAACTCGATCGTGTCGTCGGACGGGTTGGTCGTGACCCCGCTGACGAACGCGCCGATGAGCGGGATCGAATCGGAGATGGTCTGCCGGATGCCGTCCGACGACCAGTTGATGTCCGCGACAAGTGAGCCGACTGTGCCGCCCGAGGTGGCCGTGTCCTCGAGGCGGACGTCCTCGATGGTCAACTCGACCTTCATACCCTTGGCGTCGCGGATCTGGTTGCCTGCGGTCTCGATGTGGATGTTCGTGTAGTGGCCGGACATGTGCTGGATCAGGAACGGCGGCATGACGCCGAACGATGCGCTCGCCTCGTCTTCGACGACGCACGACGTGGCACCCGCGACGACGTCGTTCGCGCGGTTGCGTGCGTACAGCTCACCGGCCAGGAGGCCGGCCAGCACCAGGGCCACCACGATGACGATCACCAGCACGATCGACAGCGGATCGCGGAGGAGGCCCTTGAGTTTCGATTCCGAACGCGGCGGTTCGTTCGGCCCCTGGGGCCCGCCGGGCCCGGTCGGGCCGCCGGGACCCGGCGGCGGGGTCTGCCCAGGTGGCGGACCCTGCGGAGGGAGTGCCTGCTCGGGCGGGGGGACTTGGCCCTGCTGAGGCGGGGGGACCTGGCCCCGTTGCGGAGACGGCTGGTTCGGGCGGGCCCACGGGTCGGTCACGACCGCGATTCTGCCTTACCGCGACGAGCAAAGTCCGCGCGGTTGCGCAACACCGCGATCGCCTCGCGTACCTTGCGCCCGCCGTCCAGGTCGAGATCGGCCACCAGCAACTGGGGTTCATCGCCCGCGCCGGCCAGCACGTCACCGGTGGGGGATGCCACGAGGCTGCCTCCCACACCCGTCGGGCCGAGCGCCGCGATCTCCGGATCGGGCGCCCCCTGGTCGACGGCGGCGACGAAGCCGGTGGTGTCGATTGCGCGGGCCCGCGCCAGCAACGTCCACTGGTCGAGTTTTCCGGGGCCGCTGCCCCACGAGGCGTGCACGGTGATCAACTCGGCGCCGCGGTCGGCCAACTCGACGTACAGCTCGGGGAAGCGGACGTCGTAGCACAGCGTCAGCCCGACGCTCACGCCGTCGACGTCGATCAGCACGGGTTCGTGGCCCGGCGCCACGGTCTTGGACTCCTGGAACCCGAAGGCGTCGTAGAGATGGATCTTCTCGTAGTGCGCGTCGACGCCGCGGCCGGCCGCGATCAGCGTGTTGAGGACGCGTCCGTCGCCGGAGGGCACGAACATGCCGGCGACGACGACGATGCCCGCCCGTTCGGCGATCGCCCGCACCCCCGACGCCCACGGCCCGTCGAGCGGTTCGGCGATCGGGGCGAGCGGCACCCCGAACCGGCACATCGTCGCCTCGGGGAACAGCACCATCCGCGCCCCGCCGTCGGCGGCGCGACGGGCGTAGTCCTCGACCACCGCGAGATTCGCCGACGGGTCGGTCCCGCTGAGGATCTGCGCAAGTGCAATCCGCATACGGCCCAGCCTACGGCGCGGTGCTGAGATGACGGTTCCTGACGGAAATCGGGTGGCTTCCGTCAAGAGCGCGGTCTCTGCGGGACCCGCCGGCTACGGCTCCCACGATCAGGCCGGTGCGACGGCCGACCACGGCACGGTCAGCACCCCGTCGCGCATCCGGCGACGCGCGGGTGTGACGGGGAATCCGCTGTCGCGCAGCAATTCCAGCATCGCGCGCCATCGAATTCGCGGGCCGAACACGCCGTGGCCCGCGACGCTGGCCCACGCTCGGTCGGCCGCCGTGAGAAGCGCGTGGACGGGTTGGCCGTCGACATTGTGGTGGATCAGCGCCTTGGGTAACCGCTCGGCCAGATCGGACGGCCGCTCGATCGCGAACGGGTCGCACGCCAGGGTCAGGCTCACCGGGCCGTCGGCGTCGAGCAGGATCCAGCAGCATCGCCTGCCGACCTCGTCGCACGTGCCGTCGACGATGAGACCCCCCGGTGCGAGTCGGCGCTGCATCGTCGACCACGCCTCGTGGACCGCTTCGACCGGGTACTGGCGCAGCACGTTGAACGCCCGCACCAGGACGGGCCGCATGCCGGCGAGCTCGAAACCGCCGAGGCCGAACCGGATCGCGTCGCTGCCTGCCGCCTGCGCCGCTTGCACCCGGGCCGGGTCGATCTCGAGCCCGACGACGCGAATGTCGTTGCGCACCACCCGCAGCCGGGCGGCGAGCTCGAGCGTGGTCACCGGCAGCGCGCCGTATCCGAGATCGACGACCAACGGGTCCTGCGCGGCCGCCAGCGTTGCGCGGACCCGCGGTTGGTGGACAAGCCAGCGGTCACTGCGGCGCAACCGGTTGTGGCCCGTGGTGCCCCGGGTCAGCTGACCGATGGGCCCGCTCATGGCCCGAGTGTAGGGCTCGACGGCGTGTCACCTCGGACCCACGCCGCACGCGACCGGGCAGAACGGCACACTAGAGCCTTGTAAAAGTAGAATCGGACTCTCGTCGGACAATAGCGTTGTTATGATCACACCCGTCCACTGGCCACCATCGGCAGCAATGACGCTGCCCTGCCACGGGGGTGTCGACATTGGATCACGGTCCGCCGGGTCCGCGGATTCCGCGACCGATCGCGGCCGGGCCGTGGCATGCTCCTGCGATATCACCAGCCCCCACCGGGAAACGAGCTCTGCCGTGACGAGCGTATTCAGCGAAGCGACCCGGGCGATACCCGCCGAGCTTCGCAAGCGATACGAAGCCGAGGGCTGGTGGACGTCCGACACGCTCGGTGCCTCGCTGGCCGAAGCGCTGGAAGCGCACCCGGAGTTGCCATTTCGGGTCTACTCGTCTGCGCGCCCGTACGTCGGGACGTTCGCAGAGGTCGAGACGGTGGCCCGGCGACTGGCGGCCGGCCTACGCGCCCGCGGAGTCGAGCCGGGGGACGTCGTGGCGTTGCAACTGCCGAACTGGATGGAGGCCGCCGCGACCTTCTGGGCGGCCACCGTGCTCGGCGCGGTCGTCGTGCCGATCGTGCACTTCTACGGGCGCAAGGAACTCGCCCACATCCTGACCACCGCCCGTCCGAAGGTGTTCATCACCGCGACGGAGTTCGGCCGGATGACCTATGAGCCCGACCTGTCCGCCGAGGTTCCGATCGTCGGCGTGGTCGGCCGTGACTTCGACGATCTGCTGGCGCCGACCCCCCTGAGGGGCGTGGTCGACACCGATCCCTGTGGCCCGGCGCTCATCGCCTTCACCTCCGGGACCACCCGCGACCCCAAGGGCGTTGTCCACAGCCATCAGTCGCTGGGCTTCGAAATCCGCCAACTGGCGGCCAACCACCCGCCGAATCCGGCGGGGTCGGTGATGGCGCTGCCGGTAGGGCATTTCATCGGAATGCTCGGCGGGTTGCTGTGTCCGGTGCTCGAGGGCGTGCCGGTGCACCTGTGCGACGCGTGGGATCCGGGCCTGGTACTGGACCTCATGAAGCGCGACGGTGTCGGGTTCGGCGGTGGCCCAACATATTTCATCACCAGCCTGCTCGACCACCCGGCGTTCACCGCCGAGCATCTCCAGTACATGCCCTACCTGGGCCTCGGCGGCTCGGCGGTGCCGGTTGCCGTGACCCGGCGACTCACCGATCTCGGACTGGTCGTGACGCGGTCCTACGGCAGCACGGAACACCCGTCGATCACCGGGTCCCGGCCCGACGCGCCCGTGGAGAAGCGGTTGCACACCGACGGCGAAGCGCGTCCCGGCGTCGAGATCCGCATCGCATCCGACGGCGAGATCCTCTCGCGCGGACCGGATCTGTGCCTCGGCTACCTCGATCCGCGGCTGTCGGACGCCGCCTTCGACGCCGGCGGGTGGTATCACACCGGCGATGTCGGGGTTCTCGACGACGACGGGTATCTCACCATCACCGACCGCAAGGCCGACGTCATCATCCGCGGCGGCGAGAACATCAGCGCGATCGAGGTCGAAGAGGCCCTGCTTGCCATGCCCGGCGTCGCGGAGGCCGTCGTGGTGGCCGCGCCCGATCCCGCGTTCGGTGAACGGGTCGCCGCGGTGCTCAGGCTGAGGCCCGGCCATTCCATGCCGACCCGCGATGGCGTGCGCGCGCACTTCGCCGCCGCCGGGATGGCACGACAGAAATGGCCCGAGGAGTTACACCAGGTCGACGACTTCCCGCGTACGGCGAGCGGCAAGGTGCAGAAGTACCTGGTACGCAACAAGGTTCGATGAATCCACGAGTGGTGAGGAGGCTCCGATGACGGGACGCGTCGCGGGCAAGGCGGCACTGGTCACCGGGGCCGCCCGCGGCCAGGGCCGCAGTCACGCGGTCCGGTTGGCCGAAGAGGGTGCCGACATCATCGCGGTCGACATCTGCCGGCACATCGAGAACACGCCCGAACCGGGGTCCTCGCCCGAGGACCTGGCCGAAACCGCCGACATGATCAAGGCGCTGGACCGGCGGGTGGTCACCGCGGAGGTCGACGTCTGTGATTTCGACGCCCTCAAGTCCGTCGTCGACGGCGGCGTCGAGCAACTCGGCCGCCTCGACATCGTGATCGCCAACGCGGGCATAGGGACCCCCGGGGCGATGCTCGACGAGATGGACGAGCCGCGCTGGCAGCAGACGATCGACGTGAATCTCTCCAGCGTATGGAAGACGGTCAAAGCCGGTGTGCCGCACATCAAGGCGGGTGGGCGGGGCGGCTCGGTGATCCTGACCAGTTCGGTCGGCGGCCTCAAGGCCTATCCGCACGTCGGTCACTACGTCACCGCCAAACACGGCGTCGTCGGGCTGATGCGAACCTTCGCGGTCGAGTTGGGGCAGTTCAACATCCGGGTGAACTCGGTGCATCCCACCCACGTCGGCACCGGCATGCTGCTCAACGAGTCGACGTTCCGGTCGTTTCGGCCCGATCTCGAGAACCCCGGCGCAGACGACATCAAGCCGATCTGTCAGATGTTCCACATGCTGCCGATCCCGTGGGTGGAGGCGGTCGACATCAGCAACGCGGTGCTGTTCTTGGCCTCCGACGAGTCGCGGTACATCACGGGCGTGCCGCTGCCCATCGACGCGGGCAGTTGTCTGAAGTGACGGAGGCGGGAGCTTTCGACGGAATCCGTGTCGTCGAACTCGCACAGTGGGTGTTCGTTCCGGTCGCCGGTGCGCTGCTGGCCGACTGGGGCGCCGACGTCGTGCGGGTGGAACGGCTGGACGGCGATCCCTACCGCGGGCTGGCCACGCAAGGTATCGGAACGGACCACGGCGGTGTCAATCTGTCGATGGCGCTTGCCAATCGGGGCAAGCGCTCCATCGCGCTCGACCTGCGTCACCCTCGGGGCCTCGAAGTGCTCGACGATCTGCTGGCGTCGGCGGACGTGCTGTTGACCAGCCTGCGCCCCGGTGCGCTCGAACGGTTGGGCCTCGGTGCCGATGCCGTCCGCGCGCGCCATCCCCACCTGGTGTACGCACGCGGCCACGGCTTCGGGGTCCGCGGCCCCGATGCCGACCAACCGGGCTACGACAGTTCGGCGTTCTGGGCGCGCGGCGGCGTCGGCCACATGCTCACCCCGGCCGAACGCGACTATCCGATCAGCCAACGCGGGGCGATGGGGGACCGCAACGGCGCGATGGCGCTCGCGTTCGGCATCGCGGCCGCGCTGCTGAAGCGAACCCGCACCGGGGCCGGATCCGTGGTCGACGTCTCGCTGCTGGCCACCGCCATGTGGATGCTGTCCTCGGATCTGCTGGCGGCGCTCAACGGCGGTGAGGCACAACCGGTCAGCGGCCGCGGACCGCAGGTGAACCCGTTGACGGGCACCTACCGGACCAAGGACGACCGGCACATCCAGCTGATGTTCCTGCAGGGTGACCGGTACTGGGGCGACTTCTGCCGCATCGTCGGCCGACCGGAACTGACCGACGACCCCCGGTTCGCCGACCTCGCCGCCCGGCGCACCAATGCCGCCGCGTGCATCGCCGAACTCGATGCGCTGTTCGCCGAACGGACACTTGAGGAGTGGAAGGCGGTGCTGGGGTCCCTGGACGCGCCGTGGTCGCCGATCCAGACCATCCACGAGGTGATCGACGACCCCCAGGTGTCGGCCAATGCCTACATCGGCGACGTGGTCATCGACGACGAGGTCGCGTACCGCTTGCCCACTGTCCCAGTGCAAATCGACGAGCATCCGCCGAAGCTGCGCCGCGCGCCCGAACACGGTGAGCACACCGAGGCGGTGCTGGAGGAGTTGGGATACGACTGGGAGCGCATCGGTGCCCTGGCGGAGGCGGGCGTCATCCCGTGACCCGTCCGGCGCCGGTTCCCGACGACATTTCCGCCCCGTTCTGGGCGGCGACGGCCCGGCATGTCCTCACGGTCGCGCGCTGTTCGCAGTGCCGAACGCTGACGCTGCCTCCGGACGCCATCTGCGCGGCATGCGGAAGCACCGACCCGCGGTACGTGTTCACACCGGTGAGCGGCCGCGGGGTGGTGAGATCGTGGATCGTTGTGCGCCAATCGTTCCTGCCGGGTTTCGCGGTGCCGTTCGTCCTGGTCGACGTCGAGCTGGAGGAACAGGACGACCTGCGGTTGATCGGCCGGCTGCTGGACGCCGACGCCGCCGAGCTGCACATCGGAGCGGCCGTGTCCGTCACGTTCGAGGATGTGAACGACGAGATCGCCGTACCCGCATTCGAGTTGGCGCGATGAGCCGCGCCCGCGTCGCGATCGTCGGCTATGCGCACAGCGCGATCGAGCGCCGCGCGGCGCGCCCCCTCGGTGCGTTGGCCGTGGACACCGTGCGCGCGGCGATCGCCGACGCGGGCCTGAGCCCGGACATGGTCGACGGGTACGTGGGCTCGAGCATGCTGCCGAGCGCGGGCGGGCATCGGCCCGTGGACGGCGTGAGCATCGTTTCACCGATGTGGTTGGCGCGCAGCCTCGGTGGCGCACCCCGTTACGTCGCGGGATTCGACGGCATCGGCCAGGTCTCCGGATCGGTGGGCATGGCCGTCAATGCCTTGCTCAGCGGAGCGGCCGACTACGTCGTCGTGCACCGCGCCCTGCACAACCCGTCGGGCAGCTACCACGGCAGCGCGATGCGGGAGGCCGCTGGTGCGCAGCAGTGGACGGCGCCGCAGGGGTTCTTCGGGCCGCTCGCCATGATCGCGTTCCCGTACAACGAGTATCTCCAGCGCTTCGGCGCACGCCGCGAGTCGATGGCCGCCGTGGTCACCGAAGCCAGGAAGAACGGCGCCCGGCTGCCGTGGTCGTACTGGCACGGCCGGCCGCTGACGGCCGAGCAGTACCTCGCCGAACCGACACTGGTGGACCCGGTGTGCCGGCTCGACTGCGACATCCCGGTCGACGGTGTCGCCGCATTCGTGCTGACGACGGGCGACCGCGCTGTCGATTCACCGCACCGGCCCGTGTACGTGGCAGGCTACGCGAACAGCGTCGGCGGCCCGCGGCGACTGCCGTTGCACTGGCCGCTCGATGACATCCTCGCGGGCGGTTTTGACACCGTCGAACGGCTTTGGCGGCAAACGGGTTTGACGATCGGCGACGTGGACCTGCCACAGGTCTACGACGGTTTCTCGCCGTTCGTGTGGTTCTGGCTGGAGGTGCTCGGCCTCTGCCCGGTCGGCGAGGCGCACCGGTTCGTCGAGAGCGGCGGCATCGACGCCGACCGGCCGGGAGCCGTACCCGCGCTGTCGGGTGGCGGGGCGCTCGGCAACGGCCGGATGCACGGGGTACCGCAGATGCTCGAGTGCTATCTGCAGCTGGCCGGCCGGGCGGGGGACCGGCAACGCGACGCCTCGGTCGGCGTGGCCTGTCAGGCCTCACCGCATTTCGGTGGCGTGGTGGCCTACTCCTCGCACTAGCTCATCGCGGAAGCAGGTCCTGCCACGACGACGGTGCGCCATCGGCCCTCAAATCGCTCTGCTGATAGACCTGGCCGTCGGCGCCGATGTAGCGGCCGGTCCTCGGGTCGTAGTTGGCCGCCGCGACCCCGTGGGGTGTGTTCTCGGGCGGCGCGTCCGGTGTCGCCGCGGGCGGTGGCGGTGCGCCCGGCGGCGGCAGCGGTGTTCCCTCGAGGGGAGCGAAGATCCGTTCGTCAGCGTCCACGCGGGAGTCCGGCGCGACACCCTGAGCGATCAGGTTGGGGTCGAAGGGGCTCGGCCCCAGCACATGTTGGCGCATCGCGATCGGCTCGAACGGCCGGTCGCTGTTGCAGATCTCGACAGTCGGGGCTCGCTTGCCGGGATTGGACATGCACGGGTTGTTCCGGACGCCGCGCACCGCGATCGGGGAGTCCTGAGGCAGCTTGCAGTACAGGTTGTCCGGGGTATCGATCACGGTCTCGTCGTCGGGCGATCGCCACTCCGACGGCGGGAGGAAGCCGACCGTGCACGGCGGTGGGTCGCCGTTCATCAGCGAGAAGCCGCCGTAGGACAACCCGAGAGGGTTGTTGAGCTGTGACAGCGAGCCGAAGCCGGCGACGTAGGGCGGCAGCAGCACCAGCAGTTGTCGCAGCGACGGGTTGTAGGTCACGCCCACTTCGCCGACCGTGGTGAGGTTCGCCAACAACACCGGCAGCGTCGGCTTGACCCGCTCGAGCAGTCGGGAGATCTCATCGGCGGTGGCGGGGCCGGTGTTTAGCACGGTCCGGAAGTCGGCGTCGTTGTCGACCATCTGCCCGGTGACGGCGGCCAGGCTGTGGGTCCAGATCCGAAGCGCGCCAACGCTGTGTGCCTGCGAATCGATAAACGGTTCGCTGTCGTCTATCAGCGTTCGGGTGCGGTCCGCGGTCGCGTTGCTGTCGGCCGCGATCCGTGACCCGGAATCCATCAGCGAGCCGAGGTCGTAGCCCGCGCCGTTGAACGCCCGGTAAGACTCGTCGAGCAGATCGGGCAGCGCCCGCTTCGGCACGCTCTTCACCAGCGCGCTCAACTCGTCGAGCACGGGGCCCACTCGCAACGGGATCGTGGTGTTCGACTCGGCGATCACCGCGCCGTCGTGAAGAAAGGGCGGCCCTTCGGCACGCGGCACCAGGTCGACATACTGCTCGCCGACGGCGGAGACGCTGCGCACGTTCGCCTGCACGTCGGCGGGAATCTTGGGAGACGACCGCAACGACAGCGTCGCGGTGGCGCCGCTCGCGGTGGGCGCGACGCCGGTGACCTTGCCGATCTGCACCCCGCGGTAGGTGACGTTGCCGAAGCGGTACAGCCCACCGGTGCCCGGCAGTTCCACCGTGACGGTGATGTGGCCGATGCCGAACCACGTCGGCACCCGCAGGTAGCCGAAGACCATTGCGGTCATGGCGACCACCGACGCGATCGTGAACACGATGAGCTGTGTCCGCACGGCCCTGGTGAGCATCAGCCACCACCACCCGGGAACGGGCCGGCGAAGATGGACGACCCGGGGGGCGGCGCGTCGTCGAATGGAGGCGGTGTTACCGGGAGCAGGGGAGGCGGCGCCTCGGCGCGCAGGGGCACCATCGCGGGGGGAACGCCCTCGGTCGGTGCGGGCGGGTTCAGACCCGAGATCAGGGGGTCGTAGGTGTAGTTCAGGTGCACCGGGTCGCCCGGCGCGGGAACCAGTGCGATGTTCGGGTCTCCCCACCGGGTTCCGAGGAACAGCGACCGCTTGAGTCGGGGAACGGTCAGGTCCATCGTGGCGAAGATGTTGATGTAATCGCCGCGAATGGCGCGGTCGATGAAGTTCTGTGAGAACGGATAGGTAGGCAGGTAGGCGATGACCGGCCCGATCTGACCGACGTCGGCCAGCGCCTTCAACGTGGGGTCGAGATTGGACAGGTTGCGCACCAGGTCGTCACCGGCGGTGTTGACGACATGGGTTGCGGTGTCACTGAATTCGCCGAGTTTGCGCATGGCGGTGATGAGCTGTTCGTGGTCCTGAAGCAGCACGTCCATGGCGGGCGGGACGGTGCGCAACGCCTCGGTGATGTCGTGCTCCTGCGCGGCCAGCGTGGCGGTGAATCGGTCGAGTTCGTTGATCGATGTGTTGAACCGGTCCCGGTGCCCGTCGACGGTTCCGACGAAGGTGTCCAGGCGGGTGATGAGGTCGTGGACGTCGTTTCCGCGACCGGACAGCGCGGTCGCGGCGCTGTGGACGAAATCGCCGAGTTGCCCGAGCCCGCCGCCGTTGACCACCACCGACAACGACGACAGCGTCTGTTCGGTCGACGGATACGTCGAGGACCGGTCCAATCCGAGGGTCGATCCCGGCGCCAGCCGGCCGGTCGGGGACTGTCCCGGCGGCGGGTCGAGCGCGACGTGCATCGAGCCGAGCAGGCTCGTCTGGCCGATCGTGGCCACCGCGTTCTCGGGCACGACGACGTCCGGCCGGACCCGCACCTCGACGTCGGCGGCCCAGTCGTGCACATCGAGCGTGCCGACACTGCCGACCACGACGTCATCGATCATGACCGGCGAATTCGATTCCAGCGTACCGATGTTCGCGAACCGGACATGGTAGATCGCGCTGTCCGATCCACTGGCGACGGCGCCGGGCAGCGGCAGCGAGTTCACACCCTCGAATCCGCACGACGTGGCCGTCACCACGACGCAGATTGTTGCGGCGGCGCGCCGCAACCACCCGATCACGGTGGGCCCCCGTGGAGCGTCGGTGGCGCCTCGGCGGGTAGCAGAACCTCGGGGAGCGTCGGGTTCGGTCCCGGCGCAGGGGAGTGACCCGGGGGCGGCCCCGGCAGCCCCGCGTACGCCGAGACCGCCGGCGGCTGTTCCGGTGAGACGGGCGCGCCACCGGATCCGCCGGGCGCCAACGCGGGATCGCTGTACGACAGCTTGTCGGGCGTGATCGCGGGCATCAGGAACGGGTTCAGCGGCGGCTGCGGCAGCGAGTTGAAGTTGAGAAGCCGCAGCGCGGGTCCGAGATACTTGGCGCACACCTCGGCCGTCTCGGGTGCGGTGATGTTGGCGATGCCCCCGATTGCTCCGCAGATGAACGCGACGGGATTGGAGAAGTTATTGAACACGAAGGTGCCCAGCGCGCCCGGCACATTCGGGTTGAGGATGTTGTACGAGTTGGCGAATGCGGTGGGCGCGACGTGCAGGATGTTCTCCACATCCAGGCGGTGGTCCACCAGCACCTGGGTGACGTTGGACAGCCGCTGAACCTGTTCGGAGGTCTTGTCCCGGGTGCCCGCCACGAACCGCTGCACCTCGCCGACCGCGACCGCGAGTTCGGACAGAGCGGCGTCGAGATCGCCTCTGCTGTCGTTCAATACGGCCGAAAAGGTCGCCAATCTGTCCTGAAACAGCACGAGGTCGTCACCGCTGTCGCGCAGGGCGGTGACGAAGACTTGCAGGTTCTCGATGGTCGCGACGATGTCGCCGCTGCCGTCGGACAGGATTTGCGCGAGCCGGGACAGCTGCGCGATCGTCTGCCGCAGTTTGTCTCCGTTGCCGTCCATGGCGTCGGCGGTGGACTCGATGAACCGGCCCATCGACGTCGCCGACATGGCGCTGTCGGGTCCGAGTTCGGTTGCCAGCCGCGACAACTGATCCTTGACCTCGTCCCACTCGACCGGCACGGCGGTCCGGCCCTGCGGAATCACAGCACCCTCGCCCATGCGCGCTTCGCCCGGGCGGTACAGGGGTGCCAGCTGCACATAGCGCGCGGCCACCAGGTTCTGCGCGACGATGACGGCCTTGGCGTCGGCGGGCACCCGGATGCCGTGATCGACGTCCATGATCACTTCGGCGTTGTCGGCGTGCGGCGTGATGGAACGGATCGTGCCGACCTTCACCCCGGCGATGCGCACGTCGTCGCCGGGGTACAGGCCCGTGGCAGACGAGAAGTACGCGGTGATCCGCTGGACGGGGAAATACATCTGGCGGATCAGCACCACCGTGCCCGCCACCAACACGGTGACGAGCACACCCAAGATCAACCGCTTCGCGATGGGCCTCACCGCTAACCCCCCGGTATTCCGTTGCGCGGCCACGGAAACAGGGCTCGGGGCATGTTCGGATCGTTCGCGCGGAAGCCGAACGCGTAGTCGAAGAACGGCTGGAGGAACTGCGGCGGAATGAGATTCGGCACGAAGGCGCTGTAATACGCACCGCTCGCGACGGCCTCGCTGGTGGTGATCTCGAACTTCTTGAGCCCGGGCAGGGCCTTCGACAGGTTGTCGCGGTTCTTCTCGAGCATCGCCGTCACGGAGTTCAGCCGGTCCAGCGTCGGTGCCAGTTCGGCCTCGTTGTCCGCGACCAGGCCGGTGAGGTGACGGGCCACCGCCGAGACATTGGCCAGCAGTTCGCTGATGGCATGCCTGCGTTCGACGAGCACCGCGAGCAGGTCATTGGCGTTGAGGATCAACGTGTTGACCTGTTGGCTGCGTTGCGCGAGCACCTGCGTCACCGTCGCGGCGTTCTTCAGCAGCGTGTCGAGCCGTTCACTGCGGCTGTTCAGCGACCGCGACAGTCGCGACAGACCGTCGAACGTGGGGCCCAGTCGCGGGGCGACCTGGTCGAGCGTCGCCGACAGCAGATCGAGCGACTGATTGAGCGCGCTCATATCCGTTGCGGCCACGTTGGTGGTCAGGTCGTTGACGGCCTCGTTGAGCGAGTAAGGCGACCCGGTCCTTGTCTGCGGGATGACATCGCCGATCCCCATCGCGCCGGTGCCCGCCGGCTCGACGGTGAGGACACGTTCACCGAGCAGCGAACCCGTCCGGATGTGCGCGGTGGTCTGATCCCCGAGACGGACGGTGTCTTTGACGGTGAACGTGACCACCGCTCCGCGCTCACCCAACGCGACGTCGGTCACGGCGCCCACCCTGACCCCGGAGACCTTGACCTCGTTGCCCGCGCTCAGCCCGCCCGCTTCGGCGAACTCGGCCCGATAGGTGATGGCGGTGGCCCACGCGATCAGCCGCTCGGGTTGGAGTCCGACGGCGATGACGAGCATCACGAGCACGACCCCGAGGAATCCGGCCCGGATCAGGTTGGCGGCGCGGTACTTAAGCATCGGGTTCTGCGCACCTCCCGTACCGTTGTTTCACCCAGGGGAAGACCGCGGTTCGTCCCTGCAGGTCGGTGACGCGGATCGTGATGCCGCACAGGTAATAGTTGACGAAGCTGCCGTACGACCCCACCCGCGCCAGCTTGCGGTAGTTCTCCGGCGCCCGCTGCAGGGCGACGTCGATCTGGCCCTTGCCCTCGTCGAGTTGTGGTGCGAGGCGATTGAGCTGATCGATGGTCGCGGCGAGCGGCGGACGAGCGTCGGACAGCAGCTGGGCGACGGACGCCGTGCCGGTGCTGAGGGAGTCGATCGCGGTGCCGATGGTGTCGCGGTCCGCCGCCAGTTCGGTCGCCATGCGCTCGAAGCGGTCGAGGGCGCCGGAGAACCGTTCACCCTCCTCGCCCAGCGTGGCCAACACCGAGTCGAGATTGTCGATCAGCCGTTCCAGGGCGGCGTTGTTGTCTGCCAACGTGTTCGAGAACGAGGACGTCCTGCTCATCAACGAGTCGAGGGTGTCAGCCTGGCCCTGGAAGATCTGGAGCAGCGCCCCGGTGAGCTGGTTGACGTCAGTCGGGTTCAAGCCCCGGATCACGGGTTTGAGCCCGCCGAGCAGAAGGTCGAGATCGAGGGCGGGTTGGGTGCGGTCGACGGGAATCTGTGTGCCTGCGGCCATCACGCGGGTGGAGCCGGGGCCGTCGATCAGTTCGAGGTACCGGTCCCCGACGAGGTTGAGATAGCGCACCGCGGCCCGGGTGCCGGTCGTCAGGACCACGTCGTCGTCGGCGTCGAAGGCGACGACCACCGTGTTGTCCGGGCGCAACACCACGTCGCGCACGGTGCCCACCCGCACACCCGCAACCCGCACGGAATCACCGGATTCCACGCTGGACGCATCGTCGAAGACGGCGGAGTAGTCGCGCGTCGACCCGCCGCGGAACTCGCCGAAGACGAGGAACAGGCTCGCCGTCAGCGCCGACATGACGACCACGAATGCGCCGAACTTGGCCGCGGTGCGGGTCGTGCTCATCCCGGCTGCCCGTACTGCGCGGTGTTGCGGGGCGGTCCGTCGATGGGCCCGAACAACCACTGCTTGAGTCCGTCGGAGTTGAGCAGGAGGCCCTGATTGCCGTAACGGGCGGGGTTGGTGCCCACGTCGGCGACCACCTTGGCGGGGAACTCGTTGTAGCGCAGGGGCAATTGACCTTGGCACTGTGGCCCGCCGGTGGCGGCGACCTTCGGGAGGTCCTGGGGGTAGCGGTAGCGCTCGATACCCAGCACCAGGGCCCCGATGTCGTTGACGCCCGGCACCGGCGCCGGGGGTTTGCCCACGAAGTTCTTCAGGATGCCGGACAGTGAGCAGTTGAGCGCGTCGTGATACTCGTTGGTGAGGTCGGTGGTCGGGACCATGAGATGCAGCAAGTTGGCCAACGATTCCCTGTTGCCGCCGATGACGTCGTTGCCGGTGTCGGCCAACCCGATCGCCGACACCAGAAAGCGGTCCAGGTTCGACTGTTCATCGACGAGGGTGCGGCTGATCGCGCTCGCATTCGCGAAGATCGTCATCAGGTCCGGAGCCGCGCCGGCGTATCCCGTCGCGACCTCGGGGAACACCTGCAGCTCCCGATCCAGCGCAGGCAGGCTCGGTTCGATCTTGGCCAGAAACTCGTTGAGATCGGCCAGCGACCTGCCGAAGGTTTCGCCGCGTCCACTGAACGCCGTCGATATCGCCCCCAGCGTCTCGTTCAACTGCACGGGATCGATCTGGGACAGAACCGAATTCAACTCCGTGAAGATCGTGTTGGTTTCCACGGTCACGTGCTCGGAATCGAGTACCTGCCCGGCCCGAAGCTTGACGCCGGACGGGTGCGCGGGTGGGAAGAACTCGACCGACTTCGCACCGAACACGGTGTTGGCGCCGATCTCGACGCGCACATTGTCCGGGATGAGGCCGAGGCGTGCCGGTTCGATCGCCAGCGTGAGTTCTGCTCGCCCGTCGCGTGTTTCATCGACGGCCGCCACGGTGCCGATCTGTGCGCCGTTCAGCTTGACCTTGGCGCCACGATCCATGAGCAGACCGGCACGATCGGTCACGACGGTGACCGGCGCCGAGGGTGTGAAGGCGCCGTTGAACATCGCCACGGCGACGGCCACCACGGCGAAGACGCCGAGGACCGCGATCAGCCCGACGACCGGACGCCGATAGCTTCGAGCGCCGAAATCGCGGCCGGGAGCCGCGGCCACCGGGCGCGAATCGGTCGCCGCACTCCACGGTGCGCGCCTCAGATTCGAGCGCATCCGAGCAAAGAGCCGGCGGCGATCAACCCTGACCCCCTAAGATGTGACCGAAATCTCACACTCGCAGTGACGAGAAGAGTACACAGCGAAAATCAGAACATCAACGTACTTTGGACAATCTCTTTACTCTTGTTGGTACGAGAGTTACATTCTACTACGACGTGCAGGTCTGACCGCAGCGGCTGAGGGAGCGCGACGTGCCGATTCTCGACGAGCACCGCACCTTCGTCGCGGGGCGCTGGGTGACCGGGCAGGACGTCATCAGCGTGGAGAACCCGGCCGACGAGACCCACGTCCACGACGTCACCGCCACTCCGCTGGACGAGGTCGAGCGGGCCATCGCCGAGGCTCGGCGCAGCTTCGACGCCGGAGTATGGGCGAACCGATCCGTCGCCGAACGAGCGCGCAAACTGCGCGAGTTCATCGATCATGTCGAGGCCAATGCCGCGACCGTGATTCCGACCCTCGTGGCCGAGGCCGGCCAGCCGACGCGGTTCGCCGACATGACCCAGGTGCGGGCGGGAATCGGGCTCGCCCGCCAGACCATCGAGCTGTATTCGTCGATGCGGCACGAGGAGCCCAGTCCTGTCCCCGTCGACGACCTGGTCCGCGGACGCGTGGCGCTGAGCATCCGTCGGCACGAGCCCGTCGGCGTGGTCACCGCGATCACGCCCTACAACGCGGCGCTGATCATGGGGTTCCAGAAGCTCATCCCGGCGCTGATGGCGGGCAATTCGGTCATCCTGCGGCCGAGCCCGCTCACCCCGATCTCGTCGTTGATCTTCGGCAAGGCCGCCGAGGCCGCGGGGCTGCCCGACGGGGTGCTCAGCGTTGTCGCCGAAACAGGCACGGCCGCAGCCGAACTGCTCACCAGCCATCCCGCCGTCGACATGGTGTCCTTCACGGGTTCGACGCTCGCGGGCCGCAAGATCCTGGCCCAGGCGGCGCCGACGGTGAAGCGGGTTTCGCTGGAACTCGGCGGCAAATCCGCCCAGATCTACCTGCCCGACGCCGTCGACCGGGCCGCGGTCGGGGCGGCCATGGTCGTGATGAGCACCGCCGGGCAGGCCTGCGTCGCCGCAACGCGCATGCTCGTCCCCGAAGAGCAGCGCGCCCAGGTGCTCGACGCGGTCAGCGCCGCATACCGGAGCATCAAGGTCGGGCCGCCCGATTCGGCGGATGCCACGATGGGCCCGGTCATCAGTGCGGCGCAACGGGATCGGTGCGAACGTCTGGTGCGGGCTGCCGAGGAGCACGGCGGCAAGGTGGTCTGCGGTGGAGGCCGCCCGGCGGGCCTGGACCGGGGTTACTACTTCGAACCCACGGTCCTCGACCTGCCCGACAACGCCAACCCCGCCGCCCAGGAGGAGATCTTCGGTCCGGTCATCGCGGTGTTGGGTTACCGCGACCTCGACCACGCGGTCGAGATCGCCAACGACACCGTCTACGGCCTGTCCGGCCAGGTGTACGGCGCGGATGTGAGCGCCGCCGTCGGTGTGGCGCGCAGGCTGCGCACCGGCGCGGTCAACGTCAACACCACGGTGTTCTCCGCGTACGCGCCCAGCGGCGGTTACAAGCAGAGCGGCCTGGGCCGGGAGCGGGGTCCCGACGGCATCCGCGAATTCCAAGAGGTCAAACACATGTCGATAGGGGAACTTGCACGATGAGCACGAACGGGAACGGAACGGGCACCTACGATCTCAACTGGCTGATCTCGGTCGACGACCACATCCTCGAACCGCCGAATCTCTGGGTGGACCGGGTCGCGGCCAAGGATCGTGACAGGGCACCGCACATGGAACCCGACGACAACGGCGTGGACATGTGGGTCTACGACGGCAAGCGCTATCCGAACTCGGGCCTGTCGGCGGTGGTCGGCAAGTCCAAGGAGGAGTTCAGCCCCGAACCCTTGTCATACTCGGAGATGCGGCCGGGATGCTACGACGCCAAGGCCCGCGTCGAAGACATGGACCGCTCGGGTGTGCTTGCGTCGCTGTGCTTTCCGACGATCACCCGGTTCTGCGGGCAGCTGTTCATGGAGGCCGGCGACCGCGAGTTCGGATTCGAATGCCTCCAGCACTACAACGACTGGCTTGTCGAGGAATGGTGTGCGGCCGCACCCGGCCGATACATACCGCTGATGCTGATTCCGATGTGGGATCCGAAGCTGGCGGCCAAGGAGATGGAACGCATGGCGGCCAGGGGCGTGACGTCCTTCGCCTTCTCGGAGAACCCGGAACCGCTGGGGCTGCCGACGATTCACGACCCCAGCGGCTATTGGGAACCGGTCATGGCGGCGGCCAACGAGACGGGGATGGTCGCCAGCATGCACGTCGGCTCGTCGTCCCAATTGCCGAAGATCTGCAAGGACGCGCCTTTCATGGCCAACCTGACCTGGGGTGCCTCCCGCACATCGGGAACCATGCTCTCCTGGTTGTTCAGCGGCTTGTTCCAGCGGTACCCCAACCTCAAGATCGCGCTCTCCGAGGGCGAAATGGGGTGGATGCCGTACTTCCTCGAACGCGCGGAGCAGGTGCTCGACAAACAGCGCTACTGGGTCAAGCGCGGCACGAAGTTCATGGGTCACGCGGGCAACGACGCCGATCTCGACACGCTCGACATCCGGGAGACGTTCCGCAACCACATCTTCGGCTGCATCATCGAGGACCGTCACGCGATCAAGAGCCTCGACGAGCTCGGCGAGGACAACATCATGTGTGAGACCGACTACCCGCACTCCGACTCGACGTGGCCCAACTGCATCGACGTCGCCCGCGACACGATGAAAGACCTGCCCGAGGAGGTCCAGTACAAACTGCTCCGCGGCAACGCCGAGCGACTGTACCGCTTCACCCCGGCCGAGCCGCCGGTCCTCGCGGGCGTGTGACGTCGTGAAACTGGACGGCAAGAGCGCCATCGTCACCGGTGCAGGCTCCGGGGTGGGGCGCGCGTCGGCGGTGCTGTTCGCGCGCGAGGGGGCGCGGATCGTCGTCGCCGACATCGACCTCGAACGCGCGAAGGCGACGGTGAACGAAATCGAGGCCGTCGGTGGGACCGCCGTTCCTTTCGGCGTCGACGTGGCCGACGAAGACCAGGTGCGGCAGATGATCACCACCGCCGTCGACTGGTTCGGCCGCCTCGACATCCTGTTCAACAACGTCGGAATCCCGACTCCGCGGCTGGGTATGTCGTTCGAGGACCATACGCTCGAGGACTTCAACAGGCTGGTCTCGGTGAACCTGGGCGGTGTGTTTCTCGGGTGCAAACACGCTGTGGTGCAGTTCAAGAAGCAGGGCGACGGCGGGGTGATCCTCAACACGGGGTCGGTCGCCGGCCTCGTCGCCTGGGGCGGCACGGTCTACGGCGCGACGAAAGGCGGGGTGCTTCAGCTGACCCGCGCGGTGGCTGTCGAGGCCGCACCGTTCGGAATCCGCGTCAACGCCATCTGCCCCGCGGCCATGCCGCTCACCGGTTTCATGGCCGCGGGCGGGCTGCAGGTCGACGAGCAACAGCAGGCGCAGATCGCGGAAAAGGTTGGGACACAACACCCGTTGGGCCGTGCGATCACCGCCGAAGATTGCGCCGAGGCCGCGCTCTACCTCGTGTCGGACGCTTCGCGCAACATCACCGGCGTCGCGCTGCCCGTCGACGGAGGGTACGTGGCGCGATGACGGTCCTGGGGCGAGCGAAGCGACGGGGACGGGCTGGGCCCACGCTCGACCGGGATCGGTTGCGGGAGCTGTTCGACCTGCGCAGCTCGTACAACGAGTTCACCGGCGGCGCATATCATGACGATCCGTATCCCATTTGGCACCGACTGCGCGAACAGGGGCCGGTGTTGCCCGGCGTCCTGCATGAGCTGACCGGATGCGGCGGGCCGATGTTCTTCCACGGCCTGCCGTATCCCGACCGACCGCACTTCACCGTGTTCGACTACGAGAACGGTTTCGTGGCCCACCGCGACCCCGACGTGTTCGCGTCGTCGCCGGATCCGGTCGACCTCGACAACGGACCGCTCGCGATCACCAACAGCATGCTGTCCATGGACGGCGCACAGCACCGGCGTTACCGCGCCCTGGTCCAGCCGTCGTTCCTGTCGTCCAACGGCAAGTGGTGGATCGACAATTGGATCGCCGACACGGTCGACATGCTGATCGACGGATTCGCCGCCGACGGGCGCGCAGAGCTCAATGTGGACTTCTGCGCGGCGATCCCGATCCTCACCATCACCGGCAGCTTCGGGCTCCCGGTCGAGCAGGCACTCGAGGTCCGGACCGCCCTGACACAGGATCCGCAACGGGTGGTCGACCTGATCCGGCCGGTGATCGAAGCCAGGCGCAAGCACCCCGAGGACGACCTCATCAGCGTTCTGGTCGATGCGCAGATCACCGACGAGGACGGCAACACCACCCGACTGACCGAGCGTGAGATCGATTCGTTCGTCCTGCTTCTGCTCGGCGCGGGCTCGGGCACCACGTGGAAGCAGATGGGCGCGACCCTGACCGCACTGCTCCAACGCCCCGAGATGCTCGATGCGGTGCGACAAGACCGTGCGCTGTTGCGGCCGGCGATCGAGGAGTCGGTGCGCTGGATGCCCACCGATCCCATGTTCTCCCGCTGGGTCACTCGCGACACCGAACTCGGGGGCGTCGAGATTCCGGCCGGGTCCGTGGTCCACATCAACATCGGTGCGGCCAACCGTGATCCGCAGCGATGGGACCGCCCGGACGAGTACGACATCAACCGGCCGATGCGGCCCAACCTCGGATTCGGGCAAGGCTCCCACATCTGCCTCGGCATGCACCTCGCCCGGGCCGAGATGGCGGTCGCCATTTCGGCGCTGCTCGACCGGTTGCCGAACCTGCGCCTCGACCCCGACGCCGAACCGCCCCGCTTCGTCGGGCTGTACGAACGGGGAGCCACCGCGATACCCGTGCTGTTCGATCCTGCATGAGGACACCATGAGCGAAACCGAATACACCGCACCCGATCTGACCTTGGTCGGCGCCGACCACGTGAAGGCCTACCGCGAGACGGGCGGCGAGGTCGGGTACCTGTGGAACGGTGTTCCGACGCTACTGCTGACGGTGAGGGGCAGGCGCAGCGGCCGGCCCCGGACGTCGGCGCTGATCTTCGGACAATGCGGGGACGACTATCTCGTGGTCGCGTCCATGGGCGGATCGCCCATGCATCCGCAGTGGTATCGCAACCTGCAGGCCAATCCCGACGCCGAGGTCCAGGTACGCGATCGCTTGACGCGCGTCTCGGCGCGCACGGCCACACCAGAGGAGAAGCCCCGGCTCTGGCGGATCATGACCGCGGTGTGGCCGAATTACGACGTCTACCAGTCTCGTACCGAGCGCGAGATCCCCGTCGTGGTGCTGACTCCGACATGAGCACACCTAACGTCCCCGCGGTGACATGGGTCGAACGCGCCGTCGAGCGTTCGGCCGCGGTGCAGCGCTCGCGTTTGCGCATCGCCAAGCAGGTCCGGCAGATGCTCGACGCGGCTCGCAGGCTGATCGCCACCAAGGGCGACGAGTTCACCACGCAGGAACTGGTGGCCGAGGCCGGCGTCGCACTGCAGACGTTCTACCGCTACTTCGGCAGCAAGGACGAACTGCTCCTCGCGGTGATCGGCGATGCGATGACCGAGGCCTGCGAGCGGTGGGCGCGGGCTGCCGACGAGCTACCGGACCCATTGTCCCGGTTGCGGTTCTACCTCACCGCCACCCTGGAACGGCTCAACGGCGACAGCCGCAACGCCGCAATGTCCCGGTTCGTGGTTTCGACGCGGTGGCGGTTGCACCGTCAGTTCTCCGGAGAGCTCGCCGAGGTGGAAAAGCCGTTCGTCGATCTGCTTCGCGGCGCGGTCTCCGACGCCGTCGCGGCCGGACAGCTCAAATCGCCCGACCCCGAATGGGATCCGTGGTTCCTCGCCGAGCTGGTCCGGTCGGTCTACCACTACTACGCGTTCGTCGAGCACAGCGGCGCCGAACTCGAACTGGCCAAACAACGGCTATGGGAATTCAGCTTGGCGGCGCTCGGCGGGGCCGTCAGCGCAGAGAAAGGTGAGCAGTGACAGACAACGGCGCCGATTTCGACGCGATCGACTTCTTCACCAGCCCGACGTTCGTGCCGGACCCGCACCCGTACTTCGACCACCTGCGCGGCAAGGGCCCGGTGGTCAGGGAGCCACACCACGGGGTCGTCGCGGTCACCGGATACCTCGACACCCTCGAGGTGTTCAAGGACGCGACGCTGTGGTCGAACTGTGTGGCCGTGGGCGGACCGTTCCCGCCGCTGCCGTTCACGCCCGAGGGTGACGACATCCGCGAGCAGATCGACGCGCACCGCACCCAGATGCCGCTCTACGAACACATGGTGGCGATGGATCCGCCCAACCACACCCGGGCGCGGTCGCTTCTGAGCCGGCTGCTGACGCCCAGCCGGCTCAAGGCCAACCAGGACTTCCTCTGGGAGCTCGCCGACGACCAGCTCGACGAGTTCGTCGACACCGGCGAATGCGAATTCCTGACCGCGTACTCGAAACCGTTCTCGCTGTTGGCGATAGCGGACTTGCTCGGCGTGCCGCGCGAGGACCACAAGGAGTTCCGCGACGCGCTCGCCAACCCGCACCTGATGGGAAACATCGAGGGCGAAGGCGCCGCGATCAACCCGCTGGAGTTCCTGGACGAGAAGTTCAGCGCCTACATCGAAGAGCGGCGCGCGCAGCCGCGCGACGATGTCCTCAGCGAACTCGCCAACGCGACGTATCCCGACGGGTCACAACCCGCGGTGACCGATGTCGTGCGCACCGCGAGCTTCCTGTTCGGTGCGGGGCAGGAGACCACGGCCAAACTGCTCGGCGCCGCGCTGAAGATCCTGTGCGAGCGGCCGGAACTTCAGCAGGCGCTGCGCGACGACCCGAGCCTGGTGCCGGCGTTCATCGAAGAGACGCTACGCATGGAAAGCCCGGTGAAAACCGAGTTCCGGCTCGCCGTCCGGACCACCGAGCTGGCCGGGGTGACGATCCCGGCGGGCACCACCGTGATGATCTCGGCCGCCGCGGCCAACCGCGACCCGGACCGGTTCGAATGCCCGCATGAGTTCCGGCTCGACCGCAAGAACGTCCGCGAACAGATCGCCTTCGCACGCGGTGCGCACTCCTGTCCGGGCGCACCGCTCGCTCGGGTCGAGGGCCGGGTGTCGTTGGAGCGAATTCTCGCTCGGATGAGAGACATTCGCGTCGACGAACGGTTCCACGGTTCGGCGGACAACCCCGAGTTCACCTACGAACCGACGTACATCCTGCGCGGCCTGACCGAACTGCACCTACGGTTCACCCCGGCGGGCTGATGCGTACGGTCGGTGCAGCGTTGGCGGTGACCGCGATCGTCGCGGTGGCCATGCCCGCGACGGCCCCGCACGCGCACGCCGCCGACGCCGCGCTCAACGGTCGCTACCTGGCGACGTCGAACGGGGACTGGGCGATGACCAACGACGTCTACCGGGACCTGCCGAGCGTGCGGAGCACCTGGACGATCGCGATGACGTGCACCGACGACGTCAACTGCACCGGCACGGTGACCAGCGATGCCGGCTGGAGCGCCGACATCGTCACCACCAACGGCGAGTACATCGTCAAGCGGGACCTGCCCGATTGGCAGCACTGCGCCGACGGCACCGGACGGACGGTGACGGGGCATCAGAGTTACCGCTTCTTTCCCGTCGGCGACGACGGCTTCCTGCTGCCGGGCTCACGCGTGTTGGCCGGATTCGACAAGACCGCGGGGGAGAGCGGGGCCTGCAGCCTCAACGAGATGACCGAGATCGAAATGCCGTTCCGGCTCGACAAACTGGACTGACGTCCCCGACGAAGGAGAATGCCCGTGCCGGTGAGCAGGCTCACCGATCTGCCGGTCGGCGGCGACGGCCGATGGCCCCTGTGCGGCAGCGGATTCCGCTCGGCGCAGTGGGGCGACATGGAGGTCGGTTACACGACCACCGGCCCCGGAGACCACACCGCGCTGTATCAGGGCCTGCCCGGAGGGGTGTGCCCGTGCCCGCACTACGGCTACGTCTTCACGGGCCGCATCCGGTGCCGATTCCCCGGAACCGAGTTCCCCGACGAGGTCGCCACCGCCGGCGAGGCCTACTTCTTCCCGGCCGGCCACGTGCTGATCTACGAAGAGGACACCGAGGCCCTGGAACTCAACCCGGCCGCCGCGCTGCAGACGCTGATGGACCACATCGAGTCGGTCGCGCGGCGCCACGTCGAATCGAGCGCCTGACGCCGCGCCGCTGCCCGGTCGAACCGAGGCGATAGCATTTCCCGGTGTCCTGGGTGGAGCGTGCCGTCGAGCGGTCGGCGGCGGTGCAGCGCTCGCGGGAGCGCATCGCCCAGCAGGTTCGCCAGATGCTCGACGCAGCCAGGACGTTGATCGGCGCCAAGGGCGACGACTTCACCACCCAGGAACTCGCGGCCGAGGCCGGCGTGGCACTGCAGACGTTCTACCGCTACTTCGCCAGCAAGGACGAGCTGATCCTCGCGGTGATCGGCGACGCGATGACCGAGGCGGTCGAGCGCTGGCAGGCGGCCGCCGAGGAGCTTCCCGATCCCTTGTCGCGGCTGCGGTTCTTCATCACCTCGACGTTGGAGCGCCTCGACGGCGACACCCACGACGCGGCGATGTCGCGGTTCGTCGTGTCCACCCGGTGGCGCCTGCATCGCCAATTCCCCAAGGAGCTCGCCGAGGCCGAGAAGCCGTTCGTCGACCTCGTGCGCGCCGAAGTCACCGCCGCGAGAGAAGCCGGCCTGCTCAATCCCGGTGATCCCGAATGGGATTCATGGCTGATGACCGAACTGGTCCGATCCGTCTACCACTACTACGCGTTCGCCGACCACGTCGAGGGTGAACTCGATGTCGTCAAGGACCAGTTGTGGCGGTTCTGCATCACCGCGCTCGGCGGCACCACATGACGTTGTGGCTCAAGCGTTTTCGGTGATCCACAACGTCGTGAATCGCTGTTCGGCGATCAGCAGATCGACGAGCTGACCGCCGATGAAGTTCTCGATCTTGCCGCCCACCAAGGGAACCCGCACCTCGACCTCGACGGTGAACTGCAGCCGCGAACCGCTCCCGGCAGGCGCCAGCACCGCGGTGCCCGACAGACTCGCGGGTGCTCCGGGGATCGACCCCTTGACCGTCGCCGTCGCCGTGCCGTCGAGCACCGGGCTCCACGTCTCCTCGCGCACGAAGCTCAAGTCGCCGCGGTGGAACTGGGTCACCACGCCGGGCAACCGGTCGGCGCGCAGCGTCTGCGTCGTGACGACGTCGATGCCGCCCTGCTCGTCGATGGTCATCGAGTCCAACGAGTAGCTGTCCGCGCCGGAATCCGTCAGCCGCGCGAGCCAGTAGCGCTCGTCGCCGAACGCCCGGTGGACCTGCTCGACCGTCCCCCCGTATTCGGCGGCCATGTCGAATGAGCGGGGCATAGCTGGTCAGGCTACCGTTACCGCCCGTGGCCGGTTCGCAGCTAGGGGGTGCCTCCGTCGAGGAACGGGTGCCGCTTGCGCCGCTGACGACGCTGCGGATCGGACCCATCGCACGGCGGCTGATCACCTGCGATACCACGCAACAGGTCATCGACGTGGTGCGCGCGCTGGGCCCTGGCGACGACGCGCTGGTCCTCGCCGGCGGCTCGAACGTGGTGCTGTCCGACGAGCTGACCGACCTGTCCGTCGTCCATCTCGCCAACACCGAGATCACCGTCGACGGCAACGTGTTGCGCGCCGAGGCCGGTGCGGTCTGGGACGACGTCGTGGTGACCTCGCTGGCGCACGGGCTGGGCGGCCTGGAGTGCCTGTCGGGGATCCCGGGATCCGCCGGGGCCACGCCGGTGCAGAACGTGGGTGCGTACGGAGCCGAGGTCGCCGACACCATCCGGCGGGTTCGGCTGCTGGACCGTCGCACCGGTGAGGACCGCTGGGTCGCGCCCGGCGCACTGCGGTTCGGCTACCGCACCAGCATCCTCAAACACGCCACCGACGCCATCGTGCTCGAGGTGGAGTTCGCACTGGACCCCGGTGGCCGCAGCGCGCCGCTGCGCTACCGCGAACTGGCCACCGCGCTGGGCGCCGAGCAGGGCACACGCGCCGATCCGCTCGAGGTGCGCGACGCGGTGCTGGGGTTGCGGTCGAACAAGGGCATGGTGCTCGACGCGGGCGACCACGACACCTGGAGCGTCGGCTCGTTCTTCACCAACCCCGTCGTCAGCGCCGCGGAATTCGACCGGCTGCGGGCGGCCGTCGATGGGCCGGTGCCCAACTATCCGGCGCCTGACGGGGTCAAACTCGCCGCGGGCTGGCTGGTCGAGAACGCCGGCTTCGGCAAGGGCTATCCGGGCGACGGGGCCGCCGCGCGGCTGTCGACCAAACACGCGCTGGCGCTGACCAACCGCGGCGCGGCCACCACCGCCGACGTGATCGCGCTGGCCAGGGCGGTACGTGACGGCGTCCGAACGACATTCGGGATCGACCTCACACCCGAGCCTGTCCTGGTCGGGTGCTCGCTGTAGGTACGCTCGATTCACGTGAGTACTCCCGGACCCCTACCGCCGGGGTTCAATCGGCGGCGCGCCCTGGCCGCACTGGCGGTCGGCTTCGTCGCGCCGGGCGCACTCGCCGCGTGCGCCAACAGAGACAACGGCTCGTCGGCCGCGCAGGGCGATGAAGCGTCCGAAGCCCCGTCGCTGAAGTTCACCCCGGAGAAGAACGCCACCGACATCCCGCCGACCGAGCGGGTCGGCGTCGAGGTCGTCGACGGCTGGTTTCAGCGGGTCTCGCTGACCAACTCGAACGGGAAGGTCGTCGCCGGTTCGCTCAACCGCGACCGGACCGAGTTCACGATCACCGAACCGCTCGGCTACGGCGCGGAATACACGTGGAAGGGCTCGGCCGTCGGGCGCGACGGCAAGGCGGTGTCGGTCGAGGGTTCGTTCTCCACGATCGACCCCAGCACCCAGGTCAGCGGCAGCTTCCAGCTCGCCGACGGACAGGTCGTCGGGGTGGCGGCGCCGATCATCATCCAGTTCGACGGGCCGATCAGCGACAAGGCCGCCGTCGAAAAGGCGCTTGAGGTCACCACCGATCCGCAGGTCGAGGGCAGCTGGGCGTGGCTACCCGACGAGGTCGGCGGATCCCGTGTGCACTACCGCACCCGCGAGTACTACCCGGCCGGCACCAAGGTGAACGTCGACGCGAAGCTCTACGGCGTGCCGTTCGGCGACGGGGCCTATGGCGCGCAGGACATCTCGCTGCACGTCGAGATCGGCCGCCGCCAGGTGGTCAAGGCCGACGCACCATCGCACCGCATCCAGGTGCTCGACGGAGCGGGCGCGGTGATCATGGACTTCCCCTGCAGTTACGGCGAAGGCGATCTGGACCGCAACGTCACGCGCAGCGGCATCCACGTTGTCACCGAGAAGTACGAAGACTTCTACATGACCAACCCGGCCGCGGGCTACGCCAACGTGCACATGCGACACGCGGTGCGTATCTCCAACAACGGCGAGTTCATCCACGCCAACCCCGCGAGTGCGGGCGCACAGGGCAGCAGCAATGTCACCAACGGCTGCATCAACCTGTCACCGGCCGATGCCGAGCAGTACTTCAACAGCGTGATGTACGGAGATCCCGTCGAGGTCACCGGCACGCGTATCCAGCTGTCCTACGCCGACGGCGACATCTGGGACTGGGCCGTGCCGTGGGACGAGTGGAAGGCGATGTCGGCGCTGAACGACGAGAACGCCTCGGGCATCCCGAGCACCGCGCCGGCCACGCCGTCGGGAGCACCGGAGCCGGTGAACGGCCGCCCACCGCGTCCGGGCCGCTAGCAGGGCTGCGCCGAGACCGCGGCTGGTGTGCGCTGAGATCGCGAAATCGGTCCCCGCGGCGTTAGATCGCGATCTGGTTGCACACCAGATCGCGGCCGCGGTTCCCCACGATCAGCTGCGGCGGTTGAACCGTGAACCGCTGGCCCCGCTGACCTGATCGCGCGGGCGGACCACGATCAGGTCGAGGTCGACGTGCGACGGCCGGCTGGCGACGAACCCGATGATCTCGGCGATGTCCTCGGCCACCAGCGGGGTGACGCCCTCATACACCTTGGCGGCGCGTTCCTCGTCACCCTCGAACCGGTTCAGCGAGAAGTCCGTCTTCACCATGCCGGGCGCAACTTCGGTGAGGCGCACCGGTTTTCCGAGCAACTCGCTGCGCAGCGTGCGGTGCAGCACGCCCTGTGCGTGCTTGGCGGAGGTGTATCCGCCGCCGTTGTCGTAGATCTCCACCGCCGCGATCGACGTGACGGTCACGATCAGCCCGTCGCCGGATGCGATCAGCTTCGGCAGCAGCGCCCGGGTCACCAGCAGCGTGCCGAGCACGTTGGCCTCCCACATCCAACGCCAGTGCTCGACGTCGGCCTCGGCGACCGGTTCGAGCCCGCGCGCCCCGCCCGCGTTGTTGACCAGCACGTCCACCCGGTCCACGGCCGCCGCCAGCGCCGCCACCGCCTCGTCGGATGTGACGTCCGCCACAACCGCGGTGCCGCCGATCTCCGCCGCGAGCGCCTTGATGGGCTCCTCCCGGCGGGCCACGCAGACGACGTGGAAACCTTGTGCGGCAAGGGTTCTCGCGGTCGATTCACCGATCCCGGCGCTGGCGCCGGTGACCACCGCGACACGACCGTCGGCCTGGAAAGTCGTCATCTGCCCAACCTTAGTTCGCGTGCTAAGTTCGCCTCGTGTTGTCCAGTCAGGCCTGTTCGCGGCGTGCGTGTTGTTGTCGCACGCCTCGCCGCGCCTGACTGTTCCGTAGACGACATCGCTGTCCTGCTGAATCGCCGGGTGCGGCCCGAAACCCTCCGCCGGTCGATTTCCCTCGAAGGACACGCAGATGCCCGCTTCCATCAGCACCACCCTCCCCGTCAAACGCCCCGTGCGCAGTGTCCAGATCACCAAGCGCACGCTGTCGTCGGCGCGCTATCCCCAGGCCCGCACCCGGATCGTCGCGCCGTCGCTGAAGGTCGCCGACGCGGCCGCCGCCTCGGTGTTCAGTGCGGCCCGCCTGCGCGGCCCCATCGCCCGTGACGTGATCGCCCAGGTCAGCGGCCTGAGCATCGCGACCGTGAACCGCCAGGTCACCGCGCTGCTCGCGGCCGGTGTGCTGCGGGAACGCGCCGACCTCGCGGTCTCGGGCGCGATCGGCAGGCCACGGGTGCCCGTCGAAATCAACCACGAGCCGTTCCTGACGCTGGGCCTCCACATCGGCGCCAAGACCACCAGCATCGTCGCCACCGACCTGGTCGGTCGCACCCTCGACGTGGTGGAGACGCCGACTCCGCGGGGCCCACAGGCCGCGGCGCTGACGTCGTTGGCCGACAGCGCCCGTCGCTACCTGAGCCGATGGCATCGGCGACGGCCGCTGTGGGTCGGCGTCGCGGCGGGCGGCGTCGTCGACAGCGCGACCGGGTACCTGAACCACCCGCGGCTCGGCTGGACGGACGCGCCGGTCGGCCCCGTGCTCGCCGAGGCGCTCGGGCTGCCGGTGTCGCTCGCCTCGCACGTCGACGCGATGGCCGGCGCCGAACTGCTGCTCGGGGCGCGCAGACCGCCTTCGAGGCCGGACACGCTGTCGACGCCGGCGGGGACGAGCTTGTACGTCTACGCCCGCGAGACCGTCGGCTACGCGCTGTCCATCGGCGGCCGGGTGCACTCGCCGGCCAGCGGGCCCGGCACCATCGCCGGGCTGCCCGCCCACTCCGAATTACTCGGGGGCACGGGTCAATTGGAGTCCACCGTCAGCGACGAGGCGGTGCTCGTGGCCGCCCGCAAGGCGCGCATCATTCCGCGCGAGGGGCCCGGGTCGACGATGCAGGCGCTGCTCAAGACGGCGCGGCAGGGCAACGAGCCGGCGCAGCAACTGCTGGCCGAGCGCGCCCGCGTGCTGGGGGAGGCCGTCGCCCTGCTGCGCGACATGCTCAACCCCGACGACCTGGTGGTCGGCGGTCAGGCGTTCACCGAGTACCCCGCGGGTATGGCGGCCGTGGAGGCCGCGTTCGCGCAGCGTTCGGTGATGCCCGCCCGCGAGATCCGGCTCACCGCGTTCGGGAACCGCGTGCAGGAGGCCGGCGCGGGCGTGGTGTCGCTCGGCGGGCTGTACGCCGACCCGATCGGCGCCATGCGGCGCGCCCGGCCACGCAGGCCCGAAGCCACGGCGTGACGGGGCCCTTTTCGGCGACGGTGTAGACATGTCTGTGTGCGCCTAGCAACGGATCCCTCCCGTTCTGATGCCGCCGGACTGCCGGTCCCCAGGCGCGTGGCCGTGCTGTCGGTGCACACCTCGCCGCTGGCCCAGCCCGGCACCGGTGACGCGGGCGGGATGAACGTCTACGTGCTGCAGAGCGCGTTGCAGATGGCCCGCCGCGGGGTCGAGGTCGAGATCTTCACCAGGGCCACCTCGTCGGCCGACCAGCCGACGGTGCGGGTGGCGCCCGGAGTGCTGGTGCGCAACGTGGTCGCCGGGCCGTTCGAGGGTCTCGACAAGTACGACCTGCCCACCCAGTTGTGCGCGTTCACCGCGGGAGTGCTGCGCGCCGAGGCCACCCACGAACCCGGCTACTACGACATCGTCCACTCGCACTACTGGCTGTCCGGTCAGGTCGGCTGGCTGGCCCGCGACCGCTGGGCGGTGCCGCTGGTGCACACCGCGCACACGCTGGCCGCGGTGAAGAACGCCGCGCTCGCCGAGGGCGACTCACCCGAACCGCCGCTGCGCGCGGTGGGGGAGCAGCAGGTCGTCGACGAGGCCGACCGGTTGATCGTCAACACCGACAGCGAAGCGCAGCAACTGGTTTCGGTGCACAACGCCGATCCGTCGAGGATCGACGTGGTGCATCCTGGCGTCGACCTGGAGACCTTCACGCCCGGGGACCGAACCGCCGCGCGTGCGGCGCTGGGGCTCGACGCCACCGAGCAGGTGGTCGCGTTCGTCGGGCGTATCCAGCCGCTGAAAGCGCCCGACGTGGCGCTGCGTGCCGCCGCGAAACTGCCGGGGGTGCGGGTGCTGGTGGCCGGCGGGCCGTCGGGCAGTGGGCTGCAGGCACCCGACGGGCTGGTTCGGCTGGCCGCCGATCTGGGTATCTCGGACCGGGTGACGTTCCTGCCTCCTCAGTCCCGCGAACAGTTGGTCGACGTGTACCGGGCCGCCGATCTGGTGGCCGTGCCCAGCTATTCGGAATCGTTCGGACTCGTCGCGATCGAGGCCCAGGCGTGCGGAACGCCGGTGGTGGCCGCGGCGGTCGGCGGGTTGCCGGTCGCGGTGCGCGACGGCGTCACCGGGACGCTGGTCGACGGGCATGACGACGGCGACTGGGCGCACGCGATCGGGGATCTGCTGCAGCGTGCCGATGCTCTGCGGCCCGCCGCCGTGGCCCACGCCGCGACGTTCTCGTGGGCCCGCACCGTCGACGCGCTGCTGGCCGGCTACGGACGTGCGATCGCCGACTACCGTTCGCGCCACCGGATGCGCGACGGCGCACGCCGCACGGGTCGACGGTTCACGCGGCGGCGGGGGGTGCGCGCATGAGCGCCCGCGATGTGATCGAGCAGGCGTGCAAGGAGAACGACCTGACGTGCTCGTACCACGAGGGTGCCCACGGCGGATTGCCCGGCATCGTCGTCGAACTGCCCGGCGAGCGGCGGCTGAAGACCAACACGATCCTGTCGATCGGCGAGCACTCGGTGCGGATCGAGGCGTTCGTCTGCCGCAAACCCGACGAGAACCACGAGGGCGTGTACCGGTTCCTGCTCAAGCGCAACCGGCGCCTGTACGGGGTGGCGTACACCCTCGACAACGTCGGCGACATCTATTTGGTCGGCCGGATGTCGTTGGAGTCGGTGACCTCCGACGAGGTCGACCGGATACTCGGTCAGGTGCTCGAGGCCGTCGACAGCGACTTCAACACCTTGCTGGAGTTGGGTTTTCGCTCGTCGATCCAGAAAGAGTGGGAGTGGCGGGTGTCGCGCGGCGAGTCGCTGAAGAACCTGCAGGCGTTCGCCCACCTGATCGACGACGAGGACGACTGACCCTCGCCCAGACCTGCGTTTTGGCGGGTTTTTCCGGCCGGATACCGCCATTTCGTCGGTCTCGGTGCGGGGCGTGGGCGATCCGTCTGCCGTGAGAGGATTCCACCATGTCTGATTCCCGGGGTGACTGCACGCTGATCCTGCTCCGCCACGGCGAGAGCGAGTGGAACGAGAAGAACCTGTTCACCGGCTGGGTCGACGTCGACCTCACCGAGAAGGGCCGCGCCGAAGCGGAGCGCGCCGGCGAACTGATCAAAGAACTCGACCGCCAGCCCGACGTGCTCTACACCTCGCTGCTGCGCCGCGCGATCACGACCGCGAACCTGGCGCTGGACAGGGCCGACCGGCACTGGATCCCCGTACACCGCGACTGGCGGCTCAACGAGCGGCACTACGGCGCGCTGCAGGGGCTGAACAAGGCCGAGACCAAGGAGAAGTACGGCGAGGAGCAGTTCATGGCGTGGCGGCGCAGCTACGACACCCCGCCGCCGCCGATCGAACCGGGCAGCACCTACAGCCAGGACGGCGACCCGCGGTACGCCGACGTGCCGGGCGGCCCGCCGCGCACCGAATGCCTCAAGGACGTCGTGGAGCGGTTCGTGCCCTACTACACCTCGACGATCGAACCGGATCTGCGCGCGGGCAAGACCGTGCTGATCGCGGCTCACGGCAACTCGCTGCGCGCGCTGGTCAAGCACCTCGACGGCATGTCCGACGAGGAGGTCGTGGGGCTCAACATCCCGACCGGAATCCCGCTGCGCTACGACCTGGATTCGGATCTGCGGCCCAGGATCATCGGCGGCACCTACCTCGATCCCGAGGCCGCGGCCGCCGGTGCCGCGGCGGTCGCGTCGCAGGGCGCCAAGTAGGCATCGCACCTCAACCACGGCGAACAGTCGGTTAACGGCGAGGGACGAAAGCCCGAATTTCCGTGTTTCCGTATGTGACTTGTCCCGATTTGGCCGCACGCTGCTGGGATGACGTTCACCGGATGCGTACGATTTTCGCGTGAGCGTCGTCTCGGCACTGCTGCTGGCAGCGGTGGTCGCACTGCTCGCTCTGGGGGCCGGAGTCGCCCTCGGAGCGCAGTTGAGGCCCCGTCTGGCCGACCGCAGGCAGCGCCGGGCCGCCGCGCAGCCCGGCATCACCGTCTCGCAGATGCTCTCCCACATCGCCACGCGGGCGCCGACGGGGATCGTGGTGGTCGACCACTTCCGTGACGTCGTATACGCCAACGACCGGGCCCGTGAGCTGGGGCTCGTGCGCGACCGGCTGCTCGATGAGCGGGCCTGGCGCGCCGCCGAACGCACTCTGGCCACCGGTGAACCCGGCGATGTCGATCTCGCGGCCGACAAGAGGGCCAACCCCGGCCGGTCCGGCCTGTCGGTGCGCGGACACGTCCAGCTGCTGACCGAACAGGACCGCCGCTTCGCGGTCGTCTACGTCGACGACCATTCCGAGTACGCGAGGATGGAGGCGACCCGCAGGGATTTCGTTGCCAACGTCAGCCATGAGCTCAAGACGCCGGTCGGTGCGATGGGATTGCTCGCCGAGGCGTTGCTGGCATCGGCCGACGACCCCGAAACCGTGCGTCGGTTCGCCGAGAGAATGGTCGCCGAGTCCAACCGGCTGGCCAACATGATCGGCGAGCTGATCGAGCTGTCGCGGCTGCAGGGCGCCGAGCGGCTGCCCGACCTGGCGGCGGTCGACGTCGACACCGTGGTGTCCGAGGCGCTGTCGCGGCACAAGGTTCCCGCCGACAACGCCGACATCAAGATCACCACCGACGCGCCGACCGGATTCCGCGCCCTCGGCGACCAGCCGCTGTTGGTCACCGCGATCGCGAACCTGGTCTCCAACGCGATCGCCTACTCGCCGCACGGGTCGTCGGTGTCGATCAGCCGCAGGCGCCGCGGCGACAACATCGAGATCGCCGTCACAGACCGCGGTATCGGCATCGCCCGCGAGGATCAGGAGCGGGTGTTCGAGCGATTCTTCCGCGTCGACAAGGCGCGGTCCCGGGCCACCGGCGGCACCGGGCTCGGGTTGGCCATCGTCAAACACGTGGCGGCCAACCACAACGGAAGCATCCGGCTGTGGAGTCAGCCGGGAACGGGATCGACGTTCACGCTGTCGATTCCGGCCTATTCCGATCACGAATCGGACGAACGAGAGGACCAGCAAGACCAATGACCAGTGTGCTGATCGTGGAGGACGAAGAGTCCTTGGCCGATCCCCTGGCCTTTCTTCTTCGCAAAGAGGGCTTCGAGGCCACCGTCGTCACCGACGGGCCCGCGGCCCTGGCCGAGTTCGAGCGCTCCGGCGCCGACATCGTGCTGCTCGACCTGATGCTGCCCGGTATGAGCGGTACCGACGTGTGCCGCCAATTACGTTCGCGCTCAAGCGTTCCAGTGATCATGGTGACCGCCCGCGACAGCGAGATCGACAAGGTCGTCGGGCTCGAACTCGGCGCCGACGACTACGTCACCAAGCCGTACTCCGCCCGCGAGCTGATCGCACGCATCCGCGCGGTGCTGCGGCGCGGCGCCGACAACGACGACGCCGGCCTGGGCGACGGCGTGCTGGAGGCCGGCCCCGTCCGGATGGACGTCGAACGCCACGTCGTCTCGGTGAACGGCGCGCCGGTCACGTTGCCGCTCAAGGAGTTCGACCTGCTCGAGTACCTGATGCGCAACAGCGGCCGGGTGCTGACCCGCGGGCAGCTCATCGACCGCGTGTGGGGTGCCGATTACGTCGGCGACACGAAAACCCTTGACGTGCACGTGAAGCGGTTGCGTTCGAAGATCGAGGCCGATCCGGCCAACCCCGTGCACCTGGTCACCGTTCGCGGACTCGGCTACAAGCTCGAGGGCTGAGCTCCTTCGCGCCCCGTCAACCCGTGGCGCCGTCCATGATCTCGAGGACGTCGAATGTGTTGACACCGGCGGTGATAGACGGGTCGCGCTCGGCGATGGCGAGCACCTCCGCGCGGTCGGCGGCGCGCAGCACACCCAGCCCCCACACGCCTTCCGGGTCGGCGACCGGCCCGTAGACGACGACGCGGCCGTCGGCCAGCAGCTGCTGCCAGTACTCCTGGTGCGCCGTCATCGCCTGCTGTTCGGCGGGCGTCATGGTCTGCGCGAAATCTGCTCGCGGCGGGATCAGCCGGAACAGGAAGAGGTTCATTCGGCGAGGCGGGTCGCGGGATGAACGGCGATCAGCCCTAACCCGCTGCGCCGCTTGCACATTGCGGCGAGCTCCGCGTACGCCTTCTCACCCAGCAGTTCGGTCAGCTCGGGTCCGTACGACTCCCAGACCTGTTTGGCGCCGACGTGTGCGTTCGGGTCGCCGGTGCAGTACCAGTGCAGATCGGCGCCGCCTTCGCCCCAGCCGCGACGGTCGTACTCGGTAATCCACGTCTTGAGGATCTCGGTCCCGTCGGGCCGCTCCACCCATTCCTGCGTGCGACGGATCGGCAGCTGCCAGCACACGTCGGGTTTCATGGTCAGCGGTTCGACGCCCAGCTTGAGCGCCTTGCTGTGCAGTGCGCAGCCGATGCCGCCGGCGAAGCCGGGCCGATTGAGGAAGATGCACGCGCCCTTGTGCTTCCGCGTTCGCAGATTGGGCTTGTCGTCGTATTCGTCCATCTCGAGGTAGCCCTTCTTGCCGAGCCCCTTCTCGCGGAACTGCCAGTCCTCGTCGGTCAGCGTCTTGACCGCGTCGTCGAGGCGGGCGATGTCGTCGTCGTCGGACATGAACGCCCCGTGCGAACAGCAGCCGTCGTCCGGGCGCCCTTCCACCGTCCCCTTGCACGCGGGGGTGCCGAAAACGCACGTCCACCGCGAGAGCAGCCACGTCAGATCGGCGGCGATCAGATGCTCGGGGTTGTCCGGGTCGTAGAACTCGACCCACTCGCGGGCGAAATCGAGTTCGACCTCTCCACGGTGCGGTGCAGTCACAATTCTCAACGGTAGACCCATTAAGTTGGTTGAGTGCGATTAGGCGTGCTCGACGTGGGCAGCAATACCGTTCACCTTCTGGTGGTGGACGCGCGACGTGGTGGCCACCCGACGCCGATGAGTTCGACCAAGGCCGCGCTGCGGCTCGCCGAGGCCATCGACAGCGACGGCAAGATCACCCGCAAGGGCGCCGACAAACTGATCGGCACCATCGACGAGTTCGCCAAGATCGCCACGAGTTCCGGCTGTGCGGAGCTGATGGCGTTCGCCACCTCCGCGGTCCGTGACGCCAAGAACTCCGACGAACTGCTCGCCCGGGTGCTCGCCGAGACCGGAGTGTCGCTGCGTGTGCTCGCGGGCGTCGACGAGTCGCGGCTGACGTTCCTGGCGGTGCGGCGGTGGTACGGGTGGAGCGCCGGACGCATCATCAACATCGACATCGGCGGTGGTTCGCTCGAACTGTCCAACGGCGTGGACGAGGAGCCCGAGGTCGCGCTGTCGCTTCCGCTCGGTGCGGGACGGCTCACCCGCGAATGGCTGCCCGACGATCCGCCGGGCAGGCGGCGGGTGGCGATGCTGCGCGACTGGCTGACCACCGAACTGGCCGACGCCGGGGCCGAGATGCTCAAACCCGGTGCTCCCGACCTCGCCGTGGCCACCTCGAAGACGTTCCGCTCGCTGGCCAGGCTGACCGGCGCGGCCCCCTCCGGGGCCGGTCCGCGGGTCAAACGGAGCCTGACCGCGACCGGATTAAGGCAGCTCATAGCTTTCATCTCTAGGATGACCGCGGCCGACCGAGCGGAATTGGAAGGAGTGAGTGCCGAACGGGCACCACAGATCGTGGCAGGAGCATTGGTTGCTGAGGCGAGCATGAACGCCCTCGGCGTCGAGACCGTGGACATCTGTCCCTGGGCGTTGCGGGAGGGCCTGATTCTGCGGAGACTCGACAGCGAAGCCGAGGGCAGCGGTTTAGTCGGCGGTGCCGACAATCCGGCCTCAGTACAAGCGTTTGTGCGCAATGCTGGACGATAGGTGACGAGGCCCGAAGGCAACACACGATGACAGGGACAGAAGACGACCACAGCAACACGCGACCCATCTCGGTCGCGGAGTTGCTGGCGCGCAACGGCACGATCGGTGCCCCGCCGGTCGGCGGGCGGCGCCGCCGTCGCCGCGGCGCCGACTCGATCACCGTTGCCGAACTGACCGGCGAGATCCCGATCATCCGTGACGACGACGACGCGCCGGCCACGGGCCGCTCGGCCGCCGCCGTCGTCGACGCCCCCGCCGAAGGCGAGCCCGCGGAAGCGGCGGACACCGAAGCCGAGCCCGCC
>NZ_CVTB01000265.1 GCF_001050015.1 Mycolicibacterium malmesburyense
GGGGCCCCCGCCATGCGGCGCACCGGCGACCGGCAACGGTGGCGGAGGCATCCCGGGCGGGGTGCCCGACGGCGCCGCCGGGCAACTCGATCAACGGGACACCGATCCCGCCGCCGGCACCGCCTGCGGCCGGTGGGGCGACCCCGGTGGCGCCGAGTGCGCACAGCGGCAACGCTTCCGGGGGCCCGTCGGTGGCCGTCGCGCACTACGATCCGGATACGGGTCAGTACATGACGCCCGATGGCTTGCTGCCTCGGCAGACGAATCTTGCCAGCAACGAACCAAAATCGTGGAAGGACCTGATGCCGACCTGACCGGGAGAGTGCCCGGTCAGGAAACGGGGTAAGCGGGGGCGGCGGTCAGATCTTCTGGATCTTGACCGGCATCTCGATCACGAGGGGCTGGTTGGCGCCGCACGCGCCGCTCGGGCTCTTGGTCTGGTCTCGGCCCATCAGGAAGGTGGCGTTATGCGTGACCCGTTGGTTGATGGTGGGGTTCCAGCCCAACACAATGAATTTCTGGTGACCGGGCGCGAAGGTGCCGTCGGGGCACGGCAACCAGTTCGGGACATCGTGGTCGATATACCAGTAGTCGTCGAGCCGGATCGTGCCGGTCCAGCCGAGGTCGCTCTGCACGGTGCCGCTGCATTCGATCGGGCTGATACAAGTGGTGCTGATCGTCCAGGTCTGTTCTACCGTCTGCTGCTTGATGAAGACGTCGGCGCCACCGGGTCTCATACCCCGTTTCGCCCACTCCCCGTCGGACATCACCCGAAAGGTGCCGTTGAGCGCGACTTGATAGTCGTCGGCGAAATCGTCGGCGTACGCCGCTGTCGCGGTGCTCAAACTTCCGGCCACAGCGATTGCGACTGCTCCCGCGGCCACGCCAAATCCACGCATGTAGGCAGCTTATCGCGGTCGGTAGCCGCCCTCTCCGAAAGGGAGAATTTCCTTGTGCGCGTATGGAACAATTGCCAGGTGCGTTCCCTCGCCGCAGTGTTTGCTGCCCTGGCCACCCCCGCGTTGATGCTCGCGGCGCCGACCGCCGAGGCGCAGCCGCCGTTGCCGCCGCTTCCGCCGCCCGGCGCGGAATGCAACAGCCCCAACTGCACACCGGGTATCCAGCCGGGCGTGGTGCTGGGCTCCTACTGCAACAACACCACCTACTACGTGTACGGCGTGACGTCCTGGGGCCGACTGGTGTTCTGCGGCTCTCCGCGGCGCTACGAGCCCCGCTGGTTCCGTTCGCCGGAGATGCACGGCATCAAGCTCGAGAACGACCTGTGCCCGGGAATGGACGGCGAGGTCGCGCAGGCGCCAGACGGACTCTTCCTCACTTGCGTGTCCAAGGACGGCCGAAGCTATTGGGAGCGCGGAGATCTCTGAGGTCTCGCATTAACTGACGAGACTGCGAACAGATCGCCGAAACCGCGGATCGTGTGCTCTCTCCGCAGTTTCGGCGACCGTGACGAAGCTCAGCCGATCGGCTTGAACTCGATGTTGATCTCGGTGAGCCCGCGCAGGATGAACGTCGGCTCGTAGACGTACCGACGGTCGTCGATCGGGCCGTGCTTTTCCTCGTTGACCGTGATGTCGCCCAACCGGTCGAGGAGTCGTTCGATCGAGACCCGGCCTTCCACGCGTGCGAGCGGGGCACCGGGACATGAATGGATGCCGCGGCTGAACGCGATGTGCTCGCGGACGTTCTTGCGGTCCAACTGGAACTCGTGCGGATTGTCGAACCGCTGGGGATCGCGGTTGGCCGCTCCCGGGCTGACCATGACCGTGGTGCCCGCCGGCACCGGTGTGTCGCCGAGAGTCGTTGTCTTGCGGGCCATCCGGAACACGCTCTTGACGGGGCTGTCCATCCGCAGGCACTCCTCGATGAACACCGGGATCAGGCTGCGGTCGTCGCGCAACTGCTGCTGGATGTCGGGCCGGTCGGACAGCACCCGCATCGCCGCGCCGAGCAGTTTCGCGGTGGTCTCCTGGCCGGCGGCGAACAAGAAGGTCGCGGTGCGCACCACGTCGACCACCTCGGGCGTGGAGCCGTCCGGATACTTCGCGGTGGCGATCGAGGTGAGAACGTCGTCGCGCGGGTTCTCGCGACGTTCCTCGATGTAGTGCGCGAACTTCTCGTCCGCCCACTCGAGGGGGTTGGTGGCGATCACCTCGTGATCCAGAGAGCCGATGTTGGTGCCGGGCCGCTCGGCGCCGAACGCCTCGCGGAAGTCGTCGTGGTCCTCCTCGGGCACACCGAGCAGGTCGGCAACGACCAGGAGCGAGAACGGCTTTGCGTACGCGGCGAGGAATTCGCACTTCCCGTCGGCGATGAACTCGTCGATGTGGCGGTCGGCCAGGCGCCACATGAAGTCCTCGTTCTCCTTGAGGCGCTTGGGCGTCAGCAGTCGGGCCAGAATCGAGCGGGCGCTTGTGTGCTGCGGCGGGTCCATCGTCACCATGTGCTCGAACATCGGAATCTCGGTCCGGTGCTTCTCGAGTTGTTCGCAGATGTCGTCGCCCTCGGGCGTGAACGGCATCGGCGTGAACGGACCCATGACCGCGACACAGGACGAGAAGTTCTCGCTGTCCTTGTAGACGGTGTTGGCCGACTCCCATCCGGTCACCGCGAGCACGCCGTTGTTGATCGGACAACAGACGGGGTCCTTGGCGCGGATGTGGTCGTAATACGGGTGAGGGTCGGGAACGAGGGAGGGATCGGTGAAGTAGTCAACCGAATCGAAATCAGTGGTCATGGTGTTTGGCCCTCCAGGGGTCGACGCTGGCCCGCGTGATGGTGAGCGGACGCCGCCGCTCATGTGATTTGTTGGCTGAATATGCTGAGCACTTGCTTAGCATGGCGTTAAGGTCAGGGTCAAGATCGGGCCGCGGGCTCCCACTACGATCGGCGTGTCGGAAGGGCGGGAAGAGAAGTGATCGGATGACTCGGGTTTCCGGGCCGGCGCGACGGATCGGCGCGCCGGACGCGAAGAACCGCGGTGTGCTGCTGGACGCCGCCGAACAGTTGCTGCTCGAAGAGGGCTACGCCGCCGTCACTTCACGACGGGTCGCCGAGAAGGCGGGCCTCAAACCGCAACTCGTGCACTACTACTTCCGCACCATGGAGGACCTGTTCCTCGCCGTGTTCCGCCGAATGGCCGAGGCGGGCCTGAAGGCGCTCACCGAGGCCCTCGCGTCGCCTCAGCCGCTGTGGGCTCTGTGGCGGTTCAGTACCCAGCCGGAGGCCACCCGGCTCACGATGGAGTTCATGGGCCTGGCCAACCACCGCAAGGCGCTACGGGCCGAGATCATCTACTACGCCGAACGCTTCCGCGAGGAGCAGAACAAGACCATCGCCGCCGTCCTGGAGCGTTACGGCGCCGACGCCGGCGAGGTCCCGCCGGTGGTGTGGACGGTGTTCGCGACGAGCGTCTCGCAGGCGTTGGTGGTCGAACGGGCGCTCGGCATGACGACCGGTCATGCCGAGACATTCGCGTTCTGCGAGAAGTGGATTCGCCGCATCGAGGGCGAGCCGCTTCCGGTGGGCTAGGAAGCCACTCAGGCGCTTACCAGTTCCGGATCGAGCAGAGCGCGCCCTTGGGGCCCTGATGGGTGGCGACCACGACCCCGTCCACCGCGAGCACGCAGTGAATGTTCGGCTTCGCCTCCCCGGGTCCGCTGGTCGCCGTCACCATCGCCCACCGGTTCGGGTCGGCGAGCTGCACGTCCAGGTTCCACTGCTGGTCCGGGCCGACCTGGGCCTCGACCTTCGGGCTGAACTGGTACGGGTTGTGGCTGTAGGCGGCCCAGTTCGGCGGATCGACATCGCGGTAGTAGATGTCGACGTAGAACGGTTGCTCGGAGAACACCGAGTACTTGACGTTGTGCAGCACCGGCGGCGGGGGATCCTGCGCCGCCGCCGGCGCGCTGGCCGACAGCACGCCTCCGGCGGTCAGCACGCTTGCCGACGCCAGAGCCAGCAAAGAGGTACGGGCCGAGCGACCGAAGATCATTTCCGGATCTTAGAACGATGTCCGCGGACCAGGTCGCGAATCGCGAAGCGCATCAGAGTGCGACGATCGTCGCCGAGGCGGTGCCGGGTGCGCCATACACCTGGGCCAGGCCGACTTTGGGCTCACCGGGGACCTGACGGTCGCCGGCCTCGCCGCGCAGTTGGCGGACCAGTTCGTGCACCTGCCGCAGCCCCGAAGCGCCGATCGGTTCGCCGTTGGCGATCAGCCCGCCGTCGGTGTTGATCGGCAGGGATCCGTGGATCTCGGTGGCGCCGTCGGCGAGGAGCTTCTCCTGCTCACCGTCGGCGCACAGGCCGGTCTCCGCCATGTGGATGACCTCGGCGCCCGCGTCGGTGTCCTGCAGCTGCGCGACGTCGACGTCCTCCGGTCCGAGGCCCGCCGCCTCGTACGCCGCCTTGGCCGCGTACACGGTCGGCGAGGCGTCCTCGTCCAGCGGCGCCGAGGTCGCGTGCACCTCGTAGGCGCCGAAGCGGCGGGTGCGGATCTCGGTGGCGCGCACGTAAACCGGCTTCTTGGTGAATCGGTGCGCGATGTCGCCGCGGCACATGATGACCGCCGCGGCGCCCTCGTCGGGCGCGCAGAACATGTACTGCGTCAGCGGGTAGTTCAGCACCGTCGAGTTGAGGATCTCCTCTTCGGGGATCGGCTTGCGCCGGAACGCGTTCGGGTTCAACGCGCCGTTGCGGAAGTTCTTGGCCGCCACCTTCGCCAGGGTGGCCTGCGAGATGCCGTGCTTGTGGATGTAGTGGTTGGCCTTCATCCCGAAGAACTTCGTCGTCACGAACTGGCCGTTTTCGGCATACCACTGCGGCAGCGCGAGTTTCGCGGGATCGTCGGTGAACGCGCCGCGCGGGTGCTTGTCCAGGCCGATCGCGATACCGATGTCGTACTTGCCGAGCCGGATCGTGTCGGCGGTCTGCTGGATCGCGCTCGCGGCGGTGGCGCAGGCGTTGAAGACGTTGGTGAACGTGATGCCCGTCAGCCCGACGAGCCGGGTCACCGCGTCGGGGTTGGACACCTCGTAGCTGCCTCCGAACCCGAACTGGATGTCCTTCCATTCCAGGCCGGCGTCGGTCAGCGCGGACTGGATCGCCTCGGCGCCCATCTCCATCGCGGTCTTGGGGAATCGGCCGAACGGGTGCAGCCCGACGCCGATGATCGCCACGTCGTTGGTCATCTTGGTGCTCCTGTGTCTAGACGGGCTTGAAGGCGAAGGTGACGACCTCGTTTCCGTCGTCATCGGTGGTGAACGGCAGCATCGTCAGCTCGACCTCCATGCCGAACTCGAGCTTGGCCGGGTCGTTCTCGGTCAGCCGGCCCTCCACGCGGATGACCGCTTCATCGCCGAGGCCGAGCTGGACCAGCCCGACTCCGAACGGCACGAAGTCGTTACCGGTGGGGCCCTTGTACGGGGCGCCGGGGGGGAAGCCCTGCGTCGTCCACGCGACCAGGGTGCCGCGCCGCGGCAGCTTGAGCTCGGACATCTCACCGGCGCTGCACCTGGGGCAGCGCTGCTGGACCGGGAAGGCGGTGGCGCCGCATGCGCCGCACCGGCTTCCGATCAGCTGCGGGTTGTCGTCGGGCCAGGTCGAGATTTCGGGCGCGAGCGCCACTTGCTGTGTCGGCACGCGCCGACGATAACTGGAAATGACGTTCTCGTCTAGAGAGAACCAGGGTCGTCAAGGGGTCAACGCGCTGCTAGCCTCCCCGATGTGGACGCCGACAAAGCGCAGATCGCCGAGGTTCTCATCCGCTACGCGACGGGGATCGACTTCAAGGACTGGAAGCTGTTCCGCACGTGCTGGGCCGACGAGGTCGACATCGACTACGGCGACCTGGGCACGTTCACCGATCCCGACGCCTTCACCACGTTGATGGAGCAGATCCACGGCGGCATGGGGCAGACCTATCACCGCATCTCCAACATCGTCGTCGACGTGAACGCCGAGCGTGCCACGGCGAGGTCGTACGTGCACGCCGTGCTGCAGGCCGTGCCGGACGACAACGGAAGCTGGATCGATGCCCTCGGCCACTACGACGACGAGCTCGTCCGAACCTCGGACGGCTGGCGAATCGTCAAGCGCACCACCAACATCGCGCGAGTGATGAGCGCGGCCGGCGTGGCGTCGTGACCGTCGGGGATCTCGTCGCGCGGTACGGGCCGTGGGCGGTGATCGCCGGGGCGTCGGAAGGCATCGGCGCCGAGATCGCCGATCAACTGGCGTCGCGCGGGCTCAACCTCGTGTTGATCGCGCGCAACGGGCCGCTGCTCGACCAGGTCGCCGCCGCGGCGCGCGACCGGCACGGCGTCGAAGTGCGGGCCCTCGTCCAGGACCTGACCGATCCCGACGTGGTCGCGAAGGTGGCGGCGGCCACCGAGGGAATCGAGGTGGGCCTGGTCGTGTACAACGCGGGCGCCTCCGATCGCACGACGACGTTCCTCGAGAACGAGCTGGAGTATTCGCTCAAACAGGTCGCGCTGGACTGCGTCGGGCCGATGGCGCTGGCGCGTCACTTCGGGCCCGCGATGGCCGAGCGGGGCCGCGGCGGCATCGTGATCGTCGCCTCGCTGGCCTGCCTGGCCGGGTCGGCCACGCTAGCGGTGTACTCGGCGGTCAAGGCGTTCCAACACACGTTCGCCGAGGGTCTGTGGGCGGAGTTGCGTCCCCACGGCGTGGACGTGTGCTGCACTCCGCTCGGCATGACCTACACACCCGCGTTGGCACGGATGGGCGTCGAGTACGACCCGCAGACGCAGATGCGATCCGAGGACGTCGCCGCCGAGATCATCGCGAACATCGGAAACGGCCCGACCTACGTGGTCGGCGAGAACAACCGGGCCATGGCCTCGCAGGTGTGGACGGTCGACCGGCGCACTCTTGTCGAGATGATCAGCGCGGCCTCAAGCGATTTCGCCGCCAAGAGGAAGGCCTGACATGCGCGCGGTGGTGCTTCGCGACGGCAAGCTCGATGTGCGCGAGACGGCCGATCCGCAACCCGGTCCCGGCGAATTGTTGATCCGGCCGCTGTCGGCCGCGATCTGCGCGTCCGACGTGCACTACATGGATCATCCGAACTCGTCGCCGCGCTTCTTGTGGGATCCCGACCGCGACACCGTGATGGGCCACGAGTTCGTCGGTGAGGTCGTGGCCCACGGCCCCGACTGCTCGGGCGACTTCCCCGTCGGAACCAAGGTCACCAGCATGCCGATCCTGATCCGCGCGGGTCAGGAGCCGCTGGTGATCGGGCACCATCCGGACGCCCACGGCGCGTTCGGTGAGCTGATGGTGGTCTCGGAGGTGATGTCGCGGCGGGTGCCCGACGATGCGCCCGACGACGCCGTCGCGCTGGTGGACGCGTTCGCGGTGGGGGAGTACTACGTGCGGTGCTCGGGCACCGGGCCCGGCGAGCTCCCGCTGGTCATCGGTGCGGGCGCGATCGGGCTGTCCACCGTTGCCGCGTTGAAGGCGCGCGGCGTGGAGTCGATCGTGGTGTCGGACTTCAGCCGGGACCGCCTCGGGTACGCCGCCGAGTTCGGCGCAGATGTCCTCGTCAACCCTGCCGAGCGCGATCCCTACGAGGTGTGGCGGGAGACGTTCCGGGCCAAGGGGTTTCAGACCACCCAGGTGATCTTCGAATGCGTGGGCGCCCACGGCCTGATGCAGACCATCGTCGACTCGTGCGAGTTCCTGGCGCGCGTGCACGCCGCGGGCGGCTGGTACGACGCGGGCACCATCGACTGCACCGCCGCCACGCACAAGGGCATGACGATCCAGTTCGGCGGCGGGCCGCACCCGCAGGACTGGTACGGCACCCTCGATGCGGTGGTCGACGGCCGACTCGACCCGTCGCCGAGCATCGGCGCGACGATCGGGCTCGACGAGGTGCCCGACGCCATCGACCAGGTGCGCAGAGGGTCGGGGCCGCCGCGCATCGTGGTCCATCCCGGGGCGTCATGACGATCCTTCCCGGGCCGATCCGCCAGATCGGCTACGTCGTCACCGATATCGATCGGGCGATCGCGAGCTGGCTCGAACTCGGCGTCGGGCCGTGGTTCGTCATGCGCAATCTGACGCTGGCCGCGCGTTACCGTGGCGAGCCGTGTGAGATCACCCAGTCGTTGGCGTTGAGCAACAGCGGCGATATGCAGCTGGAGCTGATTCAGCAACACAGCGAGGCGCCGAGCATCTTCACCGAATTCCTCGACGCGCACGGTGAGGGATTCCACCAGTTCGCCTACTGGGCGACCGATTTCGACGCCACGATGCGGGGCGTCGCGGAGGCGGGATGGGCCGTCGTGTGGTCGGGCGGCGAGGACGTCGGCACCCGCTTCGCGTACGTCGAACCGCCCGCCGGCGCGGCGCACGTCGCGCAGATCATCGAGATCATGGAACTCACCGACATCACCAGCGGGATGGCCGCGTTCGTCCGCGAGGCCGCCGCGGGTTGGGACGGAAGCGACCCGATACGCGTCCTGGGCGGGTGATCGTTCGCGAAACTGTGTTCCCGCAGCGGAAGTTCGAGTAGAGGTCTGCTGGAATACAGTTTCGCGGAGATTACTTGGCGCGGTTCATCGCCTTGTCGGCGGCGGCCCAGTGTTCATCGGACACCCACAGCCGCGCGAACGCATCCACGGCTTCGTCGGTCGAGGCGCCCTTCATCACGCGCTTGATCTCGCCGGCGGCCCGGTGGGCGAGCTTGCGGGCGATCGCGCGCCACTCGTCGTCGAACGACTCCCGCGGGAGCACCCGATCGATGAGGCCGACGCGCTCGGCCTCACCAGCGGACAGGATCGTGCCGGTGCCGGCCAACAAGAGCGCCTTGCTGTAGCCGACGATCTCGACGAGCCGCTCCGCGCCACCCCACGCCGGCATGATCTCGAGCGCCACCTGGTTGAAGCCGATCTTGATGTCGGAGGCGGCCAGCCGGATGTCGGCGGCGGTCGCGAATTCCGCGCCGCCGCCGAGCGCGTGTCCGTTGAGCACCGCGATCGTGACGCCGGGGAACGCGACGATGCGCTCACACACCGCGCGCATCTGCCTGGCCATCGCGGCCGCGTCGGCCTCGGTGCGCAGCGTGGCGAGCTGTTTGAGGTCGCCGCCCGATACGAACGCCCGGTCGCCCGCGCCCTTGACCACCAGCGCCGTCGCACCCTGGGCACCGTCGAGTGCGGCGTCCAGTTGCTCCATGGTCTCGGGCGCGATCGCGTTGCGCGCCTGCGGCCGGTCGATGGTGATGACCGCCAAGCCGTCGTCCAACTCGAGGTCTACCATCGATCGTTCTCCATTTGCGATATTGGCATTCTCGGTTTCAGAGAATAGCATCGCCTCGAGTTTCAGCAGCCGCCTGAGTGTGGGGAGTCCATGCGCAACATCCCGGTCGAGCTGACCAAACGCTACGAGGAGGAGGGCTGGTGGACGCCGGACACGCTCGGTGAGCTGCTGGCCCGCCACCTGGCCGAGAATCCGGACACCGGCTTCTGGGTGCACTCCGATGTGCGGCCGTTCGCGGGCACGTTCGCCGACGTGGAATCGCGCGCCCGTCGCCTGGCGGCCGGGTTGCGCAGGCGTGGCGTCGGCCCCGGCGACGTGGTGGCCCTGCAGTTGCCGAACTGGATGGAGGCCGCGGTCGCGTTCTGGGCCACCACCTTCCTGGGCGCGGTCGTGGTGCCGATCGTGCATTTCTACGGCCGCAGGGAACTCGGCCACATCCTGTCGACGGCGCGGCCGAAGGTCTTCATCACGGCACGCGAGTTCGGCCGCATGGCGTTTCAACCGGACCTGGCCGCCGACGTCCCGATCGTCGCCTTGGTGGGCGCCGACGAGCGGTCGCGCGAGGAGCAGGTCCACAGCTTCGACGAGTTGCTCGACGACGAGCCGATGACGGGGACCCTGCCCACCGATCCGGCGGGCCCGGCGCTGATCGCGTTCACCTCGGGGACGACGAGCAACCCGAAAGGCGTTGTGCACAGCCATCAGACGCTGGGTTTCGAAACCCGGCAGCTGCTGGAGAACTATCCCAAGGACCGCGGTCGCCAGCTCACCGCGACACCGATCGGCCACTTCATCGGCATGGTCGGCGCGTTCCTCATTCCGGTGCTCGAGGGCGCGCCGATCGACCTGTGCGACGTGTGGGATCCGGGCAAGGTGCTCAAACTCATGGAGTCAGAAGGCATGTCGGTCGGCGGCGGGCCGCCGTACTTCGTCACCAGCCTTCTCGACCACCCGGACTGCACCGATGCGCACCGCGCGCGGTTCACCACCGTCGGGCTCGGCGGGTCCACCGTTCCCGCGGCGGTGACGCGCCGGCTCGCCGACATGGGGTTCTTCGTGTTCCGCTCCTACGGCAGCACCGAACATCCGTCCATCACCGGGTCGCGGCCGACCGCGCCCGAGGACAAGCGGCTCTACACCGACGGCGATCCGCGTCCCGGCGTCGAGATCAAGCTGACCGAGGACGGCGAAATCCTCTCGCGCGGACCGGATCTGTGCCTGGGCTACACCGACGAAGAGATGACAAGGCGCGCGTTCGACGACGAGGGTTGGTACCACACGGGCGACGTCGGAGTGCTCGACGAGGACGGCTATCTCACCATCACCGACCGCATGGCCGACGTCATCATCCGTGGGGGCGAGAACATCTCCGCCCTCGAGGTCGAAGAGGTGCTGCTCGGGATGCCGAACGTGGCCGAAGCCGTCGTGGTGGCCGCACCCGACGACCGGCTCGGTGAGCGCGCAGCGGCGGTGATCCGCATCCGGCCCGGCGGCACCATGCCGTCGCTGGAGGATGTGCGCACCCACTTCAAGCGGGCGGGGGTCGCGATCCAGAAGTGGCCCGAGGAACTGCACGAGGTGCCCGAGGGCGAGGACTATCCGCGCACCGCCAGCGGCAAGGTGCAGAAGTTCGTCCTGCGCGAGCAGGTGCGAGCCAAAGCGCGGGAGTGAGTCCGCGGGCGACAACCAATTGGCCGAACGCGCATTGCGCAGCGGAGTCCTATGAGAATAGGATTCTCTTGAGACGAAAAGGAGTGTTCCATGGGGCAACTGTCACATCGGGTCGACATACCGTTCCCGCTGTTCGACGCGGACAACCATTTGTACGAGCCGCCGGAGGCGATGACCAAGTACCTGCCCAAGGAGTACAAGGACATCGTCCAGTACGTCGAGGTCAACGGGCGTACCAAGATCGCCATCAAGGGCCAGATCTCCAACTACATCCCGAACCCGACCTTCTCGCACGTCGCCAAGCCCGGCGCCTGGGAGGAGTACTTCAAGTTCGGCAACCCCGACGGCAAGAGCAAGCGCGAGCTGTTCGGCGAGCCGATGCGCTCGATCCCGGCGTTCTTCGAACCCGGCCCGCGCCTGGAGTTGATGAACGAACTCGGCGTCGACCGCTCACTGATGTTCCCGACGCTGGCCAGCCTCATCGAGGAGCGGCTGCGCGACGATCCGGTCGCCATCCACGTGATCATTCACTCGCTCAACCAGTGGCTCGACGAGGTGTGGGGCTTCAACTACCAGAACCGCATCTTCGTCACCCCGGTGATCACGCTGCCCATCGTGGAGAAGGCGATCGAGGAGCTGGAGTGGGCGGTCGCGCGGGGCGCCCGCGCCATCCTGATCCGTCCGGCGCCGGTGCCCGGCTTCCGCGGCCCGCGGTCGTTCGCACTGCCGGAGTTCGACCCGTTCTGGGAGCGCGTCGTCCACCACGACATCTTCGTCGGCATGCACTCCTCGGACAGCGGCTACTCGCGCTACACCTCGGAGTGGGACGGCGTCGCGCAGGAGATGTTGCCGTTCCAGACCAACGCGATGTCGATCCTCAACGAGTGGCGCCCGATCCAGGACGCGGTGGCCTCGTGGGTGATCCACGGTGCGCTGTTCCGGCACCCGAAGCTCAAGGTCGGCATCGTCGAGGCGGGGTCGAAGTGGATGTTCCCCCTGCTGGACTCCATGGCCGAGGTGTACAAGAAGGCCCCGGAGGCCTTCCTGGGCAACCCGATCGAGGAGATCAAGAACCGCATCTACGTCAGCCCGTTCTACGAGGAGGGCATCGACGACCTGATCAACCTGATCGGCGTGGAGCAGGTGCTGTACGGGTCTGACTGGCCGCATCCGGAGGGCCTGGCCGAGCCGACTCACTACGTGACCGCGCTCGAACACCTCTCGGTCGAGGATCAGGCGAAGATCATGGGCGGCAACCTGGGTCGCCTCGTCACCGTGTGACCCAGCCTGCAACCTGGGAGACCATCCCCGAGATGGTCTTGAGCGCAGCGGACCGTTTCGGCGACGCGGAAGCGGTCGTCGACGGTCCGTTGCGCTTGTCCTTCGTTGAGCTTGTGCTGCGGATACGTTGTGCGGCAGGCTCATTCGCCGACCTCGGGATCGCCAAAGGGGATCGCCTGGCGATCTGGGCACCGAACTCCGCCGACTGGATCGTCGCGGCCTTCGGTCTCCTGGTCGCCGGGGGCGTGCTCGTTCCGGTCAACACCCGGTTCAAACCGGAGGAGGCGGCCGACATCATCGGCCGCAGTGGTGCGAAGGCCGTCCTGGTCCAGAAGGACTTCCTCGGCCTGGACTACTCGGTGAGCACGGATGCGCCGGTGATCGACCTGGGGTCGGGCTTCCTTGCCTCAGGCAAGCCGTTCGACCGCGTCGGCGAGTTGGCGGGCACCGACATCGCCGACGTCATCTTCACCTCCGGCACTACGGGCCGGCCCAAGGGCGCGATGATGAACCACCTGCAGACGCTGCGCGCGTACGAGGAGTGGGCGACCCTCGCCGACCTCCGCGAGGGCGATCGCTACCTGATGATCAACCCGTACTTCCACACGTTCGGCCTCAAGGCCGGCCTCGTCGCGTCGTTCCTGCGGGGCGCGACGATGGTCCCGGTGGCCGCGTTCGACGTCGACCGCGTTGTCGAGCTCGTCGAGCGCGAGCGCATCACGATGCTGCCCGGCCCGCCCACGCTCTACCACTCACTGCTGACCGTGACCGACAAGGACCGGCTCGCGTCGCTGCGCGCGGGCGTGACCGGAGCCGCCGACATCCCGGTGGAGCTGATCCGCCGGATTCGCGACGAGCTGCCGTTCGGAAGCCTGATGACCGGCTACGGGCTCACCGAGGCCGGCAACGTCACGCTGTCCCGTCCGGGGGACACCCCCGAGGACGTCGCGACCACCGCGGGCCTTCCGTGCGAGGACGTCGAGGTCCGCATCGCCGACGACGGCGAGGTGCTGGTGCGCGGCTACAACGTCATGCAGGGCTACCTCGACGACCCCGCGGCGACGGCCGACGCGATCGACTCCGACGGTTTTCTGCACACCGGCGATCTCGGCGAGTTCACCGAGTCCGGTCGCCTACGGATCGTCGGCCGCAAGAAGGACATGTTCATCGTCGGCGGCTTCAACGCCTATCCCGCCGAGATCGAGGGGTTCCTGCTCGAACACCCTGGGGTCGCGCAGGCGGCGGTCCTCGGGGTTCCGGACGACAGGTTGGGCCAGGTCGGCAAGGCGTTCATCGTGCGCGGCGCCGGTCACGACGACGTCACGGCTGAGGACCTGATTTCGTGGAGCCGGGAGAGAATGGCGGGATTCAAGGTGCCACGCTCTGTAGAGTTCCTCGACAGCCTGCCGTTGAACGCCACCGGCAAGGTGATGAAGGACCGCCTTCTGGACAATCGCAGCTGAGCGTAGGCGCAGCGCGTAAATAGCATTTCCGCAGGAAGACGATGTTTGCCGGGCGATGCGGACGCGGGTATCGTCGCGGCGATACTCAAAAATCGATAATGGCATTCTCACAAGTGCGAAGCAGACAAGGAGGGCGCTGTGCCGTCATTCAGGCGCCGCGAGTCGGTGATCGACGCGGACCGCGTCGAAAAGCCGCCGCGGGACGAACCTGAGCAGCGGTCGGCGGACTCGGACGAGGCGCTTCGCCTCGCCGAGGAGGCGGAGGCCGAAGCCGCGGAAGCGGAGGCGATCGCCGCCGCCGCCCGCGCTCGGGCCAAGGCCATCCGGTTGCGCAGGGAGGCCGAGGGCTCGAAGGCGCAGGACGCGCCCGAGGCGGAAGGGGTTTCGGAGTCGGCCGAAGAGACCGAACCCGACACGACCGCCGTCGCGACGGACGACCAGCCCGAACCGGAGGTCCGAGACGTCGCGGACACCGACACGGCCGTCGACGCCGACACCGATGACGCCGAGACGCCGAAGCGCCGCCGGCTGCGGATGCCGCGGATTCGATGGAAGATCGTCGCCGCAGCCGTGGCCGTGCTTCTGATCCTGGGCTTCGGCGCCGCGAGCGCTTACATGGTGCTGCAGAACCGGGAGGCGCAGCAGGAACAGCAGCGCACCGCGGAGTTCACCGCGGCGGCACGCCAAAGCGTCGTGACGCTGATGTCGCTGGACTTCAACCGGGCCCAGGAGGACGTGCAGCGCATCATCGACAACTCCACCGGCCAGTTCAAACAGGATTTCGAGGCCCAGGCCGAGGACTTCACCACTGTCGCCAAGGAGTCCAAGGTCGTCACCGAGGTCACCGTCAACACCGCCGCGCTGACGTCGATGACCAAGGACAACGCCACCGCGCTGGTGTCGGCCACTTCCCGCGTCACCAACACCGCGGGCGCCAACCAGGAGCCGCGGTCGTGGCGCCTGAAGGTCGACCTGGTCCGGGAGGGTGACCAGATCAAGATGTCGAAAGTCGAGTTCGTACCGTGAGCAGCACCGACGCCAACACCGACGAGGCCGATGTGGAGACCACGGCGTCCGACGAACCGGAGTCGACGGCCCTCGAGCCGGAGTCGACGGCAGCCGAGGAATCGCAATCGGTCGAGACGACGGCCGACACGGGCCGGCCGAAATCGTCGCACGCCGTCAGGAGGCATCTCAGCGCCATCCTGCTGACGCTTTTGCTCGTGATATCCGCGGGCGTGGCCGCGTGGCTCTACAACTTCCAGTACCGGCCGGACCAGCAGACCAACGCCGACGCACAGAAGGTGGCCCTGGAGGCGGCGAAGTCGGGCACCGTGGCGTTGCTGTCGTACGCACCGGAGTCGATGGATCAGGACTTCTCGAACGCGAAGTCGCACCTGACGGGGGACTTCCTCAACTACTACACCCAGTTCACCGAACAGATCGTCACCCCGGCGGTCAAGGAGAAGCAGGTCAAGACCAGCGCGGCGGTGGTCGAGGCCGGTGTGGCCGAGATGCATCCCGACACCGCGACGGTGCTGGTCTTCGTCAACCAGACGACGGTCAGCAAGGAGAACCCCGACGGCGCCTTCGCCGCGAGCGCGGTCAAGGTGGGGCTGACCAAGTCCGACGACCGGTGGCTGATCAACAAGTTCGACCCCGTGTAGCGTCGGCGCCGTGACGGCGACCCCCGGCCAGCGCCTCGCGGCCGTCATCACGCTGCCGGCCGCCGAGTACGCGGCCGCGTCGCTCGAACCGCTGGCTGGTCGGGCCCCTCTCACGCGCGTCGTTCACGCCTGCCTGGAGGCGGTCGCCGATCCCGCCGCTGTCGTCGTCGCGGTCGCCGAAAGCCTCGCAGGAGACGTGCGCGCGCTTCTCGCCCGCGACGGCCTCGCCACCGTGGGCGTCGCGGTGGTCGATGGGCCCGCGAGCCGCGCGCAGTGTCTGGCCGCGGCACTCGAAACGGTTGTGGCTGAACCGGTTTGGGCGTCCCTCGTGCTCGTCTACGACGTCTGCCAGCCGCTGACGCCGTCGGACTTGTCGAAGCGGGTCGTCGAGCGCCTGACGCGTGAAACCCCCGTCGTGCTACCGGTGCAGCCGGTCACCGACAGCGTGAAGGTCGTCGACGAAGGCGGTGTGGTGACCGCGTCGCTGGATCGCTCGACCCTTCAAACCGTGCAACACCCCCGCGGATTCGCCGCCGACCACCTCCGCCGGCTGCTCGCCGATGCGGTGGGGGAGTTCGACGAGGCGGCCGAGGCGATCCGGTCGGGCGCGCCGATCATCACCGTCGACGGTGACGCGGAGGCCGTCGCGGTCGCGCTCCCGCACGATCGCGCGTTCCTCGAGGCCGTCATCGCCGGTCGTCGCTGACGGTCGCCAACAGTCGTTCGGCGGTCGCGATGTCGCGGGGGTAGGTCACCTTGATGTTGTGGGCTTCGCCCGGAAACGTCTGCACCGCAACGTCGGTGAACGCCTCGATGCACGACGACGTATCGGTGCCCTCGAATCGGTGTCGTTCCGAACTGCGATATGCGGCGAGCAGGGGCGCGGCGCGGAAGGCCTGCGGTGTCTGCACCCGGACGAGTGCGGACCCCTCGGCCGGCCGTTGCAGGCCGGTGGTCACGACGTCGCGCAGCGGCAATGCCGGTATCGCGCCGCCGGATTCCCGGGCGACCGCGAGCGCGCGGACGAACATCTGGGCGCCGGCCACCGGTCGCGCCGCATCGTGGATGAGCACGACGTCGATGCGCCCGGATTCGATGTCGACCGCCAGATGCCGTAGGACGTTGAGCTCGGAACCGTGCCGGCTATCGCCGCCCTCGACCAATTCCACGCCGGCCGTGGGCAGTTCGCGCGCGACCACGTCACGGGCCAATTCGAACTCGCCCTTGCGGTAGACCAGCACGATGCGATCGATGCCGGGCACCGTGGTCAGTGTTTCGAGTGACCACGTGACCATCGGCCGCCCCGCGAGCGGGAGGTAGGCCTTGTTGCCGTCGGCGCCCACCCTGGTGCCCAGCCCCGCCGCGAGCACGACAGCTACGGCGGACGGCGGCTTTCCGGGTTCTCGCACGGTCACCTTCGTATCTTGGCATTCGCCGGCTCGGCGACCGGATCACCGGCCGTTTCGGCCCCTGACGGCTCGGGTACGCCTTTTCCATGCCGAAGACAACGAAGGGTGGCAGTGCCCGCAAGAGCGAACTGCCCAGCACGCTGAAGAAGTCGTCCGCCAAGGCGCAGCGGACCTTCGCCAAGGCTCATGACGCCGCGGCCGAGCAGTACGGCGAGGGCGAACGCGCGCACCGTGTCGCCTACGACGCGCTCAAGCACAGCTTCGAAAAGGTCGGTGACCACTGGGAAGCGAAGTCCGAGAAGGGGCCGTCCGACGAGAGGGCACGTAGCGGCGGGCCGAATGCGAAGGGCGAGAGCGCCGAAGGGGTGGACGCGAACGCGTCGAAGAAGCACCTCATGGATGTCGCGCGCCGGCTCGACATCTCGGGTCGATCGACGATGAACAAGGACGAACTGGTCTCGGCGATCAAGAAGGCCAACCGCCGCACGACGGCTCGCCGCCGCTGACGCCCCGCCCCTAGCCGGAGCCGCCGCGGGTGTCCAGGCCCTCCAGCAGCATCCGCTCCTGCTCGGCCCTCATCACCTTGCGCGCCTTGCCGCGGGTGATGAGGATGCCGACGACGGCGAGGATCCAGATCGCGTATTGGACGGTCCAGGCGAGCCGGAACGAGTCGAACGAGAATCCGCCCGCGTGGTCGAGGATCGCGCCCATCGACTGCATCACCAACAGCGAGGCGATGAAGCCGCCCATGTTGACCAGGCCGGATGCCGTGCCCAACGTAGCGCTCGGGTTGAAGGTTCGCGCGAAGTCGAAGCCGACCATCGACCCCGGGCCACCCACCGAGATCACCACGATCAGCGTCACGAGCAGCCACAGTGGCGCCCTGCCGGGCAGGGCCAACACGATCGTCCAGATCAGCGCGTTGCTCCCGATGATCGCCAGTACGAGCCACGAACGCCGGTGCGGTCTGCGCCCGGTGAAGATGCCGATCAGGACGCCCGCCGAGATGGCGGCCACCACCGACACCGTCAACATCAACCCGGCCACCCCCGCCGAAAGGCCTTGCGCGTTGGTCAGATAGGGGACACCCCACATCAGCGCGAACGCCGTGACGGAGAACTGGGTGCCCATGTGGGTGAAGAACCCGAGTCGGGTGCCGGGGCGCAGCCAAACGGTCTTGACGCCGGTCAGCGTCTCGCGCACGGAGACGGATTGAATCTCGACGCCGTTGCCGTGCGGGGTGTTCCTCACCAGCGCCGTCGTCAGAACCATCGACAACACACCGATCGCCGCCACGGACACGTAGGCCGTCGTCCAGCCCCACGCGTTGAGGACCGCGAAGAAGGGCACGGCCGACAGCACCTGGCCGAGCTGCCCGCAGATGCCGGTCAGCTGGGTGACCAACGGAACCTGACGGGGGGTGAACCAGTGCGGCACGAGTCGTAGCACCGAGATGAACGTGAAGGCGTCACCGAGGCCGAGCACCGCGCGTGCCCCGATGGCGGTGGGCAGCGATTCGGTGAACGCGAGCGTGAGTTGGCCGCCCGACATCAGTGCGGCGCCGACGAGGATCAGCGTCTTGGAACCGAAGCGGTCGAGGAGTACGCCGGCCGGCACCTGGGCCGCGGCATAGACGATGACCTGCAGCACGACGAACGTCGAGAGCACGCTCGGGCTGGCGCTGAACCGGTCGGCCGCGTCGAGGCCGGAGACGCCCAATGTGGTGCGGTCGAGAACGGCGACGATGTAGGCGAACAGTCCGGTGGCCCAGACGATCCAGGAACGCACACCGAACCTTTCCCGCTGAGGATCCAATAGTCTGACTTTTCCATGGTTCCGTACCCGGCTGCGGCGGCGCCAATCCCGTGCCCGTGAGTTCGCTCACCGACGCAGGTCCGGCCCGAAGTGGAGTTGGCTGGCAGTGACGGTTCGGCGCACGTTTGTTTCGGTCGGTCTGACGATCCGCGCTGATGGGCATGGTTGTGAGCGGCATGCCGACCGACTGCGGTCAGTGAGCCAAGACTTCGCTCGCAAACATCGAAGCAGGTTACAGTGATCGAATGAGGCGTCACGCTGGATCGGCGGCCCGCGCCGCGGCTGGGGTGCGCGACGTTGGCTGAGTATCGCCTCGACGAGTTGGCGCAGATCTCCGGAGTGAGCGCCCGCAACGTTCGCGCCTACCGGGAGCGCGGACTGCTCGACCCCCCGCGGCGCGTCGGGCGGTCGGCCTTCTACGACGACTACCACCTGTCACAGCTGCGCACCATCAACCAGTTGCATCGCCGCGGCTTCAACACCGCCCACATCGCCGAATTCTTTGCGAGCCTGCGCCGGGGCGCCGACCTCGCCGACATCCTCGGCATCCAGCGCGCGGTGCTGGGCCCGAGAACCGAAGACGGGTCGGTGCAGACGTCGGGGGGCGCGCTGACGATCGCCGTCGACAGCGACGAGGCGCGGCGGCTTCTCGAGTACGGGCTGGCGGAGGTGGTCGACGACGGTGTGGTGCTGACCGTCCCTGCGGTTCGCGACGTAGTGGCGCGGTCGACGGACGAACTCGTCGCCGTTAGGGCCCTTCTGCACATCTTCGAGGCCACCCGCGGCTCGGTCGATGCGCTGGCGGCTCAGTTCCTGCAGACCCTCGGCGAGTGCATGGCGGCGCAGTTCGGCGCGGACCGCGCACCGACACCCGACAACGTCGACGAACTCGCGCGCGCGGTGCGCGACTATCGCGACCTGTGGACCAGCGTGGTGTTCGGACGCCTGGACGGGGAGCTGCATCGGCACATGGCCGAGACCGACGCCGAGGGCGGCGGGCGCCAACCTCCGCTCATCCGGTGATCTCTCGCCACTTGGCGCCCCACTCGTCGTAGTCGGTGCAGTCGTCGCCGCTGCCGTCGACGCACTTGCGTTGCGGCGTGGTCCAGTAGTGGATCTTCTCGGCGAATCGGGCGTCGGTGGCGTGGTAGATGTCGCAGAAGTCGCGTTCGCGGGTGTGCTCACACGCCTCGGCGTTTGCGGGTGCCTCGCCGAAGAACTCGGCGGCTTCGGCGTTGACCTCCGGTGAGGAGATCCAGTTCATCCACTTGTACATGCAGTTCGGGTGGGCGGCGTTCGACGAGATCATCCAGGTGTCCGACCAGCCGGTGGAACCCTCCTTGGGGAGCACGGTGTTGACCGGAACCCGGTTGCGCGCACCGATCGTGTTGGCGATCACCTGCCAGGTGGTGCCGATGACGGACGCGCCGGATTCGAACGCCTCCACCTCTTTGAGGTAGTCCGACCAGTATTCGCCGATGTTCTCACGCTGCTTCTTCAGCAATCGCACTGCCGCGTCCAGCTGTTCGGCGTTCAGCGAATAGGGATCCTCGATGCCCAGTTCGGGTCGCTTCTTCGACAGATACAGCGCCGCGTCGGCGATGTAGATGGGTGAGCCGTACGCGGTGACCTTGCCGCGGTACTCGTCGGCGTCGTCGAAGACCGCGGCCCAGGAGTTCGGCGCATCCCGCACGACCGCGATGTTGTACATCAGCAGGTTCGCGCCCCAGCCGTGCGGGATGCCGTACATCTGACCGTCGACCGAATTCCACGGCTGCTCTTTGAGGAACGGCGAGATCGATTCGTAGTTGGGGACCAGGGCGGTGTTCACGGGGGCGACGTCACCGGCGTAGATGAGACGGAGCGTCGCGTCACCCGACGCCGAGACGCCGTCGTAGCGTCCGCTGCGCATCAACTGGACCATCTCGTCGGAGGTGTTGCCCAGCGTCACCTCGGTCCGGCACCCGGTCTGCTGTTCGAACGGCGTCACCCAGTCGGCTTCGGCGTCGTTGGAGCCGTCTTCGGCGTAGCCGGCCCAGGCGATCAAGTCGAGCCGCCCCTCACCCTCGCCGACCGCGCCGAGCGGTTCGATCTCCGGCGGCGTCTGCCCGCCCGAGGGTCGCCGCTCGCCCGAGCACGCGGAAACAAGCGACAGGACGAGAACGGCACAGCCGATGACGGTCAAACCGGTTCGCACGACGGTGGACGGCCAGCGCGCCATGGGTTTCACTCCTCGTTCGATCGGCGGATCGTCGAACCGTGCTCCTGTGATGATTTCGCGTTTCGGCTTAGCTCGGCAACGCCGCGCCGACGCGATGCTCGCTGATACGGCTGTGACCAGTGGAGTTGATGTGAATGTTGTGGCAGCTGACATATCCTGTGGCACATGTCGATACCTCGGCGGACCGTCCTGAAGGGTGCGATGGCCGCGCCCGCGGCGCTCGTCGTCGGCGCCGGTATGCCGGCGGCAACCGCGTCGGGGGCGCCGCTGGGCACCCTCCTCGACTACGCGGCCGGGGTGCTCAAGGCCAGCGACATCAGGGCGGCCGGCGCGATCGGCGCGATTCGCTACGTCTCCGACCGGCGGCCCGGTGCGGCCTGGATGCTGGGCAAGCCGATTCAGCTGGCCGAAGCGCGCGACCTGTACCAGGGCGGGCTGAAGATCGTGTCCTGCTACCAGTACGGCAAGCGCGAAACCGCCGATTGGCTCGGTGGACAGAACGCCGGCGTGGCGCACGCTAAGCGGGGGTGGGAACTGCACGTCGCCGCCGGGGGTTCGCAGGGCGCGCCGATCTACGCGTCGATTGACGACGACCCGTCCTACGAGCAGTACAACCAGCAGGTGGCACCGTATCTCCGTGGCTGGGAGTCGGTGCTGGGCAGGCAGCGCGTCGGTGTCTACGCGAATTCGAAGACGATCGAGTGGGCGAACCAGGACGGGATCGGGACGTACTTCTGGCAGCACGACTGGGGCTCGCCGGGAAAGGTCGCACATCCGGCCGCCCATCTGCACCAGGTGGAGATCGACAAGCGATCGGTCGCCGGGATCGGGGTGGACGTCAACCACATCCTCAAGCCCCGATTTGGGCAGTGGGACTAAACCTTACCGATCAGTAAGTACCTTCAGCAAACTTTTCCGGGTGGCCGGGGCCGTCGAGGAGACAAATCGCGCGAGCTTGTCTTGTCGGGGCAGGGCGACGCCGCTGGTGAGACGCGTCGAAAATTTTTTTATAACGATTTGATAACAAACTTGCGTTGATCAGCGCACTTCCGCCTACTCGACCGTAACCACCTGCATGCAGGACGTTTGTCCCGAAAGTCTTCCACCCGTGTCGAAGTGCGCGTTACGCAATGGGTGGTTACCCGAGCGTAGAACTCTTCAGTAACCATTTCGGGCGCGAAATGGGGGCCTCTTCTTATGACACTCTTAGTACGGCTGGAGTGCACGGAAGGCGGTTCGCAGGGGCAGTCCCGAAGACCCCCAAGACTTCGGAAGGACTCCCGAACCGCCCGACCGGACCAGTCGGATTCGACGCCGAATCGCGTGGCGCCGCGGCAGGGCAGCCGGGAGCCATCGGAGCTTCTGAGACGACAGCCGACGACGAGCATTACGCGGGACAGAGGAGAGAACAAGACGTGACGATCAACGAGCAGCACCGGGTGTCCACCGACCGCCCCGCGGGCGCCGTCCATGCCGGTAACCAAGCCCTCGTCGATCGACTGAACTCCGGTGAGCCCTATGCCGTGGCCTTCGGCGGGCAGGGCGGCTCGTGGTTGGAGAACCTCGAGGAACTGGTCAGCTCGGCCGGTATCGAGTCGGAGCTCAGCGAGGTGGTCGGGGAGGCCGCGCTTCTTCTCGAGCCCGTTGCGCGCGAGCTGGTCGTGGTGCGCCCGATCGGTTTCGAACCGCTGCAGTGGGTGCGCGCGCTCGCCGCCGACGAACCCCTGCCCCCGACGAAACAACTCATCACCGCTGCGATCTCGGGCCCGGGCATCCTGCTCGCGCAGATGGCCGCGATCCGCGCCGCCATCCGGCAGGGTCTCGACCTGTACGACGCGCCGCCGGTCGCGATGGCCGGGCACTCGCAGGGCATCATCGCCTGCGAGTCCTTGCGCTCGCGGGGCGCCAAGGACGCCGAACTGCTGGCGCTGCTGCAGCTGATCGGCGCGGCCGGGTCGCTGGTCTCCCGGCGCCGCGGCATGGTCGGCCGAGGCGACAAGTCGCCGATGGTCTCGGTGACCAACGTCGACCCCGACCGCATCGCCGAACTGCTCGAAGAGTTCTCCCAGGATGTGCGGACCGTGCTGCCGCCCGTGTTGTCCATCCGCAACGGCAGGCGTTCGGTCGTCATCACCGGCACCCCCGAACAGCTCGGCCGGTTCGAGCTCTACTGCTCGAAGATCACCGAGAAGGAAGAGGCCGAGCGCAAGAACAAGATCCGCGGCGGCGCGGTGTTCAGCCCGGTCTTCCACGGCGTGCAGGTCGAGGTCGGATTCCACACGCCGCGGCTGGCCGACGGCGTCGAGGTGGTCGACCGCTGGGCCGCCAAGTGCGGTATCGACCCCGAGCTCGCCCACGAGATGACCGAGGCGATCTTCGTGCGGCCGATCGACTGGGTCGCCGAGGTCGAGCGACTGCACGACGCCGGCGCGAAGTGGATCGTCGACCTGGGGCCGAGTGACACCGTGACGCGGCTGACCGCGCCGATCATCCGCGGGCTGGGCGTGGGCATCGTGCCCGCCGCCACGCGGGTCGGCCAGCGCAACCTGTTCACGGTCGGCGCGGAACCCGAGGTGCCGCCGGCGTGGTCGAGCTATGCGCCCACCACCGTGCAGCTGCCCGACGGTTCGGTGAAGCTGTCGACGAAGTTCACCCGGCTCACCGGACGCTCGCCGATTTTGCTCGCCGGCATGACCCCGACGACCGTCGACGCCAAGATCGTCGCGGCCGCGGCCAACGCGGGCCACTGGGCCGAGCTCGCCGGGGGTGGCCAGGTCACCGAGGAGATCTTCGAAGACCGCATCGCCGAGCTGACCGAGCTGCTCGAGCCCGGCCGCGCCGTGCAGTTCAACTCGTTGTTCCTCGACCCGTACCTGTGGAAGCTGCAGCTGGGCGGCAAGCGCCTGGTGCAGCGGGCCCGTCAGTCCGGCGCTCCGATCGACGGCGTCGTCGTCTCGGCCGGCATCCCCGAACTGGAGGAAGCCGTCGAGTTGATCGACGAGCTCAACACCGTCGGCATCAGTCACGTCGTGTTCAAGCCGGGCACGGTCGACCAGATCAAGTCCGTCATCAAGATCGCGGCCGAGGTGCCCAACAAGGACGTCATCGTCCACATCGAGGGCGGCCGCGCGGGCGGGCACCACTCCTGGGAGGACCTCGACGACCTCCTGCTGAGCACCTACGGCGAACTGCGCAAGCTGCCGAACATCACCGTCTGCGTCGGCGGCGGCATCGGCACCCCGGAGCGGGCGGCGCAGTACCTGTCCGGGAGCTGGGCCACCGACTACGGCTTCCCGGCCATGCCGGTCGACGGCATCCTCGTCGGCACCGCGGCCATGGCGACGCTGGAGGCGACCACCTCCCCGGCCGTCAAGCAGATGCTGGTCGACATCAGCGGAACCGATCACTGGATCAGCGCCGGAAAAGCCCAGGGCGGCATGGCTTCCAGCCGCAGCCAGCTCGGCGCGGACATCCACGAGATCGACAACGCCGCGTCCCGCTGCGGCCGGCTGCTCGACGAGGTCGCCGGCGACGCGGGAGCCGTGGCGGCGCGCCGCGACGAGATCATCGCCGCGATGGCCGCCACCTGCAAGCCGTACTTCGGCGACATCGGCGACATGACCTACCTGCGGTGGCTGCAGCGCTACGTCGAACTGGCCATCGGTGACGGCGACAGCACCGCCGACACCAAGCTGGCCGACAGCCCGTGGCTGGCCGACACCTGGCGTGACCGGTTCGCCGAGATGTTGCACCGCGCCGAGGCCCGGTTGCATCCGCAGGATTCGGGGCCGATCCCGACGCTGTTCACCGATTCGGCGGTGTTCGACGACCCGCAGCGCGCCATCGCGGCGCTGGCGTCGCGCTACCCCGAGGCCGAGACGCTGCGGTTGCACCCGGCCGATGTGCCGTGGTTCGTCACGCTGTGCAAGACGCCCGGCAAGCCGGTCAACTTCGTCCCGGTGATCGACAAGGACGTAAGGCGTTGGTGGCGTAGCGATTCGCTGTGGCAGGCCCACGACGCGCGCTACGGCGCCGACGAGGTGTGCATCATCCCCGGCACCCAGGCCGTGGCCGGAATCACCTGCGTCGACGAGCCGGTCGGTGAGCTTCTCGACCGCTTCGAACAGGCCGCGATCGACGAGACGCTGACCGCCGACGGCAAGCCCGTTGCGGTGGTGTCGCGCCGGCAGGCGCGCGCCGACGTCACCGGTCCGCTGGCGGTGGTGCTGGACTCGCCCGACGTGTTGTGGGCGGGCCGCGTCGCGATCAACCCGGTGCACCGGATCGGCGCCCCCGACGAGTGGCAGGCCAACGAGAATCGCAACGCGACGCATCCGTCCACCGGCGCCCGCCTCGAACTCAACGGCGACCGCGTGACGTTGAGCGTTCCGCTGTCCGACATCTGGATCGACATCCCGTTCACCTTGCCGTCGTGCACCGTCAACGGCGGCATGCCGGTCGTCACGGTCGAAGACGCCTCGGCCGCAATGCGTTCCGTGCTCGCCATCGCGGCTGGCGTGGACGGACCCGACGCGTTGCCGCCGGTGCAGGACGACACCGCGACGGTGACCGCGGACTGGGATCCCGAACGGGTCGCCGACCACACCGGTGTGACCGCGACGTTCGGCGCCCCGCTGGCACCCGGCCTGACGCTGGTGCCCGACGCGCTCGTCGGTCTCTGCTGGCCCGCCGTGTTCTCGGCGATCGGTTCGGCCGTCACCGACGACGGCTTCCCGGTCGTCGAGGGCCTACTGAGCCTGGTGCATCTCGACCACGCCGCGCACCTGGTGACCCCGATGCCCAAGACGCGCGCCGAATTGACCGTCACCGCAACGGCTTCCGCGGCCAGCGACACCGAGTACGGGCGCGTCGTGCCGGTGTCGGTGCAGATCCGCGACGCCGAGGGCACGCTGCTGGCCAAGCTCGAGGAGCGCTTCGCGATCCGCGGCCGCACCGGCGCCGCCGAACTGGCCGATCCGCCGCGGGCCGGCGGTGCGGTCACCGACAACGCCACCGACACCCAGCGTCGCCGCCGCCGCGACGTCACGGTCACCGCGCCCACGGACATGAGCGCGTTCGCGGTGGTGTCCGGTGATCACAACCCGATCCACACCGACCGCGCCGCGGCGCTGCTCGCGGGGCTGAAATCGCCCATCGTGCACGGCATGTGGCTCTCGGCCGCCGCGCAGCACGTCGTGGCCGCAACCGACGGCAGGCCCGCCCCGCCGGCCCGGGTGGTCGGGTGGACGTCCCGGTTCCTGGGCATGGTGCTGCCCGGCGACGACATCGACTTCCGCGTCGACCGCGTCGGAATCGACCGCGGGGCAGAGATTATCGAGGTGAGCGCCAAGGTCGGCGGCGAACTCGTAATGTCGGCGACCGCGCAGCTTGCCGCGCCGAAGACCGTGTACGCGTTCCCCGGACAGGGGATCCAGCACAAGGGCATGGGCATGGAGGTCCGGGCCCGGTCGAAGGCCGCCCGCAAGGTGTGGGACACCGCCGACAAGTTCACCCGCGAGACGTTGGGCTTCTCGGTGCTGCACGTGGTGCGCGACAACCCGACCAGCCTGATCGCCAGCGGTGTGCACTACCACCATCCCGACGGCGTGTTGTTCCTGACGCAGTTCACCCAGGTCGCGATGGCGACCGTGGCCGCCGCGCAGGTCGCCGAGATGCGTGAGCAGGGCGCGTTCGTCGAGGGGGCGATCGCCTGCGGTCACTCCGTCGGCGAATACACCGCGCTGGCGTGCGTCAGCGGGGTCTACGAGCTCGAGGCGCTGCTCGAGGTGGTGTTCCACCGCGGCAGCAAGATGCACGACATCGTGCCGCGCGATCACCTCGGCCGGTCGAACTACCGGCTGGCTGCGATCCGCCCGTCGCAGATCGACCTCGACGACGCCGACGTCAAGCAATTTGTTGCTGACGTCTCCCGGAGTACTGGTGAATTCCTAGAGATCGTGAACTTCAACCTGCGCGGATCGCAGTACGCGATCGCGGGCACGGTGCGCGGGCTCGAGGCGCTGGAGGAGGAGGTCGAGCGGCGTCGCGAGATCAGCGGCGGCAAGCGCTCGTTCATCCTGGTGCCCGGCATCGACGTGCCGTTCCACTCGTCGGTGCTGCGGGTCGGCGTCGCCGACTTCCGCCGCTCCCTGGAGCGGGTGATGCCGCGTGACCAGGATCCGGACCTGATCATCGGCAAGTACATCCCGAACCTGGTGCCGCGGCCCTTCACCCTCGATCGCGACTTCATCCAGGAGATCCGGGATCTGGTGCCGGCCGAACCGCTCGACGAGATCCTCGCCGACTACGACACCTGGCGTAACGAGAAGCCGCGCGAGCTGTGCCGCAAGATCGTCATCGAACTGTTGGCGTGGCAGTTCGCCAGCCCGGTGCGCTGGATCGAGACCCAGGACCTGCTCTTCATCGAGGAGGCCGCGGGCGGTCTGGGAATCGAACGCTTCGTCGAGATCGGCGTGAAGTCCGCGCCGACGGTCGCGGGGCTGGCCGCCAACACGTTGAAGCTGCCCGAATATTCGCACAGCACAACCGAAGTGCTGAACTCGGAACGCGACGCTGCGGTGCTGTTCGCCACCGACACCGACCCCGAACCCGAACTCGACGACGAGCCGGCCCCGGCTCCGGCGTCCGAGGCCGCCGCACCCGTCGAGGCGGCCGCACCCGCCGCCCCGGCGCCGGCGCCGGCGGCACCCGCCGGTGGGCCCCGTCCGGACGACCTGACGTTCGACGCCTCCGACGCCACCATGGCGCTCATCGCGCTGTCGGCCAAGATGCGCATCGACCAGATCGAGCCGCTGGACTCCATCGAGTCGATCACCGACGGTGCGTCGTCGCGGCGTAACCAGTTGCTGGTGGACCTCGGCTCCGAGCTCAACCTCGGCGCCATCGACGGGGCGGGCGAAGCCGACCTGGCCGCGTTGAAGGGGCAGGTCACCAAGCTGGCCAGGACCTACAAGCCGTTCGGTCCGGTGCTGTCCGACGCGGTCAACGACCAGCTGCGCACCGTCTTCGGGCCCTCCGGCAAGCGCCCGGCCTACATCGGCGAGCGGGTCACCAAGACCTGGGAGCTGGGACCCGGCTGGGTGAAGCACGTCACCGTCGAGGTGGCGCTGGGCACCCGCGAGGGGACCAGCGTGCGCGGCGGGGAGCTGGGCGGCCTGCACGACGGCGCGCTGGCCGACGCCGGCACCGTCGACAAGGTGATCGACGGTGCGGTCGCCGCGGTGGCGGCCCGGCAGGGTGTGGCGGTGTCGCTGCCGTCGGCCGCGGGCGCCGGTGGGGGCGTGGTGGATTCGGCCGCGCTCACCGAGTTCGCCGAACGGGTCACCGGCCGTGACGGCGTGCTCGCCTCGGCGGCGCGGATGATCCTCGGCCAGCTGGGTCTCGACACCCCCGTGCCCGTCCCGGAGGCCACCGACGCCGAGCTCATCGACCTGGTCACCGCCGAACTCGGTTCGGACTGGCCGCGTCTGGTGGCGCCGGTCTTCGACGGCCGCAAGGCGGTGCTCTTCGACGACCGCTGGGCCAGTGCCCGCGAGGACCTGGCTCGCCTGTGGTTGTACGACGAGGACGAGATCGACGCGGATTGGCAGCGGCTCTCGGAACGCTTCGAGGGCGCCGGCCACGTGGTCGGCACGCAGGCCACCTGGTGGCAGGGCAAGGCGCTGGCGGCGGGCCGCAACATCCACGCCTCGCTGTACGGCCGCGCGGCCGCGGGTGCGGAGAATCCGGGCACCGGCCGCTACCACCACGAGGTCGCCGTCGTCACGGGCGCGTCCAAAGGCTCGATCGCCGCGTCGGTGGTCGCACAGCTGCTCGACGGCGGCGCCACCGTCATCGCCACGACCTCCAAGCTGGACGACGACCGGTTGGCGTTCTACCGCGGCCTTTACCGCGACCACGCCCGCTGGAACGCGAAGTTGTGGGTGGTGCCGGCCAACATGGCGTCCTACACCGACATCGACGCGCTGGTCCAGTGGGTCGGCACCGAGCAGACCGAAAGCCTTGGGCCGCAGTCGATCCACATCAAGGACGCTCAGACGCCGACGTTGCTGTTCCCGTTCGCCGCTCCGCGGGTGGCGGGCGACCTGGCCGACGCCGGTTCGCGCGCCGAGATGGAGATGAAGGTGCTGCTGTGGGCCGTGCAGCGGCTGATCGCCGGCCTGTCGCACATCGGCGCCGAGCGCGACATCGCCGCACGCCTGCACGTGGTGCTGCCCGGTTCGCCGAACCGCGGCATGTTCGGCGGCGACGGCGCCTACGGCGAGGCGAAGTCCTCGCTTGACGCGCTGGTTTCGCGGTGGAAGGCCGAATCGTCGTGGGCGCAGCGGGTCTCGCTTGCGCACGCACTGATCGGTTGGACCAAGGGCACGGGCCTGATGGGTCACAACGACACGATCGTCGGTGCGGTCGAAGAGGCCGGTGTGCGCACGTTCACCACCGACGAGATGGCGGGCATGCTGCTCGGGCTGTGCGATATCGAGGCCAAGGTGGCCGCGGCGCGCGAGCCGTTACAGGCGGACTTCACCGGCGGGCTGGCCGACGTCGACATCGACATGGCCGAGCTGGCCGCCAAGGCCCGCGAAGAGATGGTGACCGAAAGCCACACCGAGGAAACCGATCTCGAGGGCACCGTGCGTGCCCTGCCGTCGCCGCCACGCGGGTACAAGTCCGCGCCGGCGCCCGAGTGGGCCGACCTCGACGTCGACCCCGCCGACATGGTGGTCATCGTCGGCGGCGCCGAACTCGGGCCGTACGGTTCCTCGCGCACCCGGTTCGAGATGGAGGTCGAGAACGAGTTGTCGGCCGCCGGTGTCCTGGAGCTGGCGTGGACGACCGGACTGGTCAAGTGGGAAGACGATCCCACGCCGGGCTGGTACGACACCGAAACCGGCGACCTGGTCGACGAGGGCGAGCTGGTGGAGCGCTACCACGACGCCGTGGTCGAGCGGGTCGGCATCCGCGAGTGGGTCGACGACGGGGCGATCGACCCGGATCACGCGTCGCCGCTTCTGGTTTCGGTCTTCCTCGACAAGGACTTCACCTTCGTCGTGTCGTCGGAGGCCGAGGCCCGCGGATTCCTGACGTTCGATCCGGAGCACACCGTGATCGCCCCCGTGCCCGACAGCGGCGACTGGCAGGTGACCCGCAAGGCGGGCACCGAGGTTCGGGTTCCGCGCAAGGTCAAGCTGTCCCGCACGGTCGGCGCGCAGATCCCGACCGGGTTCGACCCGATGGTCTACGGCGTCAGCCAGGAGATGATGAACTCCATTGACCGCCTGGCGATCTGGAACCTCGTCACCACGGTCGACGCATTCCTGTCGGCGGGCTTCAGCCCGAGCGAGCTGATGCGCTGGGTGCACCCGAGCCTGGTGGCCAGCACGCAGGGCACCGGCATGGGCGGTATGACGTCGATGCAGACCATGTATCACGGCAACCTGTTGGGCCGGAACAAGCCGAACGACATCCTGCAGGAGGTCCTGCCGAACGTCATCGCCGGGCACGTCGTCCAGAGCTATGTCGGCAGTTACGGGGCGATGATCCACCCGGTCGGGGCCTGTGCGACGGCGGCCATCTCGGTCGAGGAGGGCGTCGACAAGATCAAGCTGGGCAAGGCCGAGTTCGTGGTCGCCGGCGGATACGACGACACGACCCTCGAGGCCGTCATCGGGTTCGGCGACATGGCCGCCACCGCGGACACCGCGATGATGCGGGCGCGCGGCATCAGCGACTCGAAGTTCTCCCGCGCCAACGATCGTCGTCGGCTCGGGTTCGTCGAGGGCCAGGGCGGCGGGACCATCCTGCTGGCCCGCGGCGATCTCGCGTTCAAGATGGGGCTGCCCGTGCTCGCCGTGGTGGGCTACGTGCAGTCGTTCGGCGACGGTGTGCACACCTCGATCCCGGCGCCCGGCCTCGGTGCGCTGGCCGCCGGCCGCGGCGGTCGCGAGTCGCAGCTGGCGAACTCACTGGCCGAGCTCGGTGTCGGACCCGACGACATCGCGGTGGTGTCCAAGCACGACACGTCGACGCTGGCCAATGATCCCAACGAGACCGAGCTGCACGAGCGGCTCGCCGACGCGATGGGCCGCTCCGAGGGCGCGCCGTTGTTCGTGGTGTCGCAGAAGAGCCTGACCGGTCACTCCAAGGGCGGCGCGGCGGCGTTCCAGATGATGGGGTTGTGCCAGATCCTGCGCGACGGCGTCATCCCGCCCAACCGCAGCCTGGACTGCGTCGACGACGAGCTCGCCGGCTCCGCGCACATGGTGTGGCTGCGCGACAGCCTGCACTTCGGCGGGTCGTTCCCGCTGAAGGCGGGGCTGATCACCAGCCTGGGCTTCGGGCACGTGTCCGGCCTGATCGCGTTGGTGCATCCGCAGGCGTTCCTCGCCGCGCTCACCCCCGCGCAGCGCGCCGACTACAAACAGCGCGCGGACGCCCGGGTGCTGGCCGGTCAACACCGGCTGGCGTCGGCGATCGCCGGCGGCAAGCCGCTCTACGAGAAGCCGGCCGACCGCCGGTTCGGCCACGACGCACCCGAGAAGCGGCAGGAGGCCGACATGCTTCTCGATCCGGCATCGCGGCTCGGCGACGACGACGTGTATGTGTCCCCGCAAGCATGAGATAGCGTTCGGCCCATGGCGATAGTCGGGGTGGGGATCGATCTGGTCTCCATTCCCGAGTTCGCCGAGCAGGTCGATCAGCCGGGAACCGTGTTCGCCGAGACCTTCACGCCCGGTGAGCGCCGAGACGCCGCGGACAAGAGTTCGTCGGCGGCGCGGCATCTGGCCGCGCGGTGGGCGGCGAAGGAGGCCGTGATCAAGGCGTGGTCGGGATCGCGCTTCGCCAGGCGTCCGGTGCTGCCCGAGGGCATCCACCGAGACATCGAGGTGATCACCGACATGTGGGGTAGGCCGAAGGTGCGCCTGTCCGGGGCGATCGCGGAGCACCTGAAGAACGTGACGATCCATTTGTCGTTGACGCATGAGGCCGGCACCGCCGCGGCGGTCGCCATCCTCGAAGAGCGCTGACCCCAAACCCAGCACCGCGAGCGACCGTGTCTGTGCACGACACGCCGCGCTTTTCTGGCAGTTTACGGTCGCTCGCGGTGGCTGACTGACCGGCTAGTGTCGTCTCCATGAGCGATCTGGTGCAGCGGGTTCACGAGGTGTTGCCGGAGGTTCGGCGGGATCTGGAGGATCTGGTACGCATCGAGTCGGTATGGGCCGACCCGGCCCGTCGCGGGGAGGTGCAGCGCAGCGCCGAGGCGGTGGCGAAGCTGTTGACCGAGGCCGGTTTCGGCGATGTGCAGATCGTCAGCGAGGGCGGCGCACCCGCGGTCATCGCACGCCATCCCGCGCCGCCCGGTGCGCCGACGGTGCTGCTGTACGCCCACCACGACGTGCAACCGGAGGGCGATCCGGCGCAATGGAACTCACCGCCGTTCGAGCCCACCGAGCGCGGCGGGCGTTTGTACGGACGAGGCACCGCTGACGACAAGGCGGGCATCGCAACGCATTTGGCGGCGTTTCGGGCGCACGACGGCAACCCGCCCGTCGGCGTCACGGTCTTCGTGGAGGGGGAGGAGGAGTCGGGTTCGCCCTCGCTGTCGCGGCTGCTGGCCGCGCATCACGACACCCTGGCCTCCGACGTGATCGTCATCGCCGACTCCGACAACTGGAGCACCGAGGTGCCGTCGTTGACGGTGTCGCTGCGGGGGCTCGTCGACTGCATCGTCGAGGTGGCCACGCTCGATCACGGCCTGCACTCCGGGCTGTGGGGCGGTGTCGTGCCCGACGCGGTGAGCGTGCTGGTGCGGCTGCTGGCCAGCCTGCACGACGACGACGGAAACGTCGCGGTGGCCGGGCTCCACGAAGGTGAAGCGGCCGATGTCGACTTCCCGCCCGAACGGGTCCTCGCGGAAACCGGGATGCTGCCCGGTGTGTCCGAAATGGGTTCGGGCTCAGTGCCGCAACGATTGTGGGCGAAGCCCGCGATCACCGTCATCGGCATCGACACGACGCCCATCGACAAGTCGTCGAACACCTTGATCCCTCGCGCGCGGGCCAAGGTCAGCATGCGCATCGCGCCCGGCGCCGACGTCGAACAGCACATGACGGCGTTGACGCGCCACCTCGAGCAGCACGCCCCGTGGGGTGCGCACGTGACGGTCACGCCGGGCGACCACGGGCAGCCGTACGCGATCGACGCCAGCGGTCCGGTCTACGACGCCGCGCGCGCCGCCTTCCGCGAGGCGTGGGGCACCGAGCCCGTGCACACCGGCGTCGGCGGCTCGATCCCGTTCATCGCCGAGTTCGCCGACGCGTTCCCGTCGGCCAAGATCCTGGTGACCGGCGTGGAAGACCCTGAGACACAGGCGCACAGCGTCAACGAGAGCCTGCACCTCGGCGTGCTGGAGCGCGCGGCGGTCTCCGAGGCGCTGCTACTGGCCGGGCTGGCCGGATCCCGCTCAGACGGACAGGTCGCGCCGTAGTTTGGCGACGTGTCCGGTGGCCCGCACGTTGTACTGCGCCTCGGCGATCTTGCCCTTCTCGTCCACGACGAACGTCGACCGGATGACACCCTGAACGGTCTTGCCGTACATCGTCTTCTCGCCGAACGCGCCCCACTCGGTGAGCACTTCGCGATCCGGATCCGACAGCAGCGGGAACGTCAGCTTCTCCTTGTCCCTGAACTTCGCCAATTTCTCGGGCTTGTCGGGGGAGATGCCGATGACGTCGAGCCCGGCGTCGTTGAGCTCGTGGAGGTTGTCGCGGAAGTCGCAGGCCTGTTTTGTGCACCCGGGGGTGGACGCCGCGGGATAGAAGTACACGATGACCTTGCGGCCCTTGTAGTCGGAGAGCTTCACGGTGTTGCCGTCGGCGTCGGGCAGGCTGAACGCAGGGGCTCTGTCGCCGACCTCGAGTCGAGGAGTCTGTGGCACGCGCGGGCATCCCTTCTGTCGACCGGTGCGCTGCGGCGAGCGCGGGCTGCTCTAGGGTAGATCGGCAGGCTCTCACGCAGGGCACCGACTTGGACGGCTTGGAGGCGCACGTGGCGGACCGCGATCCCGAGACCATCAAGCGGGACATCGATCAAGCTCGGGAACAACTCGCGGCGACGGTGGACAACCTCGCCGAACGCGCCAATCCCAGCCGGCTCGTCGAGGACGCGAAATCCGCCGCCATCCGGTTTGTCACGAAACCGGCTGTGGCGGTGTCACTTGCCGGCGTGGGAGTGATCGCGATCGTGCTCGTCGTCCGCCGGGTCCGCCAGGGCTGAACCCGCCGTCAGCGGCGTCGCGTCGAGCGGAACCAGGCAGAGAGAGAAAATCCCGGAGGGTTGGCGACCCGGCCGATCCGGTTGCAGCTGTACACCGCCACCGGGCTTTGGGCAGACACGTCGGCGGACGGGCCCGCGCCCGCTCCGTCTGCCGCAAATGAACCGCCTGGCTGGGGCATCAGCTAAGTCCCTTTTCCCTTCCGAGAGTTTGCCGTTCCTGGTCTTCCAGTATCTCAGCTAACCGGACTGTAGCAGATCACTCGACTTTATCGCAGCTCATTCCCAACGAAGTCGCAGCGTAGGGCATCTCCGCAACGCCTACCGGGATGAGACCTGCATCTCCGTAAGCTGTCTTATGTAGCATGCAGCACACTTTTCTGAGGGAGTGCGGAGATGCGGGTGGAAATTTACGCAACCGTAATCAACGGCGCCCGGCGGCTCATCTCCGCCGGGGCGGTTCGGCCGGGGCCGGACAAAAAGAACGCGACCGTGACAGTGGTCACGGTCGCACTCGATTTCGAAATTGGTGCGCCGTCAGGGTTTCGAACCCCGGACCCGCTGATTAAGAGTCAGCTGCTCTACCAACTGAGCTAACGGCGCGCGGATGCGACAATAACAGGACTTGCTGCGCAGCACGAAATTGATCTCCACGATGCCCTGCGTCGACGTTCGCGTCGAAACCCGGACGCGATTTAGCCCTTAGACTGTTGCCAAGAATCATCGATCCGTCAGTCCTGGTTGCGAGGTGGAGTAAGCAATGTGGCGAGTCCGTTCAGTGGCCCGTCCGCGTCGACGCGCATGGTTGGTGACCGTTGCGCTGATCCCCGTCATGGCGCTCGGGTTGTCCGCCTGCGGAGGTAACTCGGCGCCGCCGCAGCCTCAGGTGATCGACGACAAGGGCACGCCGTTCGGCGATCTCCTCATCCCCAAGCTGACGGCGTCGGTGACCGACGGAGCCGTCGGCGTGAGCGTGGACACCCCGGTGACCGTCAGCGCGGAGGACGGCGTGCTCGGCGCGGTCACCATGGTGAACGAGTCCGGTAAGACGGTGGCCGGCGCTCTGAGCCCGGACGGGTTGACCTGGTCCACCACAGAGCCGCTCGGCTACAACAAGCGCTATACGCTCACGGCCGAATCCCTCGGGCTCGGCGGCGCCACCACCAGGCGGATGTCCTTCGAGACCCACTCGCCGGAAAACCTGACCATGCCGTACGTGCTGCCCAACAACGGCGAGGTGGTCGGCGTGGGGCAACCGGTGGCGATCCGGTTCGACGAGAACATCACGAACCGGTTGGCCGCGCAGAAGGCCATCAAGATCAAGACCGATCCTCCGGTCGAGGGCGCGTTCTACTGGCTCAACAACCGCGAGGTGCGGTGGCGTCCGGAGAACTACTGGAAGCCGGGTACCAAGGTCGACGTCGCGGTCAACACCTACGGCGTCGATCTCGGCGATGGCCTGTTCGGCCAGGAGAACGTCAGCACGAGCTTCACGATCGGCGATGAGGTGGTCACCACCGTCGACGACAGCACCAAGACGTTGACCGTCAGGCGCAACGGCGAGGTGATCAAGACCATGCCGGTGTCGATGGGCAAGAACAGCACGCCCACCAACAACGGCGTCTACATCGTCGGCGACCGCCGCTCGCACATGGTGATGGACTCCTCGACGTACGGCGTTCCGGTCAACTCGCCCAACGGATATCGCACCGAGGTCGACTGGGCCACCCAGATCTCCTACAGCGGCATCTACGTTCACGCCGCGCCGTGGTCGGTCGGCAGCCAGGGCAACAGCAATGTCAGTCATGGCTGCATCAACGTCAGCACGAGCAACGGGCGGTGGTTCCACGACAACTCCAAGCGCGGGGACGTCGTCGAAATCGTCAACACGGTCGGCTCGACGCTGCCGGGCACCGACGGGCTCGGTGACTGGAACATCCCGTGGGATCAGTGGAAAGCGGGCAACGCCAACGTCTGAGCGAGCTCGTCGTCTGAGGCCTCGAAAAAATGCCTCGTAAAAACATTGCCCCACCCGGCGATTGCGGGTGGGGCAATGTCATCAGTCGGGGTGGCTGACGGGACTCGAACCCGCGACATCCAGGATCACAACCTGGTGCTCTACCAACTGAACTACAGCCACCATCGCCGCGAACCCGCAAGGGTGCAACGGCGACGTCGATACTAACCGCTCGAACGCTCAGCGGCCGAATCGATGTCCTTGGTGTTGCCGTTCACGGGTCCCAATTCCTCGGCGACGGCCGCGATATCGCTGGTCGACGGCCCCGGTGGGGTTACGAACGCGGTGCGGCGGTAATACTGCAGTTCGCGGATCGACTCGTGGATGTCGGCGAGCGCCCGGTGCGCGAGGCCCTTCTCGGGCTGGCCGAAGTAGATCCGGGGATACCAGCGCCTGCACAACTCCTTGATCGAGCTGACGTCGATCATCCGGTAGTGCAGGTAGTCGTCGAGCTTGGGCATGTCGCGGGCGATGAAGCCGCGGTCGGTGGCGATCGAATTGCCGGCCAGCGGCGCCGTCTTGGCCTGTTTGACGTGGGTGCGAATGTAGTCGAGCACCTGCTCCTCGGCCTCGGCGAGGGTCACCGTCGACGCCTTGACCTCGTTGATCAGTCCTGACCGGGTGTGCATCTCGGTGACCACCGGGATCATCGACGACAACGCGTCGTCGTCGGTGTGGATGACGATGTCGATGCCGTCACCGAGGATGTTGAGGTCAGCGTCTGTCACCAGCACCGCGATCTCGATGAGCCGGTCGGTCTTGAGATCCAGGCCGGTCATCTCGCAGTCGATCCACACCAGTTCGTCGCGCACCTTTGATTCTTCCCGTCGTCCCCTGACCTTCGGCCGTGGGCCCATCGCTCGCCCAGACGCTCACAGTAAGCCTTGCCGGTCTGCCGGGCCCGCTGCACCCGCCCGTCGGGCATGCCGTGCGCGTTAGGGTGCCAGCCATGGCCAAAGAGTCCACACCCGCGCCCGCACAGCAGATCGCCGCAGGTTACACCGCCGATGGGGCCGCGCTGGAGCTCGGCGCAGTCGTCGTCGACGGGGTATGTGACCCGGCCGCGCGGGTCCGAATTCCCCTTGCCACCGTCAACCGCCACGGTCTGGTCGCGGGCGCGACCGGCACGGGTAAGACCAAATCGCTGCAGGTGCTGGCCGAGCAACTCTCGGCCGCGGGGGTGCCCTGCGTGATGGCCGACGTGAAGGGCGACCTCTCGGGGCTGTCGCGGCCCGGTGAGGCCGACGAGAACATCACGGCGCGAGCCTCCGACACCGGCGACGACTGGGCGCCGACGGCCTATCCCGTCGAGTTTCTGTCGCTGGGCACCACGGGCATCGGGGTGCCGGTGCGGGCGACGATCTCCAGCTTCGGGCCCATCCTGCTGTCGAAGGTGCTCGGGCTCAACGCCACGCAGGAGTCGACGCTGGGCCTGATCTTTCACTGGGCCGACCAGCGGGGCCTCTCGCTGCTGGACCTCAAGGACCTGCGCGCGGTGATCCAGTACCTCACCAGCGACGAGGGCAAGGCGGAGCTCAAGGCGCTCGGCGCGGTGTCGACCACCACCGCGGGGGTGATCCTGCGGGCGCTGATCAACCTGGAGGCCGACGGCGGCGACACGTTCTTCGGCGAGCCCGAACTTGAGCCCGAAGACCTGCTGCGGGTCGACGAGCAGGGGCGCGGGATCGTCACACTGCTCGAGCTCGGTAGCCAGGCCGCCCGTCCGGTGATGTTCTCCACCTTCCTGATGTGGGTGCTCGCCGACCTGTTCGCGACGCTTCCGGAGGTCGGCGACCTCGACAAGCCGAAACTGGTGTTCTTCTTCGACGAGGCTCACCTGCTGTTCGCCGACGCGTCCAAGGCGTTCCTCGAACAGGTCGAGCAGACGGTGAAGCTGATCCGGTCCAAGGGCGTCGGCGTTTTCTTCTGCACGCAGCTGCCGACCGACGTGCCCAACGACGTGCTGTCGCAACTGGGCGCGCGCATCCAGCACGCGCTGCGGGCGTTCACCCCCGACGACGAGAAGGCGCTGTCGAAGACCGTGCGGACGTATCCGAAAACCGATGTCTACGACCTGAAGTCGGCGTTGACGTCGCTGGGCACCGGCGAGGCGATCGTCACCGTGCTGTCGGAGAAGGGCGCGCCGACGCCCGTGGCGTGGACGCGGATGCGCGCCCCGCGGTCGCTGATGGACACGATCGGCCCCGAAGCGATCACCGCAGCCGCGAAAGCCAGTGCGCTGCAAGCGGAATACGGGCAGACCATCGATCGGGAGTCGGCCTACGAACGGCTCAACGCGCGATTGGCCCCGCCGGACGAGCCCGCACCCGACGCGTTACCGCCGCCGCTGCCCCCGGTCCCGGAGGCCGGCGGGGCGAGCGCGTCGGGTCAGGTGAAGTCGCGGAACACCGCCGAGCCGTCGATGGTGGAGAAGGTGGTCAGTAGTTCGGCGTTCAAGAGCGCGATGCGCTCAGCGGGCACGGTGATCGGACGCGAGATCACCCGCAGCATCTTCGGCACCGGCCGCAGGCGCAGCCGCCGTCGCCGCTGATCCGGTTCGCGAAACTGTATTCCCGCAGGGGTGCACTGGAACTCTCGCTGACGGAATACCGTTTCGCGGCGGGAGAAAGCCCTCGTTGCCTAGTTGCCGCCGAGTTTCTTGTACACGGCGCCGACGATCGGCGTCACGATCGCGCGCGGCGTGTAGCCCGCCGCCACCGACATCGCCTTGGACGTCACACCGGGGACGACGCGCATCTTGTTGCGCTCCAACGCATCCAGCGACTGCTTGGCCGTGTACTGCGTCGAGATCCACAAGAAGTCCGGGATCACCTTCTCCACCAGCGACTGTTCCTCCTCGGAGGGCAGCGCTTCGCGCACGGGACCGGGCGCTAACAGCGTCACGTGCACGCCGACCTTCTTGAGCTCACCGCGCAACGACTCGCTGAACGTGTTGACGAACGCCTTGCTCGCGGCGTAGGTCGCGTTGTTCGGGATCGGCGAATTGCCCGCTGCCGAACCGGAAATCAGGATGCCGCCCGCCTTGCGCTCGGCCATCCCCGGCAACACCGCGAGCACCAGATCGTGCACACCCAGCACGTTCAACTGGACCTGCGCCTTTTCATCCGCCGGATCCAGCGACGACACCGGGCCGAACGTCGCGGTGCCCGCGTTCGCGCACAGGATCGAGATGTTGCGCATCGCCAACTCGTCGCACAGCTTCGTGCGCTCGCTCGGGTCGGCCAGATCAACCGGTCGCACCTCCACCGTCACGCCGTACTGCTTGATCAGCCGGTCCGCCAGCGTGCGCAGCACCTCCTCGCGGCGCGCGGTGATGATCAGGTGGTGTCCGCGGGCGGCGAGTTCGGTGGCGAGCGCCTCGCCGATGTTCTGCGATGCGCCGGTGACCACTGCCCGGGCGTCGGCGCTGGGTGCGGGTACTGGCATGCGGGGGACTATATCGTTGGCGGACCATGACCGACCCACCCGATTCCGGCCGGCGTCCCGCGCCTCGCCGCCAGGTCATCTCGTGGGCGCTGTGGGATTTCGGCGCGACCGGCTTGAACGCGGTGGTCGTGACCTTCGTGTTCTCGATCTACCTGACCAACACCGTCGGCGCCGACCTGCCCGGCGGCGTCAGCGCCACCAGTTGGCTCGGCTGGGCGCTGGGCGCGGCCGGTGTGGTCGTGGCGGTGCTGGCGCCGGTGACCGGCGTGTGGGTCGACGCCCCGTGGCGGCGGCGGCGCGTGCTGGGAGTGCTCAGCGCGCTCGCGGTGGTGCTGATCGCGTCGATGAGTTCGGTGCGCGACGACTATCGCTACCTGGCGCTCGGCCTGGTGCTGCTGGGCTGTGCGTCGGCGTGCAACGAACTGGCGACCGTGCCGTACAACGCGATGCTGCGCCAACTGTCGACTCCGCAGACCTCCGGACAGATCTCCGGATACGGGCTCGGCCTGGGCTATCTCGGCAGCGTCACATTGCTGTTGGTGGTGTACTTCGGGTTCATCTCCGGAGACGGCGGAATGTTCGGATTGCCGCTCGAGGACGGCCAGAATGTCAGGGCCGCAATGGTTTTCACCGCCATCTGGTTCGGGCTGTTCGCCCTGCCGGTGCTGGTCGCCGTCCCCAGCGCCAAACCGGATCCGCTGGACCAGAGGCAATCCGTCGGCTTCATCGGCGGATACCGCAAGCTGTGGGCCGACATCCGCAGCGAATGGCGCCGCGACCACCACGTCGTGTACTACCTGCTGGCCAGTGCGGTGTTTCGTGACGGCCTGACCGGGATCTTCGCGTTCGGTGCGGTGCTCGGTGTGCGGGTCTACGGCGTCTCGGACGCCGACGTGCTGCTGTTCGGTGTGTGCGCCAGCACCGTCGCCGCCGTCGGCGCCGTATTGGGCGGGCTGCTCGACGACCGGTTCGGCGCCAAACCCGTCATCGTGGTGTCGCTGAGCGCGATGATCGCGGTGGGCCTGACCCTGCTGTCGCTCGACGGCGTGCTCGCGTTCTGGGTCTGCGGGCTGTTGCTGTGCCTGTTCATCGGCCCGACGCTGTCCGCGGCGCGAACGATGATGCTGCGCATGTCCGCCCACGGCAAGGAGGGCGTCGCGTTCGGCCTTTACACGACCACGGGGCGCGCCGTGTCGTATCTCGCGCCGATGCTGTTCTCCGCGTTCATCGCGATCTTCGGCACCGACCGGGCGGGGATGGGCGGGCTGCTGGTGGTGCTCGCCGCCGGCCTCCTCGCGATGCTGGCCGTGCGGGTACCGCGCAGCGCGATGAGCTAACCCGTGGCCGTGCAGATCGTCAGGCCGGCGCCCGTGCGCTTCTGCACCACGGAGCCGTCGACGGTGATCGAGCAGTTCACCTCGCGGCCCACGTTGATGATGCTGATGCTCGCCGACGCCGCCGCGGACTCGGTCAGCTCCACTTCCTTGCTCCAGGGCAGCATCACGTTGAACTCGGTCTGCAGCAGACCGCCGGTGTCGACGTAGGTGATGTTGATGGCGCGTCCGGAGCCGCTGACGACGTAGACGACGGACTGGGTCGCGCCCGGCGTCGTCGTACCGGGCGCGCCGGGCGTACCGGGCACGGTGGGTACCGCGGGTGGCACGGTCGGCCGCGTGGTCCGCGGGACCGTCGGGCGCAGCGTGGTCGTCGGGATCGGCGTGGTGAAGTCGGGTTCCTGCATCGGCGGCGGCGCGACGACCGTCTGCTGCTGCGAGCTGTTGACCACGACCAGCGCGATGACCAGGCCCAGCACGGTCAGCACCGCGAGACCCGCGGCCACCCACAGCCAGCGGGGGGATCGCGGTTCGTCGGGCGGTGGCGGCGGGGAGGCCTCGCCGTTCGGATACGGCGCGCCGTACTGGCCCGTGCCGTAGGGGTCGTAGCCGTACTCGCCGTACGGCGACAGCCGCTGCGTCGGAGCGGGCCCGGGCGGGGGCTGGTAGGTGGGGCCGTACGCCTGGCTGGCGTATGCCGGATCGGTGTACCCGGAATAGCCGTGACCCGGCGGTTGCTCCCCGCGGCCCGATGGCTCGTCGCGGCCGGGCTGTGGTGTACCGGTCATACCCACCTCATGCGTGCGAGGGTACCTGTGCGACCGCCCAACAGGCGCAGGTCACCGCTCGACTTGCCTGGGTAGGCAGAATTGGTCCGGTGGGAGAACAGGTCCGCAGGGTCTACGGCGCATCCATGTCGCCGGACGCCACCGCGTTCGCACATCTGGTCGACGACGGGGGCTTCCCGCGCGCCGTGCAGCGTTTCCTGCGCGGCTGGCGGGCGAGCTCGTCACGCGACGTCGATCTGCCCATCGAAGGGCCGGTGACGCGGGTACTGCATTCGGCCGACGGTCACTGGCTGGCCTGCGAAGTCGCTCCCGAGGGCAGCACGCGCACCCAGATCTGGGTGGTGACAACCGATCCCGACGACCGCGACGCCCGCCGAATCGACGCGTGGCCGGACGGGCTGCCCGAGGGCACCGCCGAATTGATCGCCTGGGACGGCATCCGGGTGGCGGCGATCCTCACCGGCGAGGACGGTGTGGGTAGCTCGTGCCTGATCGACCCGGCCACCGGACAAACCACCGTGCTGGACCGCCGATCGGGCGGCCGTCTCGTCGACGCCTGGGCCGGCGCCGCGCTCGTGCGTGTCGGACCGCGCGGCTACCGGGACCTGATCATGCTGCGCGGAGGCACCGAAACCGCCCTGCTGCCATACGATCCAGGGTCGACCACGGACACCGGCATCATCCTCGACGACCATTACGCGCGCCGGCTTCGCGCCGGTCTGGAAGGCGAACTGACCAAGCTGTACCAGCCCGCCAAGACCTACGACGCCGAGAGCACCGAAGGCTACGTGCGCGCCCTGATCCGCAGTGAGAACGGCGCCGAGCACGCCCGACTGCTCGAGGTGACGGTCACGGCCGACGGCGTGGCGTATCACGTCCTGGCCGAACACCCCGGTTACGAACTCGACGAGTTCACCGTCAGCGATGACCTGTCGACCGTGGCGATGCTGTGGAACATCCACGGCGCCAGCGAGTTACAGATCCTCGAACTCGGCGACAACACCGTGCGCGAGCGGATTTCGCTGCCCGGGATGGTGGCCAGCCAGCTGAGCATCAGCGCCGGCGGGTCGATGCTGGCGATGACGGTCGAGGGTCCGTCCACCCCGCCGACCGTCGAGTTGGTGGACCCGCGGACGGGGGTGTGGGAACCCGTCGACCGCGAACCCAGCTCCGGACCGATCGCGCCGGATCCGACCCTGGAAACCGTCGTGGCCCGTGACGGCCTGCGGTTCACCGGGTGGCTGTTCCGACCGCGCGAAGACGTCCCGACGATCGGCGCCATGTTGTTCCTGCACGGCGGGCCCGAAGGGCAGGGCCGGCCCGGGTACAACGAGTTCTTCCCGGCGCTGCTGGCGGAGGGCATCAGCGTGTTCCTGCCGAATGTGCGCGGGTCCGGGGGCTTCGGCAGGTCCTTCATGCACGCCGACGACAAGGAGCGGCGGTTCGCGGCGATCGACGACGTCGCCGATGCCGTGGCCCACCTC
>NZ_CVTB01000266.1 GCF_001050015.1 Mycolicibacterium malmesburyense
GTTTGTCGTCGACGACCAGACCCGCCTCGGTCATAGCACGATCGCGGTCAACGCCAAACCGTCGCGGACCGACCACCGGCCCGTCAGAGCCTTCAGCGGAGGCCCGTGCATCGCCGCTGGGTCGATCAGGATCTGCGAGACGAACCCACCGGCGGTGCCGCTGTCGTCGACGTCGAAGACGATGTGCGCGTCTTCGAAGCCCAGCCAGCGCTGGGTCAGCGGGAACCATGCCTTGTACGTCGCCTCCTTGGCGCAGAACAGGATTCGGTCCCAGTGCAGACCCTCGGGCAGCCGTTCGAGCTCGGCGCGTTCGGCGGGCAGGCTGATCGCGTCGAGCACACCGTCGGGCAGCAGACCGTGCGGTTCGGCGTCGATGCCGACCGACCGCACCTCGCCGTGTCGGCCGACCACCGCGCCGCGGTATCCCTCGCAGTGCGTCAGGGAGCCGACGACGCCGTCGGGCCAGCACGGTTCACCCTTCTCCCCCTTGAGGATCGGCACCGGCCCGACACCCAGCTCCGCGAGCGCCTGCCGCGCGCAGTACCGCACGGTGACGAACTCGTTGCGCCGCTTGGCCACCGACTTGGCGATCAGCGGCTCCTCTTCGGGCAGCGGTGTGAGGTCCGGCGGATCGCGATAGACCTCGGCGGCGGCCAGCCCGGTCGTCGTCGCCGGGAGCACACCGGACAGCAGCGAAGCGGCCACCGTCATCGCGAAAACTGCCTGTCGCGGATCCGTTGCTGCATCTTCTGCGCGTTCTCCCGCATCTCCTGGGTGATCTCGAAGTGGCCGCCGAACTCGTTGAGATATCCGGGCGGATACTGCGGATCCGGCAGGATCTGGCGCATCCAGCGATATGGCTTGCGGCGCCGCCACTCCCGCGGATATCCGACCGACACCTCCTCGAACCGCACGCGGTCGTACCACGTGGTGCGCGGAATGTGCAGGTGTCCGTAGACCGAGCACACCGCGTTGTAGCGGGTGTGCCAGTCGGCGGTCGCGGTGGTGCCGCACCACAGCGAGAACTCCGGATAGAACATCGCGTCGCAGGGCTCGCGCACCATCGGGAAGTGGTTCACGAGCACCGTCGGCGTCATCCAGTCCAGATCCTCGAGACGCTTGCGGGTATGGGCCACCCGGTCGCGGCACCACGCATCGCGGGTCGCGTACGGCTCTGCCGACAAGAGGAACTCGTCGGTGCCGACGATGTTGCGCTCCTTGGCGATCGCCAGCCCCTCCGCCTTGGTGGCGGCACCGGCCGGCAGGAAGGTGTAGTCGTACAGCAGGAACATCGGCACGATCGTGGCCGGGCCGCCCTCCTCGGTCCACACCGGGAACGGATGCTCGGGCGTGACGATGCCCATCTCGTCGCACATGTTGACCAGGTAGTCGTAGCGGGCCTTGCCGAAGATCTGCATCGGGTCCCGGTTGGTGGTCCACAGCTCGTGGTTCCCGGGAATCCAGATCACCTTGGCGAACCGCTTGCGGAGCAGATCCAGGGCCCACCGGATCTCGTCGGTGCGCTCGGCCACGTCCCCGGCGACGATGAGCCAGTCGTCCGGGGAGGCCGGATGCAGCGACTCCGTCACGGGTTTGTTGCCGGTGTGACCCGTGTGCAGGTCGCTGATCGCCCAGAGGGTGGGTCGTCGGCCGTCGCGTGTCACAACTGACCAGGGTACTTAACCGGCTGCGCGCGGCTCGCCCGGCAACTAGAACAGGTTCTCGTTTCCTCTTCGGCCGCCGGAAGGCGCCCGCTACACTCCCCGCAGGGTCGGACCGACGAACAAAGGGGTGAGATGCTCGCCAAGCTGCGCTTGGTCTCGGCACTGTGCGCACTGATCGCCGCGGTGATGGTGGTGTGGCAGGCCAATCCGGCGGGCGCCCCGCGGGTCGATGCCGACGACATCCCGATGACGAATGTCACGACGTCGATCAAGTGGCCCGTCATCGAGACCACCGATCCGGCCCCGTTCAATCCGTGCAAGCAGATCCCCCTGGACGCGATTCAGGCGATGGGTCTGGCGTTCACCCCACCGACCCCCGAGGACCAGCTGCGCTGCCGCTACGACGCGGGCAACTACCAGATGGCCGTCGAGGCGATCGTGTGGCGCACCTACGAGCAGACGCTGCCCGCCGACGCGGTCCAGCTCGACATCGACGGCCACCGCGCCGCGCAGTACTGGGTGATGAAGCCGACCGACTGGAACAACCGGTGGTGGATCACCTGCATGATCGCCTTCGACACCAGCTACGGCGTGCTGCAGCAGTCGCTGTTCTACTCGCCGATTTACTCCGAGCCCGACCCCGACTGCATGCAGACCAACCTGCAGCGCGCCCACGACCTGATCCCGCACTACGTGTTCTGACGCGCCGCCGGCGTCGGCTCAGTCGTTTTCGATGCGGTCCATCGGGCTGGAGCGCTCCAGCATCCCGATCGTGTCCTCGCCGTCCCAGCGGTAGCGCACACCGGCCTGCTGCAACGCCGGGAACGACCAGTTGGCCATCTTCTCCCGTTGTTCGGCGGGGATCTCGGCGGGATCGGTGATGTCGTGGGTGGACAGCAGCGTCTCACCCTCGATGCGCACGGTGCCGCGGGCGGTTTCGAGCACCAGCGACACGTCCTCGCCGCGCGGGCGCAGGCGGCGCAGCCAGGGCGCCTCGACGACGCGCGCGGGAATCAGGCCGGCCGAGTCGGCGAGGTGGAGGTAGCCCTCGTTGTAGTTCGGCTGCCCGTCGGGCCGCGGCGGATAGGCGATGTAGCCGAACGCGCGTCCGCTGCCGAACAGCGCGGACTGCCAGCAGTGGCCCCAGAACCCCTCCAGGCGGCGGACGCCCTGGCGACGGATGCGCAGTCCGCTGCCCGAGAACGGATGCCGACGCCCCGCGGCCTCGACGACGCCCTCGGCGCGGAACAGCTGTTCGTAGCGGGCGCCGCCCATCAGGTCGCCGACGACCGTCGTCTGCAGCTGGGTGGCGGCGTCGGCCTGCATCGCGCCCTGAATCCACGGCGGCACGGCCATCGTCGCCTCCACTTCGAACCGCACGTCGACCAGCGGGCCGTCCTTGTCGCCTGCGGCCAACGCCGTCGAGGACGTCTCGACCGCCTGGCCCTCGAACGTCATCGTCCAGGTCTCGAAGGGCGAGACACACTCGAAGGTCAGCGGACCCGCACCAAGCACCGTCGGACGTCCGTCGCGGCCCTCGACCGGCGCACTCGGGCCGTCGGCGCGCACCCGGTACACGCATCCGTCGGCGAACGCCAGGTTGACCTGCACGCCGTGGGCTTCCCAGTTGGAGGCCACCGCCTCGATGCCGATCCTCGGCAGGCCGACGACACCGCGGTCGTCGAACACCCAGAAGCTCACCGAATCCCGCATCTCGGGGTCCTGCGGCCGCTCGGCGAACATGTACTCCCGGTCGGGGTCGATGCCGCCGGTCAGGTCGATCGTCATGGCGCGGTTTCCTTTTCGCGGTCGGTGTAGGCGGCGACGTAGGCGGCGAACAGCGGCCGAACCACGTTGTCGTCCAGTCCGAACGCCTCGGGGTCGGCCTTGGGGTGCGGCTCTCGCTTCTCGGCGTTCTCGGCCCACCACGCCCGCATACCGGCCTCGAATTGTTCGGTCACCGGCTCGCCGAGCCAGGTGTACAGCCGTTTGACCTCGAGGATCGGATCCTGCTGCATGGCGCGAAAGTCGATGTCGTAGAACCGATCCGGGGTCTTGTCGCGGAATTTCATCACCCGGGCGATGCCCGTCGACCACTGCGTGACGTTGAGCTCACCGAGGTAGCTTCGGTCGAGGTGGTCGGTGAATCCGCCGACGATGTCGGCGTAGACGTCGACGACGGACAACAGCACGTCGGTGGGATCGCGATGCGTCATCACGAAACGGGCGTCGGGGAACACGCGGTCGAGGTAGTCCAACGACAGCACGTGCGCCGGCGACTTGAGCCGCCACGGCCGGGTCGGCTCGCCCCACTGCAGCAACTTGAGCACCCGCCGTTCGTAGCGGTACGTCGAGGTGAAATCGGCGTCGTCGCAGAGCCATTGCGAGTAAGTGGGGATCTGCGCGTAGGCCTGAAAGATCTGCGACTTGAAGTCGAGCGCCATCAGGTCCAGGCATTCCATCGGGCCGCGGATGTCGGTGGGCACGTGGTGACGGCTGCCGACCAGGACGGGGCGCTGATCGGGCGGGATGCGCGGATCGTCGCCGCGCACGGTCGACGGCGGCGGGCACGGCTGAGCAGATTCCCAGCTGCGCAGGTAGCGGACGTCGGGGTCCTGTGCGAGCAGGAACGACAGCGCGGTCGACCCCGTCCTGGGCAGGCCGAGCCCGAACAGCGGCGCGGCGATGTGCTCGTCGTCGATCTCGGGATGTCGTCGGTACCAGTCCTCGACCTGGAGTCGCTGCGACAGGTGCAGCCCGATGCGGTTGTAGACGAAGTCCTCGCCGCGCGCGTTGAGCCGGGCCTCGTCGCGCAGCGCGCGAACCAGGATCTCCAGGCCCTCGCGGAACGAGTCGCCCCCGAAGTCGTCGAGCCCGGTGCGACCCTGGGCCGCGGTCAGCAGATCCCCGACAGATGCCACGCTGCACCTCCACCTATTGGTGACAGTACACTGCCACTATTATGGCCGGTCCGTCAACGCGTTCCTACGACAACAGTGTCCGCAGGCGTAAGGCCGCGCAGACCCGCGAGCGCATCGTCGCCGCGGGTAGTGAGCTGGTGCACGAGTTCGACACCTGGGACTGGCGGGGGTTGACGTTCAAGGCCGTCGCCGCGCGGGCGGGCGTCGGCGAACGGACCGTCTACCGGCACTTCCCGACCGAACGCCACCTGCACGACGCGGTAATGCAGCGGCTCGAGGCCGAGGCCGGGGTGTCCTACGACGACGTCACCCTGGCGAATCTGGGCGAGGTGACATCGCGGGTTTTCGCGTCGCTGCAACGCTTCTCGGTCAAGCACACCGGGCCGGCGCCGGCCGATCCGGCGTTCGTCAGCTCCGACGTCCGCCGCCGCGACGCGCTGCTGCGCGCGGTCGGCGACGCCGCACCCGAGCTGCCCGAGGAGCAACGGCGCGCGGTCGCCGGCCTGCTCGACGTGCTGTGGAGCCCGGCCACGTACGAACGCCTGGTCGCGGTGTGGGGCCTCGACGGCGATGCCGCGACCGCCGCGATCGACTGGTTGATGGCCGAGGTGACACGGGCGATCCACCGCAACGACATCGCGTCTAAGTAGCCTCGTGAGGTGACCGCATCCTCCGTCGCCGCCCCGCCGGCATCCCGTTCGAAGGTCAAGCAGCTCACCGGACGCACCCTGTCCCGCCTGCTGCGGCTCCCACCGCACACCACCGACTTCACGGTCAACAAGGTCCTGGTGCCGATGCGAGACGGCGTCGAACTGCGCGCCGACCACTATGCGCCCGCCACGGCGGAGCCTGCGGGCACGTTGCTGGTCCGCTGTCCGTACGGCCGCGACTTTCCCTTCGCGGCGCTCTACGGCCGCGTCTACGCCGCGCGTGGCTATCACGTCGTCCTGCAGAGCGTGCGCGGCACCTACGGCTCCGGCGGCGAATTCAAACCGATGGTCAACGAGATCGCCGACGGCGCCGACACCGTCGAGTGGCTGCGCAATCAGGACTGGTTCACCGGATCGTTCGCCACGATCGGGCTGTCGTATCTGGGATTCACGCAGTGGGCGTTGCTCACCGACCCGCCGCCGGAGATGAAGGCCGCGGTGATCACCGTCGGGGTGCACGACGTCAGCGGGCCGCGCTGGGGCCGCGGCTCGTTCGCGCTGAGCGATTTCCTCGGCTGGAGCCATTTGATGGCGTTTCAGGAGGATCCGAACAGGGTGCGGGCCCTGGTGCGCCAGATGCGCTCGCGGCGTCGGCTCGCCCGCGCGATGGACCGGCTGCCGGCCGGTGAGTCGGGTCGGTCACTGCTGGGCTCCGGTGCGTCGTGGTGGGAGTCGTGGCTCGATCACCCCGATGCCGACGACCCGTTCTGGACGCCGTTGAACCTGCGCCGCGCCTTGGAGACCGCCGACATGCCGGTGCTGCTGATCGGCGGATGGCAGGACCTGTTCCTGGAGCAGACGATGACGCAGTACCGGCGGCTGCGCGACCGCGGTGTCGAGGTGGGTCTGACCGTCGGCCCGTGGATCCACACCCAGTTGGTGACCAAGGCCGCGCCCACCGCGATCCGCGAGACGCTCGACTGGCTGGACACGCATCTGAACGGTGCCGAGCCAAAGCGAAGCCAGCCGGTGCGTGTCTTCGTCAACGGTCAGGGGTGGATCGAGATGCCCGAGTGGCCGCCGGCGATGCCCGAGGTGGTGCGATACCTGCAACCGGGCGGACGCCTCGGCGATGCCGTTCCGCCGGAGACCGCCGCACCGTCGAGCTTCACCTACAACCCGGCCAGTCCGACGCCGACCGTCGGCGGTCGGCTGCTGTCGCCGGAGGCCGGATACCGCAAGGACACCAGCCTGGCCCAGCGCGCCGACGTGTTGAGCTTCACCAGCGATCGCCTGCCCGCGGACAAGTACGTGGTCGGCGCGCCGGTGGTGGAGCTGTCGCATACGTGCGACAACCCGTACAACGACCTGTTCGTGCGGGTGAGCGAGGTCGACGCGAAGGGGCGCTCACACAATGTGAGCGACGGATATATCTGCGCTGCAACGGATTCCGGCCAGGTGCGCATCGAACTCGATCCGATCGCCCACCGCTTCCGCGCCGGTTCGCGGATCCGCGTGCTCGTCGCGGGCGGCTCGCATCCCCGGTTCGCGCGCAACCTCGGCACCGGCGAACCGCTCGGGACGGGCACCAAGCTCGCGCCGGCCACCCATACGGTGCATCTCGGTGGTGGCGCGTCGCGGCTGATCCTGCCGGCCGGACCGCAGCCGCCGACCGGCTGAGGCGTATCAACCCACGGAATCGTGAACGCGCGAGACGATCTCGTGCAGCGTGGCGTCGTCGTGCACCGGCGGCGCCCACTGCGGGTCGACGGGCAGCTGCACCCAACTGGTGCAGCCCCGGTACTCGGGTGTGCGTTCGAGTCGCAACGGCCGCACCAAGGGGCTGGCCTGCACGACGAGCGCGGTGAGGCGATGTTTGGGGCGAAAGTCGAGTCGGTCTGCACGCACCGACTCGTCGGTCCAGATATGCAGGGGCTCAATGTCTTTGAGGGCCTCGGGCCGGACCACCTCGACCGCGGCGATCACGCGGGCACCGGCGCGGATCACCACCGCGTCGTCGGTGCTGTCGGCGGCCGCCGGTTCGAGCAGATCGCGGTGCTCGGGACGCACGCGTTCGGCGTGGCTGTGCGCGACCGTCGGAAACAGCAGGAAGCGTGACGCGCTGACCGCGAACCGCTTCTCGTGGATGCCGCCTTTGCGCAGCAGCACGGTCTGCCTGCCGTCCAGCAACGCGTGCACCGCGGCGCTCCACTCCTTGAGCCCCGGCTGCGTCAGCGTCGTGGTCATCCTCTTACGCCTTGGCCGTCGCCTTGGCCGCCTCTATGCGGGCGCGCACCTCCGGGCGGCGCAACGGCGGCACCGTCTTGGGGGGCTGGCGACGCGGCGGCAGGGACGCCAGCAGCCGTTGGGTGGTGGCGGTGACCTCCGCGACGGCCGCCTCGAAGGCGTCGGCGTTGGCCGCGGTCGGCCTGGTGAGGCCGCTGACCTTGCGGATGTACTGCCGCGCGGCCGCCTCGATCTCTTCGTCGGTCGCCGCCGGCTCGAGCCCGCGTAGCTCGGTGATGTTTCGGCACATGGCTCCACGATAGGTTCGTCGGGTGACTGACGACATCCTGCTCATCGAGACCCAAGACCGCGTGCGGACGTTGACCCTGAACCGGCCGCAGTCGCGCAACGCGCTTTCGAGCGAACTGCGCAGGCGGTTCTACCGCGCCCTCGGTGACGCCCAGACCGACGGTGACGTCGACGTCGTGATCGTCACCGGCGCCGACCCGGTGTTCTGTGCGGGGTTGGACCTCAAAGAGCTGGGGGACACCACCGACCTGCCCGACATCTCGCCGAAGTGGCCGCCGATGGACAAGCCGGTGATCGGCGCGATCAACGGGGCGGCGGTGACCGGCGGCCTCGAGATCGCGCTGTACTGCGATGTGCTGATCGCCTCCGAGCACGCGCGATTCGCCGACACGCACGCCCGGGTCGGGCTGTTGCCGACCTGGGGGCTCTCGGTGCGGCTGCCGCAGAAGGTCGGCGTCGGAATGGCCCGTCGGATGAGCCTGACCGGGGACTATCTATCGGCCGAGGAGGCGCTGCGGACCGGGTTGGTCACCCAGGTGGTGCCGCACGATCAGCTGATGCCGACGGCCCGACAGGTCGCGGCCTCGATCGTCGGCAACAATCAACGCGCGGTGCGGGCGCTGCTGGCCTCCTACCACCGCATCGACGAGTCGCAGACCAACGAGGGATTGTGGATCGAGGCGGCGTCGGCGCGGGAGTGGATGCGCACCGCCAGCGGCGACGACATCGCCGCCAACCGCGATGCCGTCCTGCAGCGAGGCCGCTCCCAGGTCCGCTGATCCTCCGACTCCGCGAACGTGCGTGTCGGCACGCCACACGCCGCGCATTTACAGCAGTTTGCGCACCCTCATAGGCTGCGAACGTGAACGAGGCGCATGAGTACTGCGGCAGCGAGGAATGGCGGCAGCTGATCCGCGAGGTGATCCTGCCGTGGGCGTTGGGTGAGATCGACCTCGGCGACGACGTTCTCGAGGTCGGACCCGGCTACGGCGCGACCACCGACGTGCTGAGCGAATCGGTGGGACGGCTGACTTCGGTGGAGATCGACGACGAACTCGCGGCGATGCTGACCGATCGATTCGCCGGCGTGCCGACCGTCGATATCGTGCGCGGAGACGCGACGGCGCTGTCCTACGACGACGACCGCTTCACCGGCGCAGCGTGTTTCACGATGCTGCACCACGTCCCCACCGCCGAACTCCAGGACAAGCTGTTCGCCGAGGTCGCCCGCGTGCTGCGGCCCGGCGCGGCGCTGGTGGCCAGCGACAGCCTCGGCAGCGACGAGTTGGCAGTCGCGCACGAAGGCGACACCTACAACCCCGTCGACCCGGATACGTTGCCGGATCGGTTGGCAGCGGCGGGGTTTGACGATGTTCGGGTAAAGACGACGGAGTTCGGCTGGGCCGCGATCGCGCGGGTCCGCGCATAGCGGGGCCGCTGACGCTCCGCGAGCGCCCGCATTGGCCAGGTTTTCGCGGCGTGTCGTGCGCAAACACGGTCGCTCGCGGATGGGCCCATGCCGGTAACGGGTCACGCGGTGCCGGGCACCAGCCAGCGGCCCGAGAACGCGCGCCAGCCGACGAACACCAACCGCAGCACCATGAACGTCGACAGCCCGGCCCAGATCCCCAACAACCCCCAGCCGAACGCCAGCGACAGCCAGATCAACGGCAGGAACCCGACCAGGGCGCTCGCCAGCGTCGCGTTACGCATGAACTTCGCGTCGCCGGCGCCCAGCAGCACACCGTCGAGCGCGAAAACGATTCCGGCGACCGGCAATTGGGCCACCATGAACCACCACGGCACGCCGATCGCGTCGAGCACCGAGCGGTCGTCGGTGAACACGCTCGGAAACACCGAGGCGCCGACCGCGAACACGATGGACAGCACCGCCGAGGCCAGCGCCGAAAAGATCGTGACCCGCCAGGCCACCGACTTGGCGTGCGTCAACAATCCGGCGCCCAGCGCGGCGCCGACCAGTGACTGAGCGGCGATCGCCAGCGAATCCAGCACCAGCGCAAGGAAATTCCACAACTGGAGCACGACCTGGTGCGCGGCGACGGCGGCCGCTCCGAACCGGGCCGCGACCGCGCCCGCCGAGACGAAGCACGCCTGGAACGCCAGCGTCCGCAACACCAGATCGCGGCCCATCACCACCTGCGCGCGCAACACCTCGGGATGCAGCCGCAGCGGCACCCGTTCGATCAGCAGGGCGCGGCAGAACAGCGTCGCGGCCACCCACTGTCCCACCAGGTTCGCGACCGCCGAGCCCGGCAGCCCGAGCCGCGGCATGCCGAGCCAGCCGTACACCAGCAGCGGGCACAGCACCGCCGACACCGCGAAGCCGAACACCACGAACCGCAACGGTCGCGCGGTGTCCTGCACCCCGCGCATCCATCCGTTGCCCGCCGCCGAGATGAGGATCGCGGGCACCCCGACGATCGCGATGCGCACCCACGGCAGCGCCTCGGCGGCGATCTCTCCCCCGTCGGACGATCCCGCCAGCACCGTCACCAACGGCTCCGCGAACACCTGCACGGCCGCGATGATCACCGCGCCCAACCCCAGCGCCAGCCAGGTCGCCTGCACGCCTTCCCCGACCGCGGCCGCGCGGTCGCCGGCGCCGTAGAACCGCGCCGAACGCGCGGTGGTGCCGTAGGCCAGAAACGTCATCTGTGAGCTCAGCGTGGACAGGATCAGCGCGCCGATCGCCAACCCGGCCAACGCCAGGGCGTCCAATCTGCCCACCACCGCGAGGTCGAACAACAGATAGATCGGTTCGGCGGCGAGGACTCCGAGCGCGGGAATCGCCAGCCCGGCGATCCGGCGGCCGGTCACCGGGGCGTCCGGCGGCTCCGTTCCGGGCTCAGCCAAGGGCCGCGTGCAACGCCTTCACCACGTCCTCGGTGGACCCGGTGGCCGAATATCCCGCAGCCAGGCGATGGCCGCCACCGCCGAACCCACTCGCGACCGGTGACAGGTCATAGGACTTGGCCCGCATCGACACCGACCAGTGCCCGGGCTCGATCTCCTTGAACACCGCGGCGACCTCGGCCTCCTGGGTGGTGCGCACGATGTCGACGATGCTCTCGACCTCTTCGGGGCGGGCGTTCGCCCACTCCGCGTGGTCCACTACCGCATACACCAGGCCGCGACCGCCGGCCGCGTCGGGCAGCAGTTGCGCCGAGGCCAGCACCCGCGACAGCATCGGCAGCCAGGCGAACGGGTGGGTGTCGAGCAGAGTCCTGCTGATGCCGGCGTTGTCGACACCGAGTTCGACGAGGCGCGCCGCCAGCCGATGCGCGCGGGGCGTGGCCCACCGGAACGAGCCGGTGTCCGTGGTCAGCCCCGCGTACAGGCAGTGCGCCACGCCGATGTCGATCGGCTTGTCCCACGCGTCGAGCAGGTCGGCCACCAGCATCGTGGTGGAGTCCGCCGAGGCGTCGACGTAGTTCGCGGTGCCGAACAGCCGGTTCGACGCGTGGTGGTCGATCACCAGCACCTCGCGGCCGTCGTCGACGAGACGGCGCAGCAACCCCAGCCGGTTGACGCTGGGGATGTCGACGGTGACGACGAGGTCGGGGTCGCGGCGCATCTCGTCGGGCCCGACGAGCAGATGACCGCCCGGCAGCGACTGCAGCGATTCGGGCAGCTTCTCCGGCGCGGCGAAGCTCACCTGGACGCTCTTGCCGACCTGGTCGAGTACCAGCGCCAACGCGAGGCCGGCGCCGATGGTGTCGGCGTCGGGATAGACGTGGCAGACCACGGCGACCGAGTCGGCCGCGGAGAGCAGGTCGGCTGCGCGGCGAGCGTCGACCCGATCGCCCACTTCCGGAGCGTCAGTCGTCTTGTCGATCGCGGTCACCGATGTCCTCAGAGTCGTCAGGCCCCCCGGCTACTGCCTCGCCCTCCTCAGTGACACGGTACGGGTCCGCATCCCCTGCGTGCTTGGCACCTTGCCGAACTCGCGCCACTTCCTCATCCGCGGCGCGGGCGCGGGCCAGCAGCTCCTCCATCTTCACCGCGGCGTCGGGCACGGTGTCGCGCTCGAACGCGAGCGTGGGCGTGAACCGCACACCCAGGCTCGCGCCGACCTTGGACCGCAGCACGCCCTTCGCCTTGTCCAGCCCCGCGGCGGCCGCCCCGAAGTCCGGCTCCTCGGACAGCGACGCGCCGAGCACCGTGTAGTACAGCGTCGCGTCGTGCAGATCGTTGGTGACCTTGGCGTCGGTGATCGTCACACCGGCCAGCCGAGGATCCTTGATCTCGTACTCGATCGCCGAGGCGACGATCGTGGAGATGCGTTTGGCCAGTCGCTTCGCCCGTGCGGGGTCACTCATTTCTGCTCTTCGCGCAAGCGCTCGTCGCCCACTAAGTGCGCTCCTTCTCGACGAGTTCGTAGGTCTCGATGACGTCGCCTTCCTTGATGTCGGAGTACGTCAGCGTCAGACCGCACTCGTAGCCCTCGCGGACCTCGGTGACATCGTCCTTCTCCCGGCGCAGTGACGACACGGTGAGGTTCTCGGCCACCACGACGTTGTCGCGCAGCAGCCGGGCCTTCGCGTTGCGCCGCATGATCCCGGACTGGACGAGGCAGCCGGCGATGTTGCCGACCTTCGACGACCGGAAGATCGCCCGGATCTCGGCGCGGCCGAGCTCCTTCTCCTCGTAGATCGGCTTGAGCATGCCCTTGAGCGCGGCCTCGATCTCGTCGATCGCCTGGTAGATGATCGAGTAGTAGCGGATCTCGACGCCCTCGCGGTTGGCCAGCTCGGTGGCCTTGCCCTCGGCGCGGACGTTGAAGCCGATGATGATCGCATCCGATGCCGACGCCAGGTTGACGTTGGTCTCGGTGACACCACCGACACCGCGGTCGATGACGCGCAGCTGCACCTCGTCGTCGACCTGGATGCCCAGCAGGGCCTCCTCGAGGGCCTCGACCGTACCGGCGTTGTCGCCCTTCAGAATCAGGTTCAGCTGGCTGGTCTCCTTCAGCGCCGAATCCAGATCCTCCAGGCTGATCCGCTTGCGGCTGCGCGCGGCCATGGCGTTGCGCTTGCGGGCGCTGCGCCGATCGGCGATCTGCCGCGCGATGCGGTCCTCGTCGACGACCAGGAAGTTGTCACCCGCGCCGGGCACGGACGTGAAGCCGATGACCTGGACGGGCCGCGACGGCAGCGCCTCGGCGACGTCCTCACCGTGCTCGTCGACCATGCGCCTGACACGGCCGTACGCGTCGCCGGCCACCACCGAGTCGCCGACCCGCAGCGTGCCGCGCTGGACCAGCACCGTGGCCACCGGGCCGCGGCCGCGGTCCAGGTGCGCCTCGATCGCCACACCCTGGGCCTCCATGTCGGGGTTGGCCCGCAGGTCCAGTGCCGCGTCCGCGGTGAGGACCACGGCCTCCAGCAGCGCCTCGATGTTGGTGCCCTGCTTGGCGGAGATGTCGACGAACATCGTGTCGCCGCCGTAGTCCTCGGGGATCAGCCCGTACTCGGTGAGCTGGCCGCGGATCTTGGCCGGGTCGGCGCCTTCCTTGTCGATCTTGTTGACCGCCACCACGATCGGCACCTCGGCGGCCTGCGCGTGGTTGATCGCCTCCACCGTCTGCGGCATGACGCCGTCGTCGGCGGCGACCACCAGGATCGCGATGTCGGTGGCCTTCGCGCCGCGGGCACGCATGGCGGTGAACGCCTCGTGGCCCGGGGTGTCGATGAAGGTGATGGGCCGCACGGTGCCGTCGAGATCGACCTCGACCTGGTAGGCGCCGATGTGCTGGGTGATGCCGCCGGCCTCGCCCTCGCGGACGGTGGCGTTACGGATCGTGTCCAGCAGTCGCGTCTTGCCGTGGTCGACGTGGCCCATCACGGTGACCACCGGCGGACGGAACTCGAGGTCCTCTTCGCCGCCTTCGTCCTCGCCGTAGGTCAGGTCGAAGGACTCCAGCAGTTCGCGATCCTCGTCCTCCGGGGAGACGACCTGAACCTTGTAGTTCATCTCGCCGCCGAGCAGTTCGAGGATGTCGTCGCCGACCGACTGGGTCGCGGTGACCATCTCACCGAGGTTGAACAGTGCCTGCACCAGCGACGCCGGGTTGGCGTCGATCTTCTCGGCGAAGTCGCTCAGCGAGGCGCCGCGCGCCAGGCGGATGGTCTCGCCGTTGCCGTGCGGCAGGCGGACGCCACCGACGACCGGCGCCTGCATGTTCTCGTATTCGGCGCGTTTCGCCCTCTTCGACTTGCGTCCGCGCTTGGGCGCACCGCCGGGACGACCGAACGCGCCGGCCGCACCGCCGCGCTGGCCGGGGCGACCGCCGCGACCGCGGAAGCCGCCGCCGGCGGCGGGACCACCGCCGCGGTAGTTACCGCCGCCGCCACCGCCGCCGGGACGACCGCCCTGGCCGGCACCGGGACGCGGACCGCCGCCGCCGGGGCCGGGCCGCGGACCACCACCGGGGCGCGGGGGCCGGGGGCCGCCGGGACGCTGCGGCATGTTGCTCGGGGACATACCCGGGCGCGGGGTGCCGGGCCGCGGCCCACCGGGACCGGGCCGAGGACCTTGCGGCCGCGGGATCGGGCGATCGACGGGCTGCTGAGTCGAGAACGGGTTGTTGCCGACGCGCGGGACGCGCGGAGCGGGCTTGGGCGCGCTCGGCGACGGACCCGGACGCGGACCCGGACGAGCCGCCGGCGGGGCGGGCGTGGCCGGCGGGGCGGCCGCCGCGGGCGGCGCGACGGGCGGCGCCTCGGGAGCCGGCGCCGCAGGCTTGGGTGCGGGAGCCTTCGCCGGCTCCTGCGGGGTGCTCTTGGCGGGCGCGGCCGGTTTGGCTGTCGCCGCACCATTGCCGTCGGCTTTGACCTTTTCGGCGGCTTTTTTCCCGCCGCCGAAGGATTCGCGCAGCCGGCGCGCGACCGGGGCCTCCACGGTGGAGGACGCGGATTTGACGAATTCGCCCTGTTCGCTCAGGCGAGCGAGTACTTCCTTGCTGGTGACACCGAGTTCCTTGGCCAACTCGTGTACACGGGCCTTACCTGCCACTACATCTCCATCTCTAGAGGCGTCAGCGGTGGTAGGCGCCGCGCCTCGGGTTAGCTATGACGCATGGTCATCGGGACTTCACGGTGTGCTCATGTTCTTCGCTACCTGTTCTGTTGCCGGGAGGTCGGGCGGGTCCGCACTGCTCACAGTGCCGACATACTCGATCACCGCGGATACGTCCGGTGAACCGGTGATGCGCAGCGCTCGACCGAACGCTCGCCGCCGAATCGCCGCCTCGAGGCACTGAGGAGTGGGATGCAGCCATGCACCCCGCCCCGGCAGCTTTCTCGCCGGGTCAACGGTGACGGTGCTGAGAGGATTCCCAGCCCCATCGACGTTGCCGACAGCGACCACCCGAAGCAGTTCGACGGCCAGCTCTCGTTTTCGGCAACCAACGCAGGTCCGCACCGGTCCGACAGGATCGTCGGGGCTGCGTCGTTGCGCCGAAGCCGAAGTCTCGCGCTGGATCACGAGTGAGTCTACCGTCACTGCCGCTGGTATTTGAAATGGCTGCGCTGGTCGGCGTGGACACGCGCGACCGTCGGCGCTTACCGGTCCCCCACGGCGCCGCGGGCCGCGTCTTGGTCAGGCTCTCCCGCCCCGGCCGGGGGCGCGTCGCTGCGGATGTCGATGCGCCAGCCGGTGAGCCGGGCCGCCAACCGGGCGTTCTGCCCCTCCTTGCCGATGGCCAGCGACAGCTGGAAGTCGGGCACGACGACGCGGGCCGCGCGGGCCGCCTCGTCGATGACCGTCACCGAGACCACCTTGGCCGGTGAGAGCGCGTTGGCCACGAACTTCGCCGGGTCCGGGTCGTAGTCGATGATGTCGATCTTCTCGCCCGACAGCTCACTCATGACGTTGCGCACCCGCTGACCCATCGGCCCGATGCACGCTCCTTTGGCGTTGAGGCCCGGCACCCGCGAGGTGACCGCGATCTTCGAGCGGTGACCGGCCTCCCTGGCGACCGCCACGATCTCGACCGAGCCTTCGGCGATCTCGGGCACCTCCAGCGAGAACAGCTTGCGCACCAGGTTCGGGTGTGTGCGCGACAGCGTGATCAGCGGTTCCCGCGCGCCGCGACTGACGCCGACGACGTAGCAGCGCAACCGGTCGCCGTGTTCGTAGCGCTCGCCGGGAACCTGCTCGGCGGCCGGGATGACGCCCTCGGACCCCTTGGTCTCGCTGCCCATCCGGACCACGACCAGACCGCGGGCGTTGGCCCGCGCATCGCGCTGGATCACCCCGCCCACGATGTCGCCCTCGCGGGCGGAGAACTCGCCGTAGGTCTTCTCGTTCTCGGCGTCGCGGAATCTCTGCAGCATCACCTGGCGCGCCGTCGTCGCGGCGACGCGGCCGAATCCCTCTGGGGTGTCGTCCCATTCGCTGATCGTGTTGCCGTCCTCGTCCAGCTCGGACGCGATGACCTTGACCTCACCGGTCTTGCGGTCGATCTCGATGCGGGCCTCGGCGGCGTGCCCCTGTGTGTGTCGATAGGCGGTCAGCAGAGCGGATTTGATGGTCTCGACGAGTTCGCCCACCGGAATTCCGCGGTCGACCTCGATGGCGTGCAGCGCGGCCATGTCGATGTTCACGCCGAAGCCCCCTTCCCAGATTGGCCGACCAGCTCCAGCTCTCGCGGATTGGGAGGCGAGAATTCAACTTGCACAACAGCTTTGGAGATGCCATCCAACGGCAGCTCACGAACGGAGAAGCCGGCCTGGCGCCCGGCCCGCACCACCAGACGCACGACACCCTCGCGGGTTTCGCCGATCCTGCCGGTGAGTTGGGTGCCGTCGGACAACGTCAGTTCGACCTTGCGGCCCCGTGCGCGGCGGTAGTGCTTCTCGGCGGTCAACGGCCGGTCCACCCCGGGCGAGGTGACCTCCAGGACATAGGGCGCCCATCGGGCGTCGGCCTCGTCGAGCAAGGCGGAAGCGGTTCGGGACAGCTGGGCGATCGAATCGAGGTCGAGGCCGTCGTCCCCGTCGGCCACCACCGTGATGCGCGGCGGGCGCGCGGCCGGATCGACGGTCACGTCCTCTATTTCGTAACCGGCGCGCGCGAACTCGCCGTCGAGTAGCTCGATCACCTCTTTCTGCGACGGCAATCCCGCAGAACGCTCCGTCACGGCGAGCTCCTCGTCTTGAGTTGTCCGGACTCGATCCCGGCGACACACCCTGGAACCGACACTCCACGATACGCCAGCACCGGCGCGGTAAACGCCAAACGAACGCCGATGCGAAGACGGCGCAATGGCAAGATGTTGCTCGTGCCGAGCCCCCCGCCGACCATCACCAGGAGACGCGTATTGGCCTCGGCCGCGGCATTGGCGCTGGTGGGCGCGACCGCGGCGGCCTGCGGCTCCCTGCCCCCGCCCCCGGAAATCGACGAACTCGCAGCTCAACTCGACCGGGCCCGCGCCGACAGCCAGCTCGCCACCGACGCCGCGGCCAACGAGCGCGGTAACGTCGCGCAGGCGTTGACGGCGGTGGCCGCCGAACGTGCGGCGCACGCCCAGGCGCTGTCGGACGAACTGGTCCGGCTGCGCGGCGAGGAGGCGCCCACCTCGACCCCGACCAGCACCACCGCCGAGCCGGCGAAGCCGCCCACCGTCAAGGACGCCGTTAACGCGCTGCGGGTCTCGGCGAAAAGCGCCACCGAACTGGCCGCCAAGCTCGACGGCTACCGCGCGGGACTGCTCGCGTCCATCGCCGCTGCGTGCACGGCCGCGTACACCGTGGCGCTCGCCGGGCCGGAGAAGTCGCGATGACGTCGGCGGAGCCCACCCCGACGAGGCCGTCGGACGCCGCGGACGGCGCGCTCTACGACGCGGTGGCCACCGAGCACGCGACCATTTACGGCTACGGCATCGTGTCGGCGCACTCCACGCCCGAGGACAACAGCCTGGTGTCGAAATCGATGGCCGAGCACCGTGAACGCCGCGAGACCGGGCTCAAGATGCTGGCCGACCGGTCGATCGCGGGCCCCCTGCCCGCGGCCGGCTATCAGCTGCCGATGGAGGTCGAGACTCCCACCGACGCCGCCAAACTGGCGGTCCGGATGGAAGAGGACGCGGCCGTCGCGTGGCGCGCGGTGGTCGAGCAGGCCACCTCCGAACAGGAACGGGCCTTCGGCGTGACCGCGCTGACGCAGTCTGCGGTGACGGCGGCGCGCTGGAGCCAGGTGCTCGGCACGACGCCGGTCACGGTGCCGTTTCCGGGCGGCAGCGAGTAGCTCCTCAGGTCGCTGCCGAGTGTGGGCTTATGCCACGCTTCGGCCGCTTCAGGCGAGCGGGTAACCCACGTTCGCGCTAGGACCGCAGGGCGGCGACAATCGCGTCGGCCGCGCCGTCGACGGCGACCTCGCGCGTCTCTCCGGTGAACCGGTTCCGAAGCTCGACGACGCCGTTGCCCCAGCCGCGGCCGACCACGACGATCCACGGAACACCGAGCAGTTCGGCGTCCTTGAACTTCACCCCGGGCGAGGCGGTGCGGTCGTCGAGCAGCACGTCGACGCCGAGCCGATCCAGCTCGGCGGCCAGCTCCTCTGCCCCGGTCCGCGCGGCGGCGTCCTTGTTCGCGATGACGAGGTGGACGTCGAACGGCGACACCTGCGACGGCCAGCGCAGGCCAAGGTCGTCGTGGTGTTGTTCGGCGATGACGGCGACCAGCCGCGACACCCCGATGCCGTAGGAGCCCATCGTCAACCGGACCGGCTTGCCGTTCTCGCCGAGCACGTCGACCTCGAACGCGTCGGTGTACTTGCGGCCCAATTGGAAGATATGGCCGATCTCGATACCGCGCGCGCTCACCAGCGGCCCCGCCCCGTCCGGGGACGGGTCGCCGTCGCGCACCTCGGCGGCCTCGATCGTGCCGTCGGCGACGAAGTCGCGCCCGGCGACCAGGTCCACGACGTGCCTGCCGGGTTCGTCGGCGCCGGTGATCCACGACGTGCCGTCGACCACCCGCGGATCGACCAGGTAGCGAACACCGTTGGCCAGCAACGCTTTCGGGCCGATATAACCCTTGGCGAGGAACGGGTACCTGGCGAAATCGGCGTCGTCGAGTAACGCGTACTCGGCCGGTTCGAGCGCCGCGCCGAGCCGTTTGTCGTCGACCTCACGGTCGCCGGGCACGCCGACGCCCAGCAGTTCCCAGTCGCCGCCGGGCAGGCGGGTCTTCAGCATGACGTTCTTGAGGGTGTCGGCCGCGGTGACCGTGCGGTCGAGCGTCGCGTTGGCCCAGTCGACCAGCGTGGCGATCGTCGGGGTGCCCGGGGTGTCGTAGACCTTGGCCTCGGGCCGGCCGTCGATCGGCACCGCCTCGGGAGCGGCGGTGGTGACGGCTTCGACGTTGGCGGCGAAGCCCGACTCCAGGCAGCGCACGAAGGTGTCCTCGCCGATCTCGCTCTCGGCCAGGAACTCCTCGGACGCGCTGCCGCCCATCGCGCCCGACACCGCCGAGACGATCACGTAGCGCACGCCGAGCCGGTCGAAGATCCGTTGATAGGCCCCGCGGTGGGCCTCGTACTGCGCCCGCAAGCCGTCGTCGTCGACGTCGAACGAATACGAATCCTTCATCACGAACTCGCGGCCACGCAGGATCCCGGCGCGCGGGCGGGCCTCGTCGCGGTACTTGGTCTGGATCTGGAACAGCAGCAGCGGGAAGTCCTTGTAGCTGCTGTACTCCCCCTTCACCGTCAGGGCGAAGAACTCTTCGTGGGTCGGGCCCAGCATGTAGTCGTTGCGGCGGCGGTCCTGCAGCCGGAACACCCCGTCGCCGTACTCGGTCCAGCGGTTCGTCGTCTCGTAGGGCGCCCTGGGCAGCAGCGCGGGGAACAGAATCTCCTGGCCGCCGATGGCCGTCATCTCGGAGCGGACGACGTCTTCGATCCTGCGCAGCACCCGCAGCCCCAGCGGTAGCCAGCTGAAGAGCCCGGGACCGACCGGCCGGATGTAGCCGGCGCGGATCAACAGTTTGTGGCTGGGCACTTCGGCGTCGGCGGGATCGTCGCGCAGGGTGCGCAGAAACAGCTCCGACATGCGGGTGATCACAGCCGACAACCTTACTGACCGCGCGGGCTACAGCTCGCCGGCCTCCACCGCCTCCTTGGTGTGTTGCGCGGTGGCGATCTGGCGGGACGAGAAGCCGATGAAGAAGGCGGCGCACCCGACCATCACCGCGACACCGGCCACCCACAGCAGCGAGTAGGTGTAGCCGTATCCGAGGGCGTCGAGTTGGGCCGGCGTCATGTCCTTCACCGGCCCGGTGGTGCCGCCCAGGTACAGCGTGCGCGAGGTCTGCACGGCCTGGATGACGACGAGCACCAGTGGGCCGCCGAGGTTCTGCACCATGAGCGTGATCGACGAGACTGGGCCGATCTCACCGGGGCCGACCGCCGCGATCGCGCACAGCGGCAGGATCACCGCGATGGCCCCGATTCCGAAGCCGCCCACGACGATCGGCGCGAAGAGGTCCGGGAAGTACGGGATGCTGCGGTCCAGCGTCGAGCCGTAGAGCATCGCGCCCAGGACGAACAGACCGCCGCCGAGGATCAGCCAGCGCGGCGCCACATGCGGTGCGAGCCGGGCGGCCACCGCCGTGCCCACCCCGAAGGCGAGCGCGAACGGGATGAAACAGATGCCGGCCCGCAGCGCCGAGTAGCCCAGGACGTCCTGCACCAGCAGCCCGATCATCACGGTCAGCGTCAGCAGCACCCCGCCGGCGAGGAACAGCGCGACGAACGTCATCACCCGGTTGCGGTTGTCGAACACCGAGAACGGCACGATCGGGTGCTGCGCGGTGCGTTCGACGAGCAGGAAGCTGATGAAGAACACCGCCGAGGCGACCGCGGCGCCGATGACCAGCGGATCGACCCAGCCACGCGGCGGGCCCTGCGTGAAGACCAGCACCGCCGACGTGCAGCCCAGCGTCGCCAGCAGCGCGCCGGTGATGTCGAGTTTCAGCCGCTCGTGGTGGGTTTCGGCGAGTTTGAACACCGCGATCGCGATGATCGCGATGCCGATCGGCACGTTGATCAGGAACGCCAACCGCCAGGAGATCACGGTCAACGCGCCGCCGAGCACCAGGCCGAGCACCGAGCCGATGCCCTGCATGGCCGCCGAGATCGCCAGCGCGCGGTTACGCGCCTGACCCACCGCGTACGTCGTCGCGATCAGCGCCAGCCCGGTGGGCGCCGCGACGGCCGCCCCGGTGCCCTGCACCGCCCGCGCGACAATCAGCGTGGTCGGGTCGGTGGCCAGGCCGCACACCAGCGACGCGATGGTGAACACCCCGACGCCGGACAGGAACGCGCGCTTGTGGCCGATGGCGTCGCCGACGCGACCGCCGAGCAGCAGCAGCCCGCCGAACGCCAGGACGTAGGCGGTGATCACCCAGCTCTTGGTGGCGTCGGCCAGTCCGAGCTCGGCCTGCATGCGGGGCAGCGCGACGATGACGATCGTGCCGTCGAGGGTCGACATGAGCTGCATGCCGGTGATCGCGATGATCGCCGGGCCCAGAACCGACTTCGCGAGCGGCAGCGCCGCGGGTGGCGCTGGGCGTTCCGTCGACTCGGAGGAACCACCGACGGCAGACATGGACAGCCACCCTACCGAGTGCGGTCCGGGTGTCGGGCTACCGACTACGCCGACATCAGAGTCGAGCTAAAGCTCTCCCCGGTTGGATGTCGAGCTAAAGCTCTCCCCGGCTCGATGTCGAGCTAAAGCTCTCCCCGGTTGGATGTCGAGCTAAAGCTCTCCCCGGTTGGATGTCGAGCTAAAGCTCTCCGGCGTCGATCGCGTCCTTGACTTCCTGCGCATGCGCCACCTGCGACGAGGTGTAGCCGATGAACAACGCCGCGGCGCCCACGATCACCGCGACCGCGGCGACCCACAGCAGCCCGTAGGTGTAGCCCTGGTCGAGCGCGTGCAGCTGCGCGGGGTTCATGTCGTTGACCGGGCCGGTGGTGCCGCCCAGATACAGCGTGCGCGAGGTGATCACGGCCTGGATCACCGCCAGCACGACGGGCCCGCCGAGGTTCTGCAGCATCAGCGCGATGGCCGACACCGGGCCGATCTGGTCGAAGCCCACTCCGGCGATCGCCGACAGCATCAGCGGCACTACGATCATGCCGATGCCCAGACCGCCGACGGTGATCGGCAGCACGAGGTTCGGGAAGTACGGGATGTTCGCGTCGAGCGTGGAGCCGTAGATCATCGCGCCGAGCACCAGCACGCCGCCGGCGATCACCAGCATCCGCGGCGGGAACATCTGCACCAGCTGCGACGAGAGCCCCAGCCCGATACCGAGCGCGATCACGAACGGAATGAAGCCGATGCCGGCCCGCAGCGGGCTGTAGCCCATGATGTCCTGCACGTACAGGCCGATCAGCACGGTCAGCGTGAACATCACACCGCCGGCGAGGAAGACCGCGGCGAAGGTTGCCACGCGGTTGCGGTCCTTGAACAGGTCGAACGGCATGACGGGGTTGGCGGCGGTGCGCTCGACGTAGAGGAACGCCAGGAACGCGGCGCCCGCGGCCAGGCCGGAGCCCAACGTGATGGGCGACAGCCAGCCCTGCTCGGGACCCATCGAGAACCCGAACACCGCCGCGGTACAGCCGAGCGTGGCCAGGATCGCGCCCGCGGCGTCGAGCTTGAGCCGCTCGCGGCTCGTCTCGCGCAACGTCTTGCGGGCCAGGTGGATCATCACCAGGCCGATCGGCACGTTGATCAGGAATGCCCAGCGCCACGACACCTCGGTCAGTGCGCCGCCGACGATCAGACCCATCACCGAGCCGATGCCGGTCATCGCCGCGAATATCGCGGTGGCGGCGTTACGGGCCGGGCCCTTCGGGAACGTGGTCGCGATCAGCGCCAGCGCGGTGGGTGACGCGATGGCCGCGCCGACGCCCTGCAGCAGCCGGGCGACGACCAGGGTGGCCTCGTTCCAGGCCAGACCGCACAGGACCGACGCGATGGTGAACAGTGCGACGCCGACGATGAAGGTGCGCTTGCGGCCGATGGTGTCGCCGAGGCGCCCGCCGAGCAGCATCAACCCGCCGAACGTCAGCACATAGGCGGTGATGACCCAGCTGCGGCCGGCATCCGAGAGGCTCAGCTCGTCCTGGATCTTGGGAAGCGCGACGATCGCGATCGTGCTGTCCATGGTCGCGAGCAGCTGCATGCCGCCGATCGCGATGACCGCCGCGATGAATCTGCGCGACGGCAGCCACGTCGGGGACCTGCCGATTTGCTCGCGCGCGGACCGATCAGCGCTCTTCGGCGGTTGCGATGAGAAGGCTCGGTTTGCCCCACCCTCGGCGTCACGGCGCATGGCAGCACGCTCTGCGTCATTGAGAGCCGTCATGCGGGTTACCTTACAGTAATCTTAAGAATCCTTTAACCGCCGAAGGCCGCCACCGGGCCGATCACGATGATCGCGGGGGGCCGAATTTCCTCGTCCCGGATGCGATCTGCCGCGTCGCTCAGCGTCGCTCGCAAAGTCCGCTCGGCGGACGTCGTCCCGTGTTGAACCACCAGGACCGGCGTATCCGCAGGTCGTCCGCCCTCCAAGAGTGCCTTCGCGAAAAGCTCGATGCGCTCGACCGCCATCAGCAACACGATCGTGCCCGAGAGCGCGGCCAGGGCATTCCAATTCACTAACGATTCGGGGTGCCCCGGCGCGACATGCCCGCTGACCACCACGAACTCGTGCGTGACGTGGCGGTGCGTGACCGGCACACCGGCGACCGCGGGAACGCCTATGGCGCTGGTCACACCGGGCACGACGGTCACCGGGATGCCGGCCTCCGCGCACGCGAGCACCTCTTCGTATCCGCGCGCGAACACGAACGGGTCCCCGCCCTTGAGCCGCACGACGAACTTGCCCGCCTTCGCGCGGTCGATCAGGAGGGCGTTGATCGCGTCCTGGGCCATGGCCCGGCCGTAGGGGATCTTCGAGGCGTCGATGACCTCGACGTGCGGGGGCATCTCGGCCAGCAGTTCCTGCGGCGCGAGCCGGTCGGCCACGACGACGTCGGCGTGGGCCAGCAGGCGCCGCCCGCGGACGGTGATCAGCTCGGGGTCCCCCGGCCCCCCGCCGACGAGCGCGACGCCGCCGCGCACGACGTCGGTGGTCGCCGACATGTCCGGGGCGATGAGCCCCTGCTGCATGGCTTCGTGGATCGCCGACCGGATAGCCGCCGACCGGCGGTGCTCACCACCGGCGAGCACGCCGACCGACAACCCCTCGTACTCGAACGAGGCGGGGGTGACCGCCGTGCCCTCGATGGCGACGTCAGCGCGGACGCAGAAGATGTGGCGGTCCTCGGCCTCGGCGACGACGGCGGCGTTGACGGCCGGGTCGTCAGTGGCCGCGATCGCGTACCAGGCACCCTCGAGGTCGCCGGGGCGAAACTCCCGCAGCAGCAGTGTGATTCCGGTCATGGCCTCGACGACGGGCGTGGCCTCGCGGGCGATGACCACGACGTCGGCGCCGTTGGCCACCAACAGTGGCAGTCGGCGTTGCGCCACGCTGCCGCCGCCGACGACGACAACCTTCCTGCCGGTCAGGCGCAAACCGACAAGGTAGGCGTTCTCGGTCACTGACTCGGATCCTCTTCTCGCGAGCGGCTCATCGGCGCGAGCTTAGAGTGCGCGGCCACGGCGACGAAGCGGCTGATCGGCCGCGCGTGCGCGGCGGGGTGGGTGTGCAGGTATCCGGCGTGCACGGCGCCGTCCACGACGCCGTCGCGCCTGCGCGCGATGTCGTGACCGGCGAAGATCCATGCGGGCGCATAATCGTCCTGGAAAGTGACTGCGGTGCGGTGGAATTCGTGGCCCATGGTGCGGTCGCCGATCGAATGCAACGGCGAGTCGGCCACCACGACCGCCTCGCGGTAGCCGAGGGTGAGGCGGTCGGTGAAGGTCGCCGAACCCGAGATCACTCCGCACATGGGGTGACCGTCGAGGTCGTCGACCAGATAGGCCAGCCCCGCGCACTCGGCGTGCACGGGCGCCCCCGACGCCGCCAGGTGTTTGATCTGCCTGCGCGCGACCTCGTTGGCCGACAGTTCGGCCACGAACTCCTCCGGGAACCCGCCGGGCAGAACGAGGGCGTCCGTGCCCTGCGGCAGCGGGTCGGTGAGCGGATCGAACTCGACGACCTCGGCGCCCGCGGCGGCGAGCACTTCGCGATGTTCGGCGTAGCCGAAGCTGAACGCCTTGCCCGACGCCAGCGCCACGGTGGCGTTGCCGCCGATCGGCGTGACCTCCTCGGCGTCCCACGGATCGTCCATGACCCGACTGTCGGCCAACGCGGCGATTCCCACGAGATCGACGTGACGGCCGACGAGCGCGGTCATCGCCTCGACCGCCGCCCGCGCCCTGTCGCCGTGCTCGACCGCGGTGACCAAGCCGAGATGCCGTGAGGGGACGGTCAATTCGTCGCACCGCGGAATCGCGCCGAAGACCGGCACGCCCGCGTGTTCACACGCCTGCCGCAACACCTCTTCGTGACGCAGCGAGCCGACCCGGTTGAGGATCACCCCGGCGACGCGAACCGAGGAGTCGAACGTCGAAAAGCCGTGCAGCAGTGCGGCGATGCTGTGGCTCTGCCCTCGGGCGTCGACCACCATGACGACCGGAGCGCCGAGCATGCCGGCCACGTGCGCGGTGGACCCGAACGCGCTGGGTCGCGATTCCTCGGTGATGCGCCCGTCGAACAGACCCATCACGCCCTCGATGATCGCGATGTCGGCGCGGGTGCTGCCGTGCCGGTACAGCGGGCCGATCAGGTGCTCGCCCATCAGGACGGGGTCGAGGTTGCGGCCGGGTCGATGCGTGGCCAGCGCGTGATAACCGGGGTCGATGTAGTCCGGGCCGACCTTGAACGGCGCGACGACCCGCCCCGCCCGCCGCAGCGCTCCCATCAAACCCGTTGCGACGGTGGTCTTTCCGCTACCGGAGGCGGGTGCGGCGATCACCACGGCGGGCGTCGCCCGATTCACCTGATCTCCCGTCGCATCCCCCGCGAGCTACCGTGTTTGTGCACCGACACGCCGCGAATTGTGTCATTTCGGGGTCTGTCACGCCGATCGAGAGTCACCACTCGATGCCCTTCTGTCCCTTGCGGCCGACGTCCATCGGGTGCTTGACCTTCGTCATCTCGGTGACCAGATCCGCCGCGTCGACCAGCTGTCGCGGAGCGTCGCGGCCGGTGATGACGACGTGCTGCCTGCCGGGCCGGGTGCGCAGAGCCTCGACCACCTCGGCGACGTCGATCCACCCCCACTTGAGCGGATAGGTGAACTCGTCGAGCACGTAGAAGTCGTGGCGCTCCTCGGCGAGCCGGCGCGCGATCTCGGCCCAGCCGTCGGCCGCCGCGGCGGCATGGTCGACCTCGTCGCCCTGCTTGCGCGACCATGACCAACCGGACCCCATCTTGTGCCACTGCACCGGCCCCCCGACGCCGTGCTCGTCGTGCAGCTTGCCGAGCTCGCGGAAGGCCGCCTCCTCGCCGACCTTCCACTTGGCGCTCTTGACGAACTGGAACACCGCGATGTCGAACCCCTGGTTCCACGCCCGCAGCGCCATGCCGAAGGCCGCGGTCGACTTGCCCTTGCCGGGCCCGGTGTGCACGGCCAGCAGCGGTGCATTGCGGCGTGCCCGGGTGGTCAACCCGTCGTCGGGAATGGTCAGCGGCTGGCCCTGAGGCATCTGCTTCTCCTTTAGGCGGCGGTGCGGACCACGTCGGTGAGGCTGTCCGCGCGAAGCTGGGCCAGCCGCACCGCCGGGGCGCCCAGCTGGTCGGCGAGCTCTTGCGCCAGACCCAACCGCACATACGAGGTTTCGCAGTCCACCACGACCGCAGCGGCACCCTCGGCCACCAACCGGGCGGCGGCCGACCGCGCCCGGCCCAGCGGGTCGGTGCCTCCGGTGGCTCGCCCGTCGGTCAGCACCACGACCAGGCTGCGCCGGGCGCGGTCGCGGGCCTTCTCCCTCACCATCAGGTCGCGCGCCGCCAACAGTCCCTCGGCCAGAGGCGTCTTGCCGCCGGTGCCGAAACGGGCGAGGCGCCGGCTCGCGATGTGCACCGAGGACGTCGGCGGCAGCAGGATCCGGGCGTCGCCCTGGCGGAACGTGATGACGGCGACCTTGTCGCGCCGCTGATACGCGTCGCGCAGCAGCGACAACGTCGCCCCGCCGACCGCGGACATCCGGTCGCGTGCCGCCATCGAACCCGACGCGTCGACGACGAAGATCACCAGATTGCCCTCGCGGCCCTCCCGGATCGCCCGCCGCACGTCGCCCGGTAGCGGGCGCACCGCACCCGGCCGCCGCTGTCGCTCCACGGCGGCGAGCAGCGTGCCGAACACGTGCACACCGTGGCCGGTCCTGCCGTCGGACGTCGACGAGATCGTCTTGCCGGTGCGGTTACGCGCCCGCGACCGACGACCGGGCGCACCCTCCCCCACACCGGGCACCACCAGCGACCGCGTCCGGAACATCGCCGACGGCGCAGCGCTGGGTCGCGACGAACCACCGCCCGAATCACGTTGTGGTGCTTGCCCGTCGCCACCCTCGGCTTCTGAAGGCGGGCCACCGCCAGGCGGGTCCGGCTCGGGTTCGGGGTCCTCGTCGGCGGCCTCGTCGGCCTGCGCCATCGCGTCGTCGAGCTGGCCCGGATCGAGGCCCGGGTCGTCGAACGGATCGCGGCGACGGCGGTGCGGCAGCGCGAGTTCGGCGGCCACCCGGACGTCTTCCTCTTCCACCACGTCGGCGCCGCGCCATGCGGCGTGCGCGACGGCGGTCCTGGCGACCACGAGGTCGGCGCGCATACCGTCGACATCGAACGCCGCGCACAGCGCCGCGATACGGCGTAATTCGTTGTCCGGCAACGACACCGAACCGACCGAAGCGCGGGCCGCCGCAACCCGCCGCGCCAGCTCGGCGTCGGCCCCGGCGTAGCGCTGCGCGAATCCGTCGGGATCGGCCTCGTACGCCATGCGCTGCCGGATCACCTCGACCCGGGTGTCGACATCGCGCGAAGCCCGCACGTCGACGGTCAACCCGAACCGGTCGAGCAGCTGCGGGCGCAGTTCGCCCTCTTCGGGATTCATCGTGCCGATCAGGACGAACCGGGCGTCGTGGCTGTGCGAGACCCCGTCGCGCTCGACGTGCACCCGGCCCATCGCCGCGGCGTCGAGCAGCACGTCGACCAGATGGTCGTGCAGCAGGTTGACCTCGTCGACGTAGAGCACGCCGCCGTGCGCGCGGGCGAGCAGACCCGGCGAGAACGCGTGCTCACCGTCGCGCAACACCTTCTGCAGGTCCAGCGAGCCGACCACCCGGTCCTCGGTGGCGCCGATCGGCAGCTCGACCAGCTGTCCGGCGGTGCCCGGCTCTCCGTCCGCCGCCGCCTCCAGCACCTGGGCCAGTCCCCGCACCGCCGTCGACTTCGCGGTCCCCTTCTCGCCGCGGATCAGCACCCCGCCGATGTCGGGGCGGATCGCGCACAGCAGCAGCGCCAGCCGTAAGCGGTCGTGTCCGACGATGGCGCTGAAGGGGTAGGTCACGGCTTCAGCATAGGGACGTGCGGAATGCCGTCCTGCATGAACTCCTCACCGTCGCGGACGAAGCCGAGGCGGGCGTACATATCCGCCAGGTACGTCTGCGCGTCGATGCGGCACGGATAGTCGCCGACTTCGGCCAGCGCGGCCTGAAGAAGCCGCGTGCTGTGCCCGTGCCCGCGTGCCTCGCGCTTGGTGCACACCCGCCCGATCCGGAAGCCCTTCTGCCCGCCGGGATGCTCCTCCATCAGCCGCAGCGTCGAAATCACCTCACCGGTGGAGGTTTCCAGCCAGAAGTGCCGCGTCTCGCCGAGAAGGTCGCGGCCGTCGAGTTCGGGGTACGGGATGGCCTGCTCCACCACGAACACCTCGACCCGCAGCTTCAGCAGTTCGTACAGCGTCGCGGCGTCCAGGTCCCGAGACCAACTGCGGCGCAGCGCGACCGTCATCCCGTGGCCACCGCCGAGGCCTCGTCCAGCCGCAGAACGCGCGTGCCGTGCGACCACACCTCGTCGAACAGCCCTGGTTCGGAGGCCAATTCGTGGCCCAAGGAGGGAACCATGTCCTTGATCTTGGGCTCCCATGCCGCATAACGCTCGGCGAAGCAGCGTTGCAGCACGTCGAGCATCGCGGGCACCGCGGTCGACGCGCCCGGCGATGCGCCGAGCAGCCCCGCGATGGTGCCGTCGCCGGACGTCAGCACGGTCGTCCCGAAGTCCAGCACGCCCTTGCCGCTCTTACCGCAGATGACCTGGACCCGCTGCCCGGCGACGTTGAGTTCCCAGTCCGATTCCCTTGCGCTGGGCGCGAATTCACGCAGCGCATCGATGCGCTCGGCGTCCGACAGCATGAGCTGGCCGACCAGATACTTCAGCAGCCCGAACTGGGTGAGCGCGACGTTGGCCATCGAGGCGACGTTGTTCAGCGTGATGGACTCGGGAAGGTCGAAGACGTCGCCCTGCTTGAGAAATTTCGGGGACCAACCGGCGAACGGGCCGAACAGCAACCAGGATCGGCCGTTGATGACGCGGGCGTCGAGGTGCGGCACCGACATCGGCGGCGCCCCCACGGGCGGTTGGCCGTACACCTTGGCTCGATGCGCGGCGGTCAGGCTCGAGACGTCGGTGCGCAGGAACTTGCCGCTGACGGGGAAGCCGCCGAAGTTCTTGGCCTCCTTCATCCCCGCTTTCTGCAGCAGGTTCAGCGCTCCGCCGCCGGCGCCGACGAACACGAATCGGGAGTTGAGCTTGCTGGTGCGTCCGGTGCGCAGGTTGACCAGCTTCAAGGTCCACGAGCCGTCGGAGTCCCGGCGCAGATCGCGCACCTCGTGGCCGAAACGTGTGGTCATCCCGCGCTGGGCGACATAACCGAGCAGTTGGCGCGACAACGCACCGAAGTCGACGTCGGTGCCCTGCTCGGTCCAGTTCAGCGCGACCGGGTCGGAGAAGTCACGCTGTTCGGCCATCAGCGGGAGGCGGCGGGCGAACTCGTGCTCGTCGTCGATGTATTCCATGCGGGCGAACAGCGGGTTGGTCACCAACGCGTCGTAGCGGCGCCGCAGATACTTCACGCTCGCGGCGCCGTGCACGAAGCTCACGTGCGGAATCGGGTTGAGGAAGCTACGCGGATCGCCGATTACCCCGTTTTCCACGGCGTACGCCCAGAATTGGCGCGTCACCTGGAACTGTTCGTTGATGCGCACGGCCTTCGAGATGTCGATCGACCCGTCGGGCTTCTGCGGGGTGTAGTTGAGCTCGCACAGCGCGGAATGGCCGGTGCCGGCGTTGTTCCACGCGTCGCTGCTCTCGGCTGCCGCCGCGTCGAGGCGTTCGATCAGCGTGATCGACCAGTCCGGCTCGAGCAGCCGGAACAGGGCACCCAACGTTCCGCTCATGATGCCGGCGCCGATGAGCACGACGTCCGTCTTCCTCGGTTCGTCAGACACGTTGCACTCCCCCGACTGTCCCTCGTGGCCGCGGCCATGGTCGGTCATCAGGTTAGCCCGCAGAGCGCGTTCTCAATCCCCGTGCGCAGAGCCGTCTACCGCTTAACCCGGCGGCACCGGCCGTCCCGACTATCGTTGCTGTCGTGCCCGACTGGAAGGCAGACGTGCTGCCGGGCTACCGGCAACACACCATGGCGCTCGGCGCGGACCCGGACGGGGAGGGCGAGCTCGTCGCCACCCTGGTGCGCCGCGGCGAATCCGATTCGTCGGCCACCCGCGCGGTGCTGTTGGTGCACGGGTTCACCGACTACTTCTTCAACACCGAGCTCGCCGACCACTTCGCCGGCCGCGGTTTTGCGTTCTACGCGATCGACCTGCACAAATGCGGACGCTCGTGGCGGGAGGGTCAGACACCGCACTTCACCACCGACCTGGCCCGCTACGACGTCGAACTCGAACGCGCGCTCGACATCATCGGGTCGGTGTCCCGCGCGGAGGAGGTGCTTGTCTACGGGCACTCGGCCGGCGGGCTCATCGTGTCGCTGTGGCTGGACCGGTTGCGTCGCGGCGGGCTGACCGACCGCAAACGCGTCCGCGGCCTCGTGCTCAACAGCCCGTGGCTGGACCTGCAGGGACCGTCAATCCTGCGGGCCGCGCCGACGCGGGCCGCGCTGGGTGCCGTGTCGAGGGTGAACAAGCGGCTGGTCGTGCGTCCGCCGAGCGAGGGTGGCTACGGTTCGTCACTGCACCGCGACTACCACGGCGACTTCGACTACGACCTGAAATGGAAACCCGTCGGCGGCTTCCCCGTCACGACGGGCTGGATCAGCGCGATCCGCCGGGGCCACGCGAAACTCCATCGCGGTCTCGACGTCGGTGTGCCCAACCTCATCCTGCGGTCGGATCGCACCGTCCGAGAGGTCCGAGACCCCGAGGCGATACAGCGGGGCGATGCCGTGCTCGACGTCGAGCACATCGCCCGCTGGGCGGGCTGCATCGGGAACCGCACCACGATCGTGCCCATCGTCGACGCCAAGCACGACGTGTTCCTGTCGGTACCCGACGCGAGGCAGGCCGCCTACGGCGAACTGGACAAGTGGCTGGACTGGTACCTCGACCCGGCGGCCCGCGGCTCCGCCGTCACCCGATCCCGGGGAGGCTGGTCACCATGACGCACTTCGACATCGCGATCATCGGCACCGGCTCGGGCAACTCGCTTCTCAGCGAGCACTACCTCGACAAGAAGGTCGCGATCTGCGAGGAGGACGTGTTCGGCGGCACCTGTCTGAATGTTGGCTGCATCCCGACGAAGATGTTCGTTTACGCGGCCGGTATCGCCGACAACGTCAGGGAGGCGGCGCGATACGGCATCGACGCGCACGTCGAGGCGGTGCGATGGTCCGACATCGTCTCGAGGATCTTCGGGCGGATCGACCCGCTTGCCCTCGCCGGAGAGAACTACCGCCGGTCGTCACCGAATGTGCAGGTGTTCTCCAGCCACGCCCGGTTTGCGCCCACGAGACCCGACGGCCGATACGCGCTGCGCACCGACGACGGCGATGAGTTCACCGCCGATCAGGTGGTCATCGCGGCCGGGTCCCGGGTGGTGGTGCCCGACGCGGTCACCGAATGTGGTGCGCCATACCACACCAGCGACACGATCATGCGGATCACCGATCTGCCCGAGCACCTCATCATCGTCGGCGGTGGCTACGTCGCCTGCGAATTCGCCCACATCTTTTCGTCGCTCGGCAGCCGGATCACGCTGCTGATCCGCGGCAGCACACTACTGCGGGGCCACGATGACGACATCGCGATGCGCTTCACCGACATCGCCGCCAAGAAGTGGGAGGTGCGCAATCATCACGAGCTAAGCGACGCCCGCGAGGTCGATGGCGGGGTCGAAGTCACCTGTCACGACGGCTCGAAACTCCACGGTGACGCACTGTTGGTGGCGACCGGACGTGTCCCCAACGGTGACGTGCTCGACGCAGAGCACGCAGGCGTGAAGGTGACCTCCAGCGGACAGGTCGTGGTCGACGAATACCAACGCACCACCGCCCGCGGCATTTTCGCGCTCGGCGACGTCTCGTCGGACTTCCAGCTCAAGCATGTGGCCAACCACGAAGCGCGCGTCGTCAAACACAACCTCCTGCAGGACTGGGACGACACGGACGCGCTCATGCCGGCCAACCACCGCCATGTGCCGTCGGCGGTTTTCACCGATCCTCAGATCGCCTGCGTGGGGTTGACCGAAAACCAGGCACGCGCAAAGGGTTTCCGAATCAAGGTCAAGATCCAGGACTACGCCGACGTCGCCTACGGGTGGGCGATGGAGGACACCACCGGTATCGCCAAACTCATCGTCGACGACGACACGGGTCTGCTGCTCGGGGCACACATCATGGGTCACCAAGCGTCGTCGCTGATCCAACCCGTGATCCAGGCGATGGCGTTCGATCTGCCCGCGCAAGACATGGCGCGCGGGCAGTACTGGATTCATCCCGCATTGCCGGAGGTCATCGAGAACGCGCTGCTGGCACTGTGCGGCGAGCCGTCGTGGCCGCCGTCGAAGCGTCATTGACCGGTCAGCGCCGGGCAGGTACTTCGAAGCCCCAGGGTAGTTCCAGCCGATGCGCGGCAAGCAGTTCCGCGTCGGCAAGGATGTCGCGGATCGGCCCGTCGGCGACGATCACGCCGCGGTCCATCACGACCGCCCGCTCACACAGTTGCGCGGCGTAGGGCAGGTCGTGCGTGACGATCAACATCGTCGAGTCCAGCCGCGACAGCGTCTCGGCCAGTTCCCGGCGCGCGACCGGATCCAGGTTCGCCGAGGGTTCGTCGAGCACGAGGATGTCGGGCCGGCAGGCCAGCACGGTCGCCAACGCCGCGCGGCGGCGCTGCCCCGCCGACAGGTGGGTGGGGCTGCGGTCGGCCTGTTCGGTGAGCGACACCGTCTCCAGCGCTTCGTGCACCCGCTCGGCCAGCGCGTCGCCACGCAATCCGAAGTTCGCCGGCCCGAACGCCACGTCCTGCGCGACGGTCGGCATGAACAACTGGTCGTCGGGGTCTTGGAAGACGAGCCCCACGCGCCTGCGCACGTCGTGAAGGGTCTTGCGGGTCAACGCGACATCGCCGATCCGCACCGTGCCCGCCGTCGCGGTCAGCACACCGTTGAGATGCAGCATCAGCGTGGTCTTGCCCGCGCCGTTCGGCCCCAGGACGGCGATGCGTTCCCCGCGCGATACCGTCAGGTCGACACCGTCGAGGGCGGTGTGACCGTCCGGGTACACGTGCCGCAGGCCGTCGATCGCGATCGCGGTCATCGCAGCACCCAAGCCGCCGTCGCAACCGCCACAGCGGCCACAGCCGGTGCCATCACGACCACCCACTGCGAGGGAACCGCCCGTGGCGGCGCGCCGATCACTGCCAGATCGGGTGCGTTGCCGTCGAATCCACGCGACAGCATCGCCACGTAAACGCGTTCCCCTCGTTCGTAGGACCGCAGGAACAGTGCGCCGATGCCCTTGGCGATCGCGCCCGCTTGGTGCAGGGTGCGCGGCGAATCGCCGCGCGAGATACGTGCCATGCGCATGCGGCTCGCCTCGGCGGTCAGCAGGTCGACGTACCGGATCATCAGCACCAGCACCGACGTGGCGACTGCGGGCACACCCAGTCGGCTCAATGCGGTCGGCAATTCGGTCGTCGAGGTGGTGGCCGCCACGGTCAGCGCCGCCGCCACCCCGAGCGTGCCCTTGATCACGATGCCCCACGCCGCCCACAATCCGGCGACCGAAAGCTGCATCCCCGCAACGTGAATGCGCTCGCCCCCTTCGGCGAACGGCAGTAGAACGGCGAGAATGAGGAACGGCGCTTCGATCAGCATCCGCGGCAGGATCCACCTCAGCGGGATTCGCGCGAGACGCCAGACGCCGACGATGATCAGGGCGTAGACGGCGAAGGGCCAGAACATCTCCCGTGGGGTCGCGACGACCGCGAGCACGAACACCAGGAGACAGACGACCTTCACCTCGGCGGGGGCGCGGTGCACGGCGGAGTCGTCGTGCCGGTAGAGAGGGTGGGCGCCCGCACCCATGGTTACCCCGACCCGTTGCGGTCGGTCGCCTTACGGCCGCGGGCGATCAGCCAGAAGACCGCTCCGGCGACGACAACCGTCGCGAGCACGCCGATGATCCCGGCGATGCCGCCGGTGCCGTCGCGTCCGCCGATCGCGTAGTCGGCGAGCGGGGAGGCCGCCAGGCTGTGCTCCTCGGCGTGCTGTGCGATGCACTGCCCGGTGAGATCCTCACCGTCGGAGGTCTCGACGACCTCGCACCCGCGCAGCGTCGTCGAGTCAAGCCCATCCGGGCTCGGACTGGCGAAATACGACACCACGCCGGCGATCAGCAGCGTGACGGCCGCGAACACCGCCAAGAACCGCCAGCGCGACCTCATACCGCGACCTCCTGGCGGGTGCGCCGCAGCAGGTAGACGAGGTCGGGGCGCGAACGCGCGACGGCCATCACGGTGACCGCGGTGATGACGCCCTCTCCCACACCGATCAGCGCATGGGTGCCGAGCATGTAGCCCGTCACCGCGCCCAGCGACGTGGTGGCAGCTCCCCCGATCCCGTACTCCACAACGAAGCCCATTGCCGCACAGATGGTTCCGATCAATGCGGCGACGAACGAGATGGCGCCGAGCCCGGCCACCGGGACTTCCGCGCGCTTCCTGACGACGGCGTACAGGAGGACGGCGGTGAGATACCCGGCCGCCACTCCGATCACCGCCATGTTGACGATGTTGGTGCCGAGCGCCGTCACACCCCCGTCGGCGAACAACAGCGCCTGCACGACCAGCACGATCGCGATACACAGGGCCCCGGTGTAGGGACCCACGAGAATCGCGGCCAGCGCCCCGCCGAGCAAGTGGCCGCTGACCCCCGGCAGGATCGGAAAGTTGATCATCTGGACGGCGAAGATGAACGCGGCGACGAGCCCTGCCAGCGGAACCGTACGCTCGTCGAGTTCGTTCCTGGCCTTGGCCGCGCACAGTGCGACGACGGCTACGGCGATGACACCGAAGACGACGGAGGTCGGGGCGTTGACGATGCCGTCGCTCATGTGCATCGCGACGTACGAAGAGGTCACCCCGCGAGCCTAGGACTCGCGGGGAACATCTGTCTAGCTGAACAGGTGTTCACGCGGTTCGTGGTGACCGGTCGCGCGATGCACGACCGTCTTGACATTCATGACCTGATGGCGGTCACCAAGAGATACTCGGCGTCGTAGGCGGTCCGCCCGGGCGCGTCGGCCCGATTGGACTCGGTGAGGTATGCCAGGAAATCGCGATCGAGCGCTTGGACGCGCTCGGGGTCGTCCTGGTTGAACTTGTACGCCGCGATCGTGGGGCCGTAATTGCGTTTCCAGTACTCGCGGAACTCGAGCGGCGTGGCGCAGTAGTCCATCCGCACGGTCTGGCGCCGCAACGTGAGGTCGGTGACCCGGTCACCGAACAGCTCGCGGACGTGCTCCTCGTCGCCCCACAGCGGAGCGGGAGCCGCCCCGGGCGGAGGCGGCGGTGCGTAGGGCTTCATGGTCGCGAAGAGCTGTCCGATGAAGCCTCCCGGCGTCCAGTTGATCATCCCGATCGTCCCACCGGGGCGGGTCACCCGGATCAGCTCGTCGGCGGTTTCGCGATGATGCGGCGCGAACATCGCGCCGACGCACGACATCACGACGTCGAAGCTGTTGTCGGCGAACGGCAAAGCCTCGGCGTCGGCCTCGACCCACTCCAGGTTCACGCCGCGCTCGCCGGCAATTCGGCGTCCGGCGTCGAACAGTTCGGGGGTGAGATCGCTCGCGGTGACCATGGCGCCCAGCTCGGCGGCCGGGATGGCCGCGTTGCCCGAGCCGGCCGCGACGTCGAGCACCCGATCGCCGGGCCGCACACCACACGCGCGGACGAGTTCAGGACCGAGTGACGGGATCAATTCGGCGGCGACGGCCGGGTAGTCGCCCGACGCCCACAGGGCGCGGTGCTTCGCCTTCAACTCCCGATCGGCGGTCTCGACGGTCTGCTGGGTCGTGCTCACTTTTCCTCCTAGGGATGGCGGTGCTGTTGACACACGGTGGCGCGCGAGCGTTCGCAGATCCTTGCGGGATCGTGAAACCCCCTGCTCAGGGCCCTTCGGAAGACGAAGCGCACCGCCGCAGGCACGCCCGCGCGAAGACGACGGCCTCCGGCCCCGTCAGGACGTCGCCCGGTTGCGGCGGGTCCACGGTCAGCGGTGAGCTCTTGCCCGCGGCCTCGAGGGCACGGTGCAGGGCCAGCGCGTCGTCGGCCGCTCCGATTCGTGACAGGAACCGGGTGACGTAGCGAAGGTTCAGCCACTGTTGGCTCCAGTCGCCCACCCGGTCCCAATGGTCGAGCACCTCCACGAGGGCCTCGGCCGCCGACCGCGGATCACCGTGAACGGCACGCGTGGCCGCTGCCTCCATCATCGCGATGCCGTGCCACCAGAAGTTGCGCACGGAGGCCGCGAGGACCGCGGCGTCGTCGAACAGCACCAGCGCGCGCTGCGGTTCGGACTTCTTCAGCACCAGCCCAAGCGCGTAGCGGCCCATCGACCGGGCGGTCGGATTCGAGGTGGCGTCGGCGACCAGGACCGCTTCCTCCGCCGCGGCCACGCCGTCTTCGGGTCGACGCAGCGCGGCGTGACAGATCGCGATGTAGAACAGCGTCCACACCAGTCGAATCGGGTCGTCATCGATTCGCGCACAGGCCATTGCGTCCTGATAGTGGGTGAGCGCGGCGTGGGCGTCACCCTCGTAGAGCGCGAGATCGGCGAGCACGTCCCCCGGATAGGCGACGCGACCGTTGCCGCGACTCGGCGTCCGACCGGCGGCGAGTTCGGCGATCGCGCGGGCCCGGCCGGACTCGCCGCGGTTCCACGCGCCCCGCGCCGCGAACCCGACCGTTGCGGCGTAGAGGGGGTGTTCGGGGTCGGCCAGGGCGACGATGCGCTCCGCCCATCCCGCGGACTCGTATCCGATTCGCAGATGGACGATTTCGGACAGCGAAGTGACCAGTCGCAATCCGGTGTCGATGTCGCGGTCGGCGACGGCGTGTTCGAACGCCGTGCGGATGTTGTCGTAGTCGGGCAGCATCCGGTCCACCCACTCGGCCTCGTCCGAACCGTGCATACCGGCGGCCGCGCGTTGTGCCAACTCGGTGTAGTAGCGCGCGTGCCGATGCGTCGCCTCGTCATGAATGTCCAGTCGGCGCATCATGTCTCGGCCGTATGACCTCAATGTCTCCAACATCGTGTAGCGCGTGGGTCCCGGGCCGGCGCGGCGCGTCACCATCGACTTGTCGAGAAGGCCGGTCAGCAGATCGAGGGTGTCGTCCTCGTCACCGGTCCCGCACACGGTATGGACGGCAGCCAAATCGAAACCGCCCGCGAAGATGGACAATCGGATGAACAACGCCTGTTCAGGTTCGCTCAGCAGCTGATACGACCAGTCGATCGTGGCAGTGAGGCTCTGCTGGCGCGGCGCTGCGTCACGGGCGCCGCCGGTGAGCAACCGCAGGCTGTCCAGCCTGCGCGCGACGTCGAGGCTGCTCATCGCCCGCATCCGCGCCGCGGCCAACTCGATGGCCAGAGGCAGCCCGTCGAGGCGCCGGCATATCTCGGCAACCGCACCCACCGGCTCGGTTTCGAGCGCGAAGTCGGGATTGCCGGATCGCGCACGCTCGGCGAACAGTTGCACCGCATCCTCGACCGGAAGCGGAGGCACGGGCAGCAGCCGCTCCCCCTCGACGCCGAGCGCCTCGCGACTGGTGGCCAGCACCACCACATTCGGGCAGGAACACACGATCCGGTCCGCGAGTCGCCCCGCGGCGGCGAGCACATGCTCGCAATTGTCCAGCAGCAAAAGCAGTTTGCGGACGCGCAGGTACTCGATCACCGTGTCGTCGATGTCGAGGCCGTGCTGCTGCTGCAATTTCAGGGCGACGGCCACCGCATGCACGACGACCGAACCGTCCTCGACGGGCGCGAGCTCGCACACCCACGCGCCGTCCGGAAACGCGGCCGCCGATCGGGACGCCGCTTCGATCGCCAACCGGGTCTTACCCACACCCCCGACGCCGGTCAGCGTGACGAGCGGGCTCTCTTGCACGGCGTCGGTGACCAGGGCGAGCTCGTCGTCGCGGCCGATCAGGCTGGTGACCCGCCTGGGCAGGTGCGTCTCGACACCGACGGGTGACGACGCCGGGGGCTCTTCCGGATCCCCGGCCAGGATCGCCTGGTGGACCTGCCTCAGCGCGGAGCCGGGCTCTACGCCCAGTTCCTCCACTAGCCGACCTCGCATCGTCCGGAAGGTGTCGAGCGCATCGACCTGTCGACCACACCGGTACTGCGCGAGCATCAACTGGCCGGCCAACCGTTCGTCGAGCGGATGGTCACGGAGCATGGTCGTCAGCGTCGGCACCAACTCACCGTGCCGACCGATACGAAGCTTGATGTCGTTGTGGTCCAGCGCCGCCGCAAGCCACTCGGCATGCAACCCGCGCCGGATGTCGTCCAGCCACGGCGTCTCGAGGGTCGCGAACGGTTCGCCGCGCCACAGCTTCAGCGCCTCAGCGAACAGCGCGTCGGCCCGGCCGGGGTCGGCGCTCGCGCGCGCTTGCGTGACGAGCTCACGGAACCGATGCAGATCCACCGCGGACGAATCCGTGATCAGCAGATATCCGCCTGGGCCGCGGGTGATTTCGACGCTGCCGTTGAACAGGTGTCGCAGCCGCGACACGTAGGCGGCCAACGCGTTGCGCGAGCGGTGCGGTCGCTCATCCGCCCAGACCCGATCGATCAGCTTCTCCGGCGGCACCGGCCGGTTGACGTCGACCAGGAGGGCGGCCAGGACGCACCGTTGGCGGGACGGCCCGATCTCGACCCGCGTGCCGTCCACGCGGGCCTCGACGTCACCGAGCAACCGGAACTCGACCGCCACGGGATACAGCTTTCACCAGGTCGAACGTGTGTAGGGCGAAATGGCGCGTCAACCGTGCCGGGCGCCGATCCAGTGCAGCAGGTCGTGGACGATCTCGTCGTCGAGGCGGTAGCTGACGCCCCGGCCCACCCGCGTGGCGCTGACCCAGCCCTGCTGGCGCAGCACGCGAAGCGCTTGCGAGACGGCGTTTTCTGAGCGACCGAGCGCGGAAGCCAAGTCGCCGACGCGGATCCCCGGGACCCGGTGCAGCGTGAGCAGGATCTCCAGCCGGTGCGGGTCCGACAACAGGTCGAACCGCTGCGTCCAGCTGGCGGTGTCGACGTCGGCCAGTGCCGACGCCGCACGTTCGACGTCCACCTGGCCGACGGGCTCGTTCACGGGACTCAATGTAGCGCCGATGTGCACGTTCGCGGGCGCATGACCGTGCCCGAATGTCGGGAAATCGGCGGCGTGTCGTGTGCAGGCACGCACGCTCGCGCTGATCAGGGCGGGGCCTAGTCAAGGAAGCCGTGCAGCAGCGCGGCCGACCCCTCGACGTGGGCGCGCATGGCCGACGCCGCGCCGTCCGCGTCACCGGCCAGGATCGCCATGACGATCGCGTCGTGCTGCTCGTCGGAGTGGGCGATGTTGCGGGGCAGCAACGGGATCTGGTCGAGCAGCGCGTTGAGCCGCATCCTGTTCTCGGCCAGCAACGGAACCAGCGACGGCGTGCCGGCGGCCTCGGCGATCGCCAGGTGCAGGCGCGAGTCCAGCCGCCGATAGTCGTCGGGGGCGGCGCCGCGGACGTCGGTCAGCCGCAGCCACAGCTGTTCGCGTTCGGCGGCCGTCAGCGTCCGGCTGGCCGCCATGTGCGCGGCCCCGACCTCGAGGATCTCGCGCAAGCGCAGCGCATCGTCGATGTCCGCGCGGGTCACGTCGTCGGTCCGGGCGATGGGCCGGGGCAGTTCGTCGGCGAGGAACGTTCCGCCGTAGCGCCCGCGCCGCGACACCAGATAGCCCGCGTCGGACAAGGATTTGATGGCTTCCCGCACGGTGTCGCGGCTGACGCCGAGCCGCGACGCGAGTTCCCGTTCCGGGGGCAGGCTTTCGCCGGGTTGCAGCACACCGAGCCGGATGGTCTGCAGCAGCCGGCCCACGGTGTCCTCGAAGGCGTTGCCCTCGCGCACCGGGCGCAGCAGCGCTTCGGCCGCCTCCGCGGTGAGCCCCGCGTGGGTCATCGGCACCTCCGAGTCGGCGGACACGGCTTACAGCGGGGTGACGTAGTGGCCGCTGATGCCGCCGTCGACGAGGAACGACGAGGCCGTGATGAACGACGCGTCGTCGCTGGCGAGGAACGCCACCGCGGCCGCGAGCTCATCGGGTTCGGCGAAGCGGCCCACCGGGATGTGCACCAGTCGCCGGGCGGCCCGTTCGGGATCCTTGGCGAACAACTCCTGCAGCAGCGGGGTGTTGACCGGCCCGGGGCACAGGGCGTTGACCCGGATACCCTGCCGCGCGTACTGCACGCCGAGTTCACGCGACATCGCCAGCACGCCGCCCTTGGACGCGGTATAGGAGATCTGCGAGGTGGCCGAACCCATCACCGCCACAAAGGAAGCGGTGTTGACGATCGAGCCCTTCTGCTGCGGCACCATATGGCGCAGCGCCGCCTTGCAGCAGAAGAACACCGACTTGAGGTTGACATCCTGCACCCGCTGCCACACGTCGATGCCGGTGTCCTCGATCAGATCGTCCTCCGGTGGGCTGATGCCCGCGTTGTTGAACGCGACGTCGACCGACCCGTACGTCTCGGCGGCGGTGTCGAACAACGTGTCCACCGCCACCTGATCGGAGACGTCGACCTGGACGAAGGTGCCGTTCAGGTCGTCGGCGACGGTCTTTCCGGCCGCCGGATCGATGTCGCCGATGACGATGGTCGCGCCCTCGGCCTTCATGCGCTTGGCGCTGGCCAGGCCGATACCGCTGGCGCCTCCGGTGATGACGGCGACCTTGCCCGCCAGGCGTTGGGTGAGATCCATCAGGCCTCCTGCACTGCGATGAAGACGTTCTTGGTTTCGGTGAACGACAACGGCGCGTCCGGGCCGAGTTCGCGGCCGAGACCGGACTGTTTGAAGCCGCCGAACGGCGTGTTGTAGCGCACCGAGGAATGCGAATTGACCGACAGGTTGCCCGCTTCCACCGCCCGCGAGACCCGCACCGCCCGCGACAGGTTGTCGGTCCAGATCGACCCGGACAACCCGTACGGGGTGTCGTTGGCGAGCGCGATCGCGTCGGCTTCGTCGTCGAACGGCAGCACGGTGACCACCGGCCCGAAAATCTCCTCGCGCACCGCGCGGTCGGTGCGTTGCGGCGTCAGCACCGTCGGCGGGAACCAGTACCCGGGGCCCGAGGGGGCCGAACCGCGGAACGCGACGGGCGCATCGTCGGGCACGAACGAGGCCACGGAATTCCAGTGCGCCCTGGACACCAGCGGGCCCATCTCGGTGTCCTTCGCGCGAGGGTCGCCCACGACGACGCCCTTGACTGCGGGTTCGAGCAACTCCATGAAACGGTCGTATACGTTGCACTGCACCAAGATTCGGCTGCGAGCACAGCAGTCCTGCCCCGCGTTGTCGAACACCCCGTACGGGGCGTTCGCCGCCGCCTGCTCGAGATCGCAGTCGTCGAAGACGATGTTGGCGCTCTTGCCGCCGAGTTCGAGGGTGACCCGCTTGACCTGTTTGGCCGCGTTGGCCATGACGCGGGTGCCGACCTCGGTGGAGCCGGTGAACACGACCTTGCGCACATCGGGGTGCGAGACGAACCGCTCGCCGACCACCGAGCCCTTACCGGGGAGGACACAGAACAGATCGGCGGGGGTG
>NZ_CVTB01000267.1 GCF_001050015.1 Mycolicibacterium malmesburyense
CGGGTCGGGTCACGACAGCGCCGCGGCCGTTGTCGGTGTCGGAGCCCGCACCGTCGCGCTCGTCGCTCACCGCATGCTCCCTTGTCTGGTCATCTGGTTTGTGGGTCACCTTCCAGTGTCCACACTTGTCGAGTATTCAGTTTGAGCAGGGGCGACAGGACTTGAACCTGCAACCTGCGGTTTTGGAGACCGCTGCTCTGCCAGTTGAGCTACGCCCCTTCAGGGTGGCATTGCGACAGGCCACCCGTTCGGGGCTCACACAATTTGCGCGCTCCCCGATCGGCTTATCTTCGAACCGATGGACAGCGCGCTGGACTGGGAAAACCCCGAGGTCCGAGTGTAGCGCGCCACCCGCCCGACTTACTAATCCACCGCTAACCGGTGGCCTCGCCGTTCACGCCGTCGCCGTCGGATTCCTCGTTGGGATCATGGACGACGGGCTTGCGCACGACCTGTCCGGTCTCCGGGTCCCAGCCGGCGGAGATCGAGTTGTCGCCCTCGTGCCCCATCAGGGTGGTGAACGACTCCATCACCAGCTCGCCGTGCTGGTCGACCAGCTTGTTGCGGGTGGTGACGATGTCGGCGCCGAACCGTTCGTCGACGGTCAGGATTTCCATCGTGCCAGTCAGTTCGTCACCGACCTTGATCGGCCGATGGAATTTGAACTTCTGGTCGACCTGCACGATCTGCATGGTTTCGAAGCCCACGTCGTTGTGCTGGAAGAAATGCCGCTGGATCATCACCGCGAAGATCGACATGAACGTCGGCGGCGCGATGAGCCCCTCATGACCGGACGCCTTGGCGGCCTCCAGGCTGTGGCTCTGCGGATCATAGGCCTTGACGGCATTGGCGTACTGGCGGATCTGCTCCGTCCCCACGACGTAGGGCTCTGGGTACTCCCAAACCATTCCCTTGATATCGATCTTGAGGGCCATGGATCACGCCAGCTTCGCGACGGCCACAGCGCGGCCGAAGATCTTCTTGCCACCGGTGGTGGCCGACAGCGCGATCGTCACAGACTTCGTCTCGGGCTCAACGGATTTCACGCGCCCGTTGAAGACGATCTCGGCGCCGATGCCGTCGTTGGGCACCGGCACGACCGCGGTGAACCGCACGTTGTACTCGGTCACGGCCGCCGGATCGCCGACCCACTCGGTGACGTATCCGCCACCCAGGCCCATGGTCAACATGCCGTGCGCGATGGCGGTGTCAAGGCCGACTTGCTTCGCGATGTCGTCGTCCCAGTGAATCGGGTTGAGGTCACCGGACACCCCGGCGTAGTTGACGAGGTCCTGCCGCGTCAGCGGGATCACCTTCTCAGGGAGCTCGTCGCCCTTCTTCACCGAGGCGAACTCACGCAGTGGCATCTGAAAAACCCTCTTCTCCGTCACCCGACCGACCCGCCAGGGTCGTGAAGGTCTCCTGTACGACGTCACCGGCTTCGTTGGTGACGATGTTCTTGAGCACGACGATGTCGGTTCCGTGGGCCTGCCGCACGGAGTCGACGTGCACGTCGCAGTAGAGCTTGTCGCCCGCGAAGATCGGCTTGGCGTACTTGACCACCTGGTCGACCTGCACGATCTTCGCGTCTTTGATCCCGACGCCTGCGTGCTCGAAGAACGAAATCTGCGCCATGTACCCGAGGACGCTCATGAACGTCAGCGGTGCGGGCAGCGCCTTGTGGCCGAGTTCTGCCGCGACAACCTCATCGAAGAACACGCGATCGTCGTTCTTCACCGCGACCGCGTACTCGCGAATCTTTTCGCGGCCAACGACGTAGTGGTCGGGGTAGCGGTAACGCATCCCGACGATCCGCTCGGACAACGACACAGTTAGTGAACCTACCTAGTCAACCCGGGCGACGCCCACGGGGTGACTCGTCTTAGCGCGATTCCTTGTGCGGCTGATGCTTGCCGCAGTTCGGGCAGAACTTCTTGATCTCGAGCCGGTCCGGGTCGTTGCGGCGGTTCTTCTTGGTGATGTAGTTGCGGTGCTTGCACACCTCGCAAGCCAAAGTGATCTTCGGCCGTACGTCGGTACTGGAGGCCACGGTCTTCGTCCTTCGTTTACGCGTTCGATGTTGCCTGTAGCGGTGGGGGGGCTCGATCCCCCGACCTCACGATTATGAGTCGTGCGCTCTAACCAGCTGAGCTACACCGCCCCGGGATCCGGGCGGATGTCCGCCCGCTCACCGAGCCCCCTAACGGAATCGAACCGTTGACCTTTTCCTTACCATGGAAACGCTCTGCCGACTGAGCTAAGGGGGCCTGCCTGCTTCGAGGTCGCGCACCGCGGCGCGAGCCTTAAAGAGGGTACAGTCTCGCCGATTGCCGCGCCAAACCGCTGATCACCGCAACCGCTACGCAAGACTCTAGTCGCCCAGTGATAGGACGGAACAGTGACCGAACCCGGCGCGACCCGTGTGGCGGTGTATCTCGACTTCGACAACATCGTGATCTCGCGCTACGACCAGATCCACGGGCGCAACTCGTTCCAGCGCGACAAGGCCGCGGGTTTCCACAAGCACCCCGGCCGGCTGACCCAGGCGACCGTGGACGTCGGCGCGATCATCGACTACGCCTCGTCCTTCGGCACGCTGGTGCTCACCAAGGCCTATGCCGACTGGTCCACCGACGTCAACGCCGACTACCGCGACCAGTTGGTCGGCCGCGCCGTCGACCTCGTGCAGCTCTTCCCGGCGGCCGCCTACAGCAAAAACGGCGCCGACATCCGGCTCGCGGTCGACACCGTCGAGGACATGTTCCGGCTGCCCGACCTGACCCACGTCGTGATCGTCGCCGGCGATTCCGACTACATCCCGCTGGCCCAGCGGTGCAAACGGCTCGGCCGCTACGTCGTCGGGATCGGTATCACCGGATCGATCAGCCGCTCGCTCACCGCCGCGTGCGACGAGTACGTCTCCTACGACTCGCTGCCCGGGGTTCCCGCGATCAAGTCGGACGAGCCCAAGCGGCGCCGCACCAAGGCCGACGCCGAGCAGGAAGCCGAAATGCCCGACCCGCAGGCCGCCGCGACCGCGCTGCTCGAGCGGGCGCTGCGCATCGCGCACGGCAAGGACGACTCCGACTGGCTGCACAATTCGGCTGTCAAGGCGCAGATGAAGCGGATGGACCCGTCGTTCTCGGAGAAGTCGCTGGGATTTCGCTCGTTCAGCGACTTCCTGCGCTCGCGCACTGACCTCGTCGAGCTCGACGAGAGCAGCACCATCCGCATGGTGCGGCTGCGCAGCCAGGATTGAGCCGCCGATACGCTGAGGGCCATGGCTTCGGATCGGCTTTACTTCCGTCAGTTGTTGTCGGGTCGCGACTTCGCGGCCGGCGACATGATCGCCCAGCAGATGCGCAACTTCGCCTACCTGATCGGCGACCGCGAGACCGGCGACACGGTGGTCGTCGACCCCGCTTACGCCGCAGGCGATCTCGTCAACACGTTGGAGGCCGACGGCATGCGGCTGTCCGGCGTGTTGGTCACCCACCACCACCCCGACCACGTCGGCGGGTCGATGATGGGCTTCGAACTCAAGGGGCTCGCCGAACTGCTCGAGCGCACGAGCGTGCCGGTTCACGTCAACAAGCTTGAGGCGGACTGGGTTTCGAAGGTCACGGGCATCGCGCGCAGTGAGCTCACCGAGCATCAGCACGGCGACGTCGTCAAGGTCGGCGACATCGACATCGAGCTGCTGCACACACCGGGCCACACCCCGGGCAGCCAGTGCTTCCTGCTCGACGGGCGACTCGTCGCCGGCGACACCCTGTTCCTGGAAGGGTGCGGGCGAACCGACTTTCCCGGCGGAAACGTCGACGACATGTTCCGCAGCCTGCAGGCGCTCGCGAAGCTCTCCGGCGACCCGACGGTGTTCCCCGGCCACTGGTACTCCATGGAGCCCAGCGCCTCCCTGTCGGAGGTCCGGCAGACCAACTACGTCTACCGGGCGAGCAACCTCGACCAGTGGCGCATGTTGATGGGTGGCTGACCGGGCCCGACCAACGTGGCGGACACGCTCTATGCCGACGTTTCGGAGTGGCAGGTCGGCGCCGACGACAGTTATCCGTACCCCGTGTTGTGCATCCGCTCCAACGACGGGACGTATCGAGATCATCGGTGGCGCAACAACTATGACTGGTGTCGCCGCAGCGCCGACAGCGGTCGCCTGACGTTCTTCATCGTGTACTTCGTGTGGCGTCCGAACTGGCGCCAGACCGTGGACACGTTTCGCGGCCAGGTCGGCACCCCGCACCCGAGGATGGCGGTGATGCTCGACGTCGAATCCTGGGGTGGACAGATCCGCGGCGACCGTTCGGCGGAGATCAACGCCACCCACCGCGAGGTCGGAAACTTCGTCGGTAGCGCGTCGAGGGTGATCGGCTACGGCAACGTCGCCGACCTGAACAATCTGTGGCCGCACAAACCGCCGGGACTGCGCCTCGTGGTCGCCGCCTACGGGCGCAACCCGCCGTACCCGGGCAAGGTCGCCCATCAGTACACCGCCGGCTCCGGATACGGCGGCGGCTTACCGGAGGGCGCCCCGCCGTTCGGCAACTGTGACATGAACTCCGCCGACGGCCTGGCCCCCGACGTTTTCGCAGATGCCTGCGGCATAAAGGACCGGGATTCCGATTTTTCTGGACATCGGGGTCGCATGGGGGCAAACTTGTAGACCCTAGCGTCAATAATTCGGGCCCGGGGGGCCACTATGAAGAAGCTAGTGCTGTGTTTCGACCGCAATCGTGGCATTTCCGAACCCGAAATCGCGACGAGCGCGTATCGAATCTCCCACCTGAGCGACGACACGCCCGGTCAGGTCACGTGGTATCACTCCGGAACCGCAGCAAACACGGGCAAGGCCCTGCGCCCGTACCGGGCCGCGGTCGACGACGCGCGCGCCGCCATCGCGGAGGCGTACCGGTTCCTGCTCGATCGGTGGGAGCCCGGTGACCCGATCTATCTGTTCGGCGTCGGTCGCGGTGGCTTCTGTGCTCAGGCGCTGACCCGGCTGCTGGCCACCGTGGGCGTTCTTCCCGAGCTGGCCGACTTCGTGCTGAACGCCTACGCCCTGCCACGGACCGGTCGCACCGAGCAGGACTGGTCCCGGGTCACGCAACTCGCCTCGCAGCTGGACCAGCAGCGTGAGATCCCGGTTCCTGTCCGGTTCTTGGGGCTCTGGGATGCGATACGCGTACCGGGCTTCGCACGTCGCGCGGTACCGGCTCCGATGTCCAACGTGGAGTCCGGCAGGCACGCCGTCGCGATCGACGGCCGCCCTGGGGAACGATCCCTGGCGTCGGAACGCATCGAGGAGGTGTGGTTCCGCGGTGCCCACTGTGACGTCGCCGGCGGCCCGGGCGCCTGTAAGCCGTTGGCCGACGTCGCGTTCGACTGGGTCCTCGACGGCGCGATCGGTGCCGGGCTGACGGTTTCGGACGAGCGTCTGAACACGCTGCCCACGCCCGGGCAGCATGACGCGCTCGCCGAGACGGCCCACACCATCTCGATCCGCAGGCTGCCCGAGGACGCGGCCGTGCACGCCAGCGTCGAGTTGTACCTCCGCGATCATCCGCAGTACTGGAAGCGGCTACCGGCCCGCGTGACATGGGCCGACCTCGACTGGGCGGCGCGCGGTGAGCGCCTGGTCCACGTCGCCGGCGCGACAGACGTTGCCGCCGCACCTCTGGAGGAGTCGTTCAACGAGCTGGTCAGCAATATCACCGAGCTGAGCCCGGCCGGCCAATCCTGACGAATTGCGCCGGTCACGGTCATTGTGGCGCAGCCCCCTATCGACGCCGACGCCAATTAGCAAAGGCTGTGGGATCCGCTGCTGCGTGATATACAGCGGTGCGTGGATGCGGATGGGGTTCTCGGTCTGTCGGCCGGCATGTGGACCGCGCTGGCCGCCTGGCTCGCCGTCGTGGTGGGGATCGCCGCGCTGGTCTACGCGTGGCGGCAGTATCAGCGGGTGAGGCGGCAGAGCGAGGAGCTGATGCAGCCGAACGTGGCGATGTTCATGGAACCGGCGGCCAACGACTGGCACCTCATCGAGCTCGTGGTGAAGAACTTCGGGCGCACACCGGCCTACACCATTCGCTTCGACTTCGCCCACCCGCCGACGGTGGCCAAATACGAGAACGTCTACGACGACCGCTACGTCGACATCGCCCCGCTGAACCTGCCCGCCGAGATCCCCTACCTGGCGCCGGGCCAGGAATGGCGCATCGTCTGGGATTCCGCACTGGACCGCCGCGAGCTCGGCGAGGCCATCGCCTCCCGCTTCGACGGTGCGGTCACCTACTACGACCGGCAGGGCCAGGCCAAAAAGAAGGGCTCCCGCCACCGGTACCGCTCGACGGCGGTGCTGGACTGGTCGACGCTGCACCCGGTCGAGCGGCTCGAGCTGTTGACCACGCACGACCTCGCCCGCCAGGAGAAACAGAAGCTCGAGCTGCTGCGCCACCTGCTGACCTACTACCACTACGCGGCGAACGAGAGCCGCGAAGAGGTGCTGCGCGAGGAGATCAACCGGGTGCGCGCGTCGGTCGACGAAATGCGCGACCGGTACCGCACGGAAACCGAAGGCCCGCAACGTAAACCGCGTAACGGCGCGGTCCCCGGCCGCCCGATCGACATCGACGCTGAGTTCGAGGAAGCGCACACCCAGATCCTCAAGATCAATACGGCGCGGCACCGCATCGCGTAGGCCGTCGGTGAGCCCGGCATCCCCTCGCTGCCGGGCTGCCTGAGACGCTACGAAGAAGATCCGCCAGCGTCGCGCGTAACCGACTACCCCAGTCCCTTGGCATCCCCATCGATGTTTCGTAACATCGTTACGATTAGCTGCCCTCAAAGGAGAAGCGATGACCAACCTCGTCGGATACGAACTGACCGATTCCGTCGCCACGATCACGCTGGACGACGGCAAGGTCAATGTCCTCGGCCCGGCCATGCAGACCGCGGTCAACGAGGCGCTCGACCGCGCGGAGAAGGACGCGGCCAAGACGGTGGTGCTCGCGGGCAACGGGCGCGTGTTCAGCGGCGGTTTCGACCTGACGGTGTTCCAGTCCGGCGACGCACAGGCCGCGCACGGGATGCTCGCCGGCGGGTTCGAGCTCGCGGTGCGGTGTCTGACGTTCCCGGTGCCGGTGGTCATGGCCGCGACGGGCCCGGCGATCGCGATGGGCTCCTTCCTGCTGCTCTCCGGCGACCACCGCGTCGGTCAGCCCAAGACGCGGTGCCAGGCCATCGAGGTGGCGATCGGCATGACGATCCCGATCGCCGCGCTCGAGATCATGCGGTTCCGCCTGACGCCCGCGGCCTACCAACGGGGTGCGGCGCTGGCGTCGACGTTCGTCGGCGACGAGGCCGTCAACGGCGGATGGCTCGACGAGATCGTCGAGGCCGATCGGGTGCTGCCGCGAGCGCAGGAGGTCGCCACCGAGCTGGCGAACACGGTGCACACCGGCGCGCATGTCGGGACCAAGCTGAAGGCCCGAGAGTCCGCGCTCCAGGCGATCCGAGCCGGAATCGACGGGCTGGCAACCGAATTCAGCCTCGGCTAGGCCAGTCCGGTGCCGAGGGCGAAGCAGCGCACGCCCGAGCTGAAGGACCACCTGCTGGACGTGGCGATCGCGACCCTGTCCGAGGAGGGAATCTCGGGGTTCACCACCCGGCGGGTCGCCGAACGGGCGGGCACGTCGGTGCCCGCGGTGTACGAGTTGTTCTCCGACAAGGCCGGTCTGCTGCGGGCGATGGCGTTCGAGGGGTTCCGGCTGCTGGGTGCCGAGTTGGAGACGGTGCCGTTGACCGACGATCCACTCGCGGACCTGGAACGGCTGGTGCCGGCGTTCCGGTCGTTCTGCCGGTCGTATCCGCGGCTGGCCCAGCTGATGTTCGCGCGGCCGCTCGCCGAACTCGAGCCCGGACCCGACGAAGCGGCGGCCGGCGCCTCGGTGCGCGAGGCGTTCACCGGCCGGATCCAGCGCTGCGTCGACGCGGGCCTACTGGCCGGCGACGTCGCCGACATCGCGCACGTACTGCTGGCGCTCGCGCAGGGTCTGGCGGTCCAGGAACTCGGGCGGTGGCTCGGGTCGTCGGCGCCGTCGATCGAGCACCGGTGGAGGCTGGGTGTGCGGTCCCTGCTGACGGGATTGCGCCCCGCCCCGCACGTGGCGATTTGTGAGTGATTTCGTTCGCTCAGCGATCGTTTCTACGCACAAATCGCCCAGGTTTGGGGCGTTTGCCCCATGTGGGCGGCCGGTCTGGCGGCCGACGATGACGACCATGACGAATACACCTGCGGCCTTCGCGGCCGCCACCAAGACAATGCCCCTGCCCGACGGAGACGAGGAGCGGGTCGTCGGTTTCGGCGTGATGGGACTGCCCTTCGCCAACGGCCACTACCTCGCCTACCGCGACTTTCCCGAGACGTCGTTCTCCCCCGCCTACAAATCGGTGTGGCATCGCACGCCGGGTGGCGTGTGGACCTTCTACGCCACCACACCCGGCCCGCAGAGCTGCTCGCGATACTTCAGCTCGGTCACACCGGTCGACCCAGTCGTCTGCGCCATCGACGCCGAGTGGCTCACACCGTGGTCGCTCGCGATTTCCATTGCCGGCGTGCTGGATTGGCGCATCGACATCGAATCCACCGCGGCGAGCCGGCTGATGAGCGCGGTCGGGTCGCGCATCCCCGCCGCCGCCGCGCGCAACCGTCGGATGCTGCGGGCGATGAGCCGCGTCGTCGGACCGCTGCTGGGCATCGGGAAGGTCCGGCTGACCGGCAACCTGCCCAACGGTCAGGAGTTCCGCATCGCACCCCGTCGGGTGTGGGCGGTCGCCGACTCGTCGGCTGTCGTGCAGGGCGTCGACCTCGGTCCCGTCGGCCCGCATCCAGTGCAGGGCAACCTGGCCGACTTCCAGCTGCCCCAGCGCGGCATCTGTGTCGTGGCCCAGGGCCGGTTCGAGGCGTTCGACGTCACGCGGCACCGCGATGCGGACCGTCTTGACCTGATGGGCTGATCCGGCGGTGCCGACGGTGCAGAATCGTGCTGTGGCCGGTCCCAGCACCCCGCAGGCGCTTCCGACCCGGGCGGAAGTGCTCGCGGCGTTGTCCGTCGCCGTCGACCTCGGGCTGGGTCAGCCCGCCGAGCACATGCTGCGGTCCGCGCTCATCGCGACGCGGCTGGCCGAGCGCCTGAATCTGGCTGCCCAGCAGCGCGATTGCGTCTACTACGCGACGCTGATCATGTGGATCGGCTGTCATGCCGATTCGCATGAGTATGCCCGCTGGTTCGGCGACGACATCGCGGTGCGGCGAAGCTCGTACCTCGTCGACTGGTCGGGGTTACCGTATCACCGCTTCCTGCTGACGAACCTGGGTCGCGGTGAGTCGCTGCTGACACGGTTGAAGACGGCGGCGACGCTGTACGCCAATGCGCGCGGGCACATCTCGCAGCTGATCCACTCGCACTGCACGTCGGCGGGCCTGCTGGCCGAGCGCATCGGGCTGGGCGCCGACGTGCAGCATGCGCTGGGCTACACCTTCGAGCGGTTCGACGGCGGCGGACTGCCCAACGGTGTCTCCGGCGACGGGATACCCGTCGAGATGCGGGTGGCCCAGGTCGCCGACATGGTCGAGGTGCACCAGCGCGAGTACGGCATCGACGGTGCGGTCGCGATGGCCCGAAGTAGGCGCGGCGGGCAGTTCGACCCCGCCGTCGTCGACGCGTTCGTCGCCGATCCCGCCGAAATCCTCGCGGTCCCGTCCGCCGGAGACGTGTGGGCGACGGCGCTGCGGTACGCACCCGACCGCGGAACACGCCTCGACGGCGCCGCCCTGGACACGCTGCTGATGGCGCTCGGCGAGTTCGTCGACCTCAAATGCCCGTTCACACTGGGACACTCAAGCGCGGTAGCCGGCCTGGCCGCATCCGCCGGCGAGCTGCTCGGGCTCGACGAGGATGCGATCGCGACGACGCGGCGCGCCGGTTACGTCCACGACCTCGGACGGATCGGTGTGTCGAATCAGGTCTGGTCGAAGCCCGGCGCGCTGACCATGGCGGAGTACGAACGCATGCGGCTGCACCCCTACCTGACCGAGCGGATCCTCTCGCAAGTACCCGCGCTCAAGGAGATCGCCACGGTCGCGGCCAACCACCACGAATGCCTCGACGGCTCAGGCTATCCGCGCGGTTTGGCCGCGCGGCAGCTGGCGATGCCGGATCGGCTACTGGCATGCGCGGTGAGCTATCAGAGCGCGCTGGAACCCCGGCCGTACCGGGAGGCGCTGGGTCCCGCGGGCGCGGCGAGGCGAGTGCGGGAACGGGTCGTCAAGGGACAGTTGGACCCCGCCGCGGCCGATGCCGTGTTGCAGGTGTCGGGGCACGCGTCGGGTAGACGCCAGTCGCGGCCGGACGGGCTGACCGCCCGCGAGGTCGAGGTGCTGCGCCTGGTCGCGCAGGGCGCGAGCAACAAGGACATCGCGGCCACGTTGGTGCTCAGCGAGAAGACGGTGCGCAACCACGTCGAGCACGTGTACGCCAAGATCGGCGTCTCGAATCGGATCGGGGCGAGCATGTACGCGCTCGAGAACGGGCTCGCGTCAGGCTGATCCGGCGAGCAGCTCACCGGCGCGGCGGTGGTCGTCGTCGGCGTTGAGGGTCAGCACCCCGACGACGTCGCCGCCGGATTCGTACCAAACCGTGAACCCGGTGTGGTGGTCGACGAACCGCGCGTAGTCGTGGCCGACACCCCATCCGCGGTACTTGAGCACGGAAGTGCCGATGGTGCAGGAGAACCCGGGCACGGTGTCCCATGCCGCGGGGAATCCGGCGGCGGTCAGTCCGGCGACACTTCCTTGATGGGCGGCGTCGCGCCAGTGTTCGGCCGGGATCGCCCGGCCGGCGGTGACGTTGTGCGCCAGCGCCACATCGCCCGCGGCGTAGACGTTGCGCGCCGACGTGTGCATGTGCTCGTCGACGACGATGCGGCCGTCGCGGGTCTGCAGCCCGGCCGCTTCGGCGAGGCGGATGTCGGGACGCACACCCGTCGCGCACACCACGAGGTCGGCGTCGACGGCCTCACCGCTGTCCAACACCACGCGGGTGTCCTCGATCGCGGCCACAGTCGTTTCGCCGGCGAATCGAACACCATTGTCCGACAACAGCTTCGCGACGCGTTCACCGGCCTCGAGCCCGAACCGGCGTTGCAGAGGCACGTGTTCGGCGGCCACGACCATCGTGGCCACCCCCCGTACGGCGAGGCAGGACGCCGCCTCGCAGCCGATCAGCCCCGCGCCGATGACGACGGCGCAGTCGGAGTAGCGGGCGGCCATCTTGAGCGCGACCGCGTCGGCGAACGACCGCAGCGTCAACGCGGACTCGATGCCGGGGATCGACGGTCGCACCGGAACGGACCCGGGCGCCAGCACGAGATGCCAATAGGGGTAGCGCTGACCGCCGGCCGTCACGACCTCCTGGCGATCGACGTCGATGGAGTCCACCGTGATGCCGCGGATCAGGTCGACGGCGTTGCGCTCGAACCAGCGTTCGCTGTGCAGCGCGAGGTTGGTGTCGCGGCCACACAGGAAGTCCTTGCTCAGCGGCGGCTTCGCATATGGCAGCGCCGGATCGGTGGTCAGAATGCGCACCGGGATCCCGGGGTGCTTGCTTCGGAACGTCTCGGCAGCACTCACCCCGGCCGGACCGCTGCCGACGGCGAGGAACCCTGGAGCCACCACGGGTCCTGAGTACCAACTTCGGCACCTCGGTAACCGTGCGTCAGCAAATCGCCGTCGGTGCTAGTCGGTGACGTCCCAGACGAGGCAGAACGTGTGGCCCGCCGGGTCGCGGAACACGCGAAACGTCGAGTCTTCCTCGGCGTCGGTCACCCGCGTGGCTCCGAGGTCGAGCACCTCGTGTTCGGCCGCGTCGGGGTCGTCGACCTGGATGTCGAGGTGGAACTGTTGCGAACCGCGGGGGTCGGGGAAGCGCGGTGGCTCGTGCTCCGGGGAGTACTGGAACGCCAGCCGTCGGCCCTGCGGATCGTGGAGCGTCACCCAGGTGTCGTCGTCCTTCTCGATCTGGCCGCCGAGGACGCCCGCGTAGAAGGTGGCGAGTCGCATCGGATCCTTGCAGTCGACGACGGTTGATCGCAGCTTTCCGATCATGGGAGCCGGGTTGCCGGTATCCGGGCGGGGCAAACGACGATGTGGCACCATCTGCGCATGAACCCCGAGGACGACCCGGAGGCGCGGATTCGGCAGCTGGAGCAACCGCTGGCCGGGCGCGGCGCCGTCGAGTTGGGTACATCGCAGCCGCCCGGCAATGACTACCAGACTTCGGCGCTGCCTCCGCCGGTGTACGGCCCGCCGAACCAGCCCTATCCCTCGCAGTCGCCCTACAGCGCGCCGCCGTTCGGCGTCTCCTTCCCGCCCGGCCCGACGAGGAGCGGTGCGCCGTTCGGGTTGATCTTCGGCTTGGTGGGGGTGGTCGTGGTGATCATCGTCGCCGGCATCGGATTGCTCGTGTGGACCGTGTCGTCGACGACGGAGGGGATCACGGGCCGGCCCGGCATTTCCATCGCGACCGGGGACGACGACCCGCGCGCGGGCAGCGTGACGATCGGGCCGTCACGCGGCGCGCCGACCGTCGTGCTGCCCACACGGTTGCCGAGCGACGAGCCCAAGGTCGCCGTCGCACCGGCGGGCGGGCAGTACAGCGTGTCCGGTGTCCAGGAGGACGAGACCGTCGAGTGCAACGGTGCCAACATCACGGTCAGCGGCGTCAACAACCGGGTGACCCTGCTCGGCCACTGCCTGAGCGTGACCGTGTCGGGCGTCGAGAATCAGGTCACCATCGACAGCGCCGACCAGATCGGCGCATCCGGATTCGACAACCAGGTGATCTACCACACCGGAGACCCCGAGGTGAACGTGTCCTCGCGCAACACCGTCGCCCGAGGCTAGGTGCGCCAGTCCAGGATTCGCTGCCGACAGCCACTGCCGTCCAGTGACGGAATCATGTTGCGGTACAGGTAACTTCACGTCGGTTCGCACTGCAGCAGGACGACGGGTCGGCCGCCGTCGGGGGTGCGCAGTACTTCGATCAAGCGCTCCTCCTGCAGCTTAGGGCGTATCCCCCGATCGGTGGACACGCGATTCAACCGGTTCACCCTCCGGTCGGTCGACATACATCGGCGCGGCGGTGCAGCACTCTTGAGTCATCGCCGGAAACACCGGCCGAGAAAACGAAACCCGAACTCAACGAGGAGATCGACATGAACGCCACCACCACCCGCCGCATCGCCCAGTTCTTCGCCCTGCCGATCGTCGCCGCCGGAATCCTGGCCGGAGCCCTCGGCTTCGCCGGTGCGGCCAACGCCGGCACCTACTCGCAGGACACCACGCCCCGGCCGGGCCTCGTCGCCACGCCGAGCGTCAAGGCCCACCCGGCCACCGGTGCCCGCCACAACCACGGCATCAACCACCTGCAGCGGGTCCAGCCGGACTACCGCCGCTGAGCCCGAGCACCACTCCACAGAGGCCCTCCCGGACGGGGTAACCGGGAGGGCTTCTTCACGTTGCAGCGTCAGTCGGACCCGCGCGCCACCGGACGTGACGGCTCCGAACTCCATTCCGACCAGGAACCGGGGAACAGTGCGGCGTCCACCCCCGCCGCGGCCAGGGCCGCGACCGTCACCGCGGCCGTGACCCCCGAGCCGCAGTACACCGCGACGTCGTCGGCATCCCCGAACGCGCGGGCGAGGACGGCGTCGGGGAGCAGGGTGCCGTCGCCGGCAAGCAGGCTGGTGCTCGGGAGGTTGACCGCACCGGGAATGTGTCCGGCGACCGGGTCGACGGGTTCGACCTCGCCGCGGTACCGTTCGGGCGCCCGCGCATCGATCACCAGCCGTCTCGGGTCGAGCAGCGTGTCGGCGGTGACGGTCCGGCGTGCCCCGGCGTACAGGTCGTCGTGGGCGACGGTCACGTCGCCGGGTTCGGGTTCGACGGGTCCCGACGCCAGCTCCCCGCCGGCGGCCGTCCACGCCGCGAGCCCGCCGTCGAGGATGCGGACGTCGTCGATACCGGCGGCGGCCAGCACCCACCAGGCTCGCGCGGAGCCGGCACGGTTCCAGTCGTCGTAGACCACGACCGGCACCCCCGTGCGCACGCCCCAGCGGCGCGCCGAGGCCTGAAGCGCCGACCCGGACGGCAACGGGTGCCGCCCGCGGCCCTCGACGCTGTGATCGCTCAGCTCGTCCTCCAGCGACACGTACACCGCCCCCGGCAGGTGTCCCCGTTCGTGGGCGGCGCGACCGTCGGGTTCGGCGAGTTGCCACCGCACGTCGAGCAGTGTCAAGGGTTCACCGGCATCGAGACGCCGCGCCACCTCCGCGGCCGAGATCCACACCGTGTCGCGTGCGCTCATACCTCAGACGGTAGCGGCGATCGGTGGACCGATCTCCTCGGCCAACGTCTCGATGACACGGGACAGATCGTCGACCAGCCAGCTGTCACTGCGGCGCCGGTACACCTCGAGCAGCGACCGGTAGTACCACAGATGCTCGTGCGGGTCATCGGTGTTGAAGCGTTGCCACACTTTCGGCCCGAAGCGGCGCAGGTCGCGCAGGATCGCCCTGGCGTTGTCCAGCTTGTCGGCCATCGACACGCGAATCGTGCTGTCGGAGGCCGTGTTCAGGTGCTCGATGTAGCTCTGTTTGCGCTCGCGCCACGGCGGTTTGGGCGTCACGACCGTGTCGCTGCACTCCTCGACGATGGCGGCGACCTCGGGTCCGAAGCGCTCCTGGATCGTCGCGAGGGTCACCTCACCGCCCTGGTCCTCGGCGGCGTCGTGCAGCAGCGCGGCGATCGCCTCGATCTCGGTGCCGTCGGCCTCGATGACCAACCCCGCGACCGACAGCAGATGTCCGATGTAGGGCACCTCGCTGGCCTTGCGGGTCTGGGTGCGGTGCAGTTCGGCGGCGAACCCCAGCGCCTCATGGAATTTCGGGCCCAGGCGCGGCGATGTCGTTGCGCTCACCTCATGCTCCTTCCTCAGGCCGACGGTGGCGGCGGATCGAGCATCACGGCGCGGTCGCCCTCCCAGCGGTACCGCGCGCTGTGAATCGCGGCGGGCGCGCAGGCGCTGCACTCACCGGGCACCTTGTAGTTGAGGACGACCATGTCGTCGCTGCTGGCCGCGGAGTCCAGCGACGTGAAACCGTACGCCTTGGACGTCCCGGTGCCCACGTACTCGCCGCGATGGAACAGCAGCGCCTGCACGGGTGAGCTCCCGGTGCCGCCTTCGATGGTCACCAGGATGGTCGACAGCTCGGCGCACGGGTCGTAGTTGCTGTCCACGGGGGTGGTGTCCCATTTGGCGCCGGTGAGCGGTTCGAACGGCAGCTGCGCGAACGCCAGGCGCAACGCGTCGGTCTGGTCCGGGCCGCACGAGGGCTGTGCACCCGCGACCGGTGTCGCGATCAACGGAATACAGGCGGCGGCTGCGCTGGCTGCCATGGTCATCATCGCGGCCATCGAACGATTCATCGAAACTTGGCTTTCCCTGGCTAGGTCGCTTGCAAACGTCCACCGCCACGGTAAACCCCCGTCCGAGTCGGACCCACCTCCTATCGTTAGCGGCAATGGCGCTCCACATCCATCGGGCAGAACGCACCGATCTCCTCGCCGACGGGCTCGGTGCCCTGCTCTCCGATCCGCTGTCCGATCCGTTCGCCGAGGAGCTGGTCATCGTCCCGGCCAAGGGTGTCGAGCGTTGGCTGAGCCAGCGGCTGAGCCATGTCCTCGGGCGCGAATCCGGCGCCGACGGCATTTGTGCCGGAATCGCGTTTCGCAATCCCCGCTCGCTGATAGCCGAGCTGACCGGAACCGGCTCAGGCCGAATTGGCGGCACCGCCGCCGTCGACGACCCGTGGTCGCCGGACGCGATGGTGTGGCCGCTGATGGAGGTCATCGACGCCACGTGCGCCGAGGACTGGTGCAAGCCGCTGGCGACCCACCTCGGCCACTTCGAAGCCGGCGAGGAGAAGGAACTGCGGCAGGGCAGGCGCTACGCCGTCGCCCGCAGGCTCGCGGGGCTCTTCGCCTCCTACGCCCGACAACGCCCGCAGCTGCTGATCGACTGGGAGACCGGGGCCGACGGCGACGTCCCACCCGACCTCGCGTGGCAGCCGCCGCTGTGGCGGGCGCTCATCGAACGCATCGACGCCGACACCCCGCATATCCGACACGCCAAAACCGTTGCGCGGCTCCGTGAATCGCCGACCGAGCTGCCCGAGCGGCTGTCGCTGTTCGGCCACACCCGGCTGCCCGGCACCGAGATCGAACTGCTCGACGCGCTGTCCGCCCACCACGACCTGCACCTGTGGCTGCCCCACCCCAGCGACGATCTCTGGCAGCGGCTCAAGGGGACACACGGTCCGATCCCCCGTCGCAACGACGACAGCCACCGCAAGGTGGGCCATCCCCTGCTCGCCACCCTCGGCCGCGACCTTCGCGAACTGCAGCGCGCACTGCCGGGCGACCCGCAGACCGACGAATACCTCGGCGGTCAGGAACGCCCGGACAGCCTCCTGGGGCGGTTGCAGTCCGACATCGCCGACAACACGATCCGCCCGAAAGGCCGGTCGCACACCGCCTCCGACCGTTCGGTGCAGGTGCACAGCTGCCACGGGCCCGCCCGTCAGATCGACGTGCTGCGCGAGGTGCTGCTCGGACTCCTCGCCGACGACGAGACGCTCGAACCCCGCGACATCCTCGTCATGTGCCCGGACATCGAGACCTACGCACCGCTGATCGTGGCCGGGTTCGGGTTGGGCGACATGATCAAGGGGGTGCACCCGGCGCACCAATTGCGCGTCCGTCTCGCCGACCGGTCGCTCGTGCAGACCAATCCGCTGCTCGGCGTGGCCTCGCAACTGCTCACGTTGGCCGGAGGGCGGGCCACCGCGAGCGAGGTGCTCAACCTCGCGCAGGCCGCACCGGTGCGCGCCCGCTTCGGCTTCACCGACGACAACCTCGAAGACATCACCCGCTGGGTGCGACAGGCCAACATCCGCTGGGGTTTCGACACCGAACACCGCACACCGTACGGCGTCGACTTCGTCCAGAACACATGGCGTTTCGGAATCGACCGGGTGCTGGCCGGGGTGGCCATGTCCGACGACTCGCACGCCTGGATCGACACCACGCTGCCGCTGGACGATGTGAGCAGCAACCGCGTCGATCTGGCCGGCCAGCTCGCCGAGTACGTCGACCGACTGCGGGGTGCGGTCCAATCCCTCACCGGCACACGACCGCTCGCGGACTGGCTGCAGGCGCTCACCGGCCACATCGGCCTGTTGACCCGCGTGGGCGACGACGATGTCTGGCAGACGGCCCAACTCGAGCGCGAGTTCGCCGATGTGCTGGCCACCGCGGGCACCCGCGCCGACACGCTGATGCGGCTGTCGGACGTCCGCGCGCTGCTCGACCGCCATCTCGCCGGGCGCCCGACGCGGGCCAACTTCCGCACCGGCACGCTGACGGTGTGCACCATGGTTCCGATGCGGTCGGTGCCGCACCGCGTCGTCTGCCTGGTCGGTCTCGACGACGGGGTGTTCCCCCGGCTGGGGATCGTCGACGGCGACGATGCGCTGGCCCGCGAGCCGGAGACCGGGGAACGCGACATCCGTTCCGAGGACCGCCAATTGCTACTCGACGCCATCGGCGCGGCGACCGAGACACTGGTGATCACCTACACCGGCGCCAACGAGTACTCCGGACAGGAACGGCCGCCCGCCGTCCCGCTCGCCGAACTGCTCGACACCCTCGACCGCACCACCGAGCAACCCGTCCGCAAAACCGTCGTCGTCGAGCATCCGCTGCAGCCGTTCGACACCCGCAACGTCATACCCGGCAAGCTGATACCCGAAGTTCCGTTCACGTTCGACTCCACGGTCAAACGCGCGGCGCTCACCCGCGCCGCCGAACGCGCGGAGCGACCGAAGTTCGTCTCCGGCCCGCTGCCCGCTCCCCCACCCGACGACGTCGTGCTCGCCGACCTCGTCGCGTTCTTGCGCGATCCCGTCAAGGGGTTCTTCCGCGCGCTCGACTACACGCTGCCGTGGGAGGTCGACGGCGTCGAGGACGCGATGCCCGTCGACATCGACGCCCTCGAGGAGTGGACGGTCGGTGATCGCATGCTGCGAGACATGTTGAGCGGCATGGATCCCGACCAGGCACGGCAGGCCGAGTGGCGCCGCGGCACCCTGCCGCCCGGCCACCTCGGCTGGCGCCGCGCCAACGAGATCTGCGACCAGGCGTCGCTCATCGCCGACGCCGCACGGCCGTACCGCGGCGCCGACCCGACCGCGATCGACATCGACGTCGAGATCGGCGGCGGCCGCCGGGTCACCGGAACCGTCACGCCGGTCTACGGTGAGCGGCTGGTCTCGGTCACCTATTCCAAGCTCGACGGCCGGCACCTGTTGCAGCCGTGGATCCCGTTGCTGGCATTGTTCGCTCACGAACCCGCCCGCGAGTGGAAGGCGATCAGCATCGGCCGCGCCCGCCGCGGCACCACGCCGCGCATCGAGTCCATGGGCCGGCCGACCGAGCATGCGCGCGAGTTGCTCGCCGACCTGGTCGCGATGTACGACCAGGGTCGCCGCGAACCGCTGCCGCTGCCGGTGAAGACGTCTTACGCGTGGGCCGAGGCCGTACACGGACATGGTGATCCCGAACAGCGCGCGGGTTTCAAGTGGCGGTCCGGCATGTACCCCGGCGAGGAGGACGAACCCGCATACCAATTGGCGTTCGGCAAGAACACGTGGTTGAAGCACCTCGTGGACCGGGGCCTCGACGAGTACTCCGGGCGGCTGTGGCTGCCGATGCTGCGGGCGCTGGAGGTCTGATGGAACCATTCGATCTGCTGGGCGAGCTGCCCGCCGAACGTTCCACCACCGTGCTGGAGGCCAGCGCCGGCACCGGAAAGACGTTCGCGTTGGCCGGGTTGGTCACCCGTTACCTCGCAGAGGGCGTGGCCACGCTCGACCAGATGCTGCTGATCACCTTCAGCCGAGCGGCCAGCCAGGAACTGCGCGACCGGGTGAGGCGCCAGATCGTCGACGCCGTACAGGCTTTCATCGATCCGTCCAGCGTCGAGGTCAACGAGATCATCGAGCACCTGCTCGACGGGACCCCGGACCAGGTCGCCATGCGCGAACGCCATCTGCGCGACGCGCTGGCCGCATTCGACGCCGCGACCATCGCCACCACGCACCAGTTCTGCCAGTTGGTGCTCAAGTCGCTGGGCGTGGCGGGCGACAGCGACTCCCGCGTCACGCTGGTCGAGAGCCTCGAGGAGCTCGTCACCGAGATCGTCGACGACCTCTATCTGCACCACTTCGGCCGCGAGCGCGACAACCCGCTGCTGACCTATCCCGATGCGCTGCGCCTGGCCAAGCAGGTCGTCGAGCATCCCGCAACCGAGTTGCGGCCCAAGGACCCCGAGCCCGACTCCCGGGCCGCGGTCGGCGTCCGCTTCGCGAAAGACGTTCTGGACGAACTGGACAAGCGCAAGCGACAGCGAGGAATCCTCGGCTACGACGACCTGCTCAGCCGGCTCGCCGACGCGCTGGAAGCCGACGGCTCACCGGCGCAGCTGCGCATGCACCGGCGCTGGCCGATCGTGATGGTCGACGAGTTCCAGGACACCGATCCGGTGCAGTGGCGGGTGATCGACCGCGCGTTCACGAACCGGTCGACGCTGATCCTGATCGGCGACCCGAAGCAGGCGATCTACGCGTTCCGCGGCGGCGACATCGTCACCTATCTCAGCGCGGCCTCCAAGGCCGACGTCCAAAAGACGCTGGCCACCAACTGGCGCAGCGACGAGGCCCTCGTGACCCGGCTGCAGGCGGTGCTGTGCGGGGCACAGCTCGGCCACGAGAAGATCGTCGTGCACGACGTCGCCGCCAGGCACACAGGATCGCGGCTGGCCGGCGCGCCGTGCAACGATCCGTTCCGGCTGCGCGTCGTGCGCCGGGAGCCCCTGGGCCGCAGCGGAACCGGTGGCATTCCGATCGACCAGCTCCGGGTCCACATCCCGAAGGACCTGGCGGCCGACATCGGCGCGCTGATCGATTCGGGCGCCACGTTCGACGGTCGGCCCCTCGGGGCGGGCGACATCGCGGTCATCGTCGAGAACCACCGCGATGCGCGGGTCTGCTACCGAGCGCTGTGCGATGCGGGCATCCCCGCCGTGTACACCGGCGACTCCGACATCTTCAATTCCGACGCCGCCGAGGACTGGCTGGCACTGCTCGAGGCGTTCGACCAACCGCACCGGCCCGGCATCGTGCGCGCGGCCGCCGCGACCATGTTCTTCGGCGAGACCGCCGAATCGCTCGTCGCGGGCGGGGACCAGCTGACCGACCGCATCGCGGAGACGTTGCGGGAGTGGGCCGGTCACGCCCGTGAGCGCGGTGTGGCGGCGATCTTCGAGGCCGCGCAACTCGCCGGCATGGGCGACCGCGTGCTGTCGTGGCGCAACGGCGAACGGCAGATGACCGACCTGGCCCACATGACCCAGCTGCTACAGGAGGCCGCCCACCGCGAGCACTTCACGCTGCCCGCGCTGCGCGACTGGCTGCGGGCCCAGCGCGAGGAGCGCAGCGGCGCCGCCGAACGCTTCCGCCGCCTCGACAACGACGCGGCGGCCGTCCAGGTGATGACGGTGTTCGTCGCCAAGGGGCTGCAGTTCCCGGTGGTCTACCTGCCGTTCGCGTTCAACCGCCATGTCTGGACGCCCGAGATCGTGCTCTACCACGAGGGCGACACGCGGTGCCTGCACATCGGCGGCAACGACAGCCCCGACTTCCACGCGGTGTCGAGGGCGGGCCGCGAGGAGGACGCCAGCGACGACAGCCGCCTGATGTACGTCGCGATGACGCGGGCGCAGTCTCAACTCGTCGCATGGTGGGCTCCGTCGCGCTACGAACCGAACGGCGGCCTGTCACGGTTGCTGCGCGGCCGTCGGCCGGGTGAGCCGATGGTGCCGGACGTCGTTGTGCCGGGCAGAGTTTCCGACGACGACGCGATGGCGCGGTTCAAGGAGTGGGAAGCCGTCGGCGGCCCGGTGATCGAGGATTCGGTGCCGCGCCACCGGCCCACGCGCCACGAGCCGCCCGGTTCGGCGGAGTTCGAGGCCCGACACTTCCACCGGTCCATCGACACCGCGTGGCGCCGGACGTCCTACAGCGGGTTGATCCGCGCGGTCGAGGCGGCGCCGGTCAGCAGCGAGCCCGAGATGGTCGAACTCGACGACGAGGTGGCCGAGATCCCGTTGACCACCGAGGCGGCCGGTGAGGATGTGCCGTCGCCGATGGCCGAGTTGCCGACCGGGGCGAAGTTCGGTTCGTTGGTGCACGCCGTGCTCGAGACGGCGGATCCGTTCGCCGCCGACCTCCGCGCGGAATTGGAGGCGCGGATCCGTGAGCATTCGGTGTGGTGGCCGGTCGATGTCGAGGCCGCCGAGCTGGCGGCGGCGATGATCCCGATGCACGACACCCCGCTCGGGCCCCTCGCCGGCGACACACCGCTGCGGCAGATCGGGCTGGCCGATCGGATGTGCGAGATGGACTTCGAATTCCCTTTGGCGGGAGGCGATCTGCGCTCTTCGGCGCCCGACATCCGGCTGTCCCACGTGGGCGAGCTGCTGCGCGCGCACCTGCCCGCGGACGATCCGATGGTGTCGTACGCGGACCGGCTCACGGGGGCGGGCCTGGGTCCGCAGCCGCTGAAGGGATACCTGTCGGGTTCGGTCGACGCGGTGCTGCGTGTCGGCGGCCGCTATCTCGTCGTCGACTACAAGACGAACTGGCTGGGTGACCCCAATCGACCGTTGACCGCCGCGGATTACTCGCGGCCGCGGCTGGCCGAGGCGATGCTGCACTCCGACTATCCGCTGCAGGCGCTGCTGTACAGCGTTGTGCTGCACCGACTCCTGCGGTGGCGGCTACCCGGGTACACGCCCGACGAGCATCTCGGCGGCGTGCTGTATCTGTTCCTGCGCGGGATGTGCGGGCCGGACACCCCGACCGAGGACGGGCATCCCGCCGGCGTGTTCAGCTGGGAACCGCCCACGGCGTTGATCATCGCGCTGTCGGATCTGCTCGATGCCGGGAGGGCCGCGGCATGACCAGCGTCGAATGGCGGCGGGCGGTCAGCGCCACCGGGCTGCTGCGCACCTTCACCGACTTCGAGGTCATCGATTCCTCGGATGTGCATGTCGCGCAACGGCTCTGCGATCTCGTCAAGGCACCCGACGAGCGGGTGGCACTGGCGGTCGCGCTCGTGGTGCGCGCGCTGCGCAACGGGTCGGTTTGCCTGGACCTGCGCACCGTCGAGCAGCAGGTGGGCCTCGACGGGCTGCCGTGGCCCGCGATCGACGAGTGGTTCGCCGCCATCGCGGCGCATCCGCTCACCGGCCAACCGCCGGTGCTGCACGTCGACGGTGACCTGCTGTACCTCGACCGGTACTGGCTCGAGGAACAGCAGGTGTGCGACGACATCCTGCGGATGACCGCGGCCAGGCCGACCCAGCCGGTTCCCGATCTCGACAGATTGTTCCCGTCGGGCTTCGAGGAGCAGCGGGCCGCCGCGGAACTCGCGCTGTCACAAGGCCTCACGGTGCTCACCGGCGGCCCGGGCACGGGTAAAACGACGACGGTCGCGCGCCTGCTCGGGGTGCTCGCGAGCGGGACACGGCTGCGGATCGCGTTGGCGGCGCCGACGGGGAAGGCGGCGGCGCGACTGCAGGAGGCGGTGCAACTGGAGGTGGACAAGCTCGACGCGGCCGACCGCGAAGCGCTGTCCGGCTTGCACGCCACGACGTTGCACCGGCTGCTCGGCAGTAGACCTGACACGTCGGCGCGGTTCCGGCACAACCGCGCCAACCGGTTACCGCACGACGTGATCGTCGTCGACGAGACGTCGATGGTGTCGCTGACGATGATGGCGCGGCTGCTGGAGGCGGTGCGGCCGGAGGCCCGGCTCATCCTGGTCGGCGACCCGGACCAGTTGGCGTCGGTGGAGGCGGGTGCGGTGCTCGCGGACCTGGTCGACGGTCTCGGCGCCGGCCGCATCGCGGAGTTGAAGACGTCGCACCGGTTCGGCGAGTCGATCGGCCGGCTGGCCGGCGCGATTCGCGCGGGTGACGCCGACGCCGTCGTCGACGTGTTGCGCGCCGGCGGCGAGCACATCGAGTGGGTCGACACCGATGAGCCGTCCGACGATCTTCGTAAGGTGTTGGTGCCGAACGCGATTGCCCTGCGCACGGCGGCGGTCCTCGGCGACGCCGACGCGGCGCTGGGCATCTTGACCGAACACCGGCTGCTGTGTGCGCACCGCCGCGGCCCGTACGGAGTGCGGTACTGGAACCACCAGGTCGAGCGGTGGCTCTCGGAGTTGACCGGCGAGCCGATCTGGTCGACGTGGTACGCCGGGCGGCCGATTCTGGTGACCGCGAACGACTACGGGCTCAACCTCTACAACGGCGACACCGGCGTCGCGGTCCTGCGCGACGGCGTGCTGCGCGCGGTCATCGCGGGCACCGAACGACTGGAGTTCGCGACGAGCCGGCTCGCCGAGGTCGACACCATGCACGCGATGACGATCCACAAATCGCAGGGCAGCCAGGCCGACGAGATCACGGTGCTGCTGCCGCCGGAGGACTCGCGGCTGCTCAGTCGCGAGTTGTTCTACACCGCGGTGACCAGGGCGAAAAAGAAGGTCCGCGTCGTGGGCCCGCAGGCGTCGGTGCGCGCCGCCGTCGAGCGGCGGGCGGTGCGCGCCTCGGGCCTGGCGCGCCGCCTCTCTTCCGGCACGAACTGACCCGCGAACGTGGGTTACCCGCACGCTTAGCGCGCCCGATGTGTGCGGGTAACCCACGTTCGGCGAGAGGATGATGTTTAGCGTCGCCCGAGTGCAGGGCACTCCTTCCCGGCGAATGTGGTGTAGCGCACACCACCCGGGTGGACGGAGCCTGTGATGACTGCGGAGAACCAGGTCACGCCGACCGACGTCGACAAGGCACTGCTCGGCAGCGCGACGTACCGAAGCCTGGGCGAACAGAAGCTCTCGCCGCGGGAGGAAAGTTTCGAGAAGGGCCGGCGCACGATCGGCCTGTTCCTCGCCCCGCTGCTGACCGTCGTCTTCCTCGTCATACCGCTCGACATTCCGCGCGAACAACAGGTGCTCGGCGCGGTCCTGCTCGGCGTGATCGCGCTGTGGATCAGCGAGGCGGTGCCGATCCCGATCGGCGGCCTGCTCGGCGTCGCGGTCGCGGTGTTCCTCGGCGTCGCCCCGGTCGACGACGTGCTCGGGCCGTTCGGGTCGTCGACGGTCTTCACGTTCATCGGCGCCTTCATCCTCGCGCAGGCGATGCTCAAACACGGTGTGGCGCGGCGCTTCGCCTTCCGCATCCTGGCCCTGCCGCGGGCCGGCCGCTCGACCACCGGCGTCATCATCGCGTTCGGCGCGATCACCTGTCTGCTGTCGGCGTTCGTCTCGAACACCGCGACGGTGGCCATGCTGTTGCCGACGGCGATCGGCATCCTGTCCGTCATCGCCAAGCTGCTGCAGCAGCGCGGCGACGTCGAGGCCGATTTCGACCCGCGACGGCTGCGGGTGGGTGTCGCGCTCATGCTCATGCTCGCCTACGGCGCCAGCGTCGGCGGCCTGCTCACCCCGGTCGGCAGCCCGCCGAACCTCATCGGGCGCGGCTTGATCGAAGAGGCCACCGGCGAGCGGATCAGCTTCGGACAGTGGATGGTGATGGCCGTCCCCATCTGCCTCGTGATGTTCCTCCTGCTGGCGTTGATCCTCCTGCGACTCAACAGACCCGAGATCAAACACATCGAAGGCGTGACCGAATACGTCGCCTCCGAGCGCGAGAAGCTGGGTTCGCTGTCGCGGGCGGAGAAGAACACGCTGATCGCCTTCGCCATCACGGTCACGCTGTGGATCCTGCCCGGCGTGGTCGCGCTGATCGCCGGCACCAAGTCCAACGCCTACGAGTTCGTCAGCGACCGCCTCGACGAAGGTGTGGTCGCGGTGTTCGGTGCGTCGTTGTTGTTCCTGCTGCCCACCGACTGGCAGAACAGAGAGTTCACCCTGCGCTGGAAAGACGCCTCCGAAATCGACTGGGGCACAATCATCCTGTTCGGCACCGGCATCATCTTCGGCTCGCTGATCTCGTCGACCGGGCTGGCCGAGACCATCGGCACCTCCGTCGACGACGCGCTCGGCCTGACGAGCAGCGTCGCGATCACGATCTTTGCGGTGCTGCTGGCGATCGTCGTCTCCGAGACCACCAGCAACACCGCATCCGCCGCGGTCGTGGTGCCGATCGTGATCCCCGTCGCGGTGGCCGCGGGCATCAACCCGTTCGTGCCCGCGCTGGCGGCGACGTTCGCGGCGTCGTTCGGGTTCATGCTGCCGGTGTCCACGCCGCAGAACGCGATCGTTTACGGTTCGGGCGTCGTGCCGATCACGAAGATGATCCGCTCCGGCGTCGCATTCGACATCGCGGGCGCTATCCTCATCATCATTCTGCTGCCGTTGATGATCAGCCTCTTGGGATTGGGTACATGACCGAAATCGCCGTCATTCCCGGCGACGGGATCGGCACCGAGGTGATCGCGTCCGCGCGCGCGGTCCTCGACGCCGTGGCCCGCAAGCACGAAATCGCGTTGTCCTACACGGAGTTCGACTGGTCATGCCAGCGCTACGCCGACGAGGGCGCGATGATGCCGGCCGACGGCATCGACACGCTGAGCGGCTTCGACGCCATCCTGCTGGGTGCGGTCGGATGGCCGGGCGTCCCCGACCACGTCTCGCTGTGGGGTCTGCTCATCCCGATCCGCCGCGCGTTCCGCCAATACGTGAACATGCGGCCGATCCGCGTCTTCGACGGTGTCGAAAGCCCGCTGCGCACGGCCGACGACGTCGACTTCGTCGTCGTGCGTGAGAACGTCGAGGGTGAGTACAGCGAGATCGGCGGGCGGCTCAACCGCGGCTTCCCCGATGAAATGGCCGTCCAGGAATCCGTTTTCACCAAGAACGGGGTCGGCCGCATCGCGGACTTCGCGTTCGAACTCGCCCGCACCCGCCGCCACTACGTGACGTCGGCGACCAAGTCGAACGGCATCGTGCACACGTTGCCCTTCTGGGACGAGGTGGTCGCCGAGCGGGCGTCACACTACCCCGACGTCCGGCTCGACAGCGAGCACATCGACGCGCTGGCCGCGAAATTCGTCTTGCAGCCGCAGCGGTTCGACGTCGTCGTCGGCTCAAATTTGTTCGGCGACATCCTCAGTGACCTCGCCGCCGCGGTCGCGGGGTCGATCGGCATCGCCCCGTCGGCCAACCTCGACCCCACCAAGCAATACCCGTCGATGTTCGAACCCGTGCACGGGTCGGCGCCCGACATCGCCGGCCAGGGCATCGCCAACCCGATCGGCGCAGTGTGGTCCGCGGCGCTGATGCTCGAGCACCTCGGACACCCACAAGCCGCCGGTGAGGTGATGACCGCGATCGAGTCGACGCTGGCCGCACCCGAGACCCGGACCGGGGACCTCGGCGGTCGGGCGTCGACGGCGGAGGTGACCGACGCGCTCGTCGCACGGCTGACCTGACGCCGAGCGTCGCGGCTCACACTGACGCCGAAGTGACCAGTTGGCCGACCTGCAGGACGCGAGACCGATCATGGGTGCTCATGCCGTCCGACGCTAAGGACGTGCGGGCTGCTCGTCCATAGAAAAGCGTGCCTCTTCCGGGTAGCGGGTACGACAGTGCGCAACCAGCACGACCGCGGTGGCCGAGAGTGCGTTTCCTGCACCGGAATCCGCGACACGCGTGTTTGCCTGACGACGCCGTCAGTTTCACGTACGGTGGGAGCCGTGGCCGAACTCGACCGCAGCCGCGTCATCGCGGCCACTCCGACGCAGATCTGGGATGTCCTCGCCGATTTCGGTGCGATCGCCTCGTGGCTGGACGTCGACCACTCCTGCATCCTGACGCACGGACCGGACGGCGGGATGGTCGGCACCGCGCGACGCGTGCAGATGGGCCGCACCACGTTGGTCGAAACCGTCACCGAATGCGACGCCCAGTACGTCCTGGCGTATGAGATCGAGGGGCTCCCCAAGGTCCTGGGTCAGGTCAGCAACCGCTGGACCCTGGAGCCGACCAGCGGCGGCGAGACCGTCGTGACTGTCACCAGCACCGTCCGCAAGGGGCGGGGCAGAACGCAGCAACTCGTCGAACGCCTGGCGTGCCAGGCGTTGGCCCGCGGATCCGACAAGATGCTCGCCGCGCTCGCGGCACGATTGGAGAACACCTCATGACGGACCGTCCCGACATCATCATCGTGATGACCGACGAGGAACGGGCGGTGCCGCCGTACGAGGCACCCGAGATCCTCGCTTGGCGCCGAGACACGCTCACCGGCCGCAAGTGGTTCGAGGAACACGGCGTGAGCTTCCAGCGGCACTACACGGGCTCGCTGGCCTGCGTGCCCAGTCGCCCGACCATCTTCACCGGCCAGTACCCCGACCTGCACGGCGTCACCCAAACCGACGGCATCGGCAAGTCCGCCGACGACTCGCGCATGCGCTGGCTGCGGCCCAACGAGGTGCCCACGCTCGGCAACTGGTTCCGCGCCGCCGGATACGACACGCACTACGACGGCAAGTGGCACATCTCGCACGCCGACCTGACCGACCCGTCCACGGGTGAGCCGCTGGCCACCAACGACGACGACGGCGTGGTCGATCCGAAGGCAGTGCAGCGTTACCTCGACGCTGATCCGCTTGCCTCGTACGGGTTTTCGGGCTGGGTGGGCCCGGAACCGCACGGGGCCCCGCTGGCCAACGCGGGAATCCGACGCGACCCGCTGATCGCCGACCGGGTGGTGGCGTGGCTGAGGAATCGCTACGACCGGCGCCGCGCGGGCGACGTCGAGGCGATGCGGCCGTTCCTGCTGGTGGCGAGCTTCGTCAACCCGCACGACATCGTGCTGTTCCCGGCGTGGCAGCGGCGCAGTCCAGTGCACCCGTCGCCACTGGACCCGCCGCCGGTGCCGCCGGCACCGACCGCCGACGAGGACCTGTCCACCAAACCCGCCGCGCAGATCGCGTTCCGCGAGGCCTACTACTCGGGATACGGCCCGGCGCCCGCCATCGACCGCACCTACACCCGCCAGGCGCAGGGGTACCGCGACCTGTACTACCGGCTGCACGCCGAGGTCGACGCCCCGATCGACCGCGTGCGGCGCGCGGTGACCGAGGGTGGTTCGGAGAACGCGGTGCTGGTGCGCACCTCCGATCACGGCGATCTGCTCGGCGCGCACGGCGGCCTGCACCAGAAGTGGTTCAACCTCTACGACGAGGCGACGCGGGTGCCGTTCGTGGTGGCGCGGATCGGCGCCCAGGCCACCGAACCGCGGACGGTGACGGCGCCGACGTCGCACGTGGACATCGTGCCGACGCTGCTGGGCGCGGCGGGTGTCGACGTCGAGGCCGCGGCGGCAAAGCTCGCCGAGACCTTCTCCGAGGTGCACGAACTGCCGGGCCGCAACCTGATGGCGGTGGTCGACGGCGCCCCGGCCGACGATTCGCGCGCGGTGTACCTGATGACGCGCGACAATGTACTCGAGGGCGACACGGGCGCCTCAGGCCTGGCGCGCAAGCTGAAGCGAGGAACGAATCCTCCTGCGCCCCTGCGTATTCGGATACCGGCGCACGTCGCCTCGAATTTCGAGGGCCTGGTGGTGCGCGTCGACGAGGCCGGCGGCCAGGGACACCTGTGGAAGCTGGTGCGCACGTTCGACGATCCGGCGACCTGGACCGAGCCCGGGGTGCGCCACCTCGCGGCCAACGGCATCGGCGGCGAGGCCTATCGGACGAGCCCGCTCGACGACCAGTGGGAGCTGTACGACCTGACCGACGACCCGACCGAAACCGGCAACCGCTGGACCGACCCGGACCTACACGACCTGCGCCAGTATCTGAGGACGCAGCTCAAGCAGGCTCGTGCGACGTCGGTGCCCGAGCGCAACAACCCGTGGCCGTACGTGTCGCTGCGGAGACCCACCAAGCGCCCGAGTCTGTTGGGCCGAGCTCTCGGCCGCGACTGACGGTCGGCGTCGTCAGCGCGCATCCACCGTCTAGGCGCATCGGGTGTGTACAGTCGGCTTGCCTGACAAGCTCCGCCTGTCGCATCGAAACGTGGCGACGGATCCATCCGACAACGGCGTCGTCACGCCGGGAGCTCGCGGATCGCATGAGTCAATTCACCGAAACTATGTACCTAAACGCCCGGTGGAGCACCAGGGGGATGGTTACCGGTGAGCCAGTCGCACCGGTGCGGCAGACCTGGGCTGAAGTCAACGAGCGGGCACGCCGGATCGCGGGCGGGTTGGCCGCGGCGGGTATCGGCCACGGCGACGCGATCTCCATGCTGGCGGGCGCCCCGGTCGAGATCGCGCCGACCGCGCAGGGCACCTGGATGCGCGGCGCCAGCCTCACCATGTTGCATCAACCGACGCCCCGCACCGATCTGCTGCGCTGGGCCGACGAGACCGCCGCCGTCATCAACATGATCTCCGCGAAGGCCGTTGTGATCAGCGATCCGTTCATGGCCGCCGCATCGGTGCTGGAGGGCCTGGGTCTGACCGTGCTGACCATCGAGTCGCTGCTGGCGAGCGATCCGATCGGCCCGGTCGAGACCACCGACGACGACGTCGCGCTGATGCAGCTGACGTCGGGATCGACGGGGTCTCCCAAGGCCGTTCAGATCACGCACGCCAACATCGTCGCCAACGCCGAGGCCATGACCGTCGGATGCGAATTCGACATCGATAGCGACGTGATCGTGAGCTGGCTGCCCTGCTTCCACGACATGGGAATGACCGGCTACCTGACGGTGCCGATGTACTTCGGCGCCGAGCTCGTGAAGATCACGCCGATGGACTTCCTGAACGATACGTTGCTGTGGGCCAAGCTGATCACGAAATACAAGGGCACCATGACCGCTGCGCCGAACTTCGCATACACGCTTTTCGCCAAGCGGCTTCGACGGCAGGCCTTGCCGGGCGAATACGACCTTTCGTCGCTGCGATGGGCGTTGTCGGGCGCCGAACAGGTGGACCCGGAGGATGTCGAGGAATTCTGCGAGGCCGGTGAACCGTTCGGCCTGCGCCCCGAAGCGATCGTTCCTGCCTACGGGATGGCCGAGACGACGGTGGCAGTGTCGTTCTCCGAATGCGGACGCGGCATGGCCGTCGACGAGGTCGACGCCGACCTGCTGGCGGTGTTGCACCGTGCGGTCCCGGCGAACAGGGGACGCACCCGGCGCCTGGTGAAGCTCGGCCCGCCTCTGGACGGTCTTGACGTGCGGGTGATCGACGAGGACGGCTCGGAGCTGCCGGCGCGCGGAGTCGGCGTCCTCGAGGTGCGCGGCGATCCCGTGGCCAGGGGCTATACCACGGCGGCCGGCTTCATTCCGGCGCAGGACGAGCGCGGTTGGTACGACACCGGTGACCTGGGCTATCTCACCGAGGACGGCGAAATCGTGGTGTGCGGGCGACTGAAGGACGTCATCATCATGGCGGGCCGCAACGTCTACCCAACCGACATCGAGCGCGCCGCCTCTCGAGTCGACGGGGTACGCCCCGGTTGCGCCGTCGCGGTACGGCTGGATGCCGGGTTGACTCGCGAAACGTTCGCGGTGGCCGTCGAATGCAAGGATTTCGAGGATGCCGACGAGGTACGCCGCGTCGAGCGACAGGTCACGCACGAGGTGTTCGCCGAGGTCGACGTGCGGCCGCGCAACGTGGCAGTGTTGGCCCCCGGCATGATCCCCAAGACGCCGTCGGGCAAGTTGCGGCGCACGCACGCGTTGTCACTCGTGACTTGATTTGCGCGGCGCGGCGAGTACATCCGGGCGCACTGGCTGATCACGACGCCCAGACGGGCCACGGATCCGACGGAACGTCACACCCGCACTGACACCGGGATCAGCAGACTCTTGGCGAGACGCAGGTAGGCCCCCGCCACGGCCTGCCATGCCATGTCCGGGGCGATGCGCCGCGCTTCGGCGGCCATCGCACCCGCGAGCCGGGGCTGGGTGACGATCCGGCGGAGCGTGGCCGCCAACCCAGCGGAGTCGTCGTGGTCGACGACCGCACCGGCGCCTCCGCTGAGCAGTTCGCTGGCGTGCGGAAAAGCAGTGGCGACGACGGGTCTTCCGTGCGCGATCGACTCGACGAGCACGCCGGAGGCGACCTGGTCGGTGGAGTCGTAGGGCAGTACGACCACTGAGGACTGCTGGAAGAGCGAAGCCAACATTGCCCCGTCGTAATAGCCGGGGTCGAAGGACACAGAGTCCGCGACGCCGCTGGTGTGCGCCTGTTCGATCCTGGCTTCCCGGTACGTGTCTCCCTCGACGGCCAAGGCAAGCGGATGTGTCGGGCCCGCGACGAGATACCGCGGCCGGCCGGGGACGTCCTTGAGCGAGGCCATCACCTCGATGACACGCTCTACACCGTCTCCGGGCGCCAACCAGCCCCAGGTCAAGATGGTGGGCCTGCTGGGGCGCTTCATGCGGATGGTGGCGGGAACGGTCGCACCGTGCGGAATGACGCAGACCTTGAGGCTGTCGACGTCCTGGACGCCGCACAGTCGTTGCCGCGCGGCGTCGGACATCACGACGACCTGTGCCGCCGAACCCGCGATCGCCTTCAGCGTCGAACAGTGCTGCGCGCTCGCATCTTTCGGAACAGAGCCGACGATGACGATCGACGGGATCGACAACCCGTCGATGATGTCGACCACATCGTCGGTGCCGACACGGAAGTCGTGCTGCAGGATCGCGACATCGCCCTGGTCAAGCGACTGATCGCTCGAATAGGGACTGGCTTGATCCCCGACGACGCGGACGTCGACCCCCTGGGCGCTCAGCGCGCGGGACAGCCCCGCGGTGAACCGGGTCAGCGCGCAGAATTCCGGTGCAGGCGTGCCGAGGATGCTGACACTCGGACACGATGAATTCCGTTGATGCTGAGAAGTATTCGAACGGAGTCCAAGCGTGGGCGATGCGTTCAAGGCGGTCCCAACTGAAGATTGGTACCGGCTTGTCCGGCGTGAGCGGATTGCTCGGCGTAATCAGCGGAAGTCGGCTGACACGTTCCGGAATGGCTGGGCTCCCAACTCCTCGAGACTACACCCGGTGAATAGATCGACTTCGACGGATTATCGCGGAACCGTGGAGTAGGGTCATGGCATCGGGACCATCCAGGCCCCACAATCAAGGGGCCAGCTATGTCTGACAAGTCTCCTCGGCAGTCGATGAGCAAGAAATCCGGCAAGTCTCTCAAGGAGAAACGGGCCGACAAGCACGCAAAGGCCGCCGCGAAGTCCGCTTCCGCCGATGCAGTAGGCGATCTCAGAAAGCGCTGAGGCTACTCACTCGAACCGGACATCTCGGCTTACGGAGTACGGCGATCAGGTGTATTTCCGTTCTGAGGCGGTCTCGGGCGCGTCATCGCTCGTGGCGGTGAGGAACCGGTCGGGCAGCGCCAGCTTGTGAATCGTTCGCAGCGTTTGAAGATACTGGCGCACAAGCGAACCGCTCGTGTAGGGCAGGCCGTACTTCTCGCAGACCGCCCGTACCCGCACGGCGATCTCCGCGTAGCGGTTGCTCGGCAGGTCGGGGAACAGGTGGTGCTCGATCTGGTAACACAGGTTGCCGGTTGCGAACGCCAGCAACGGGCCTGCGTCGATGTTGGCCGCCCCGAGCATCTGCCGGAGGTACCAGTCGGCGCGAGTCTCCTCCGCGATGGCGGCGGGGGTGAACTTTTCCGCCCCATCGGGAAAGTGGCCACAGAAGATCACGACATATGTCCAGAGGTTGCGCAGGAGGTTGGCCACCGCATTCGCGGCCAGGGCGCGGCGCCACCGTCGTCCGCTCAGCGCCGGGAAGAGCACGTAATCCTTGACGCCCTGCCGGGCGATCTTGCGGACCAGTTTCTTTCTCTCCCGGGTCACCCGCTCAGAGTCACCCTCGGCGCGGTCGCGTTCGGAATGGACGCCGTGCAGCGCAATGCCCCACTCGAAGATGGCTGCCAGCAACAGATTTCGTAGCGGCTGCAGTAGATGGACCGGCTGCCACGGTACATCGCGGGTGATCCGCATGATGCCGAACCCGAGGTCGTCATCCACACCGAGCACGTTGCTGAACACGTGGTGGCGGTAGTTGTGTGAGTACCGCCATTGTGCTGAGACGGCGACCATGTCCCATTCCCATGTGCTGGAATGGATTTCGGGGTCGTTCATCCAGTCCCATTGCCCGTGGGACACGTTGTGTCCGATCTCCATGTTCTCCACGCACTTGGCGAAGGCAAGCGACGTCGTACCGAGAAGCCAGCCGGCACGGGACCGGCTGACGCCGATGAGCAGCCGTCCAGCCATCTCGAGTACGCGCTGTAACTTGATGGTGCGCCGGATATAGGCGGCGTCGCGTTCGCCCAACGACTCTTCGATGTCGCTGCGGATGGTGTCCAACTCGATACCGAGGGCCTCGATGTCCGCTTTGGTCAGATGGGTGTAGGCACCGACGTCTGTGATTGCCAAAGTTTCGTCCCGTGTTCGTCAGGTTGGGGGGAGGGGCTCGGGTTTGAACCAGTCGTACTGCGGACCACCGGCCGGAATCGGAAACGACAACGGCAGCATGTCGGCGTTGCCACCAGTCTAGAGAACATCTGACAGGGTTCCGATTCCGCGGATGATGATCAGCCGATCGACACCAATTGGTCGATCGAGTCGTTGGGCAGCTCGCCGTCGACGACGGCCGTCACCTGCAGCTTGTCCAACGTGATGGTGCCTTTGTGGTTGGTGAGGAACGCGGTGTCGGCGGCATCGCGGCCGGTGGCGATGCGCACCAACGACTGGCGGGGCGCGAGCAGCGTCGCGTCCACCACGTGCCACGCACCCTCGACGAAGGCTCCCGCCACGGCGTGGAAGTCCATCGGAGACAACCCGGGCGCGTACACCGAGACGAGGCGGGCGGGCACGTTCACCGCCCGCAGCAGGGCCACGACCAGGTGCGCGAAGTCACGGCACACCCCTTCGCCAGCCAGCAGCGTATCGGCGGCACCGTCGATCGGGTCGCTGGAGCCGGGGACGTATTTCAGGCGGGTGCCGACCCAGGAGGACACCCTCTCGAGCAGGGTCGTCGAGTCGACGAAGCTACCGAACTCCGTCGCGGCGAAACCGTAAAATTTGTCGGCCTCGGCGTAGCGGCTGGGACGCAGGTACATCAACCGGTCGTAGTCGGTGACCGGCGCGGGATCGCCCCGGCCGACGATCGTCGCGGCGTAATCCACGGTCAACGTGCCTATCGGCACGTGCAGCGTGTGCATCCGGTTTCCGTGCGCACCGATGATCTCCAACGGTTCGACGGGAGCCCCGTCCAGGCAAAACGAAAGATGTTCGCGTACTTGGGTATTGGTCTGCGTCGCGACGGCGATCTGGAACTCCAGCTCGGTCGGATCGGTGATCTCGACCTGAAGTTCGACTCCAACCTGTCGGCTCATGTTCACACCGTTCCTGCCCGTCGGCTCATATGCGACGTCACGCGCCGGTTGCGAGAAGAGAATTCCTGGTCGAAACATTGCCGGGCGTGGCCGCAGCCATCGCGACCGTGAAGTTCGGGGTTCGCCCTGGTCGGTGGTGCCGTCGGCTGGCGACTGGAGGGGGCTTTTTGTACTGCCATGGGTGGTCCCTCTAAGCCGTTGAACGGCTCCCTTACTTGCATCACCGACGAGGCAATCGAAGACAGTCGCGTGCGGGATATCGCCGATATGAACCCAGTTTACGCTACTCAGCTCCTCGCCGAGACCATGACTGTCGAAGCCCTTGTGCGAGAACAGGACTCAGCTGAGTCCCCAAACGAAATGTGGGCCGGTGGGGATTCCCACCAGCCCACAGTCGATCGTGCAAGCTTAGACGGCGTTTACGCCGACTGCCTGAGGTCCTTTGGCGCCCTGTTCGATGTCGAACTCGACGCGTTGGTTCTCCTCCAGCGACCGGTATCCATTTCCCTGGATCTCCGAGAAATGAACGAAAACGTCCTTCTCGTCGCCGTCGGGAGCGATGAAGCCGAAGCCCTTATCGCTGTTGAACCACTTCACAGTTCCCTGTGCCATACTTTTCAACTTCTCTCATTCTGAACGGATGTAGGTAAACATCCGCGTAGAGGCTATCACGGCGCAGGTCATCCCACTTCCACGCAACCCTGCTCCCCTTTCTCACGCAAGCGTGCGTGTTGCACACGACACGCCGCGGATTCTTCCAGTTGACGCACGCTCGTCACCCCGCGTCCCCCACCCACCCGTCGCCGAACGTGGGTTACCCGCACACATCAGGCGCGATAAGCGTGCGGGTAACCCACGTTCGCGCATAGCTGGCCGCGCGGCGTTTCTGATCGCGCTGAACCTAACCGGTGACGCCGCAGCGCACGGTGGGCAGCATTTCGGGGTGACTCGTGTGATCCGCTTCAACGCCTTCGACATGAACTGCGTCGCCCACCAGTCCCCCGGGCTCTGGAAGCACCCCGACGACCAGTCGTGGCGCTACAAGGACCTGGAGTACTGGACCGAGCTGGCCAAGCTCCTCGAGCGTGGCCGTTTCGACGGCCTGTTCATCGCCGACGTGCTCGGCACCTACGACGTCTACGGCGCCAACGACGAGGCCGCGATCCGCCAGGCCGCGCAGATCCCGGTCAACGACCCGATACTGCTCGTCTCGGCGATGGCACTGGTGACCCAGCACCTGGGCTTCGGCATCACGACCGGCACCGGCTTCGAGCATCCCTATCCGTTCGCGCGACGCATGTCGACCCTCGACCACCTCACCAAGGGCCGCATCGGCTGGAACGTCGTCACCGGCTACCTGCCCGCCGCGGCGCGCAATATGGGCCAGACCGACCAGCCCGCGCACGACGCCCGCTACGACCACGCCGACGAGTACCTCGAGGTGCTCTACAAGTTGTGGGAGGGCTCGTGGGAGGACGACGCCGTCGTTCGCGACGCATCGCGCGGCGTGTTCACCGAACCGGCCAAGGTACACCACATCGGCCACCAGGGAACGCATTTCAGCGTTCCGGGTGTGCACCTGTCCGAACCGTCCCCGCAACGCACACCGGTCATCTACCAGGCCGGCTCGTCACCGCGCGGTGTGCGGTTCGCCGCCGAGAACGCCGAGGCGATCTTCACCGCATCACCGACGAAAGAGCTTCTGCGCCAGACGGTCAGCACCATCCGCCAGGAACTCGAGATCGCCGGTCGCGACCCGTACAGCGTGAAGATCTTCAACCTGTCGACGATCATCACGGCCGCCACCGACGAAGAGGCCCACGCCAAGCACGCCGAATACCTGTCCTATGGCGACCCCGAGGGTGCGCTGACGTTCATGTCCGGATGGATGGGCGTCGACCTCTCGCGCTATGGCCTCGACGAGCCGGTCGGCAACGTGGACTCCAACGCGATCCTGTCGGCGGTCGCGGCGTTCCAGTCCGCCGACCCGGGCGGCCGCGAGTGGGCCATCCGCGACATCGCCGAATGGGGCAAGATCGGCGGTATGGGACCACGCTTCGTGGGTTCCGGTGTGCGCGTGGCGGATACGTTGCAGGAGTGGGTCGAGGAGACCGACGTCGACGGATTCAACCTCGCCTATGCGATCACCCCTGGCTCGTTCGCCGAGTTCGTCGACCACGTGGTTCCGGTGCTTACCGAGCGGGGCGCGTACCAGTCGTCGTACACGCCGGGCACGCTGAGGCACAAACTCCTCGGCAACGGCGACCGCCTGCCAGAGGACCATCGCGGCTCCCGCTACCGAGTCGGCGGGCCGCTCTCCACGATCATCGACCGGCCGTCCACGGTGCCGTCCTCTTCGGCATCGGTGGCGTCCCAGCCGACCCGCGGCCGTTAAGGAGTTATCGCTTGACCATCCAATTGCATTGGTTCCTGCCCACTTACGGCGACAGCCGGCTGATCGTCGGCGGTGGCCACGGCATGCCCGCCGGCGCGGCGCACGGCGACCGGGACGCCTCGATCGACTACCTGGGTTCGATCGTGCGCGCCGCCGAGTCGTTCGGCTTCACCGGCGCGCTGATCCCGACCGGCGCGTGGTGCGAGGACGCGTTCATCACCGCATCGTTGCTCGCCCGCGAGACGACGTCGTTGGCGTTTTTGGTCGCGTTCCGGCCGGGGTTGGTCAGTGCGACGCTGTCGGCGCAGATGGCCGCGACGTTCGCGCGCCATGCTCCGGGCCGCATCCTGCTCAACGTGGTTGTCGGCGGCGAGGCGCACGAACAGCGGTCGTTCGGCGACTATCTCGACAAAGACGGCCGCTACCAGCGCTGCGACGAGTTCCTCGAAGTGGTCCGCCGGTTGTGGGCCGGGGAGACGGTGTCGCTGCAGGGCGAACACATTCGCGTCGAGGAGGCCGCGTTGCCGACGCTGCCGAATCCGGTGCCGCCGTTGTACTTCGGCGGTAGCTCCGCGGCCGCAGGGCCGGTCGCGGCCCGCCACGCCGATGTCTACCTGACGTGGGGCGAGCCGCCGTCCGCGGTGCGCGAGAAGATCGAGCGGATCCGCGGGCTGGCCGCGAAGGAGGACCGGCGGGTCCGGTTCGGCATCCGGTTGCACACGATCTCGCGGGACCGCTCCGACGAGGCGTGGGCGCAGGCCGACCGGCTCGCTGCGGCGCTGGACGAGGAGACGGTCCGCAACGCGCAGAAGGGCTTGCACCGCAGCCAATCCGAGGGGCAGAAGCGGATGCTGGCGCTGCACGAGGAGCATCGGCGCAACGGCTCGTGGCACGACGCACGTTCGCTGGAGATCGCACCGAACCTGTGGGCCGGTGTCGGCCTGGTCCGCGGTGGTGCGGGCACCGCGCTGGTCGGCAGCCACGTCGAGGTCGCCGACCGCATCGCCGAATACGCCGACATCGGCATCGACGAGTTCATCTTCTCCGGCTATCCGCATCTGGAGGAGTTGTACTGGTTCGGCGAGGGCGTGGTGCCGATCCTGCGCGAGCGCGGGTTGTACAAGGGGTCGGCGACGACGGCCTCCCCGGCGTCGATTCCGTTCATCGGCGCGTCGCGATGACGCTCATCGCGTCGACGGACGAGGCGCTCGACGTCGCCGCCAAGCTGGCCGCCGAGTTCGACGCCGAGGCCTCCGCGCACGACGCCGACCGTCGGCTGCCGCACGATGAGGTGCAGGCGCTCAAGGAGTCGGGTCTGTTGGCGTTGACGGTGCCCGCCGACTACGATGGCATCGGGACGCCCGCGACCGTGGTGGCCGAGGTGTTCCGGCGGATCGCGCACGCCGACCCGTCCCTGGCCCAGATTCCCCACTCGCACTTCGTGTTTCTGGAGGCGCTGCGGCTGCAGGGAACGTACACGCAGAAATCGTACTTCTACGACCGGGTGCGCAACGGGGCGTTGTTCGCCAATGCGCAATCCGAGCTCGGCCCGCACACCATCGACGTCGACACCACCACGTTGGCGCGGCAGCCATCGGGCGACTATCTGCTGTCGGGCCGCAAGTTCTATTCGACGGGTTCGCTGTTCGCCGACTGGGTGCTGGTGCGGGCGTCGCTGACCGACGGCGACGAGGTGCCGACGGCGCAGTCGCCGAAGGCGGTGGCGTTCGTCGCGCGGGATGCCGACGGATTGTCGGTGGTCGACGACTGGGACGGCATGGGCCAGCGCACGACAGCGTCGGGCACGGTGACGCTCGACGATGTCGCTGTGCCGGTCGAGCATGTCGTGCCGTTTTCGCCGATCTTCACCGGCCCGTCGGTCTACGGTGCGCGAGCGCAGTTGTGGCACAGCGCGATCGACGTCGGCATCGCGACCGGGGCGCTCGCGGCCGGTGTGCGCCAGGCGGAGCGTGCGCGGCCACACTTCGAGGCGGGTGTCGCCGCGGCGGTGGAGGACCCGACGTTGATCACGGTCGCGGGCGAGTTGGCCGTCACCGTGCGGGCCGCGCAGGCGCTACTAGCGGAGGCGGCGCGGGCGGTCGACCATGCGGAGGCTCATCTGTCCGACGAGACGGCCGCCGAGGCGTCGATCGCCGTCGCGGCGACGAAGGTCGCCGCGGTGCGGGCATCGCTGGAGGCGTCGACCGTACTGTTCGAATTAGGCGGTACGAGAAGCGCTTCGGCGTCGGGCAACCTGTCACGGTACTGGCGCGACGCTCGCACGCACACGCTGCACGACCCGTCGCGGTGGAAGGTGCAGCACATTGGCCGCTACACCCTGACGGGCACACCCCCACCGCGCCACGGCCAGATCTAGGTCTGCGCGCTAGCTGCCCCATTGTGGCGCGAGCGTGCGTGTTTGCACACGACACGCCGCGCTATGGCAGCAGTTTGCGCACGCTCGCGGCGGCCGAGCGTGCAGATCGGACGCTAACTCGTCGACTTCGGCAGGAGGGCTGCGGTCCGTCGAAAATTACGACCCTGCTGCAGAATCCGCGGTGCTAGCGCGGCCGCAGCCCGGAGAACACGCACACTCGCCTGCCGCGACAGTGCGCAAAGTGTCGAGAATCAGCGGCGTGTCGTGTGCAAACACGCACGCTCGCGCAAACGATCACTCCCTCGAGTAGTCGAAGCTCAGCCAGCGCGTTGGGCGCATCCGGATGACGACCGACGTCGGCGTGTGGTTCTGATCGGCGAAGGCGTTTCCTTCCTGCTCGCCGAGGTAGCGGATCGCGATTGGCCGAACATCCGCCTCCTCGGCCGGGTCGATACCGACGACGTCGCCCTCCGCCGTGACGTACCGGTACGGCGGCGCCTCGTCCTGTGCGGTGATCGTGAACCGGCCGGCCGCCTTGATGAGCCGATGCTTGAGCGACGACGCCTCGGTCCACAGCAGCACTTCGCCGCCCGGTTTGTAGCCGTACCAGATCGGCACACTCAGCGGCGCCCGGTCAGGGCGCTCGACGGCAATGACTCCCACATGGACGTCGGCCAGGAACTTCTCACGCTCGTCGGTCGTCATGTTGCCCATGACTCAGCCAACCGTGGCGACGCCGATCACATTCCCGTCGCCCGGTCCGACCCGTCCCGCCGACAGGCCGCTACGCCAGCTCGAACACCGGGATGACGCGGTCGGTGCGCTGCTCGTACTCGCCGAAACCGGGCGCGCGCTCGACGATGACGCGGTAGATGCGGTCGCGTTCGTCGCGCGGAAGCTCGCGCACGGTGACCTGCCGGGGCGGGTCGGCGCCGATCTCCACCGAGGCGGTCGGGGCGGCGCGCAGGTTGAAGACCCATCCGGGGCTGGCCTCGCGACCCGCCGCGGAGCCGACGATGTAGATGCGGCCGTCGATGTCGAAGTAGGCGACCGGGTTGACGCGTTGCTGCCCGCTCTTGGCGCCGGTCGAGGTGAGCAGCAGCAGCGGAAAGCCCTCGAACTGTCCGCCGACCTTGCCGCCATTGCGGCGGAACTCCTCGATGTTGCGCTCGTTGAAGTCGCGCTCGCCGGCCATGTCGTCGATCATCGCTTCATCGTGGCACCACGGAGGTCTTGACGCCGCAAGATCGCTCGCTGCGCCTAGCCTGATGGAGTGCTGACCGAACTGATCGAGTTGCCCGCGGGCAGCTTCCGGATGGGATCGGTCGACTTCTATCCGGAGGAGGCGCCCGTCCACGAGGTGACGGTCGAGGCGTTCTCAATCGAGCGCCATCCGGTCACCAACGCCCAGTTCGCCGAGTTCGTCGCCGACACCGGCTACGTCACGCTCGCCGAGCAGGAGCTCGACCCCGCCGCCTACCCGGGAGCGTCGCCCGACGACCTGGTTCCCGGCGCGCTCGTGTTCCGCCCGACCCGCGGCCCGGTCAACCTGCGCGACTGGCGGCAGTGGTGGACCTGGGTGCCCGGCGCCAGCTGGCGCCACCCGTTCGGACCGCAATCCTCGATCGACGACCGCCCCGATCATCCGGTCGTGCAGGTCGCGTACCCGGATGCAGCGGCCTACGCCGCATGGGCGGGCAGGCGCCTGCCCACCGAAGCGCAATGGGAGTACGCGGCCCGTGCCGGCTCGCACTCTCGCTACGCGTGGGGTGACGACGCGCAGCCCGACGGACGCCTGATGGCCAACACATGGCAGGGCCGCTTCCCGTACCGCAACGACGGCGCGCTCGGTTGGGTCGGCACCTCGCCGGTAGGCACGTTCCCGTCCAACGGATTCGGCCTCGTCGACATGATCGGCAACGTCTGGGAATGGACGACGACGTCGTACTCGCCGCGCCACAGCCCCCAGAAATCCGGCTGCTGCGCCCCGCCCACCGGTGACCCGTCGAAATTCCAGACGCTCAAGGGCGGCTCGCACCTGTGCGCACCCGAGTACTGCCATCGCTATCGTCCGGCCGCCCGGTCGTCGCAGTCGCAGGACAGCGCCACCACGCACATCGGATTCCGCTGCGTCGCCTGACTGCTCGTGTCCCACTTGATGCTCCTATTGATGTCAAGCGGCTTGAAGCCAGTTCCTGTAGTTGTCGG
>NZ_CVTB01000268.1 GCF_001050015.1 Mycolicibacterium malmesburyense
GCCACGCCGTTCCTCGTCGGGCTGCTCGCCGCCGCCGAGCGGGCCGCAACGCGGTTACCGGAGTTGAAGGTGTTCATCTGCGGCGGTGCGTCGGTGCCGCCGTCGCTGATCCGCGACGCCACTGCGTATTTCGAGGGGGCGGCGGTGTCGCGCGTCTACGGGTCGACGGAAGTTCCGGTGACCACGGTCGGTTCACTGGACGACGTCGATCACGCCGCCGATACCGACGGAAGGCCGGGGATCGCCGATATCAAGCTGGTCGACGGCGAGATCCGGGCCCGCGGACCGCAGATGCTGGCGGGCTACCTGCATCCCGAAGACGAGACGGCCTCCTTCGACGACGAAGGCTACTTCCGCACCGGTGATCTCGGCAGCTGGGTCGATGACGACTTCCTGGTCGTCACCGGCCGCGCGAAGGACATCATCATCCGCAACGGCGAGAACATCTCGCCCAAGGAGATCGAGGACATCCTCATCGCGCATCCGGGCATCGCCGAGATCGCGGTCGTCGGCGTGCCGGACGAGCGCACCGGGGAGCGGGCGTGCGCCGTCGTCGTCGCCACCGATCGACCGCCGCCCGATGTGGCGGACATGCGTGCCCTGCTCGAGGAGCACGGCGTGGCCCGGTTCAAATCGCCCGAGCAGGTGGTGGTTTGGGAGGCGTTACCGAAGAACGACGCCGGAAAAGTGTTGAAGCATCGGATACGGGCGGAGCTGATATGACCGCGGACGCGAGGAGCGAAATGGTTCAGGTAGCGATCGTGACCGGGGCGAGCAGCGGCATCGGCTTCGGCTGTGCGACCAAACTGGCCGAGGCCGGCATGGCGGTGGTGGGCACCGGCCGCGACGAAGCCCGGCTCGCCGAGTTGGAGCAGGCGATCGGCGACGCCGAACGGGTCGCGACGGTCGCCGTCGACCTCACCGCCGACGATGCGCCGCAACGGATCGTGCAGGCCGCGCTGGACCGGTGGGGGCGCATCGACTTCCTGGTCAACAACGCGGGCGTGGGCAGCCCGAAACCGTTGCACGAGACCGACGACGAAACTCTCGACTACTTCCTCGGGCTGATGCTGCGGGCCCCCTTCCGCCTGGCCCGAGACGTGATCGTGCACATGAAGCCGGGTTCGGGGATCGTCAACGTGACGTCGACGTTCGCGGTCGTCGGCGGACTGCGCGGCGGGGCGTACTCCGCCGCCAAGGGCGGGCTGACGTCGCTGACGCAGCACATGGCATGCCAGTACGGCCCGCAGGGCATCCGGTGCAACGCAGTGGCTCCCGGGGTCACCCTGACGCCGATGGTGGCGACGCGCCTCGAAGACGAGCGGTTCCGCAAGATCAACACCGAGATGACCCCGTATCCGCGCCTCGGCGAGGTGAACGACATCGCCAGCACCGTGGCATTCCTGTGCTCGGAAGGCGCGAGTTTCATCAACGGGCAGACGATCGTCGTCGACGGCGGGTGGAGTTCGACGAAATACCTGTCGGACTTCGCGCTCAACTCCGAGTGGGTGGCGCGGCAGTGAATTTGTTCGCCCTGCTCGATCAGGCCGCGAGCCGCTTCGGCGACCGCGGCGCGGTGTATCGCGGTGAGCGCCAACATCAGACGTGGGCGCAGCTGCGGGAGCGGTCCCTGCGGTTGGCCGCGTCGCTCGGTGAACGCGGCGCGCGTATCGCCGTCGCCAGCGAGAACTGCCCGCAGATCATCGAGCTGATGTTCGGGGTGTGGGCGGCCGAATGCGTGTACGTGCCCATCAACTACAAGCTGCATCCGCGGGAGATGGTGCAGATCCTCGAGGACTCCGGCGCCACACAGGTGTTCGCTTCGCCGAAGATCGCGTCGGCGCTCGGACCGGAAACCGGGGTGCCGATCGCGGTCATCGGGACCGATGATTACGAAAAGTGGTTCAGCGCACCGCCTTCGACGCCACCGACCACCGATCCCGAAACGCTGGCGTGGCTGTTCTACACCAGTGGCACCACGGGGAAGTCGAAGGGCGCGATGCTGTCGCACCGCAACCTGATGGCGATGACGGTGTCACACCTGGCCGACTTCGACGCTCCCGACGAGAACTGCACGCTGGTGCACGGCGCTCCGATGTCGCACGGTTCGGGCCTCTACATCCCGCCGTACGTGCTGCGCGCGGCGCGCCAGGTGATCCCCGAGTCGGGGGCGTTCGAGCCCGACGAGTTCCTCGATCTGTGCGAGCGCCATCCCGGCTGCAGCGCGTTCCTCGCGCCGACGATGGTGCAGCGGCTGGTGCAGACCGGCCGGTCCTGTCCGCACAACCTGCGCACCATCGTCTACGGCGGCGGCCCGATGTACGTCGAGAGCCTGAAGAAGGCGATGGCCGCGTTCGGGCCGGTCTTCGTGCAGCTGTACGGGCAAGGTGAGGCGCCGATGACGATCACGGGCCTGCGCCGAGCCGACCACGTTGACTCCGACGACGCGGTGCTCGGATCGGTGGGCTATGCGCGGTCGGGGGTCGACGTGGCCGTGCTGCGGGCCGACGGGACGCCCGCGGAGGTCGGCGAGATCGGCGAGATCGTCTGCCGCGGTGACGTCGTGATGTCGGGTTACTGGCAGAACCCCAAGGCGACCGCCGCGACGTTGCACAACGGCTGGCTGCACACCGGCGACATGGGTTCCTTCGACGACCGCGGATACCTCACGCTGCGCGATCGGTCCAAGGACGTGGTGATCAGCGGCGGTAGCAACATCTATCCCCGCGAAGTCGAGGAGGTGCTGCTCGAACATCCGGGTGTGGTCGAGGCCGGGGTCGTCGGCGCCTCCGACGAGGAGTGGGGCGAGGTGGTGGTGGCCTTCATCGTCGGGTCGGCGTCGCAGGAAGAGTTGGACGCCCACCTGCTCGAGCGCATCGCCCGGTTCAAGCGGCCGAAACGCTACGAGTTCATCGACGAGCTGCCGAAGAACAGCTACGGCAAGGTGCTCAAAAGGGAGTTGCGCGACCGGTTGCGCTGATCTGTGTGCGTCATCACAGCCGGTAGTCGGTTTCGGGGCGGATCCGCAGGGGTATGAGGCGGGCTGCTCGACCGATAGGGAAACGATGACCGACCACATGCTCACCGCCGAAGGTTCGCCGGCCTCCGACCGCCTGGCCACCGCGGCGTTGTTCCTGCATGCGATCGCGCTTCTGGCGTCGACGGCCTGCCTGGCCGCCTTCCTCGTCGGCCACACGACGGTCGCCATCGCGGCCGGTGCGCTCGCGGTGCTGCACCTGGTCGGCGCGCGGGCCACCCTGTTCCTCGACGGCAACCTCGAGAGGCGTCGCCTCGGCCGATCGGCCCGTCTCGGCGACTACGCCCTCGCCGGCGGCACTGCCTGACGCACGTTCACCCGACTGTGCGAGGGATCAGGCCGGCGCGAAGACCGTCTTGAACCGGTTCAGTGACTCCTGGATGTCGCCTTTGAGCGCCCCGGCGACCACCATGCCGATGGGGCCGAACAGCGCGGGCCCACCGAGGTGCACGTCGAACGTCACCGTCGATCCGGCGGGCTCCTTCTCGGCGGGCTTCACCTTGCCGATCAGTTTGACCCTGACACCGCCCTTACCGTCACCGTTGAGCGTCATGGCCTCCGGCGGACGGTAGTGCACGATGGTCCACTTGATCCGGTTCGGCATGCCCTTGACCTCGACGATCGACTCCAGCGTCGTGCCCTTTTCGAGCGTCTCGGGCAGCTTGCTGCGCCACACCCGGTGGATGCTCAGCCACTCCCTGTAGCGGGAAAGGTCGGATGCGCACGACCACGCCTGCTCCGGCGGCAGGGGGACGTCGACGGATACCGAGAGTTTGGCCATGTCCTACGGCTGCTGGGGCGGCTGCGGCGGCGGCGCCTGGGGCGGCTGCGCCTGGGGTGGCTGCTGCGGCGCCTGCGACGGCGGCGGGGCGCCCTGCGCGGACGGGTTGTCCTTGTTCACGTAGTTGCGCGCAGCGTCCTGGGCCTTGTCGACGTGCTGGGCGTATTTGCCCTGCGTCTTCTTGTCGACCATGTCACCGGCCTTGTCGATCGCGGTGTCCACCTTGTCGGCGTTCTTGGCCAGCAGATTCTTCACCTTGTCGAGAAATGCCATGTGCCCAACCCTACTCGGATCGCCACAGCCGACGGCGCTCTCCCAACACCGCTCCCTGCACCCACCAGATCACCTCGATTGCGGCGGCCGCGATCAAGCCGATGGCCAGGCCGATCGACGTCGTCTTGGCGTTGGAGATGTCGAGCATGAACAGTTCCTGCGCCAGCGGCAGCGAGAAGATCACCACGTAGGCCAGGCCCGAGACGACGACCAGCGCGACCCGCCACCACTGGTAGGGGCGCGCCACGACCGCGAGCACCCAGATCGCCCCGGTCAGCAGGGTCAGGAGCGCCGCCGTCGACGCCTGGGTCTGCTCGACCGGCGTGGCCTCGCGGCCCTCATAAGCGACCAGGTACGAGACGAACGTCGCGACGCCGATGACCAGACCCGACGGCAGGGCCGCCGTCATCACGCGGCGTACGAATCCCGGATGGGCGCGTTCCTTGTTGGGCGCCAGAGACAGGATGAACGCCGGGATGCCGATGGTGAACCACGCCGCGATCGTGACGTGGATGGGCTGGAACGGGAACAGCAGCGGGTCGGTGCCGAAGATCTTCGACGCCAGACCGGCCAGGCCGACGAACGTCGCCAGCAGCACCGAGTAGACGGTCTTGGTCAGGAACAGGTTCGAGACCCGCTCGATGTTGCCGATCACCCGGCGGCCCTCGCCGACGACATACGGCAACGTCGCGAACTTGTTGTCGAGCAACACGATCTGCGCCACCGCGCGCGAAGCCGAGCTGCCCGAACCCATCGCGACGCCGATGTCGGCGTCCTTGAGCGCGAGCACGTCGTTGACGCCGTCGCCGGTCATCGCGACCGTGTGCCCGCGGGACTGCAGCGCGTGCACCATCGCGCGCTTCTGGTCGGGCCGCACGCGGCCGAACGTCGTGTGCGTTTCGAGCGCATCGGCCAGTTCGTCGTCGGCCTCCGGCAGGTTCCTGGCGTCCATGCACTCCCCGTGCAGGCCCAGCGACCCCGCGACGGCGCCCACCGACACAGCGTTGTCACCGGAGATGACCTTGATCGATACTTTCTGCGAGGCAAAGTAATCGAGGGTGTCACGGGCGTCGGGCCGGATCCGCTGTTCGAGCACCACGAGCGCGGCGGGCGCCACGCAGCCGGGGGCGTCGGGATGGTCGACGGGCAGGTCGCTGCGCCCGAGCAGCAGCACCCGCAGCCCGGACGATCCGATCCGCTCGGCCTCTTCGGCGACCGGCGAGCCCGGTTCGCAGAGCACGTCGGGCGCGCCGATCACCCAGTTACCGTGCTCACCGTAGGAGGCGCCGCTCCACTTGGTCGCGGACTTGAACGGTGCGACGGCCGTCGCGGTCCACCCGGGGGGCATCTTGTACGCCTCGGCGATGGCCTGCATGCTCGCGTTCGGCCGGGCGTCGTCGGCGGCGAGTTGGGCCAGGATGTTGCCGACGTCGACCTCGTCGAGCTGCTCGAGATCGGAAACCCGCATACCGTTCTCGGTCAGGGTGCCGGTCTTGTCGGCGCAGACGACGTCGACGCGAGCCAGACCCTCGATCGCGGGCAGTTCGTTGATTAGACACTGCCTGCGGCCCAACCGGATCACGCCGACCGCGAACGCGATCGACGTCATCAAAACCAGCCCCTCGGGCACCATCGGCACCAGCGCGCCGACCATCGCCAGCACCGAGCGCCGCCAACCCGATTCGGTGGTGAACAGCTGGGTGTAGATGGTCAGCAGCCCGGCGGGGACCAGCAGGTACGTGATGAACTGCAGAATCTTGTTGATCCCGCTGCGCAGTTCGGAGTTCACCAGGGTGAACTTGCTGGCCTCTTCGGCGAGCTTGGCCGCGTAGGCTTCCCGGCCGACCTTGGTGGCGCGGTAGGCGCCCGAACCGGCGACGACGAAACTGCCCGACATGACCTGATCGCCAACGTCTTTGGCGATCGGATCGGCTTCCCCGGTGAGCAATGACTCGTCGACCTCGAGGTTGGCGTCCTCGACCACCTCGCCGTCGACGACGATCTGGTCGCCGGGCCCGAGTTCGATGACGTCGTCGAGGACAATCTCGTTGGGGCTCAACTGTTGAACCACGGGTCCGGCGTCGGTCTGCCTGCGCACCAACGGTTTCGTCTGACCGACGATCGCGAGCTTGTCGAGTGTCCGCTTCGCGCGCAGCTCCTGGATGATGCCGATGCCGCTGTTAGCGATGATCAGCAATCCGAACGCGCCGTTGATGACCGAACCGGTGGACAGCACGATGATCAGCAGGACGCCGAGAATCGCGTTGATGCGGGTGAACACGTTGGCCCGCACGATGTCGGAGACGCTGCGCGCCGCCCGCGTCGGGACGTCGTTGGTCTTTCCTTCGGCGATGCGTTGCGCGACCTCGGCTTCGGTGAGCCCGGCTGCCTGTATTTCGGGTGCGGCGGTCACTTGACGAACGTCCCCTTCTTGAACGTGTCGTAATACTCCAGGGTGAGGTTGTTGCCATCGAACACTGCGGTGGAAATCGTTCCCGGCGGGGCGTTCTCGGTGACGAAAGAGAACGTGAAGGTGTTACCGTCCCAGTGCTCGAGTGGCACATCGAACTTCGGGCCGAGAGCCAACCGCAGCTTGCCGTCCCGTTCGGTGATCCTGGCCGGCCCCCAGTAGTCGTTGTTGTAAGTGCCGACGTAGGACGCCGGCGGCGCCGCGGGTGCGGGGTTGGCCGGCGGCTGCTTGCCCACCAGCGACCCGACCGGTTTCTCCATCTTCTGGAACGCGGCGTTGTACAGGCCGTACCAGTCCTCGCGCACCTCGCCGAACTGCACCAGGTCGGCGAACTGCGCGGTCAGCGATTCGGGCACCCCCGAGGGAGTGGCGTTGGTGAGCGCGACGATCGCGACGTCGGCGGACGGCAGGATCAAGAAGTTCGTCCCGGTGCCGAGCTCGAACGCGCCGGAGTGGCTCAGTTCCATGCGCGCCGCCGAGGTCGAACTGACGTTGAAGCCGAAGCCGTAGAAGCCCGACCGCATGGCGGGTTCGGTGGCCGGGCTCGACACGATCTGGGGTGTGACCGCCGGCAGGAGGGCGTCGGCGGCGACGATCTGCTTGCCGTCGTGGCCACCGTTGGCCAGCACCATGGCGAGCCAGCGCGTCATGTCGTTGACCGACGAACTCGCCCCGCCCGCCGGGGCTTCCGGATCGGCGTCACGGACGAAAGCGGGCTCGTAGCGAGCGTCCATGTGGATGTGGCCGATCGCGCGGTCGGTCCGGGCTTCGTAGTCGGCGAACCGGTAGCTGGTCCGGCGCATGCCCAGCGGGCGGAACAGCACGTCGTCGGCGAGCGCCTCCCAGGGCTTACCCGCACCGACCGCGACCGCCTCCGCGCCCGCGGTGTATCCGAAATTGGTGTAGGCGTAGGAGATCCGGAACGGGTCCAGCGGAAGCTGACGGAGCCGCTCGAGCACCTGCCTGCGGTCGTAGCCGAGATCCTCGAGCATGTCCCCCGCATGGTCGGGCAGTCCGGACCGGTGCGACATCATGTCGCCGACGGTCACCATCGGGGTGACCGCCGGGTCGGACAGCGCGAACCACGGCAGCTTGGACACGATCGGGGTGTCCCAGCCGACGGCGCCCACACCGACCTGGTGTGCGACCACCGTCGCCGCAAGGGATTTCGACACCGAGGCGAGCTGGAACACCGTGTCCGCATTGACCCGGTTGCCCTCGTCGTCGGGTTTGGTGGCGTCCTTGACCCCGAAGCCCTTGGCGTACACGGTCTTTCCACCGTGCACGACGGCGACCGCCATGCCGGGGATGCCCGACTTGCGCAACAGGTCCTCGGCGATGCCGTCGAGCTCGGCCACCGCGTTGCCGACAGCGTTTTCCGGCAGCGGCGTCGCGGGCACCAGCGGCGGCGGGACGTCGGACTGCGCGGTCGGCGACGGTTGCGGGGCGGGTTCGGCGGCCTCGCCGCCGCAGCCCGCAACGAGCAGCAGCCCCACGACGGCCGCCCTGGCCAGTGCTTTCATGAGCGAAACGGTAACCCGGCGAGCGCGCGGTTGCGGTGCGCGAACCGCGAGTACCTGCGATTGACCGCGGCGCCGGGCGGGACGAGCTAGAACCGCCACCAGTGGTTGAGCGGCGGGGCCGTGTCCAGCCGGACCCGCTGCCCCGGTTTGGGCACCGCGATCTGCACCTTTTCGGCGTCGGCGGCGCGCAGCAGCCGCTCGACCGGTTCGGCCCAGGGGTGCGGGGCGAGCCGGAAGGTGGCCCAGTGGATCGGCACCAGCAGGCCCTTGTCGGATTCGGCGACGTCGAGGTGCGCCTTCACCGCCTCCTCGGGGTTCATGTGGATGTCTGGCCACGCGGGGTGGTAGGCGCCGACGGGCAGCAGCGTCAGGTCGAACGGCCCGTGGTCCATCCCGATCTGGGCGAAGCTCTTGGTGTAGCCGGTGTCGCCGCCGAAGAAGGCCTTGTGCCGAGGGCCCATGATCACCCACGACGCCCACAGCGTGGTGTTACGGGACAGCAGCCGGCCGGAGAAGTGCCGCGCCGGCGTGCACACCAGGGTGAGCTCGCCGATCGTGTGGCTCTCGTGCCAGTCGAGCTCGACGATCCGGCTCTCCGCTATCCCCCATTTGCGCAGGTGGGCACCGATGCCCAGCGGTACGACGAACGGCGCCCGCTGGGTGCGCGCCAGCCCGGTGATCGTGTCCATGTCGAGGTGGTCGTAGTGGTCGTGGCTGACGATGATCGCGTCGACGGCGGCCAGGGCCTCGAGCGGAGCGGGCACCTCGTGCATGCGCTCGGGGCCCACCGTCTGCGACGGCGAGCAGCGGCGGCTCCACACGGGGTCGGCCAGCACGCGGTAGCCGTCGAGTTCGACGAGCGCCGAGGAGTGGCCGAACCAGCACGCCGACACCTGCGTCGAGTCGGGTTCGGTCGGCGAGGGCGTCACGACAGGGATCTCTCCCGCAGGCTTCCCGACGCCGCGCGACCCGATCAACTCGCGCACCAGGAGACGCTGCTGCTCCTGGTCGATGCTCAGCATCGAGGCCGGTTCGAGATTGATGAACACCCCGTCGCTGTAGTTCGAGGAGCGCCGCGCGACGCGTTCGATCTCCGTGGGCGAGGCCCCCAGCGCCGCGGGGGTGCCCTTGAGCGCGCGCAGGAACCAGCCGCCGGCCAGCAGTGAGGCCGTGCCGAAGCCGATGCGCAGCGCCGCCCGGATCATCAGGCGCCCTTGAACCTCGGGGGGCGCTTTTCGATGCGCGCGACCTGCGCCTCGATGATGTCCTGGCTTGCCCACGCCCGGTCGAACAGCTCCTGGTGCGCCGGCCACGGGTCCTCGTACGCGCCGTCGTCGTTGAGCACCCGCTTGGCGTGCTGCAGGGCGAGCGGCGCGTAACCGGCGATCTCCTGCGCCCAGGCCTGCGCGTCTTCCAGCATGCCGATGCGGTTGGCCATCCCGGTTTGCAGCGCGATGTCGGCGGTGAGCCGCTCGGCGGCCAGCAACATGCCGCGGGCCCGGCCCGCCCCGACCAGCGACGTCAGCCGACGGATGCTCCAGTTGTCCAGCGCTATACCGTATTTCGCGACCGGGAACTGGAAGTACGCCTCGGGCGCGACGACGCGCAAGTCGCAGATCATCGACAAGATCACCCCGGCGCCGATCGCGGGCCCGTTGATCGCGCCGATCACCGGGATGGGCGCCGAGTCGATCGCCAGGTTGAGGGCGCGGGCCTTGTCCGGCAGTTCGTCGGCGACGCCCTGGCCACCGGAGAGGTCGGCGCCCGAGCTGAAGACATGGCCCTGGCCGGTCAGCACGATCGCGCGCACGTCCTCGGCGGTGGCCTTCTCGATCGCTTCGCGGAGACCGTCGACGAGTTCGGCGTTGAGCGCGTTGCGGCGCTCGGCGCGCTGCATCTCCAGGGTCATCACGTGGCCATCGCGGGTCACACCAATCATGTCGCCAGCCTATCTAGGCTGTGGTGGTGAGCCGGATCGGTGCCCTCGAGGTGCGCGACGCCGTGCTCGACCGCGGGTCGTTTCGCAGTTGGGATGGGCCTCCGCGCGACGTCGGGGCCGGTGCGGACTACCGCCGGGCGCTGGCCGCCGCGGCGGAGAAGACGGGCCTGGACGAGTCGGTGGTGACCGGCGAGGGAACGGTGTTCGGTCGCCGGGTGGCCTTGCTGCTCTGCGAGTTCGACTTCCTGGCCGGATCGATCGGGGTGGCGGCGGCCGAACGGATCACCGCCGCGGTGCAGCGGGCGACGGCCGAGCGGCTGCCGCTGCTGGCGTCGCCGAGTTCGGGTGGCACGCGGATGCAGGAGGGCACGGTCGCGTTCCTGCAGATGGTCAAGATCGCCGCGGCCGTGGAGCTGCACAAGCGCGCGCATCTGCCCTATCTCGTGTACCTCCGGCACCCCACGACCGGCGGGGTGTTCGCGTCGTGGGGATCGCTGGGGCATGTCACCGGCGCCGAACCCGGCGCGCTGATCGGCTTCCTCGGCCCGCGGGTATACGAGCACCTCTACGGTGAGCCGTTTCCCGAGGGCATCCAGACCGCCGAGAACCTGCACCGGCACGGCGTCATCGACGGTGTGGTGCCGCTCGAGGCGCTGCGCGCGACGCTGAACCGGACGCTGACGGTCGTTGCCGACCCGCCGGAGCCGCCGCCTCCGGCGCCCGAGTTGAGACCGCTGCCCGACGTGCCGGCGTGGGAGTCGGTCGAGTCGTCGCGGCGCCCGGACCGGCCGGGTGTGGGTTACCTGCTGCGGCACGGGACGACCGACCGGGTGCTGCTGTCGGGGACGGGTCAGGGCGAGGCGGCGACGACGCTGCTGGCGCTGGCCCGGTTCGGCGGTCAGCCGGCGGTGGTGCTCGGGCAGCAGCGCGTGGTCGGGGGGATGGTCGGGCCCGCGGCGCTGCGCGAGGCGCGCCGGGGTATGGCGTTGGCCGAGGGTCTGCAACTGCCGCTCGTGCTCGTGATCGACACGGCCGGACCGGCTTTGACCGTCGACGCCGAGCAGGGCGGGTTGGCCGGCGAGATCGCGCGGTGCCTGGCCGAACTGGTCACATTGGACACGCCGACGGTGTCGGTGCTGTTGGGTCAGGGCAGCGGCGGACCGGCGCTGGCGATGGTGCCCGCCGACCGGGTGCTGGCCGCGCTGCACGGCTGGCTGGCCCCGCTTCCTCCGGAGGGAGCGAGCGCGATCGTGTTCCGCGATCTCGACCACGCCCCGGAATTGGCTGCGGCGCAGGGTGTCCGGTCGGCGGATCTGCTGCGTAACGGCATCGTCGATGTGGTGGTCCCCGAAGACCCCGATGCCGCCGACGAGCCGACGCAGTTCACCCAGCGGTTGTCGGCGGTGATCGCCAACGAATTGCATTCGTTGCGCACGGTGCCCGGCGACGAGCGGTTGCAGGCACGCCTGGCGCGTTACCGGCGGATCGGCTTGTAGGGCGGCCTCAGCCGCCCAGTTCGGAGACCGCGGTGTCGAGTTGCGCTGCCTGCTCCTCGATTTCGCGGTCGGACGGCGTCTCACCGATGCGCTGCACAAGGTCGTCGCGGGACGCCACCTCGAGGGCGCCGCGGTAGTCCTCCGACGCGAGCCGGCCCGAGCCGATCACCTCCACGCGGCCCTCGACCACGACGAGCACCGCGTTCCTCTCCTCGGATTGCAGCAGTGTGCGGACATCCTCGGTCGAGATCATCTTGAATTCCGTCCTGTCTGTCGTTGCAGCCGGTCCTTCTGCGGAATCTCCTGCGGCGCGCGGCCGGCGTCCTCACTCATGCCCCTAGCTATGCCCGATGTCCGACCGGTCTACGCGACCGCCAGCGCGGTGAGCATCGCGATGCACGCGACGAGGTCCAGCGGCAACCGCAAGAGGCTGCGTCGCGTCCAGCGCACGGCGGCGGCCTCGTCCACCTCCGCCGGGTCGGTCTTCTCGAACGCCACCGCCTTCGGCACGACGTCGACCAGCGACCACACCCGCATCACCGCGTGGCTGACCAGCGCCACCAGCAGCGCGGTACGCACGTCGGCGTGCGACCACCCGACGATCAGCGACACGATGAGCAGCACCTCGAACGCCGTGTGCGCCGGAATCCAGAGCCGGCGCCGCGAGATTCCGCCGTTGTGCGCCTGGATGATGCCGGGCCGCCGCGGCCAGGCGGGGTCGACGACGACGGCTTCGTAAAGCCCGCCTCCCAGCAGGACGCAGGCCATCAGCGTGGTGGCGGCGATCAGGATGAGCGTCGGGGTCCACACACCGCCGATTATTGCGGGGCGTCGAGGTAGCGCTGCACCGTCGGTCCCACCGCCGCGACGATCTCCTCGTGTGTCATCGCGACGATCGGCGGTAGCTGCAGGACGTACCGGCACAGCGCCAGCCCCAGCGTCTGCGTCGCGATCAGCGCTGCACGCCGCTGCGGCGCGTCCGGATTGATCTTCGCGACGACGGGCAGCAGCTGCCGGGTGAAGATCTCGGTCATCCGTTGCGCCGCATCGTTGTTCGTCGCGCTCGACCGCAGCAGGACGATCAGCGCCTCGTCGCGTTCCCACCTGTTCATGAAGTGCGCGACCAGGCCCGCACCGGCCTCGCCGGGATCGACACCGGACAGGTCGGGGATCTGCAGGTCGAAGTCGGCGGCCGCGGCGAACAACTGGTTCTTGTTGCCGAAGTACCGCATCACCATGGACGGATCGATCCCGGCGTCCGCGGCGATCGCCCGGATGGTGGCCCGTTCGAAGCCCGAGCGCGCGAACCGGTCGCGGGCCGCCGCCAGGATCACCGCCTTGGTCTGTTCCGAGGATCTCCGCATGCCAACAATTGTAGGCCAACAAGTGTTGACATAGCGGCCAGCGAGTCGCATAGTTATGCCAACAAGCGTTGGCATAGATAGCCGGCGGAAGGAGAAGAAGATGAACACTGATGTCCTCATCGTCGGGGCGGGCCCGACCGGATTGGCCGCGGCGGTCGCGCTGCGCTCGCGCGGCGTGAGCGTGACGATCGTCGACAGCCAGACCGCCGGGGCCAACACCTCGCGCGCCGCCGTGGTCAACGCCCGCACGCTCGAGGTGCTCGAGGGGTTCGACGTGGCCCGGCGACTGGTCAAGGAGGGGGTGGAGGCGCCGCGGTTCACGATCCGCGACCGCGGCCGCACGCTGATTCCCGTCGACTTCAGCGGCCTGCCCACCGACTATCCGTACTCGTTGATGGTGTCGCAGGCCACCACCGAGCGCCTGCTGCTCGAGCGGTTGGAGGAACTGGGCGGCGGCGTCCTGCGCCCGAAGACCGTGACCGCGGTCGACCAGGATCCGACCGGCGTCACCGCGACGTTCGACGACGGTGACAGGATCCGCGCACGCTACGTCGTCGGCGCGGACGGGATCCGCAGCGCGGTGCGGGAGGCGGCCGGCATCGGATTCGCCGGCAGCGTGTACGACGAGTCGTTCGTGCTGGCCGACGTCCGCCTCACCGGCAGCGCACCCGCGGACGAGGTCATCCTCTATTGGGCGAAGGAGGGCCTGACGGTGGTGGCGCCGTTACCCGACGGCGTACATCGGATCGTCGCACCCGTAGCCGAGGCACCCGAGGAGCCGTCGGCCGAATTCGTTCAGCAGATCCTCGACACCCGCGTCGGCGCGGGCGCGCCCACGGTGAACGAGGTGATCTGGGGTTCGCGCTTCCGGATCCACCACCGGGTCGCCGACGCCTTCCGCGCGGGCCGACTGCTGCTGGCCGGTGACGCGGCGCATGTGCACAGCCCCGCCGGCGGCCAGGGCATGAACCTCGGCATCCAGGATGCGGTGGCGGTCGCCGACGCGCTGGCCGCGGTCCTGGCCGGCGAGCCCGACACCCGGCTCGACGAGTACAGCGAGGCGCGCCGCCCGATCGCACAGGAGGTCGTCGAGTTGACCGATCGCCTCACCCGGTTGGCCACGCTCCCCCGTGCCGCGCGGCCGGTCCGCAACGTCGCGATCCGGCTCGCCGGGCTGGTGCCCGCGGTGCGCTACGGCCTGGCGCGCAGGCTCAGCGGTCTGATCTACCGATGAGCTCGGCCGCCCTGCCGCGGCTGTGCACGTACAGCACGGCCGCGGCCACGCCGGCCTCGGCCATGGCGACCACGGTGGCCAGGCCCATCACGGCCGACGGCGAGTCGGCGGCCGCGGCGCCGTGATGGTGGCCCGGCGCCGGCAGATGCAGCGCGATCATCGCCAGGTTCATCAGCGCGACGACCACCCACGCGCGCTGGCGGCCGTCGCGCCACAGGTCGCGCGCGCAGAACAGACACGCCGCGACCATCGCCGCCATCAGCGCCGCCGCGACCGGAGTCTCCGCGTGACCGAGCATCGTCGCGTGCAGGCAGGCCGAGCCGGCCGCGAGCACGGCGCAGGCCCGCCGTCCCACCGTTGCGATCGCCGTCATACAGATTTCGACTCCCGCCGTCGCCGGAAGTCATCCCCGTGACAAGATCCGGACATGGCAGCGATCCGCCCGTTCCGAATCGCGATTCCCGACGACGATCTCGCCGACCTGCGGTCCCGGTTGCGCCGAACGCGGTGGCCCGAGGCCGAATGCGTCGACGACTGGAGCCAGGGCATTCCGCTGGCCTACACCCGCGAACTGGCCGAGTACTGGGCCGAGGACTACGACTGGCGGGCCCGGGAAGAGGCGTTGAACCGGTTCGACCACTACACCACCGAGATCGACGGGCTCGACATCCACTTCATCCATCAACGGTCGTCGCAGCCCGACGCGTTTCCGGTGTTGATCACCCATGGCTGGCCGGGGTCGATCATCGAATTCCACAAGGTGATCGAGCCGCTCACCGAACGCGGCTTCGACGTGGTCTGCCCGTCGCTGCCGGGCTACGGCTTCTCCGGGAAGCCCACCACAACGGGGTGGGGCATCGAGAAGATCGCCTCGGCGTGGGACACGCTCATGGGCAGGCTGGGCTACGAGCGGTTCGGCGCGCAGGGCGGCGACTGGGGTGCCGCGGTCACGACGCAGATCGGCCGCAACGGCGGACGCTGCGCGGCAATCCACTTGAACATGCCGCTCGGTTTCCCGCCGGGCAAGCTCGAGAATCCGACCGAGGAGGAGCAACGCGCGCTGGAGCGCGGGCAGTACTACCAGAAGTGGGACTCGGGCTATTCGAAACAACAGTCCACCCGGCCGCAGACCCTCGGCTACGGGCTCGTCGACTCCCCGGTCGGGCAGCTCGCGTGGATCGTCGAGAAGTTCTGGTCGTGGATGGATTGCGACGGCCATCCGGAGAACGTGCTGACCAAGGACGAGCTCCTCGACAACGTGATGCTGTACTGGCTCACCGCATCCGGCGCGTCGTCGGCCCGGCTCTACTGGGAGAGCTTCAACGCGTTCGGCGGATTCGACCGCGTCGAACTTCCGACCGGCATCGCCTCCTTCCCCCGGGAGATCCTGCAGGCCCCGCGCAGTTGGTGCGAGAACGGCTACAACATCACCCACTGGTCGACGATGCCGCGCGGTGGTCATTTCGCGGCGTTCGAGCAGCCCGACCTGTACGTCGGCGACGTCGCGAAGTTCTTCACTGGCGTGCGATAGATGGCGCAGACGCTGGAGGCCGACTACCTCGTCGTGGGCGCGGGGGCGATGGGGCTTGCGTTCACCGACACGTTGGTCCACGAGTCGGATGCGACGGTCGTGGTGGTCGACCGCAACGACCAACCCGGCGGACACTGGACGACGGCGTATCCGTTCGTGCGGCTGCACCAGCCGTCGGCCTACTACGGGGTGAACTCGCGCGGGCTCGGCAGCGACACCGTCGACCAATTCGGGCTCAACGCAGGCTATTACGAGCTGGCGAGCGGCGCCGAGGTGTGCGCGTACTTCGATGCGGTGATGTCCCAGCATCTGTTGCCGACCGGTCGGGTGACGTACCTGCCGATGAGCGAGTATCTCGGCGACGGGCGGGTGCGCACGTTCGGCGGTGAGGACATCGAGGTGGTGGCGCCGCGGGTGGTGACCACCCGGGTCGAGGTCGTCGTGCCGTCGATGCGACGGCCGAACTACGCCGTCGCCGACGGCGTCGACGTCGTGCCGCCGAACAGCATCCCTCGCCTACGCGATCCGCGCGACCGTTATGTGGTTGTGGGAGGGGGCAAGACGGCGATGGACTCGTGCCTGTGGCTGTTGCGGCACGGCATCGCGCCGGAGCGGTTGACGTGGATCAAGCCCCGCGAGTCGTGGGTGCTGGACCGGTCAGCGATCCAGCCCGGCCGGCAGTTCGCGAAGAACACGCTGCGGGATTTCGGCAACCAGTTGGCGGCGGTGCGCGAGGCGGAGTCGCTGCCGCACCTGTTCGAGCTGCTGGAGGACAAGGGTTGTCTGCAGCGCATCGACAGGTCCGTCGAACCGACGATGTATCGGTGCGCGATCCTGTCGCAGGCCGAGCTCGCCGAGCTGCGCCGTATCACCGACGTCGTGCGGATGGGTTACGTGCAGGCGGTCGAGCCGGGCCGCATCACGCTGGACGACGGCGTCCGTGACGTCGACGGTTCGGCGCTGTACATCGACTGCACCGCAGACGGTTTGGGCAAGGAGCCGGTGACGACCATCTTCGACGGCGATCACATCGCGCTGCAGACGGTGCGCACGTGTCAGCCGGCCTTCAGCGCGGCCGTCATCGCCCACGTCGAGACGGCGTACGCCGACGACGACACCCGCAACTCGTTCTGCAAGCCGGTGCCCTACCCGCATGTGCCGGTCGACTGGCTGCGAATGATGTTGATCTTCAACGAGAATCAACTGAAATGGTTCTCCGACCCGGACATGATGGCCTGGGTCGACGCGGCGCGGCTCAACGCGCTTCACCATGTGACCGCGAACGTCAGCGAGCGTGCGCGGGACCGGGTGATCTCGATGCTCAGCTCCGAACTGCCGACGATCAACGAGAAGTTGAAGGCCCTGCTGACAGAAGCCTAGCTAGTGCTGGTTCGCGGCGCGATTCCATCAGTGTGCTCTCTCGCAGAGCTCGCTGATCTTTCCCATCGGATCGGTCGCGGCGTTGTTGGTCGCCGTAACACTTCAGCGCGATCCGGGGTTCGCACACTGGAGGCGAAAACCCCGCCGCCCAGCACGCCAATGCATACGGCATGCGAGCTGTGCAGCTTCGTGAAACTCGAGCGCACGTTCGAGGCGGTGGTACTACCCTGAGAGCTGGCGTCGCCGAAGTCGCCGGAGGTCGGAAAGAAAATGTTGCGAGCGTCGTTGATTCGGGTATCGAGCAATGTAACGCCCGGTTCGAGCCGAGCGATAAGGTCGAGTAACTGCGTTTTCAGTGAGAATTTGCGCGAGGAAGAGAGGCCACACATGATCAAGATTTCGTTGGGCAAGATGGCTGCCGGTTTCGGCGGACTGGCGTTGGCACTGACGGCCGGGGCCGGAGTTGCGTCGGCACAGCCCAATCTGGATTCGGCCGTCAACACGACGTGCAGTTACCAGCAACTCGAAGCGGCGGCAAATGCTGCGGACCCGAGGGCTGCGGCAGTGCTCAGCGACCCGATGACATCCGCCGGCGTGCAGCAGTTCCTCGCATCGCCGCCCGCTCAACGCCGAATGATGGCTGAGCAGATCGTGAGCATGCCGGCGAACCAGCCGTTCCTTCCGATCTACCAACAGATCTTCGACACCTGCCAGAATTTCTGACCTACGTGGCGGCCATGCCAAGCGCATGATGGCCGACCCCGAATAGCCCGCACTAATGGGGCTGATCTGTTCTCCGATCAGATCAGCCCCATTACGCGTTGCTGGTACCGTGCGTCGGGCGAACTGTTAGGAGAATGAGTGAAACCCGTTCTAAAGGCGATGGCGGTCGGTCTTGTCGAGCCTGTCTTGTTTGGGTTGATCGTTTTCCTAATGGCAGGCACGGTCGACTACTGGCAGGCGTGGGTTTTCCTCGCGGTGTTCGCCCTGACCACGTGGATCCTCGGCTTGTATTTGCTGCGTACCTATCCCGACGCACTCAAGCGACGGATGCGCGCGGGGCCGACAGGCGAAACCCGAGCCAGGCAAAAGCTCTTTATCGCCGGCTGGTACCTCTCACTGCTGTCATCATTCGTGGTCAGCGCGCTTGACCACCGTTTTGGTTGGTCGCAGGTACCCGCCGCGATCTGCTTGCTCGGAGATGTCTTGGTCGTCACCGCGCTCGGGGCGGTGATGCTGGTTGTGATCCAAAACAACTACGCCGCAGCAACCGTGCAGGTCGAGGAGGGGCAGAAGGTCGTCTCCACGGGCCTGTATGGGCGGGTACGGCACCCGATGTACACCGCGAATGTGATCTTGATTGTGGGCATTTCCCTCGCCCTCGGCAGCTACTGGGGACTGCTTGTCGTCGTACCGGCAGTCATCGTGCTCAGCCTGCGCATCCGGGATGAGGAGAAGCTCCTACAGGACGAATTGGACGGCTACCGCGAATATTCGCAGGCAGTCCGCCACCGCCTCGTCCCCGGCGTGTGGTGACCAACCGCGTTACTTGCTCTATGTATGCCGCGCGAGCGCATCGCGCAGTCGCAGTGATCACCGATCGCCGGTCGGCCCAAAGCGCGAACCTCCTGCCTGAGCTAGAGCGCTCTCCACGTGCTCGCTGAGGCTTCTGACAGAGGGGGCGTCGACCAGATTGGAAACTCCGAGGTCGGCATCAAGGGCGGTGTTGATTGCCGTGATCGCCCGCATCGCCGAAATCGAATCCCCACCGAGATCGAAGAACGACTCGTCGACTCCGACGCGGTCCACGCCCAACACCTCGGCGTAGATGCCAGCGAGGATCTGTTCCACCAGTGTCGTCGGCGGGAGGTAGTCACCGGCGGTGTCGTCACCGTTGGGTGCGCGCACTGGCACGCCAGTCGACTGGGCGGATGCCGCCCGTTTGCCTATCTCATCCAGCCGGGCGTGCTCTGTCCCATCGAACATATCCATCGATGACAACGGCCGCCTCGGTTCGTCGGTCATCTCCGCCAGTACCTTGGTGTACCGCTCGATGAGCGCACGAACGCTGGCCGCGTCGAAAACGTCCGTACGATATTGGACGCGGAGTTCCAGTTCGCGGCCCGGCCCGGCTTGCACCGTCAACGGGTAGTGGTAGTAGTCGCGGCTCGTGAAGCCGGTGACGGCCAATTCATTCACGCCGGGCGGCGTGGCGATGTCGGTCGGGTAGTTCTCGTACACGAACACGGTGTCGAACAATCTTTCATGACCGGTGATGCGATGTATTTCGCTCAGCGCCAAATGTTGATGCTCGAGAGTGTCATTGTGGGCGCTCTGCAGCTGATCCAGCAGCTCCGACGTCGTGGTGTTCGGCGCGATGTGTGCCCGCACCGGCACCGTGTTGATCAACAGCCCAACCATTGATTCGGCGCCGTCGACCTCGGGCGGCCGACCCGAAACCACGGTTCCGAAGGCCACGTCGGGCTGGCCGGTGAGCGAGGAGAGAAGCAGCGCCCAGGCGCCCTGCAACACGGTGTTGACGGTGGTGTGATGCGAGCGCGCCAGCTTGGTGAGGGCCCGTGTGGTCTTCGCAGGCACCCTGAACGTTTCGACGCTTCGCTGCCCGAACGCCAGCTCTTGGGGCGGGCCGACGAGGACGGGAGTGTCGAAATCGTTGAGGACCTCGCGCCATGCCGCTCGGGCAGCAGCGTGATCCCTTTCCGCGAGCCAGTTCATGAAGCTGCGGTATGGCGACGCTGCGGGCAGTCGGTGTCCGTGGTAGCCGGCGAAGATCTCCTGCAGCAGAATCGGCATCGACCAGCCGTCGAGCACGATGTGGTGATTGGTCAGCACAAAGCGGTGACGGTTGTTCCCCGTCCGGATCAGAGCTGCCCGGAAGGCGGGCTGATCGACGAGGTCACATACCGCCGCCCGTTCGGCTGCACAAAGTCGTTTGAGCTCCGCATCGGAGTCGAAATCGGTTTCTGCGGAACCTAATTCGACGTACCGCCACGGCGCCACGGGGTCAGCGGGAATGATCTGCACCGGCTCTTCGAACTGAGGGCAGAACCGCGCCGCCAGGTGCGGATGGCGCCTGGCCACCGCCTGCACGGCATCGCGCAGTCGGTGCACATCGACCGGGCCGCTCAGGGCGATGTCCAACTGCACCGCGTACGCGTCGTCTTCGGAACCCTTTGCGATGCTGGCGTGATAGAGCAGCCCCTGTTGCAAGGGTGTCAGCGGCAGCACGTCGGCAATCGGCAACTGGGGGTGCAACTCGTCGATCTGCTGTTGGGTCAGGCGGGCGGGGACGATATCGGACGGGGTCAGCCCCCCACCGCCGCGCCTGACATGCGCGCAGATACCGGCCAATGCGTCGAACCACAACCGGCTGATCCGGGTGACCGCCGTGCGATCCAGCGCCGACGGCGCCCACGACCAGGTGGCGTTCAGATGCGGGCCGGTGTCGGTGTCGATGGTGACCGCGTTGAGTTCGACGGTGTGCGTCAGCGCAACGGGCATCGCCTCGACGGCACCGGTCAACGACAAGCCCTCCTGGCTGAACCGCCACACGTCGCCAGACGCATAGGCCGCCGGCGAACCCAACCGCCCGAAATAGTTGAAGCCGATCGTCGGGTCGCATCCGCCCAACTCCACATCGGAATTCAGATAGCGCAGCAACCCATAGGTCAGACCGTCGGGCAAAGAGCGAAGCTGCTCTTTGGCGTCCTTGATCACTGCGCCCAGCGCCGAATCGCCGGTCACGACCTGCGTCCAGCCCAACCCACCGACCGCTATCTCCACCGGGTACTTGGCGGTAAACCACCCGATCGTGCGCGACAGATCCACGTCGGCAGCCGGGCCAGCCAATTCCTCTTGGCGACCATGCCCCTCCACATCGATGGCGATCGGTGCGCCGCCCGTCCCCAAGAACTGCGCCCACGCCAACCCGAACGCGATCAACAGGATTTCGTGAACCCCTGCGTGGAACGCGGCCGGCACCTCGCCGAGCAGCATGTGTGTGGTCTCAGCATCCAGCAATTCCGTCAGATATCCGGCACTGGCCGACGTATCCACCTCTGGTTGCGGAGCAGGCAACGCCGCAGGGATCGTCGCCACCCGGCGCCACGTGTCGGCCACTCCGACCACGTCCGGATGGCGCGCGTGCTCGTTCAGCAACTCCGCCCACCGCGCAAACGACGTCCCCGCCGGGGGCAACAGCACGGGCTGTCCGCCGCGATGCTGGGTTAGTGCGATGTTGATGTCCTCCAACAGAATCCGCCAAGACACGCCGTCAACGGCCAGGTGATGAACGACCAGCGCCAATTGACCTGTGGCAGAAGCCCACACGGCGCTGAGCATGACCCCATCGGACGGATTGAGCCGCGACCGCGCCGCCACCAGCGCCTCGTTCGTGATTGCGTCCACCGACTGCAGGCAATCACGCGCGTCCACCGATCCCTGGTCGGGCACTGTCAAAGACCATCCCCCGGCGCCGTCGTCCGTCGCGCGCAGCCGCAGCATGGCGTGACGATCCATCAGGGCCTGCAGCACGACCACCACCTCGGCCTCTGTCACCCGCGCAGGAGCCTGTAGAAGCACCGTCTGGTTGAACTGATCGATGGGGCCTTCCACAGTCTTGAGCCAGCGCATGATCGGGGTCGCGATCACCGGCCCGACACCTTCGTCGATCTCGTCGGCGGAGCTGTCGGCCAGCCGGACCACTCGGGCCAGTCGCGCCACGGTCTGCTGGACGAAGATGTCGCGCGGCCGACCGACCAAGCCCGCGGCGTGAGCCCGCATGACCACCTGGATCGCGGAGATGCTGTCGCCGCCAAGGTCGAAGAACGAGTCGTCGACCCCGACCCGTTCCAGGCCGAGAACTTCCGCGAAGATGTCCGCGAGGATCTCCTCGACCGCGTCGGCCGGGGCGCGGTAATGGTCGACGTCGGAGTACTCCGGCGCCGGAAGCGCTCGGGTGTCGAGCTTGCCGTTGACCGTCAGCGGCAGAGCGTCCAGCGACACGACCGCGGCCGGCACCATGTACGCGGGCAAGCGCTCGGCGAGCTGGGCGCGCAATCCGGCTGGATCGTCGATTCCGGTGACATAGCCGACGATGCGCTTGTCGCCTGGGCGATCCTCGCGCGCGATCACCGCCGTCTGCTCGACACCCTCCAAATGCGCCAGAACAGCTTGGATTTCGCCGAGCTCGATGCGGTACCCGCGGATCTTGACCTGATCATCGGCGCGACCGAGGTACCTCAGCTCTCCGTCGGCGTTCCAACACACGAGATCGCCGGTGCGATACATGCGGGCGCCTGGCCCGCCGAAGGGACACGCCACAAAACGAGTCGAACTCAACCCGGGGCGGCCCACATATCCGACGCCTACCCCGCCACCGGCCACGTACAACTCGCCGACGACACCAATCGGCACCGGCTGTAAATAAGAGTCGAGCACGAAGAACCCCAGATGCGCCAGCGGCACACCAATCGGGCTGACCGCGTTGTCGATGTCGTCGAGACGGATCTCCCGCAACGAGGCATGCACCGTCGTCTCGGTAATTCCGTACATGTTGATCAGGCGCGGCGAATCAGGGTGCCGGTTCAGCCACGAGTTGAGTCGTGCGGGCTCCAGCGCCTCACCGCCGAACACCACCACGTCGAGGGCCAGCTCAGCCGCCGACCCGGGGGTCAGCTCATCGATGGACTGCAGCGCGTAAAACGCCGACGGCGTCTGACTCAGCACGTTGACCTGCTCGTCGATCAGCAAGTCGTAGAACTCCTCCGGCGACCGAGCCACCGAATCCGAGACGATCACGAGCCGTCCGCCATGTATCAGACAGCCGAAGATCTCCCACACGGAATAGTCGAAAGCCAACGAATGGCTCTGCGACCACACGTGCTCCGGAAACAGCTCCAACCCGGCGTCGACGGACTCCAGCAGACGCGTGACACTGCGGTGCGGGATCGCCACTCCCTTGGGTACACCAGTCGTGCCCGAGGTGTAGATGAGGTAGGCGATGTCGTCTGGACGCGGCCCAGGCAGCGCGCTGGTGGGTTGCTCGTCAAGCGCGCCGTCGGTCACGTCGATGACCGTCAGCCTGTGTCCAGCGAGGCGATGGGCGAGATCCGCCGTGGTCAGCACAGCCACCGGTGCCGCATCACCGAGCACAAACTCCAACCGAGCGTCGGGCACCGACGGATCGATCGGCACATACGCCGCACCGGTCTTCATAACCGCGAAGATCGCCGCGATCGCCTCGATCGAACGGGTTAGCAGCATCGCCACCCGCTGCCCATGGCGTACACCGCAGCCAACCAACATGTGGGCCAACCGGTTTGCCTGCTCATCCAGTTCGCAGTAGGAGATGCTGCGGCCGTCGAAGGTGACGGCTACGGCCTCGGGAGATCGGGTGACCTGTGCCTCGAACAACGCCACGATGGACTTCCACTCAGCCTGCTCGGTAAGAGCCGGACGATTACCGATCGCATCGACGCGGGCGTGTTCGTCGGCACTGAGGACATCGATCGTCGACAACGGCCGAGTGACGTCAACAGTCATCACCTCGAGCACCCGTAGCAGCCGCTCGATCAGCATCTCGATGCTGGCCGCGTCGAACACATCGGTGCGGAACTCCACTGTGCCCGAAATACCGGCGGCCTCGCCGGTTTTGGTCCAGCGCTCTTGCAACGAGAACGAAAGATCGATGCGAGCGGTGTGGGTGTCGAGCGGAAGCTGAGTGACCTGCAGATCGCCCAACGCCAACTGGGTCGCCGACTCACCCGCGAAGTTCTGCCAAGCCAGCAAAACCTGCACCAACGGATGATGGGTCAACGATCGCGCCGGATTGAGTCGCTCGACGAGCACTTCGAACGGCACGTCCTGGTGTTCGTATGCGGCCAGACTGCGGGTACGCACCTGAGCAAGCACGTCGGCAACAGTGGGGTCTCCGGTCAGATCGACCCGCAGCACCAGCGTGTTGACGAAGAACCCGACCAACTCATCGAGCGCGGGGTCACGCCGCCCGGCGATCGGAAAACCAACCGCCACATCAGAACTCGCGCTGAGCTTGGACAGCAGCGTCGCCAGGGCAGCCTGCACGACCATGAAGCTGGTAGCGCCGTGCGCACGGGCGACAAGCCGCACCCGCTCGTGTAGTGCCGCGGACCACTCCACCGCCACCCGCGCGCCCTGCTGATCAGCGACCAACGGATATGGCCGGTCGGTCGGCAGTGTTATGCGCTCGGGCATTCCGCTCAGCGCGCCTTCCCAGAATTTGATCTGCTTGGCGATCCGGCTGCCGCTGTCCTCGGGGTCACCGAACTGCGCGCGCTGCCACAACGTGTAGTCGGCATACTGCACCGGCAGCGGCGCCCAAGCCGGGGCATGACCGGCACATCGGTTGGCATACGCCACCCCCAGGTCAGCCACCAACGGTCTGACCGACCAGCCATCCGCGGCGATGTGGTGCACCACCGCCACCAGAACGTATTCGTCATCGTGGCAGCGGAAAAGCCGTGCGCGGAGGGGGATCTCCTCGGCCAGGACGAATCTGTGCCGCGCGGTTTCCTCAACGGCCTCTTCCAGACGGCGTATCGACCACCCGGTCGCATCCACTGTCTCCCAGCGGAATTCAACTCGATCAAAGGGCACGACCAGTTGCTGAGGTATGCCGTCGACCGCCGGGAACACGGTGCGTAGCGTTTCGTGACGGTCGATCACATCTGCGAACGCTGCGCCGAGCGCATCGACATTGACGTGACCTCGGAGCCGAAGTCCCACAGCCAGGTTGTAAACCGGTGACGGGCCCTGCAATTCATCGATGAACCACAATCGGCTCTGTGCAAACGATAGCGGCATCACCGCCGGGCGATCGTAGGCCACCAGCGGCGCCAGCCGGCCCTCTTCTTCTCCCACGCGGAGCGCCAATTGCGCAACTGTGGGGGCCTCGAATACGGTTCCGACCGCAAGGCCGGTGTCCATCGACTTGTTGATCGCCGCGACCAGGCGCATCGCCGACAACGAATCCCCGCCCAGGTCGAAGAACGAGTCGTCGACGCCGACGCGATCCAGTCCGAGGACTTGGGCGTAGATGCCTGCGAGGATCTCTTCGGCCGCATTCGCCGGGGGACGGTACCGATCTATTGCTTGGTATTCCGGCGCGGGCAGTGCCCGCTTGTCGAGCTTGCCGTTGACCGTCAACGGCACCGCCTCGATCGCCACCACAGCGGACGGCACCATGTAGGCCGGTAGTTGCTCGGCCAGCGCGGCACGCGCCGCTGCTGGATCGGCGGTGCCGGTGATGTAGCCCACCAACCGTTTGTCACCAGGACGGTCCTCGCGGGCGACGACCACCGACTGGTCGACCCCGTCCAAAACGGCGAGGGCAGCCTGGATCTCGCCGAGTTCGATGCGGTATCCGCGGACCTTGACCTGCTCATCGGCGCGGCCGAGATACTCCAATTGTCCGTCTGGACGCCAGCGGACAAGGTCCCCGCTGCGATACATCCGTTGTCCTGGTGCTCCTGCACCGCTGAAAGGACACGCCACGAACCGCGTGGCGCTCAGATCCGCTCGACCCATATAGCCATAGCCCAGCCCGGCGCCGGCCACATACAACTCGCCCACCACACCCGGCGACACCGGCCTCAGCCAGCCGTCGAGCACAAAGAAGGCAAGAGAGGGCAGCGGCACCCCGATCGGGCTCGACGGGGTCATGGCGTCCGAACCGACGATTTCGCGGAAGGAGGCGTGCACCGTGGTCTCGGTGATCCCATACATGTTGATGAGCCGCGGTGATCCCGCATGGTTGGCCAGCCACGGACCGAGCCGAGACGGTTCCAGGGCTTCACCGGCGAAGAGCACGGCCTCGAGCCGCAACCGGTCACGCAGTTCATGCTGCTGTGCATCGACGGATTGCAGCGCGTAGAACGCCGACGGGGTCTGGCTCAGGACGGTGACGCGTTGGTTTACCAACAGTGCGTAGAAGTCCTCGGGCGACCGGACCACCGACTCGGGCACCACCTCCAGTCGTCCGCCGTGCAGCAGCGCGCCCCACATCTCGCACACCGAGACGTCGAAGGCCAGCGAGTGGCACTGAGACCAGACCTGTCCAGGCGACAGCCGTAGGCGTGCATCGATCGCGGCAAGTAGCCGCGTCACGTTGTGATGCGGGATGGCCACGCCTTTGGGCGTTCCCGTCGTGCCCGAGGTGTAGATCAGATATGCGACCTCGTCGGGATCCGGCCCCGGCACCGCAGTACTCGGTTGACCCTCCATCAGCGGATCGTCGATGTCGATGACCACCAACCCGTGCCCGGCGAACCGATCGGCCAGATCAGCAGTGGTGATCGCTGCGATCGGCGCGGCGTCACGCAGCACAAAAGTCATCCGCGCATCAGGCACCGCCGGATCGATCGGCACATACGCCGCCCCCGTCTTGAGGACGCCGAGAATCGCCACGACCGCCTCGGCTGACCGAGATGACAGCAGCGCCACCCGTTCACCGGCGCTCACGCCGCGAGCAATAAGCAAGTGCGCCAGACGATTCGATGCCTCGTCCAACTCCCGGTACGTCATACGGCGGTCATCGAAACTGACCGCGATCCTCTCGGGAGTACGTGCGACCTGCTCGGCGAACAACGTCGGGATCGCCACCGGTGGCGCGGCGGGCCGCGTCAACGCCGCCCGGTTACCCCATTCGTACAGAGCATCGCGCTCGTCGTCGTCGAGCAGATCCGCCGGTAAGAGTCGCTGGGTAGCGCTCACGAGTGCCCGCTCGAACCGGGCGATGATCTTCCGAACGCGGTTCATGTCGAGCAGATCGGTGTCGAATTCCACGCGGAGAACCAGCTCGGTTCCGGGAATGGCCTGCATGGTCAGCGGGTAGTGGTTGAATTCGCGTTCGTCAAAATCGGTGATGGCCATTCCGTCGGCCATGGCCATCCCCGCCGTCTCGACCGGGTAGTTCTGGTAGACGAACAGGGTGTCGAAGAGCTGATCGTGGCCGGTAACGCGGTGGATCTCGTTGAGAGCAAGGTGTTGGTGGTCGAGTGTGTCGCCGTGTCGGCGTTGCAGGTCGCCGAGCAGGTCGACGATGGTGGTCGCCGGGGTGATCGTGGCCCGTACCGGCACGGTGTTGATCAGCAAGCCGACCATCGTTTCCGCGCCCGCCACCTCAGCCGGCCGACCTGAGACTGCGACGCCGAATGCGACGTCGTGCCGCCCCGTCAGCCACATCAGTACCTGTGCCCAGGCGGCTTGGAGCACGGTGCTGGCGGTGGTGTGGCTGCTTCGCGCGAGTTCGTTGACGGCCTGCGTTGTCGCGGCCGGCAGTCGGAACGATTCCGCACCACGGCGCCCCGGCCGCGAGGACCGGACTTTCGGCGCGACCAGCGTTGGGGTGTCGAAACCGGCCAAAACATCGCGCCAGACGGTTCGAGCCGCGTCGACGTCTCGATCGGCCAGCCACGTGACGAACCTGCGGAAGGGCACGGCGGCCGGGAGATGCTGCCGGTAGTAGCCGGCGAATATCTCCCGCAAGAGGATCGGCAGAGACCAGCCATCGAGCACGATGTGGTGATAGGTCATGACGAATCGGTGCGCCTCGTCGCCGGTGCGGATCAGCGCCGCGCGGAAAGCGGGCTGGTGGGCTACATCTCGCACCGCGGCGCGTTCGGCGGCGCACAGCCGCTGAATCTGGGCCGGGGTGTCAAGTGCTTCAGTCGCGAACTCGAGGTACGTCCACGGAACGCTCGGGTCCGCCGGGATGATCTGCACAGGTTCTTCGAATTCTTGACTGAATCGGGCCACCAGGTGGGGGTGGCGGTTGGCCACGGTCTGCACGGCCGCGCGCAACCGATCGGCGTCCAACGGACCCGTGACGGTGACGTCGAGCTGCATGGCGTAGAGGTCGTCGTGGTCGTCGTCGTTTGCGGCGTTGACGTGGAACAGCAGCCCCTGCTGCAGGGGGGTCAAGGGCAAGACGTCCGCGACCCGGTGGTGCCGGTTCAGCTCGTCGAGGTCTCGCTGAGTGAGGTGAGCGGGCGCGATGTCGGAAGGTGTCAGGCCGCCGCCACCGGCGGCGACGTGCGCGCAGATGCCGGTCAAGGCGTCGAACCACAACCGGTTTAACCGGGTGATCTGGGCCTCGTTCAGTGCCGAGGGAGCCCACGTCCACGCGGCGTGCAGTGCCGGGCCGTTCTCGGTATCGACGGTGCTGGCGTTGAGTTCCACGCTGTGTCCGAGTGGCATGGCTATCGACCCGGCGGCGGCGGTGTGCGACAAGCCGTCGCGGCTGACCCGCCATATATCGGCGAAGTCTCCACCATCCGCCGTGTCGGTCAACCTGCCGAGGTAATTGAATCCGATTGCGGGGTCGGATCCGGGTAGGTCGACATCGGGGTTGAGGTATCGCAACAGCCCGTAAGTGAGGCCGTCGGGTAGGGCGCGCAGTTGTTCCTTTGCGCCCTTGATCACATGACCAAGAGCCCGATCACCCGCCACGACCTGCGACCAGCGCAGACCGCCGACGTCGAGTGCGACCGGGTACTTGGTGGTGAACCAGCCGACGGTGCGGGACAGGTCAATTTGCGCGTCGAGGCCTCCAAGGTCCTCGACGCGACCGTGCCCTTCGACGTCGATGCCGACCGACGTGGCGCCGGTATCGAGGAACTGTGTCACCGCCAGCCCGAGGGCGATCAGCAGGATGTCCTGAATGCCTGCGTGGAACGCCGCCGGTACGTCACCGAGCAGCGCTCGGGTCGTCTCGCTGTCTAATGACGCGGTCAGATGCCCCGCGGTTTCATAAGTGTCGAACTCGGGTTGAACCGCAGGCAACGTGGCCGGGGTCGCCAGGACTCGTCGCCAGGTATCGGCCTCGTTCACGACTGCCGGGGAGTGAGCGTGTTCGCCGAGCAGCGATGCCCACCGGGCGAACGAGGTTCCGGTCACGGGCAATGCGACCGGGTGACCATGGCGGTGTTGGGCCCAGGCAATGTTCAGGTCCTCCAGCAGAATCCGCCAGGACACCGCGTCGACGGCCAAGTGATGGATGATCAGCACCAGTTGCCCGGTCGACGTGACCCACAGCGGACTGACCATCGCGCCGGAAGCCGGGTCCAGCCGGGTCCGGGCTGCTATCAACGCCTCATCGGTCAAGAGGTCTACCGATTCCAGGCGCAGGTGCACCGACTCCTTCTCGGGTACCAGTAAGGAAAAGCCCCCCGCGCCGTCATCGATGGCGCGCAGCCGCAGCATGGCATGTCGATCAAGCAGCGCCTGCAAGACGACTTCGACATCGGTCTCGGTGACTCCCGCCGGAGCCTGGATCACCATCGTCTGGTTGAACTCATCGACCGGACCGCCTGCGCGCTTGACGTCGTGCAACCACCGGATGATCGGGGTGGCCAAGACGGGTCCGACGCCCTCGTCGGTCATGCCGGCGTCATCGCCGCCCACCTCGACGACTCGAGCGAGCCGCGCCACGGTCTGCTCGACGAAAATGTCGCGCGGCCTGCACTGCACACCGGATGCCCGGGCACGAGACACCACCTGCATCGACAGAATGCTGTCCCCGCCTAGATCGAAGAAGGAGTCGTCGACGCCGACGCGGTCGAGCCCGAGGACTTGGGCATAGATACCGGCCAACAACTCCTCGACCGCATCAGAGGGAGCCCGATACCGGTCACCATCGCCATAGTCAGGTGCGGGCAAGGCACGCACATCGAGCTTGCCGTTGACCGTCACCGGCAACGCATCAACGGCCACCACCGCCGCGGGAACCATGTAGGCAGGCAACCGATCCCCCAACGCCGCCCGCACCCGCCCCGGATCAACCACCCCGGTGACATAACCCACCAAACGCTTGACACCGGGCTGATCCTCACGCGCGATCACCGCCGCCTGCTCAACACCATCCACCGCAGTCAGCGCCGACCGAACCTCACCCAACTCGATCCGATAACCACGAATCTTGACCTGCTCATCGGCCCGACCCAAATAATCCAACTGCCCATCAGAGCGCCAACGCACCAAATCCCCAGTGCGATACATCCGCGCCCCAGCCACCCCAAACGGACACGCCACAAACCGCGACCCGGTTAAGGCCGACCGGCCGAGATAGCCCATCGCCACGCCGACGCCGGCGACATACAACTCACCGATTACCCCGGCCGGAACCGGGCGCAGCCACTCGTCGAGCACGAACAGCGCCGCGGTCGATACCGGCGCACCGATCGGCGCCGGCCCTGATCCCGGTGTCAGCGGCGCGCTCATCGACGCATACACCGTGATCTCAGTGGGGCCGTAGGCGTTGATCACCACCCGGCCCGGAGCCCACCGATCCACCACATCGCCGGGGCAGGCCTCACCGCCGAGCAGCAACGCCACCGACTCGAGCCCCTGCGGAGACAACGCCGCCACCGCCGAGGGGGTCTGGGTCAACACGCTGACCCGCTCGCGCACCAGCAGGGCGTGGAAATCCTCGGGCGAGGTGGTCACCGACTCGGGCACCACCACCAACCGCGCCCCACCCAGCAGCGCGGCCCAGATCTCCCACACCGAGAAATCGAAGGCATACGAATGGCATTGCGTCCACACCTGCTCGGCCGGCAAGTGCTCAGACGACGACTGCGCCAAGTGCGCCAGATTGCGGTGCGTGACGGCCACACCCTTCGGGGCTCCGGTGGTGCCCGAGGTGTAGATGAGGTAAGCGATATCGTCGGGCGCCGGGGCGGGCAGCGCGGTGGCAGACCGCGCGCCGACCTCGAGATCATCGACATCGATCACCGCCAGGTCCAACCCGTCGAACCGGGCCACCAAATCCGCGCTGGTGACCGCGGCGACCGGCGCGGCATCACCGACCATGAACTCGACCCGCGCCCCCGGCACCGCCGGATCGATCGCCAGATACGCCGCCCCGGTCTTCAAAACCGCCACCATCGCCACGATCGCCTGCGCCGAACGCTCCAACAACAGCGCCACGCACTGCCCTGGGCCTGCACCCCGCCCGGCCAACGCGTGCGCCAACCGGTTGGCGGCCTCATCGAGTTCGCGATAGGTCAGCGACTGAGCACCCGAAGTCACCGCCACCGCCTCCGGGGCGCGAGCGACCTGCGCGGCCAACAACACCGGAACCGACGGCGCCATCTCCGGCTGGGTCAGCACCGCCCGATTACCCCACTCATCCAGACGGGCATGCTCACCAACGTCAAGCACATCCACCTGAGAGAGTCGCCGTCGCGGATCGGCGGCCATCGCCACCAACACCCTGTGCAACCGCTCGATCAGCACCTCGATGCTGGCCGCATCAAACACATCGGTGCGGAATTCCACCGCCCCGCCGATCCCGGCGGGCTCACCGGCCTCGCTCCACCGTTCAGCCAGCGAGAAACTCACATCCAGGCGCGCAGTGTGGGTGTCCACCGGCACCTGGGTGACCTCCACATCACCCAACGCCAACCCCGCCCCAGGATCACTGGCGAAGTTCTGCCAAGCCAACGCCACCTGAACCAACGGGTGATGACTCAAGCTCCTGGTCGGATTGAGCCGCTCCACCAACACTTCGAAGGGCACATCCTGATGCTCATAAGCGGCCAAACTGCGAGCACGCACCTGGGCCAGCACCTCGGCCACAGTGGGATCACCGGCCAAATCGAGCCGCAACACCAACGTGTTGACGAAAAACCCGACCAACTCATCGAGCGCAGGATCACGCCGCCCGGCAATCGGGAAGCCCACCGCCACATCAGAACTGGCGCTCAACCGCGACAGCAACACCCCCAAAGCGGCCTGCACCACCATGAAACTGGTCGCATTGTGCTCCCGCGCCACCCGCGCCACCTGCTGCTGCAACCGCGCCGACCAGTCCACAACCACAGTGGCGCCACGCTGATCGGCCACCACCGGATAAGGCCGATCAGTGGGAAGCTGCACACGCTCAGGCATCCCGGCCAACACATCCTGCCAATAAGCCAACTGCGCTGCGATACGACTATCGCCGTCGTCGAGATCACCCAACTGCGCGCGCTGCCACAACGTGTAATCCACATACTGCACCGCCAACGGCGCCCAATCCGGCGCGCGCCCCGCACACCGACACGCATACGCCGCCCCCAGATCAGCCACCAACGGCCCGATCGACCAACCATCCGCGGCAATGTGATGCACCACCGCCACCAACACATACTCATCCCCCGCAAGACGGAAAAGCCGTGCCCGCATAGGAATCTCGGTAGTCAAATCGAACGTGTACCGCGCCGCGGCGCCGACAGCCTCCCGCAACTCGCCCGCCGACCAACCAACGCCATCAACGACATCCCAACCAAAATCAACCGCGTCGGCGGCCACCACCACCTGCCGCGGAACCCCCTCCACCGCGGTGAACAAAGTACGCAAGCTCTCATGACGGCCGATCACATCGCGCAACGCCGCACCCAACGCATCGACATCCACCGCACCGCGGACCCGAAGCACCACCGGCATGTTGTAAACCGGTGAGGAACCCTGCAATTGATCGATGAACCACAACCGGTTCTGAGCAAACGACAACGGAACCACCGCCGGCCGCTCCACAGCCACCAACGGCTCCAACCGACCCCTACCCACCCCCACACACAACGCCAACTGCGCCACCGTGGGCGCCTCAAACACCGTGCGCACCGCAAGATCCACACCCAGACCCGCATTGATCGCCGCGATCAACCGCATCGCCGACAACGAATCCCCGCCTAGATCGAAGAAGGAGTCGTCGACGCCGACGCGGTCGAGCCCGAGGACTTGGGCATAGATACCGGCCAACAACTCCTCGACCGCATCAGAGGGAGCCCGATACCGGTCACCATCGCCATAGTCAGGTGCGGGCAAGGCACGCACATCGAGCTTGCCGTTGACCGTCACCGGCAACGCATCAACGGCCACCACCGCCGCGGGAACCATGTAGGCAGGCAACCGATCCCCCAACGCCGCCCGCACCCGCCCCGGATCAACCACCCCGGTGACATAACCCACCAAACGCTTGACACCGGGCTGATCCTCACGCGCGATCACCGCCGCCTGCTCAACACCATCCACCGCAGTCAGCGCCGACCGAACCTCACCCAACTCGATCCGATAACCACGAATCTTGACCTGCTCATCGGCCCGACCCAAATAATCCAACTGCCCATCAGAGCGCCAACGCACCAAATCCCCAGTGCGATACATCCGCGCCCCAGCCACCCCAAACGGACACGCCACAAACCGCGCCGCACTCAACCCCGGCCGACGCCAATACCCAACACCGACCCCACGACCAGCCAAATACAACTCACCAACCACCCCCACCGGCACCGGCCGCAACCACCCATCAAGCACGAAGAATGACGCCCACGCCGTCGGTGATCCGATCGGTGGGGATCCCGATCCCGCGGCCAATGGGGCGCTGGCACACAACCACATCGTGGTTTCGGTGGGCCCGTAGACGTTGACCATCACCCGCCCCGGAGCCCACCGATCCACCAACTCGGGCGGACAGGGCTCCGCGCCGATCACCAATGCCGACCCATCCAAGCCGTCGACCGGCAACATGCCCGCCGCGGAGGGGGTCTGGGTGAGCACGCTGACCCGCTCGCGCACCAGCAATCTGTGGAACTCTTGCGGTGTACGGGCCACCATCTCAGGCACGATGACAAGCTGCCCGCCATGAAGCAACGCACCCCAGATCTCCCACACCGAGAAATCGAAGGCATACGAATGGAACTGCGTCCACACCTGCTCTGCGGATAGCTCGACACCGATCCGCAGCGAGTCGAACAGCTGCGTCACGTTGCGATGAGTGACGGCGACGCCCTTGGGCGTTCCCGTCGTGCCCGACGTGTAGATGATGTGGGCCAGGTCGTCGGGGGATGGCCCTGGTACCGGGGTGTCGGGTTGGGCACCGATCTCGGGGTCGTCGATATCGAGCACCGGCACGTCGAAACCATCAAACCGCGCCACCAAATCCGCCGTACTGACCGCGAGAACCGGAGCCGCGTCAGCCACCATGAACCGCACCCGCGCCGCCGGCACCGCCGGATCGATCGGCAGGTACGCCGCGCCCGTCTTCATAACCGCCAAAATGGCGACAATCGCCTCTGCCGAACGGTTGAACAGCACCGCGACCCGCTCACCCCGGCCGGCCCCGCGGCTGATCAGTAGATGCGCCAACCGATTCGCTGACTCATCAACTTCGCGATACGTCCACCTGTGCTCGCCGCACACCAGCGCAACCGCCTCCGGGGTACGGGCGGCTTGGGCGGTGAACAAGTCCGGAACCGATACCGGGGCGCGGTCGGGCTGGGTCAGCACTCCCCGATTGCCCCACTCATCCAGACGGATGAGTTCCGCACCGTCAAGCACATCCACCTGAGAGAGTCGCCGTCCCGGATCGGTGGCCATCGCCACCAACACCCTTTCCAACCGCTCCCCGAGGGCTGCGATTTCCCCCGCGTCGAAGACATCGGTGTCGTATTCGATGCGGAAACCGAGTTCTTGTCCCGGTACGGCTTGCACCGCCAACGGGTAGTGGGTCGATTCACGGAAGGACACGTCGGTTACGGCCAATTGTTGGTCACCCAATATGGCGGTGGTATCCATCGGATAGTTCTCGAACACGAAGAGCGTGTCGAAAAGCTTGTCGTGACCGGTGATTCGATGAATGTCGCTGAGCGCAAGGTGCTGGTGCTCGAGTGTGTCATTGTGGACGCGTTGCAGTTGACTCACCAGCTCTGTGGTGGTGGTGGCTGCCGTGAGGGTCGCTCGCACCGGCACCGTGTTGATGAGCAGGCCCACCATCGATTCGGCGTCGGCCACGTCGGCCGGCCTACCCGAGACCACGGTGCCGAAGGCGACGTCATGCTGGCCTGTCAGCGCAGACAACAGTCGCGCGAACGCGGCCTGCAGCACGATGTTGACGGTCGTCTGGTGAGAGCGCGCCAATTCACCGAGTTCTCGTGTGGTCTGGGCAGACAACGAAATCGACTCAGCGCCTCGCCGCCCCAACCCCAACCGTGCCTGGCGGCTGACCAGTGTGGGGGTTTCAAAGCCGGCGAGCACGCCACGCCAGGCCGTGTGGGCAGCATCGATGTCGCGACCGGCGAGCCAGGTGATGAAGTTTCGATACGGTGCCGGCGGCGACAACCGGATCCCGTGATAGCTCGCGAAGATCTCCTGCAGGAGAATTGGCAGCGACCAGCCATCGAGCACGATGTGGTGATTGGTCAGTATCAACCGGTGACGGTCGGCTTCGCTGCGCACCAACGTCACTCGGAATGGCGACGCGTTGACCAGATCGCAGACGGCGGCGCGTTCAGCGGCGCAGAGCCGCTGGATCTCCCCATCAAGGGCTTCGCCTTCGAGATCGATGTAGCGCCACTCGACTTCGGGAGCAACCGGGATGGCCTGCACCGGTTCGTCGAAGTCTTGGCAGAAGCGGGCCACCAGGTTCGGATGTCGGGTGATCACCGTGCGCACCGCTTCGCGCAACCTGCTTTCGTCGAGCGGACCCGTCAGGGTGACGTCCAGCTGGCCCGTGTACAGCTCGTCGCCGGCGGCAAGCGCGGTGTTCGCGTGGAATAGCAGCCCCTGCTGCACCGGGCTCAGCGGCAGCACATCGGCAGCGGGGAGGCGGCGCTGCAACTCGTCGATCTGGTGCTGACTCAGCCTGGCAGGTGCGACGTCCGACGGAGTCAATCCGCCTCCGCCGCTTCGCACGTGGGTGCATATGCCGATCAGGGCGTCGACCCACAATCGGCTCAATCGGCTGATCTGCACACCATCGACGGCCGACGGCGCCCACGTCCAGTCCGCGCGCAAGCGCGGTCCGGTGTCGGTGTCCACTGCGACGGCATTGAGTTCTACGGTGTGCGCGAGCGGCGTTGGCACCGCGGCGGTTGCACCGGTCAGTGACAGACCCTCGGGGCAGCTTCGCCATACATCTTCGGACCCGCCGGCTCCCGGGTTACCCATGCGCCCCAGATAATTGAAGCCGATGGGCGGATCGGCCGTCTCGAGGTCCGCGTCAGCGTTCAGGTACCGCAGCAGGCCGTAGGTCAGGCCGTCAGGCAGGGCACGAAGCTGCTCCTTGACGTCCTTGATGATGGCACCCAGTGCCTGCTCGCCGGCCGCCACCTGAGCCCATGACAGTCGGCCGGTGAGACCCCCGAAGTTCAAGGACACGGGGTACTTGGCGGTGAACCACCCCACTGTCTGCGACAGGTCGACACCAGAAGCGATTTCTTCGACGCGCCCATGGCTCTCGACATCAATGCCGATGGGGGCGCTGCCGGTACCGAACGATTCCGCCACCGCCAGCCCGAGCGCAATCAGCAGGATGTCTTTTGTCCCAACGTGAAACGCGGCTGGTACCTCATCGAGCAGCAAGCGGGTCGTCTCGGCATCCAGCGGCACCGAGAGACGCCCGGCCGTTGCGAATGTGTCCACCGCGGGCTGGACTGCCGGCAGCACGGCAGGTGTCCTCGCCACCCGCCGCCATACGTCCGCCTGCTCGACCACGCTTGGGTGACGCGCGTGCTCGGCCAGCACCTCCGCCCACCGCTTGAACGATGTTCCCGCTGCCGGCAGCGCTGCCTGATGCCCCACCCGATGCTGGGCCCACGCCGTGTTGAGGTCATCCAGCAGAATCCGCCATGACACCCCGTCAACGGCCAGGTGGTGAATGATCACGATGAGCTGGCTCGTGGCGGAAACCCATAGCGCGCTGAGCATTACGCCGTCGCCCGGGTTCAACCGCGATCGCGCCTGCACCAGCGCTTCGTCAGACAGTATGTCCACCGATCGCAGGCATCCACGAGCATCGACAGTCCCTGGCTCGGGCACGTGTAGCGACCACGTCACGTTGTCTTTGTCGGAGGATTCGGTTCGCTCGTCCACGGTGTCGACACGCAGCCTCAGCATGGCATGCCGGTCCAGCAACGTCTGCAACATCGCGACGACGTCGGACTCGGTCACCCCATCCGGCGCCTGGACCACCATCGTCTGGTTGAACTCGTCGACCGGGCCCTCCACGCCGGCCAGCCAGTGCATGATCGGCGTCGCCTCGACTGGTCCGAGCCCCTCGTCAATGGGGGCTTGGCCGACGCTGGTCGTCTTAGCGGCACGGGCCAGCCGGGCCACCGTCTGCTCGACGAAGACATCGCGCGGGCGACACACCAAGCCGACTGCCCGGGCCCGGGACACCACCTGCATCGACGAGATGCTGTCCCCGCCTAGATCGAAGAAGGAGTCGTCGACGCCGACACGCTCGAGCCCGAGGACTTGGGCGTAGATGTCGGCCAAGGCTTCCTCGACCGCGTCGGAGGGAGCCCGGTATCGATCGCCGTCCCCATAGTCGGGTGCGGGCAAGGCGCGCGCGTCGAGCTTGCCGTTCGGTGTCAGCGGCAGCTTGTCGAGCGCAACCACCGCAGTCGGCACCATGAAACCGGGTAACCGCTCGGCTAACGCGGCTCGTAGCCCAGCCGGATCCGCGGACCCAGTGATGTAGCCAACCAACCGCTTGTCGCCGGGACGGTCCTCGCGGGCGATCACCGCCGCATGGACCACCCCGTCCAGTGCGGCCAAAGCCGCCTGTATCTCGCCGAGCTCGATGCGATACCCGCGGATCTTGACCTGCTCATCGGCGCGTCCCAGATAGTCCAGCTGCCCGTCAGGGCGCCAACACACAAGATCTCCGGTTCTGTACATACGCGTTCCGGGTCCGCCGAACGGACAAGCGACGAACCTCGATCCGGTCAACCCGGCCCGACCGACATACCCCACGCCCACGCCTGCGCCGGCCACATACAACTCGCCGACCACGCCGACCGGTACTGGGTGCAACCACTCGTCGAGCACAAACAATGCCGCCCCGGCAACGGGCGCACCGATCGGCACCCCCGACCCGGGGCTCAGTGGCGCACTTATAGCGACACACATCGTCGTCTCGGTGGGGCCGTAGGCATTGATCATCACCCGCCCCGGCGCCCAATGATCCACCACCTCGGAGGGACACGCTTCGCCAACCACCACCACCGCGGTCGACTCCAACCCGTCGCGCGGCAAAACCCTTACCGCAGAGGGAGTCTGGGTCAACACATCGACGCTTTCGCTGACCAGCAAGGCGTGGAAATCCGTCGGCGAGGCCGCTACGTCCTCGGGCACCACAACCACGCGCCCACCCCGCAGCAGTGCGCCGAACACCTCCCACACCGACACATCGAAGGCCAAGGAATGGCATAGCGGCCATACACCGGGCGACGGCAGCCCGGCATCGAGCGACTCGAGCAACTGCGTCACGTTGCGGTGAGTGATGGCCACGCCCTTGGGCACACCGGTGGTCCCCGAGGTGTAGATCACGTACGCGATGTCTCCGGGGGACGGATTCCGCAATGCGGTGCTGGATTCGCGCTCAACGCGCGGATCATCGACGTCGATCACCAACACACCGGATCGGTTCAACCGCCCCGCCAACGAAGCGTTGGTGATCGCCGCGATCGGCGCGGCATCAGAAATCATGAAATGCAACCGCGCGTCGGGCACCGCGGCGTCGATCGGCATATACGCTGCGCCCGTCTTGAGCACCGCCAACATCGCCACGATTGCCTCGGCCGATCGATCCACCAGCAGTGCGACGCACTCACCCGGACCAATACCGATGCCGATCAACAAGTGCGCCAGCCGATTCGCGGCCTCATCGAGTTCGCGGTAGCGCCACGAACGTTCCCCGCAGATGATCGCCACCGCCTCGGGGGCCCGCCTGACCTGCTCCGCGAACAACGCAGGGATCGACACCCCTCCCTCGAGGGGCTCGGCCGAGGCCGCGCGGTTGCCCCATCCATCCAGGCGGGCGCGTTCAGACCCATCGAGCACGTCGATCGACGACAACCTCACCGCCGGATCGGCCGTCATCGTCTCGACCACACGCTGGAGTCGCTCGACCAACGCCTCAACACTGGCCGCGTCGAACACGTCGGTGCGGAACTCGACGCTCCCGCCGATCCCGGCCGGCTCGCCTGCCTCGGTGAACCGTTCGGTCAACGACAGCGACAGGTCCATGCGCGCGGTGTGAGTATCCAGCGGCAGTGGAGTGACGCGCAGGTCGCCCAGATCCAGCGTCGCTGACGCATTGTTCTGCCAAGCCAGCAACACTTGCACCAGCGGATGATGGGTCAACGACCGCGCCGGGTTGAGCCGCTCCACAAGAACTTCGAAAGGCACATCCTGATGCTCGTAGGCGGCCAGACTGCGGGTGCGCACCTGAGCCAGCAAGTCAGTGGCGGTGGGGTCGCCGCCGAGGTCGACCCGCAGCACCAAGGTGTTGACGAAGAACCCCACCAACTCATCCAGGGCGGGATCACGGCGTCCGGCGATCGGAAAGCCGATCGGCACATCAGAACTCGCGCTGAGCTTGCCCAACAGCACGGCCAGCGCGGCTTGCACCACCATGAAACTGGTTGCGCTGTGCTCACGGGCCACTGTCCGCACGCGATGTTGCAGTTCGGCCGGCCAGTCCACTACCAACGCGGCGCCACGTTGATCCGCCACCAACGGATAGGGTCGGTCGGTCGGCAGCGCCAACCGCTCTGGCATGTCCGCAAGCGCGGACATCCAATACTTCAACTGCGCGGCAATGCGGCTGTCAGAGTCGTCGAGATCGCCCAGTTGTGCTCGCTGCCAAAGTGTGTAGTCGGCATATTGCACCGGCAACGGCGCCCAGTCCGGCGCCTGCCCGGCGCACCGGCTGGCGTAAGCCACCCCCAGGTCGCGCACCAACGGGGTGATCGACCAGCCGTCCGCGGCGATATGGTGCACCACCACCACCAACACGTGATGGTCATCGGCAAGGCGGAAAACTGTTGCCCTTAAGGGGATCTCCATCGCCAGGTCGAACGTGGTCCGTGCCACCGCGCGGAGAGCCTCGTCAAGACGAGCCGCCGACCAGCCCGTGGCATCGATCACTCGGCAGCCGACTTCGGCCCGCTCCGCAGGGACAACCACTTGCCGAGGGACACCGTCGACATCGCTGAATAGTGTGCGCAAGGACTCGTGACGACCCACCACATCGCCGAAGGACGCAGCCAGTGCATCGGTCTTCAGGCATCCTTCGAGCCGCAACGCGGCCGCCATGTTGTAAACAGGTGAGGCGCCTTGCAATTGATCGATGAACCACAACCTGGTCTGGGCGAACGACAGCGGTACCACCGAAGGCCGCTCGACGGCCACCAACGGGTCGAGTTCGCACGTGTCGCCGCCGATACGGGGCGCCAACTGGGCCACGGTCGGTGCATCGAAGACGGTGCGCACCGCCAGAGTCGTATTCAGCGATTTGTTGATCGCAGCGACTAAACGCATTGCGGAAAGCGAATCGCCGCCCAGATCGAAGAATGACTCGTCGACCCCGACTCGGTCGACACCGAGCACGTGGGCATAGATACCGGTGAGGATCTCCTCGACAGCGCTCACCGGAGCGCGATGATGATCAGCCTCGTGGTAGTCCGGTGCGGGCAAGGCGCGAATGTCGAGTTTGCCGTTGACCGTCAGCGGTAGTGCCTCGATTGCCACCACCGCGGCCGGCACCATGTAGGGCGGGAGCTGCTCAGCCAGCGCCGGGCGCAGACCGGCCGGGTCGGCATTCCCGGTGAAATAGGCCACCAGGCGTTTGTCACCGGGGCGGTCCTCGCGGGCGATGACCACCGCTTGTTCAACCCCGCTGAGCGCGGCCAAGGCAGCTTGAATCTCACCGGGCTCGATACGGTATCCGCGGATTTTGACCTGTTTGTCGGCGCGTCCTAGATAGTGCAGCTGGCCGTCGGCGCCCCAGC
>NZ_CVTB01000269.1 GCF_001050015.1 Mycolicibacterium malmesburyense
GCCCCGCCTTGCCCGCCCGGATGTCGGCCATCGCCGCGCCCAGCGCGGTGGTCACCGCGTTCGACTTCGGGGCCGTCGCGAGGTGGACCGTGGCGTGGGCGAGCGTGAGCTGCGCCTCGGGCATGCCGATCAACTGCACGGTCTGCGCCGCGGCGACCGCGGTCTGCAGTGCGGTCGGATCGGCCATCCCGATGTCCTCGCTGGCCAGGATCATCAACCGCCGCGCCACGAAGCGCGGGTCCTCCCCCGCGACCAGCATCCGGGACAGGTAGTGCAGGGCCGCGTCGACGTCGGACCCGCGGACCGACTTGATGAACGCGCTGACCACGTCGTAGTGCTGATCGCCGTCGCGGTCGTAGCGCACGGCGGCCTTGTCCAGCGACTGCTCGATGGTCTCGACCGTCACCTCCTCGCCCGCTTCGGCGGCCACCTCGAGAGCGGTCAGCGCTCGGCGGGCGTCGCCGGCCGACAGCGACACGAGCAGCTCGACGGCCTCGTCGGCGACCTTGACCTTGCCGCCGAGCCCACGGGGATCGTCGATGGCGCGGCGGACCAGCGTGCGCACCGCGTCGGCGTCCAGCGGCTGCAACTGCAGGATCAGCGACCGCGACAGCAGCGGGGCCACCACCGAGAACGACGGGTTCTCGGTGGTCGCGGCGACCAGCGCCACGACGCGGTTCTCGACGGCCGACAGCAGGGCGTCCTGCTGCGTCTTGGAGAATCGGTGCACCTCGTCGATGAACAGCACGGTCTGCTCGCCGTAGGCGGCGGCACGCCGAGCGACGTCGATGACGGCGCGGACTTCCTTGACCCCGGCCGAAAGCGCCGACAGGGCCTCGAAGCGGCGGCCGGTGGCTTGGGAGATCAGCGACGCGAGCGTGGTCTTACCGGTGCCCGGCGGGCCGTAGAGGATGACCGAGGCCGCACCGGAACCCTCCACCATGCGGCGTAGCGGAGAGCCGGGTTGCAGCAGGTGATCCTGGCCGACCACCTCGTCGAGGGTGGCCGGACGCATCCGCACCGCCAGCGGCGCCGACGCACCGACGGGCCCGGCCGCCGGCGTGGGGGCCTCACCGGGGACGTCGAACAGACCGTCGGACACGCCTTCTGCTTACCACGCCGTCACGACGCGGGTTGCGTCACGAAGTCGATCAGCTCCTCGACCCGCCCGATCAGCGCGGGCTCCAGGTCGTTCCAGTCGCGCACGCGCCCGCGGATGCGCTGCCAGGCCCGCGCGATGTCGGCCTGCCCGGAGGCGGGCCAGCCCAGCGCGCGGCACACCCCGGTCTTCCAGTCGACGCCCTTCGGCACCACGGGCCACTTTCCGACGCCGAGCCGATCGGGTTTGACGGCCTGCCAGATGTCGATGAACGGATGGCCGACGACGAGCGTGTGGGCGCCGCCGGGTCCGCGCCGGACCGCGTCCGCGATGCGGGCCTCCTTCGAACCCGAGACCAGGTGGTCGACGAGGACGCCGAGCCGGCGGCCGGGGCCGGGCCGGAAGCCCTCGACGATCGCCACGAGATCGTCGACGCCGCCGAGGTGTTCGACGACCACGCCCTCGACCCGCAGATCGTCGCCCCAGACCTGCTCGACGAGTTCGGCGTCGTGCCGGCCCTCGACGTAGATGCGGCTGGCCAGCGCGACCTTCGCCCGCGCGCCGTGCACCGCCACCGAGCCCGACGCGGTGCGGGTGGTCTTCGGCGCGGCTTTCTTGGGCGCGGTGAGGATGACCGGCTTGCCGTCGATCAGGTAGCCCGGGCCGACGGGGAACGGCTTGCGCCGTCCGTTGCGGTCCTCGAGTTCCATGCGGCCGTACTCGATGCGTACGATCGCGCCGACGTAGCCCGTCTGCGCGTCCTCGACCACCAGGCCGATCTCGGCCGGTCGCTCGGTGGAGCGGGCCTTGCGCTGGTGCGGGTTGTTGGCGAGGACGTCGGAGCCATATCGATCAGCCACCGGGCGATCGTAGGGCCCGGTTCACCCATGAGCAGACGCACAGCGTCCCCGACACGCCGGGATTCTCGAGCACAGTCGGTCTGTTCGTCCGGAAGCACTCAGTCGGGACCGCAGCAGGCCTTTCGTCCCTATCGCGGTGAGCATCCGGCTCGGTACGGTCCCGAACCATGGACGACGCACCGATCTGCCAGCTCGCCGCCGCGGAGGCCGTCGACCCTCGGCGAACCGGCGGGAAGGGCGCCAACCTCGCCGTGCTGGTGCGGGCCGGGCTGCCCGTTCCGCCCGGCTTCGTGGTGACCACGACGGCGTACCGCGAGTTCGTCTCCCAGCATTCGCTTGACACGCTCATCGGCAAGGAGATGGCCGCCCTCGGCGGTGACCCCGATGCTGTCGACGTGATCTCCCGACGATTGCGTCAGGCGTTCGAGGCGGCGCCGATGTCGACACGGCTGCGTGAGCGGATCACGCAGGCCCACAACGATTTCGGCTCGGAGCCGATGGCCGTCCGATCCTCGGCTACCGCAGAGGACCTGCCCGGCGCGAGCTTCGCCGGACAGCAGGACACCATCCTCAATGTTCATGGCGCAGAGGCACTGTGCGACGCGGTGCGGCGCTGCTGGTCGTCGTTGTGGACCGCGCGTGCGATCGCCTACCGCCGTGACCACGACATCGGGCACGAGGACGTCGCCATCGCCGTAGTCGTACAACCCATGGTCGCCGCGGAGGTGGCAGGGGTCCTTTTCACCGCGGATCCGCTGTCGGGGCGACGCGACCGGCTCGTCATCGAGGCCACAGCGGGGCTCGGCGAGGCGGTGGTGAGCGGCAGCACCAGCCCGGACCGCTGGGTCGTCGACGCGTGCGGTCGGGCGGTGCTCTCCGGTCCGGAACGGCCGCTGCTCACGCCGGCCCAGCTCGACGCTCTCGTGGACCTGGGGTCGCGTTGCGCCGCCATATTCGGGATGCCGCAGGATCTCGAATGGGCTCTCCGGGAAGAAAAGATCTGGCTGCTGCAGTCCCGGCCGATCACATCGTTGTTCCCGGTGCCGCCCGTGACCGGACCCGGGCTGCGGGTCTATATCCCGGTCATGCTGGTCGCGCAGGGCATCGCCGAACCGATGACCCCGGCGGGTAACGCCTTCTTCCGCGCGATGGTCACCGGCTGGATCCGCTACTGGATCTCCGGGCAGCGACCACGGGAGGTCGACGGGTCGCCGGAATGGCTGCCGATCGTCGCGCATCGCATCTTCGTCGACGTCACGCCGCTGCTGCAGCGGCCCCGGCTGGCGTCGCGGCTAGTGGCAAACTTCCGCCTGAAGGACCCGGACGGCAGCGCCGCGTTGCGAAACTGGCTGACGCAGAACGCCAGTCGCTTGGCACCGGCGCGAGGCGTCACGCTGCCACGCGGGCTGACGGTGTGGGTGACGACGCTGCTATCGGGTGTCATCGCATCGCTTGTCGCACCGGCCCGGGTGCGCCGCCGCCTGATCACCGATGCGAACGACGTACTTGCTCGGCTCACTCGGCGCGCCGACGCGTTGTCATCGCCGCCGGAGCAGCTTCATTTCGTCGACCACGTGCTGCCCGCGGCCACCTGCGACATGCTGTTGCGGCAGTTGGCTCCGGCGTACGGGGAGTGGCTGATCCGAATCATGATCGAGCGGCTGGTGCGACGGTGGCTGGGCTCGTCGGCGGGATTCGACCCGGTGTTGCGGTGGCTCCCGCACGACCCGACGATCGCGATGGGCGCCGCGCTCGCCCGGCTGGCCACCGACCACGCCGCCGCTGGGCTCGAGCCCACCCCGACGAGTCCGGGCGTCGCCGGTTTTCTCGATGAGTTCGGCCACCGCGCACCGGACCGGGAAGTAGACCTGGGCCTGCCCCGGCTCGCCGACGATCCGACATATGTGGTCGAACTCATCGAGGGATATCAGCGTTCCGATGCATTGCGCACCTTCGAGGCCGGCGCCGAACAGGCCCGTACCGCGGCCGCTGCTCTGGTCTCCGACGTCCGGGAGACGAAGGGCGATCTGCGCGCAGCGGTGCTGCAGAACCTGCTGAACCGTCACCGCGAACTGGGAGGACTGCGCGAGCGGCCCAAGTTCGACATGGTGCGTGCAATCGCGTTGGGCCGTCGCACGCTGCAGCGCTGTGCGGCAACATTGCTGGCCCGTGACCTGCTCGACGACGCCGACGACATCTTCTTCATCGACCCGTCCGACCTGCGCAACGCGGTGACGGGCCACGAGACGGACCTTCGCGCGTGCGCCCTGGCGAACCGGCAGGCGTTCAAATGGGAGCTGGGTCGTCGGCTCGTTCCGCGCGTGCTCACCAGCGACGGCGAGGTGGTCTATGGAGCCGTCGCAGCGCCGCCGGCCGGGACCGCAGGCGTGCTGATCGGGACCCCGTTGTCACCGGGCGTGCATGAGGGCGTGGTCCGGGTTCTCGACTCACCGGTGGGCGCGCGGGTCCAACCCGGTGAGGTGTTGGTCGCCGCCAGCACCGACCCTGGATGGACACCGCTGTTCCTGCTCGCCGGCGCGCTGGTCATGGAGGTGGGCGGAGTGGTGTCGCATGGCGCGCTCGTGGCCCGCGAATACGGCATCCCTGCCGTGGCCGGGATCCCGGATGCGATGACACAGCTGCACACCGGTCAGCGGGTCCGCGTCGACGGCACCGCCGGCACCGTCACGATCCTCAAGCCGATCGCCGACGCGGCCGTCGCGTGAATGCCAGGTTGCGCACCATGCGTCGGCGCGCGACACGGGGACGCAATGAGGCCTCGGCGACAATGCTGAGCGTGACGGATCTGGCCCGATATGGACCGTGGGCGGTGATCGCCGGCGGCTCCGAAGGCGTCGGCGCCTCCTTCGCCCATCGACTTGCCGTCGCCGGCTTCGATCTCGTGCTGATCGCGCGCAAGCCCGAGCCGCTCGAGCGGACCGCCGAGCGGTGCCGCCGCAGCGGCGTGGAGGTCAGGACCCTGGCCGTCGACCTTACCTCGCCCGAGGCAATGGACCGCGTCGCCGCCGTCACTCGTGATCTCGAGGTCGGCCTACTGATCTACAACGCCGGCGCCAACACCTGCAGCGAGCAATTCCTCGACGGTGCCCTCGACGATTTCCAGCGGGTGATCGACCTGAACGTCGGCACGATGCTCGCGATGGTGCAGCACTTCGGCCGACCGATGCGGGAGCGCCGCCGCGGGGGAATCCTCATGGTCGGCTCGATGGCCGGTTACCTCGGATCGGTGCGGCACACGGTCTACGGCGGGGTGAAGGCCTTCGGACGGATCTTCGCCGAGAGCCTGTGGCTCGAACTGCGCGAGTACGACGTGCACGTGTTGGAACTCGTTCTGGGAGTGACGCGCACGCCGGCGATGGAGCGCGTCGGGCTGAACTTCGACGTGCCCGGGTTGCGGGTCGCCGAACCCGACGATGTCGCGCGAGAAGGTCTGGAGCAGTTGGCGAACGGACCGGTGCATGTGGCGGGCGGCAATGCCGACGATGTCGCGCGCCGCAACGACCCGGACCGGGCCAAGGTCGTGCTGGGGACCGACCGGATGATGCGAAAGTTGCTGGGCGATAGGGACAACCGATGACCGAGCTGGCGGACCTGGAGCGGCGGCTGCGCCGCATCGAGGATGAGCGTGCGATCGAGCGGATGATCGCGTCCTACGGCCCCCTCGTGGACGCCGGCGAAGCCGATGCGACAGCGCAGCTGTGGGCCGAAGACGGCAGCTACGACGTCGAGGGGTGGTACATGGGCAACCGGGAGGAGGTCGCGGCGATGGTGCGCTCCGACGCCCACCAGGGCCTGATCCGTCGCGGCTGCTGCCACTTCCTGGGACCGGCGGTCGTCACGGTCGACGGCGACGAGGCGGTCGCGGTGTGCGATTCGCTGTTGGTAACGCGTCACGACGACGGCTTCGTCGTGTCGCGGGCCGGCGCCAACCACTTCCGGTTGCTCCGCAGCGACGGGCGGTGGGTCATCGCCGAGCGGCGGAACCGCCAGCTCGACGGCGGCGCCGAGGCCCGCGAGCTGTTGGCCGAGGGGGTGTCGGGCGCGGCCCCTCGATCCCCGCGAGCGACCGCGGAATGACAGAAATGCGCGGCGTGTCGCGTGCAGACGCGGTCGCTCGCGGGGGTTGTGGGGCTACGGCTGGGTGATGTCGTCGACGACGGTGTGGATGAACCGCATCTTCTCGAGCACCGGCGCGGGCAGCACGAACGGGTAGAGATCTTCTTTGCCCATCGACCGGTTCAGCATGTTCAGCGCCCACGACAGCGGCAGCCACATCTCGATGATCGCATCGAAGCTGCTTGGCCCCAACACCTTCCGCTCGAATGTCGCCGCCGCGGGTGCGACCCCGAACGCGGCGGCGGTGTCGAGGGTGTCGCGGATGTGCAGATAGTGTGCGAACGTCTCCGCCCAGTCCTCGGCCGGGTGCATGGTGGCGTACGAGGAGACGTAGGTCTCCCCCCAGTTGTCGGGCGGGCCCTCTTTGTAATGACGGTCCAGGGCGGCTTGGTAATCAGCGTCGGGATCGCCGAACAGTTCGCGGAACCGGGCGTCGTAGTCGGGTGACACGCTGACGAGGCGGTAGTAGTAATAGTGGCCCACCTCGTGGCGGAAGTGCCCGAGCAGCGTGCGGTACGGCTCGTCCATCTCCGTTCGCAACTGTTCGCGGTGGACGTCGTCACCCTCGGCGAGATCCAGTGTGATGACACCGTTTTCGTGGCCGGTGAACACCTTCTGATGTTCGCTGGAGAGTAGGTCGAAGGCCAGGCCGTAGTCGGGGTCCTCGTCGCGACCGACGATCGGCAGCTTGAGTTCGTGCAGTTCGGCCACCAGTCGCCGCTTGGCGCGCTCGGCGTCGGCGAACGCGGCGAGCGCCTTGGTGTCGGAATCCTGGGGTCGGGTGCGGGTCAGGCTGCACGCCTCGCACAGCTTGTGCACCGGCCCCTTCTCCACCAGCCAGTTGCACTCCGCCAGATGCATGTTCGCGCACAGCTGGTACTTGTCGCCGTCGACGAAGCCGGCGTGGCTCTGCTCGTCGCCGGTGGCGATCACCAACAGCGCCATGTCGTCGAGCGAGAACCCGAGGGGCTTACCGCACGACAGGCACAGCGAGTTCTCGAACGCGAGGCGCTGTCCGCAATTGGGGCACAGGAAGTCACGCATGCAGCACGCCCCCTTCGAACGGTTCGACGTCGACGGCGACGTCGATCTCGCTGCTCTGCGAATCGGTGTAGATGATGCCGCGCAACGGCGGCACGTCGGCGTAGTCGCGGCCGTATCCGACGGTGATATAGCGCTCGTCGACCATCTGGTCGTTGGTGGGATCGAGTCCCAGCCACTGGTTCTGCGGTGTCCACACGGCGGCCCATGCATGGGTCGCGTCGATACCGATCATCCGTTCCTTCCCCGGGGGTGGATCGGTCGCCAGATATCCGGACACATAGCTGGCGGCCAACCCGATGGAGCGCAGGCAGGCGATGGCCAGCCGCGCAAAGTCCTGACATACCCCTTCGCGTGCCGCCAAAACCTGGCTGACCTGAGTGGACACCGTCGTGGAGCCCGATCGGTAGGTGAAGTCGGAGTAGATGCGGTGCGTCAGGTCCCGCAGCGCGTCGATCAACGGCCGCTCGGGTGCGAAACTCGGTGCCGCGTAATCGCGTACAGCGGGCGTGATCTCCGGCGGCTGCAGGTCGAGGGTGAACTCGGTCGCCAACGCCGCGTCCACGCCGACCGGGCGGGCGATCTCCCACGGCGCCAGCGCCGAACCGGCGCCGTACAACGACGGCGGCGGCGGGTCGACCTCGACGACCGATCGGCTGGTCACCGACAGCGTCCGGTGGCGTTCGGTCACGTGGAAGTACGAGCTGACGTTGCCGTAGGCGTCGCGGCTGGTGGAGCTGTCGGCGGCCGGTGGATCGATCTCGAGCTCGTGCGACAGGCAGCGCTGCCGCGCCGTGTCCCGCGGGGTGAGAAACCCGCGACCGTAGGAGCTGGTGACGTCGGCGGCGTAGCGGTACACGGTGCGGTGCGTGATGCGGTAGATGCGGCTGGTCGCCGACGAGGTCGGGCCGTCCGGGAACGCGGTCACGGCATCAGCCTCCGTTCGTCCGGACCCCACAGGTGCTGCATACCGCCCGGAAGCGACAGATGCGTTGCGGTGATGACGTTCGCCAGTTCCCGGAGATCGGCGTGCATCCCGTCGAGCAGCTCGGCCAGCTCGGTGCGCCTGCCGTCGACGACCTGCTCCAGATCGTCCGGGTCGAGCCGACGCAGCCGGGTGCCGATGTCATCGACCATCCGCTCGGGCCGAGACGAACCCGAGGAACCGGGCAACGCCTTGAGACCCGTGCGCAGCCGCTCCAGCTGGTAGGCCAGTGAGCGCGGATTGTCGAGGTCGAACAGCACCAGCTCCGCGACGGCGGAGACGCTGACCTTCCCCAGCATCCGCCGGCGGTAGATGACCGACGACTCGCACACCACCAGAGTCGATTCGGTGATGGTCTGCTCGGCGCCCGGGCTGCGGACGGCGGTGAGCGTCGCGCTCAGCAGCGCGGTGAGGTTCAGGCCGCGTTCGATGCGCTTGCCGATGTCCATCATCGTCCAGCTGACATCGCGGATCATCGACTCCGCCGAGACACCCGACAGCGCCAGCATGCCCGCGAGCGTCAGGCTGGTCGCCGCCGTGAGGAACGCCTCGCCCTCGGCCTGCGAATCGGGTGGTTCGTTGGCGGCGCGGCCTGCCGACGACGCGGGCGGGTGCAGCAGCGCCCGTTCGACGGCGGCCAGCACCATCCAGGTGTCGTTGGACAGCTGATCGCGCACGGAACGGGTGACGAGGCCTAGCCGCTCGACGGATTGCGCGAGCGATCCCGGGCGGTGCCGGTCGGCGGTCAACGACCACAGCGTCGACTGGGCGGTGGCCACCATCTCGTCGTAGTCGCCGTCGGCGCCGGTGTCGGTCCCGGAGAGGTGCCCCAACGCGGTCAGCAACACCGGCACGCACTCGCTGCCGTCCATGTCTCGGCGGTAATGGAATTCGTGATAACGCTCCCTGGTGACGGTGAGCAGCCGCGCCATGTGCTCGGCGCGTTCGGCGTAGCGGCCCGCCCAGAACATGTCGGCCAGCACGCGCGGCGAGCTGACCGCGCGGGTCGGGCTCGGCGTGATCGCGGTCAGTTCGACGGGCGGTATCCGCTCCACCGTGACCCGTTCGGGCGCCCGCACCCAGACATCCTTGGCGGCAACGGTGTTGAGCGTGTAGGCCGCATCGCCCGCCGCTAGCACGTAACCGAGGCCGCCGATCATCGGCGCATACCCACCGCGCTGGGCCACGGTGAACAGGCGCATCCCGACGTTGGTCGCCGACAAGCCGCCGGAACCGACAATGCTTGGCGCGGAGGAGAACTGCGGCAGCTCCTGGCCGACCCACTGCCACGGCCTGGCTTCGATGCACGCGCTCAGCTGCCGACGCTGTTCGGCCGACAGAGTCGGCCCGACGATCGATCGGCCTCCGGTCACCGGCCTGATCAACAGCGACGACAGGTGCGTGATCAGATGCGAGCGTTCGGTGTTGATCCCGCCCCAGTACATCGGCACGGTGTCGAGCATCGGCGACTCGCCGAGGAGTCGTTCCGAGAGCTCCGGCAGAAACCGTTGCAGCCCCGGGCTTTCCAGAACGCCGCTGCCCAAGGTGTTGACCACGGCGACGGTGCCGCGGCGCAACGCCTCGACGAGCCCGGCAACCCCGAGGCGTGAGTCCGCGCGCAGGTCCAGCGGGTCGACGAAGTCCGCGTCCACGCGCCGCAGCACGACGTCGACGCGCTTGAGTGTGCCCATCGAACGCATCCACAGCTTGCCGTCGCGCACCACCAGGTCGGCGCTCTCCACCAGCGGGAAACCGAGCACGCTGGCCAGATACGCCTGGTCGAAGGCGGTCTCGGAGTGGATACCGGGGCTGAGGACCACCACCATGGGTTCCTCGGCCGACTCCGGGGCGGCGTCGATGAGCGCCAGCCGCAACGCCTGCGCCCACGGGGACGCCGGGCGCGGGCCGATCCGTTCGTAGAGGTCGGGGACGGCGTGGGCGACGACGCGCCGGTCGGCCAGCGCGTAGCCCGCGCCCGACGGGGCCTGGGTCCAGTCGGCGTTGACCCGGAAGGCGCCGTCGGCGACGCGGCTGACGTCGCAGCCGTGCAGGAACAGTTGGTGCCTGCCGGGGACGTCGATGCCCCGCGCGGCCCGCACATATCCCGGATGGGCGAAGACCAGCGGGGCGGGCAGCACGCCGCTGGTGATCGAGGCCTGGGGGCCGTAGAGGTCTGTGAGGACCGCGTCGAGCAGCCGGGAGCGCTGCAGCAGAGCGGATTCCAGCGTGTTCCACTCATCGGCCGAGATCACCAGCGGCAGCGCATCGAGACGCCAGGGCCCGGGTTCCGCAGGCTCGTGGCCGTCGGTGTCGGACTGGCCGACCACCGAACCGCGCCGGTCGACCTGGACGTAGGTGATGCCGTCGTTGTCGACCAGGTTGCGCACCACGTCGCGCAGCTGCGCCAGCCCGGCACGGCCGCGTTCGGCGACGCATTCGGCCAGTTCCTGCCACGGCGGGCGGACATCGCCTGTGGCGTCGACGAACTCGTCGTAGCCGCTGCCCGCGCCCGGTCGCACGTCGAACAGGGCCTGCTGCACGCGCGCGGTGCGGTATCTGCCCAGCAGGTCGTCGGGAACATTCGGTGCCGGTAGTGCCATCAATGCAGAACCGTAACCGGTGATCGCCGAATGTGGCGGGGCGGCGCTCATCACGCCGGACCTCATCGCCGAACGTGCGCGCAGCGCGAAAAACGGGCTCGCTCTTCGGACTGGTTGCAAATTCGGCGCTCGCGACGCGCAGGGCCGAGGCTCACCGCTTCAGCCGCACCGCCAGTTCCTCGGGCGGGACGCGGTGGCCTTCGGCGCACCGGATCTCGACGGTGGCCTCGGCGCCGCATCCGCGGTGGGCCAGCCGCAGCGGCGTGCGATTGGGCAGGTGGCGCCTGCCCCACTCGAACATCGCCCAGACCACCGGCATGAACTCCCGGCCCGCCTCGGTGAGCACGTACTCGTCGCGGCTGCGCTGGCCCGGCTCCTGATAGGGTCGCCGCTCCAGCACACCGGCCTCGACCAGGTCCGAAAGCCGGGCGGACGCGGCGGCTTTGGTGATGCCGACCCGCCGCCAGAAATCCTCGAAGCGGGTGGTGCCGTAATAGGCCTCGCGCATGATGAGCATCGCCGACTTCGTGCCCAGCACCGCCATCGTCTTTTCGATCGGGCACTCCCCGACCGCCGACCAGGCGTCCCGGTCGGCCAACCTCCCCTGCAGAACTGTCATGGAATTCACCCTACCCCTGAGTTGTGTCATCTATACCTAGCTGGTATAGCTGGGTATAGGTAAGTTCACTCAGCGCGGAGGCAAGGAGTCAGCAATGTCCGGATTCTCAGGTCGGGACGCCGTCATCGTCGGAGCGGTTCGCACGCCGATCGGCAAGGGCAAGCCGAACGGAGCACTGCACGACGTGCTGCCGGTGGACCTGCTCGCACACAGCCTCAAGGAACTGGTCGCCAGGACCGAGATCGATCCCGTGCAGATCGACGACGTCATCGCCGGGGCGGTCACCCAGGTCGGCGACCAGGCGGTCAACATCGCGCGCAACGCCCTTCTGGGCGCGGGATTCCCCGAGTCCGTGCCGGGAACGACGGTCGACCGCCAGTGCGGCAGCAGCCAGCAGGCCATCCACTTCGCCGCCCAGGGAGTCATCTCGGGCGCCTACGACTTCGTCGTCGCGGCGGGGGTGGAGTCGATGTCGCGCGTGCCGATGGGCTCGAGCGTGCTGCCGGGCAGCGACCCGTTCGGCGCCATGGCGCAGCGGTATCCCGAAGGCCTCGTCCCCCAGGGCATCAGCGCCGAGTTGATCGCCGCCAAGTGGGGACTGTCGCGCCAACAGCTCGACGAGTTCTCTGCGGCCAGCCACGAGAAGGCCGCGGCCGCAACGAAGGAAGGCCGGTTCGACAACGAGCTGATTCCGATCAACGGCCTCACCACCGACGAGATCATCCGACCGGGCACGACCGTCCACACGCTCGGCGCGCTGAAGCCGGCGTTCTACAACCCCGCCTACGAGCAGCGGTTCCCGCAGATCGGGTGGGAGATCACCCCGGGCAACTCATCGCCATTGTCCGATGGCAGCGCGGCGGTGCTGATCACCACCAGCGAGGTGGCCGCGCGGCTGGGTCTGCGTCCGCTCGCCCGGATCCACTCGATGACTGTCGTCGGCTCCGACCCGCTGTACATGCTGACCGGCGTCATCCCCGCGACGGAGAAGGTGCTTCAGCGTGCCGGGCTCACCCTCGCCGACATCGACCTGTTCGAGGTCAACGAGGCGTTCGCGCCCGTGATCCTGGCCTGGGCGCACGACACCGGAGCCGATCTCGCCAAGACGAACGTCAACGGCGGCGCAATCGCGATCGGTCACCCGCTGGGCGCCAGCGGCGCGCGCATCATGACCACGATGGTCAACGCGCTCGAGCAGCGCGGCGGCCGCTACGCGTTGCAGACGATGTGCGAGGGCGGCGGCATGGCCAATGCCACCATCATCGAGCGGCTCTGATCACGGGGTTTCGGTGCGCTACCGATCGCTGAGCGATCGAATGCGCACCGAAATCACGCTCCGACGAGTTCGAAGACCGGGAGGATGCGGCTCGTCTTCGCCTGGTACTCACTGAACACCGGCGTGATCTCGACCAGCCGCGGGTACAGCGCGTCGCGCTCCTCGCGGGGCAACTCGCGGGCGGTCGCGTCGTACGCGGTCGCGCCGATCTCGACGCGGACCCGCGGATGGGCGCGCAAGTTGTGCACCCACGCCGGGTCCTTGTCGGCGCCGGCGAACGACCCGACGATGTAGATCTTGTCGTCGACGCGGAAGTACGCCAGCGGCGACAGCCGCGGCTGACCGGACTTCGCGCCGGTCGTGTGCAGCAGCAGAAGGTCTGCGCCCTCAAACGGCCCGCCGACCTTGCCGCCGTTGGCACGGAACTCGTCGACGAGGGCGTCGTTGAATTCCCTGATGTTGGAGATCTCGGTCATCTCCTTCCCAAGTCCCGGCGGACACCTCGCTATTCCGCATCCGCATAATCGACGACCATGCGGGTGATCGTCACGGGCGGTAACAGCGGCGTCGGCAAGGCCACGGCGGCCGCGCTCGCCAACGAGGGGCACCAGGTGGTGATCGCGTGCCGCGACGTCGACAAGGGCCGTCGAGTGGCGGCCGAGCTGACCGGAGACGTCGAGGTGGCCGCGCTCGACCTCGCCGACCTGGCCAGCGTGCGCTCGTTCGCCGACTCGGTGGAATCCGTTGACGTGCTGGTGAACAACGCCGGCGTGATGGGGATGCCGTTGACGCGCACCGCCGATGGCTTCGAGGCCCACATCGGCATCAACCACCTCGGGCATTTCGCGTTGACGTGTCTGTTGGCCGACCGGATCACCGACAGGGTCATCTCGGTGGCCAGCGCGACCTACCTGTTCGCCGGCCTGCATCTGGACGACCTGAACTGGCACCGCCGCAAGTACTCGAAATGGAGCGCCTACGGCGAATCCAAATTGGCCAACCTGCTGTTCGTCGCCGAACTGGCCCGCCGCGGTGTGCGTGCGTACGCCACCGACCCCGGCGCCACCGACACCGACATCACCCGATCGCTGGGCATGGGCGAGCACCAGCGCATCCGGCGCCTGATGCACACCCCCGCCCAGGGTGCGCGGGCCACGCTGCAGGCGGTGACGACCGACCTGCCGAGCGGCACCTATCTGGCGCCGCGGTTCAACCAGATCGGCAGGCCCAAGGTGACGCGACTTCGACCGAAGGCGGTGGACCCGGAGACGGCGCGCCGACTGTGGGACGCGTCGGCCGAGCTCACCGGCTGCGACTGGCCGCGCTGATCAATCCTTCTGCCGCCACCAGGCCACGATGTAGAGCACCATCGCCGCCGCCAACGCGATCAGCACCCACAACACCACCGCCAGGTCGACCCACGCGCCCGCCGGCGGCGCACCGGGCAACAGGTTCCGCAGCGGAACCACCGCGAACAGCATCGCCGCGAACCAGGTCGTCAACGGCGGCAGGAACTTTCGGCGACCGAGTACCGTCTCGATGGCCACGAACAGCGCGGCCGCCGGCAGCGCGATGAGCACCAGCAGCACCCCGAGGTCGAACGCGAGCGCTCCCCTGGTTCGCTCCATGGTGAAACGCACCGTCGGCGTCGAGTCGGCGCTGCCGCGCTCGGTGCGGACGTCCCACCCGTTGATCTGGCCCGCGACGACGACGGGCGCCGCGATCGGGCGCTGGTCCGGGACCACGAACGCCTGCACCCCGATGATGTCGGTGGTGAAGGTGTCGAACGGCCAGTCGTCGGGATCGCCGACGGCGACCAGCTGAGTCGTCGTGTCGTTGCCCGACAGGGCCGGATGCACGTAGATCAGCTCACCCGACGCGGTCCAGGAGCTCAATCGGATCGTGACGTCGTCGGCGTCTGCGGGTGGGAGGTCCGGGCCGGGATGCAGGAGGACGTCGACGACGAGCCGGTTCTGGGTCGCGTTCATCTCCCGTAGCCGGATGATGACGACGGTCTCCCCGGTGACGGACGGCTCGGAGAACTGGAAGTGGCGATGCTCGGGTTCGAGCACCGCGTACCCGATGAGGGAGCCGACGTACACGGCGATGACGGCCATCACCGTCGTCACCACGGTGACCCGCCGTCGCCGCCCTCCGGCCGTACGCTCAGCGGGCGCCGACGGGGTCACACCTGTCACGCGCGGATCGTAGCCTCGGTCGCGCAGGCTCCGCGCGTCTTCTGGCTAGTCGGTCTTCGGCTTGGCGTCGATGCCGGATTCCTTGCGCTGCTGCGCGGTGATCGGCGCCGGCGCACCGGTCAACGGGTCGACACCGCCGCCGGACTTCGGGAACGCGATGACTTCGCGGATCGAATCCGCGCCGGCGAGCAGCGCGGTGGTGCGGTCCCACCCGAACGCCAGGCCGCCGTGCGGCGGCGCACCAAAGGTGAACGCCTCCAACAGGAATCCGAACTTCTCCTCGGCTTCGGCCTTGTCGATGCCCATCGCCGCGAACACCCGCTCCTGAATGTCGCGCCGGTGGATACGAATTGAGCCTCCGCCGATCTCGTTGCCGTTGCACACCACGTCGTAGGCGTCGGCCAGCACGGCGCCCGGATCGGTGTCGATGCGGTCCTCGAACTCGGGCTTGGGGGCGGTGAACGCGTGGTGCACCGCGGTCCACGCACCGGAGCCGACCGCGACGTCGCCGTGCGCCGTCGCCTCGTCGGCGGGTTCGAACAGCGGCGGGTCCACCACCCAGGTGAACGCCCAGGCATTCGGGTCGATCATGTCGAGCCGCTTGGCGATCTCGATGCGGACCGCGCCGAGCAGCGCCCGCGAACTCTTCGCCGGGCCGGCCGAGAAGAAGACGCAGTCACCGGGCGACGCGCCGACGTGGGCGGCCAGGCCCTCGCGTTCGGCATCGGACAGGTTCTTGGCCACCGGGCCGCTCAGCGTGCCGTCCTCGCCGACGAGTACGTAGGCCAGCCCCTTGTGCCCGCGCTGTTTGGCGAACTCCTGCCACGCGTCCAGCGTGCGCCGGGGCTGGGAGGCGCCGCCGGGCATGACGACGGCCCCGACGTACGGCGCCTGGAACACGCGGAACGGGGTGTCTTTGAAGAACTCCGCGCATTCGACGAGTTCGAGGCCGAACCTCAGATCGGGCTTGTCCGAACCGAACCGGCGCATGGCCTCTGCGTAGGTGATCCGCGGCAACGGCAGCGGGACGTCGTAGCCGATCAGCCGCCACAGCGCCGCGACGATCTCCTCGGAGACCGCGATCACATCTTCGGAGTCGACGAAGCTCATCTCGAGGTCCAGCTGGGTGAACTCGGGCTGGCGGTCGGCGCGGAAGTCCTCGTCGCGGTAGCAGCGCGCGATCTGGTAATAGCGCTCCATGCCCGCGACCATCAGCAGCTGCTTGAACAGCTGCGGGCTCTGCGGCAGCGCGTAGAACGATCCGGGCTGCAGCCGGGCGGGTACCAGGAAGTCGCGGGCGCCCTCGGGCGTCGAGCGGGTCATCGTCGGCGTCTCGATCTCGACGAAATCGTGGCGGGCGAGCACCTCGCGGGCGGCGGCGTTGGCCTTGGAGCGCAGCCGGATCGCGTGGCCGGGTCCCTCACGGCGCAGGTCGAGATAGCGGTACTTGAGGCGCGCCTCCTCGCCGGCCTGCTCGTCGAGCTGGAACGGCAGCGGCGCGCTCTCCCCCAGCACGGTCAACGACGTCGCATTGACCTCGATCTCGCCGGTCGCGATCTCCGGGTTGGCGTTGCCTTCGGGGCGGACCTCCACGACGCCGTCGATGGCGATGCAGAACTCGGCGCGCAACCGGTGCGCCGCCTCCAGGACGCCGGCCTCGCGGAACACCACCTGCGACACCCCGGACGCGTCGCGCAGATCGATGAAGATGACGCCGCCGTGGTCGCGTCGACGCGCCACCCAACCGGCCAACGTCACCTTCTGACCGGCGTCGGCGGGCCGCAACGATCCGGCGGCATGACTGCGCAGCACTGAAACTCCCTGGTAATCGCCTGACAAGACAACTGCCCAAGTGTAGAGGGGCGCAGTTCGCCGGTAACTTGGCGCTGTGGATGAGCGCTCGCGCGAAGACCCTGACGCTGCGACCCGTATCGCGCTTGTCGGACCCGGTGCGATCGGTTCGACGGTCGCCGCCCTGCTGCACGCGGCCGGCCACCCGGTGACGCTGTGCGGACGCACACCGCGAGATGCGATCGAGGTGCGTTCCGACGACGATGAGCCGATCGTGGTGCCCGGACCCGTGCTGACCGACCCCGCCGACATCGCCGAACCGGTCGACGTCGTGCTGCTGGCGGTCAAGGACACCCAGAACGAGCAGTCGGCCGGATGGCTGGCGAGATTGTGCGACGAACGCACGGTCGTGTGTGCGCTGCAGAACGGCGTCGAGCAGGTCGAGCGCGTCGGACGGCACTGCCCCGCGTCGACGGTAGTGCCTGCGGCCGTGTGGATTTCGGCCGAGCCGACACCGCAGGGTCATGTCCGGCTGCGCACCGGCGCGCGGTTGGTGCTGCCCGACACCGCGGGTGCGCGAACGTTGGCGGACCTGTTCGCCGGCAGCGCGGTCGCGGTCGAGATCGATCCGAACTTCCTCGACGCGGCCTGGCACAAGCTTCTGGTGAACGCCGTCGTGGGGTTCATGGTGCTCAGCGGCCGCCGTTCGGGCATGTTCCGCCGCGACGACGTCGCCGGCTTGGCCCGCCGCTATCTGGCCGAGTGCCTCGCCGTGGCGCGGGCCGAGGGCGCGACGCTGGGCGACGAGGTGATCGACGACATCGTCGGGCTGCTCGCGAAGTCACCGGAGGACATCACCACGTCGATGCTGACCGACCGCCAGGCCGGCCGACAGTTGGAGTGGGACGTCCGCAACGGTGTGATCGCCCGCAAGGGCGCGGAGCACGGGCTGAGCACGCCGATCAGCGACGTGCTGGTGCCGCTGTTGGCGGCGGCGAGCGACGGGCCTGGCTAGCCGAGACTCGGACTCCGACTAGACACCGTCCTCTAGTGTGTGTGGTCATGCACCCGTGCGAGCGCGTCGACCTGGGGTTCATCGAGACCGCACCGTTCCGGTTCGTCAGCACCGTCGACCTCGCGATCACACCCGAACAGCTCTTCGAGGTGCTCGCCGATGCGGAATCCTGGCCGCGCTGGGCCACCGTGATCACCGAGGTGACCTGGACGAGTCCGGAGCCTCGCGGCGTCGGCACCACCCGGACGGTGAAGATGCGCGGCGGCATCGTCGGCGACGAGGAGTTCCTCGCGTGGGAACCGTTCAGCCACATGGCGTTTCGGTTCAACGAGGCGTCGACCGGAAGCATCGCGGCGTTCGCCGAGGATTACCGCGTGGTACAGACGCCGCAGGGCTGCCACCTGACGTGGGTGATGGCGATGAAGCCCAACGGCGTCGCCGCCCGGGTCGGGATGACGGTGGGCAGGCCGGTGATGGGCTGGATGTTCCAGAAGTTCCTCTACAACCTGCGCGACTACTCCGCCAAACGCTTCGGGGTCTGATCCCGCGAAACTGTATTCCGGCAGGCGTCTACTCGAACTTTCGCTGCGGGAATACAGTTTCGCGGCCTAATACAGCCCCGCCCAGGCCTCGCGGCGCGCGGCGTCGGGATCGGAGACGACGGTGTCGCGCGCGGACAGGATGATGCGGGTGCAGCGCCGCTCGGTGTCGTAGACCGGCCAGTCGTGTCCGTTGGACCAGTGGATCTCGCTGCTGTCCCACCCCTGGGCCGCGAAGTCGAGCCACGCCCGTTGCATGCGCTTGCCGACCGCCGGCTGCAGCCGCCGACCCAGCGGATGCATCTTGCGCCCGAGGTACGAGGCGTAGCTGTGCTGGATGTGCACGATCTCGCTGCCATGGGTCGCGCCGAGGCCGAGCATGCGCAGGCTGACGCCGAAGTGGTCGAAGCGGTACATGTGCGTCGGGGCGTGCGCGCTGTAGGCGTCGGCGAACACCCACGTCGGACCGCCGAACATCACGTCGGAGGCGAACTCCAGCAGGGCCCGTCGGCGCGGATAGCGCGGATAGGCGCCCAGCACGCGCGGTTTGGCATCGGGTGCGACGCGCGCGAAGTAGGCGTCGACGGACGCCTGGGTGGTGGGCAGCATCGGCGGCTTGCCCCAGGCGAACATCGACGCCTCGTGACTGTTGGTCCCGATGATCAGCGGGACGCGACGCATGACCCCGGCGCGTGCGGCGTCCACCGGATGACGCGGCAGCAGGTCGACGCCGTACGTCAGCCCGTAGGCCAACGTCGGCGTGTCGGCGGCGCTCTCGACCTGCAACCTGCCCGCCGCGCGGCGCAATTCGCGCTGCGGCAGTCCCTTGATCTCGGAGACCGGGACGTCGAGTCGGCGCAGGAACTCGTGCGCCCGCCTGGCCCGGACCTCGCGGTCGGCGATCAACGGCAGCGCCGGGCTCTGCGCGATCGCGCGGCTGAACAAGCCCTCCGCGGCGGGGCTGGCGAGCAGCGCGAGCACCGACGTGCCGCCCGCGGATTCGCCGAACACCGTCACCCGCGACGGGTCGCCGCCGAACGCCGCGATGTGGTCGCGGACCCACCGCAATGCGGCGATCTGGTCGCGCAGGGCCAGGTTGTCGTCGAACCCCTCGCCGAGGTCGCCGAGCTCGAAACCTCCGAACACGCCGATGCGGTAGGTGACGTTGACGACGACCACGCCGCCGTTGGCGGCCAACCGCGACCCGTTGTACAGCTGGAACTGGCCGGCGCCGAAGACGAACGCGCCGCCGGGAATCCACACCATCACCGGCAGCGACGCGCTGGTGTCCGGCGACCACACCGTCAAGGTCAGGCAGGCTTCGTCGCGGACCTTGGGGTCGTCGCGGCCGCCTCCGACGAACGACTTTCCCTGCGGCGGCAGCGGCCCGTGCTCGATCGCGTCGCGCAGGCCCGTCCACGGCCGCTTCGGCTCGGGAGCGAGGAACCGGCGCTCACCCACGGGCTGTTCGGCGTACGGCACGCCACGCCAGACCCCGACACCGCCCTCGCTCGTGCCGCGCAGGTCCCCGAGGTCGGTGTGGGCGACGACCGAATGTCCGACAACGGTGGCCACGGGCGAATCGTAGTGTGCAAAGCTGAACGTCATGACCTTCAACGAAGGTATGCGGATCGACACCAGCACGACCTCGTCCAGCGGCGGCGGAGGCGGCCCCGGTCGGGGCATCGCGGTCGGCGGCGGCGTCGGCGGCCTGCTCGTCCTCGTGGTGGCGCTGTTCCTCGGCGTCGACCCCGGCACGATGGTGCCCCAGCAGGGCCAGTACGACAGCCAGGGTGTCGAGACGCCGGGCTTCGACCTCAACCAGTGCAAGACCGGCGCGGATGCCAACGCGATTCCCGAATGCCGGGTGGTCGCGACCGGTAACTCGCTCGACGGGATCTGGCCTCAGCTGATGCCGGACTACACGCGCCCGCACGTTGAGCTCTTCACGGGCAGCGTCAACACTCAGTGCGGCTCTGCCACCAGCGAGGTGGGCCCGTTCTACTGCCCCGCTGACCAGACCGCCTACTTCGACGTCGACTTCTTCAACGTCTTGCGCGATCAGTTCGGCTCCAGCGGTGGGCCCTTGGCGCAGGAATACGTCGTCGCCCATGAGTTCGGCCACCACGTGCAGAACCTCACGGGCGCACTTCGGCAGTCCCAGGGCCCCGGCGCGGCGGGACCGACCGGAGGCGGGGTGCGCACCGAACTGCAGGCCGACTGCTACGCCGGGGTGTGGGCGCATTACGCCGCCATCACCAAACAGGAGGGCACCGACGTCACGTTCCTCCAGCCGTTGACGGACAAGGACATTGCCGACGCGCTGTCGGCCGCGGCCTCCGTCGGCGACGACCGCATCCAGCAGCAAACCACCGGCCGGGTGAACCCCGAGGCGTGGACGCATGGATCCGCGGCGCAACGGCAGAAGTGGTTCACCGAGGGCTACCGCACCGGTGACCCCAAGGCGTGCGACACGTTCTCGACGACCGACCTTGGATAGGACGCCAACGGCCGTCGACGCCGTCGCCGAACGCTACCTGGACACCCTCGCCGAGCTCGACCCCTGCGCCGCAACGGAAATGGGCATCGCCGGGTACGACGACGAGATCACCGACTACTCCCCCGACGGCGTGGCCGCGCGTGCCGACGCCGCGCGGCGAACGCTGCGCGAACTGTCCGAGGTCGCACCGGAGGACGCCGTCGACGAGGTGACGGTGGCGGCGATGCGCGACCGCCTCGGCATCGTGGTCGAACTCAACGACGCCGGCCTCGATGTCGGCGAACTCAACGTGATCGCCTCGCCGCTGCAGTCGATGCGCGACGTGTTCGACCTGATGCCGACCGAAACCGACGACGACTGGGCGGTGATCGCGCGTCGACTGTCGCGGGTGCCCGACCGGGTCGCCGGTTACGCCGACGCGCTGCGCGCCGCGGTCGCCGACGGGCATCCCCCCGCGGTGCGCCAGGTCGTGCGCGGGATCGACCAGGCCGCGAGCATTCAGCACCTGCTGGTCGACATGGTCGCGAACGCGGTTCCGGAGAACGCGGCGCTACACGACGATCTGCAGCAGCACGCGGCCAACGCCGCCAACGCCTACCGCGAACTGGGCAGGGTCCTCGGCGACGACATCGCCCCGCATGCGCGCGCCGAGGACGCCGTCGGCCGCGACATCTACCGGTTGTGGTCGCGGTCCTTTCTGGGCGCCGATGTCGATTTCGACGAGACGTACCACTGGGGTTTGGAGCTGCTGGAAAGCATTGTCGCCGAACAGGAAGCGCTTGCCCAGCAGTTGTATCCCGGTACGTCGATTGCCGACGCGCTGAAGCGCCTCGACACCGAGGAGCGCTACCTCGTCCACGGCGTCGACGCGCTGCAGGCCTGGATGCAGGACCTCTCCGACCGCGCGGTCGAGGCGCTGGCCGACACGCACTTCGACATCGCCGAACCCCTGCGCACGCTCGAGTGCCGAATCGCGCCGACCCACACCGGCGGCATCTACTACACCGGACCGTCGGAGGATTTCAGCCGGCCGGGACGGATGTGGTGGTCGGTCCCCCACGGTGTCGACACCTTCCACACCTGGCAGGAGACGACGACCGTCTTCCACGAGGGCGTGCCGGGCCACCACCTGCAGATCGGCCGCGCGGTGGTACGCGCCGACCAGCTCAACCGGTGGCGGCGGCTGGGCTGCTTCGTGTCGGGTCACGGCGAGGGCTGGGCGCTGTACGCCGAACGGCTGATGGCCGAACTCGGCTGGCTCGACGATCCCGGCAACCGCATCGGAATGCTCGACGCACAACGCTTTCGGGCCGCCCGCGTGGTCATCGACATCGGCGTGCACTGCGGTATGACCGCACCCGACGGCGCGGTGTGGGACGCCGACAAGGCGTGGCACTTCCTCGTGTCGCACAGCGCGATGAACGAGGAACACCTGCAGTTCGAACTCGACCGCTACCTGGGCTGGCCGGGTCAGGCGCCGTCGTATGCGATCGGACAGCGGATCTGGCAACGGCTGCGCGACGAGGTGGTGGGCCGCGGCGTGTCGCTCAAAGAGTTCCACGATCGCGCGCTGGACCTCGGCGGCTTACCTCTGGACGTGCTGCGGTCGGCGTTGACGCGCGATTTCGCCTCCGGCTGAGCCTCTTTCGCCGGCCGCGCGTTCGTCCTAGCGTAAACGCATGGAGTCCGTGGCCGTCACGCCGAACCTGACCATGCTCGTCGTCGACGGGTGGCAGCTGTATGCCTGGCGCGACGGGGACTCGGTCACGCTGATCGACACCGGGGCGCCCGGATCGGCCGAGGCGATAGCCGAGGCGGTGCCCGGGATCGACCGGATGGTGCTGACACACGGACACGTCGACCACATCGGCTCCGCAGCCGAACTCCACCGGCGGAGCGGGGCTCCGGTGCTTGCGGGCGCCGGCGATGCCGCGGCCATTCGCGACGGTGCCGCGCTGCCGCCACCGGTCCTCGAAGACTGGGAGATACCGATTCACGAGCGCGTCGCCGCGGGCCTGCCCGACGCGGCCGACCCCGTCCCTGTCGACCGGGAACTGCGGGACGGTGACGTCCTCGACTTCGGCGGCGGCGCAGAGGTGCTGGCGATACCGGGTCACACCGAGGGCAGCATCGCGATCCACCTGCCCAAGCACGGGGTCCTGCTGACCGGGGACACCATCGCCAACGTCGGCACGCTGATGCTCGGCACCTTCAACCAGGACCGTGCGCGCACGGTGGCGTCGTTTCGCCGACTGGCCGCCCTGGACGTCGACACGGCGTGCTTCGGGCACGGCGAGCCGATCGTGTCGGGCGCCGGTGGCCGGCTTCGTGAGGTCGCGGCCGCGTTGACGTGACCCACCCCATCCGAATCGCCCCGCGAGTACCGTCACCCCTGGCCGGAGGGAGCTTTCATGCGCATCGCAATCGCAGGAGCAACGGGAAACATCGGCGCTCGCACCGCCGCCGCGCTCGAACGCGACGGCCACGAGGTCGTCCGCATCAGCCGCTCGCTCGGCGTCGACCTGATGTCCGGTGAGGGTCTGGACGCCGCGCTCGACGGCGTGCAAGCGGTCGTCGACGCCATCAGCGCACCGCCCATCGATCGGGACCGCACTGTCGAGTACTTCGGCACCACCACGCGCAATCTGCTCACCGCCGAGCACCGCGCCGGCGTCGGCCACCACGTGCTGCTCTCGATCGTCGGTATTCACGACATCGAGGGCAATCCGCACTACTCGGGCAAGCGGGAGCAAGAGCGGCTCATCGCTGAGGGGCCGGTGCCGTGGACGGTGGTGCCCGCCACGCAGTTTCACGATTTCGCGGCCATGGTCGCCGGTTGGACCGAACAAGACGGGGTGTCGACCATCGCGCCGCTGCTCGTGCAACCGATCGCGCCCGACGACATCGCCGAGGTTCTCGCCGAGGTGGCCGTCGGACCGCCGCAGGGCCGGTATGTCGACGTCGCGGGGCCCGACACACAGGATCTCGTCGACATGGCGCGCCGGACGCTGGCGGCCAGGGGCCGACAAGTCAAGCTCGTCCCGACCTGGTCGGGGATGTTCGGGCTGTCGATGGCCGGAAATGTGTTGCTGCCGGGAGAGAATGCGCGCATCGCCCCGACCACGTTCGACGACTGGCTCGCCGCCGGCGCCAATTGATCAGGAGAACCGAATGACGAATTCCGACACCCCGCTCGCCGGGAAGGTGGCCTACGTGACGGGTGCGGCCCGCGGGCAGGGCCGTCAGCACTGTGTGCGACTGGCCCGCGCCGGCGCCGACGTCGTCGCGATCGACGCCTGCGGGCCGGTCGCCGAGCACAACGGCTATCCGCCCGCTTCACCCGAGGATCTGGCCGAAACGGTGAGCCTCGTCGAGGGCGAGGGCCGCAAGATCGTCGCCGACCGGGTCGACGTCCGTGACGCGGCCGGACAGCAGCGGGTGGTCGCCGACGCGATCGAACAGTTCGGTCGCCTCGACATCGTCGTGGCCAACGCGGGTGTGATGAATTGGGGCCGGCTGTGGGAGATTTCGGCGCAGCAGTGGCAGGAGGTGCTCGACGTCAACCTGACCGGCGTGTGGAACACGATCAAGGCCGTCGTACCGCCGATGATCGAGGCGGGCAACGGCGGGTCGATCATCACGATCAGCTCGGCCGCCGGCATCAAGGCCGTTCCGGGTTGCGGTCACTACTGCGCCAGCAAGTTCGGCCTCGTCGGGCTGACCAACTCGCTGGCGGTCGAACTCGGCGAGTTCGGCATCCGGGTCAACTCGGTGCACCCGTACGGCACCGACACCCCCATGGGAAACGACACGTCGATGTGGCAGATCTTCGCCGACCACCAGAACTACATCCACAGCTTCTCGCCCGGTGCGCTGTCGACGGAGTCACTCGCGGACCCGGACCTGGTCTCCGACATCGTGGTGTGGTTGGCCTGCGACGCGTCGTCCCTGGTGACAGCGGCCCAGATCCCCGCCGACAAGGGCTATCTCAAGATCTAGGTCCCGCGAGTCTGAACTTCTGCACGACATTCCAGGAGCGAATCTTCGTGCAAAAGTTCAGTTTCGGCGGCCGACCACCGGCCACCGGCCACCGGCTCGCGCTACAGGCGGGACTGCTGCTTGATCGCCGTATCGGTGTTGCGCAGCGGCCGGATCAACGCGTCCTGGGTGAACGAGGCGATCAGCTCGCCCGTCTCCGTGTGCACCGTGCCGCGCACATACGACATGCCGGCGCCGACCTGTGTGCTCTCGTGGCTGTAGAGCAGCCAGCCGTCCCACCCGAACGGCTCGTGGAAGCTGACCGAGACCGTCATCGGTGCGGTCGACACGGTGACGTGCGACTGCGCGGTGCCGATGCCCTCATGGGCGCGCATCGTCGTCGAAATACCAAGGTGCCCGGTCAGATACGCAACCAGCGCCTTGGCCAGCTCGTCGCGGTCGGGGGTTTTGTCGTAGTGCACCCAGGCATAGAGCTCGGGCGGGCCGACCTCATCGGGGCTGTTGACGTCGACCACGTCGACCAATCGAATCTCCCTGCCCGGCATGGCCATATGGGCATCGTTGGCCTCCGACGGCGCCTTCACGTCGGGCCGCGCCACCGCGTGGCGGATGACGTCCTCGGTCGGCACGTCGGTCAGCACGGTGGCCGTGATGCAACGCTTACCGTTCTGCTTCGCGGCAACGACAGCGGTTGCGGTGGAACGGCCTTCGTTGACGACGTCGATCTCCAACTCGACCGGACCTGCCGCCACCATGACCGCCCGCGAGAACACCGCATGCGCCGAACGCACCGACTTGCCCTCGAATCGCTTGGCCACCGCCACGATCGCCTGGGCGAGCACCTGCGTGCCCTCGACCACCTGCCGGTCCTCCTCGCCGGCGGGCCCGGTCTCGGCGATGAAGCGGTTCTCCCCGTCCGGCCGGACGTCGAACAGGTCGAGCATGGTGTCGACGGTCCACTGCTGTTGCGCTGAGTCAGTCGTCATGACAAGGAACAGTAACCGAGCTTCCGCAAGAGCGGTAACGTCATTACCAGTCAATCCCGAGCCGGAAGGTGACGACCATGGCCAAGCCGAGCGGACGGGCGGCGGCGGGCGCCACCCGTACGGCCGAGGCCGCCGACGCCGATCCCCGGCCCAAGCGCTTCATGAAGTCGGCGTTGGCCATCCTCGGTGAAACCGGTCGCACCGATTTCACCGTGCTCGAGGTCGTCGAGCGGTCGAAGACGTCGCTGCGATCCTTCTATCAGCACTTCACTACCAAGGATGAACTGCTCCTCGCGCTGGTCGACAAGATCATGTCCGAGTCGACCCGGCGCTGGCGCGAGGAGACCGCCGAACTGCCGGCCGCCTCGGCCCTTCGCGTCCTCATCGACCGGATCTGCACCCCGCCCGAAACCACCACCCAGGACAAGGTCAACCGCGGCCTGACCAACTACAACGACCGCCTCGCCGAGACGCTGCCGCGCGAGTACGCCCGCGTGCTGTCCCCGGTCTACGAGCTGATCACAGACATCATCAACCGCGGCATCGCCGAGGGCGTGTTCCGGTCGGACATCAACGTCGATGCCCGGGCCGCGCTGATCATGCAGTCGTCGCTGGGCGCCATCCGGCTGCAGGTGCTCGGCGCGGAACTCAGCGGCGTGCCGGTCGGCGCCGACGACATCTACGACTTCTGCCTGAGCGGGCTCACCGGCCCCAACGACCGCGCCTGACCTGCGTTGCTCGAGCCGAGAACCGGCCTCTCCAGGGCAGCTGTTTCTGCTGGTCCGAAAGTGGTAATGTCATTACCATAAGCAGCCAAGCAGACTTTCAGGAGGCGAAAATGGCACGCCAGCTTCCCTATCCGGTGTTCGACGCCGACAACCACTTCTACGAGCCCAAAGAGGCGCTGACCAAGTTCCTCCCGGACCACCGCAAGCACGTCATCGACTACATCGAGGTCCGCGGCCGCACCAAGATCATGGTGCGCAACCAGGTCAGCGACTACATCCCGAATCCGACCTTCGAGGTCGTCGCGCGGCCGGGTGCCCAGGAGGAGTACTTCAAGCACGGCAGCGGCGGCAAGAGCTTCCGCGAGGTGATGGGCAAGCCGATGAAGGCGATCCCGGCGTTCCGCGAACCGGGCGCACGCCTTGAGGTGATGGACGGCCTTGGCCTGGACTACTCGCTGATGTTCCCGACCCTGGCCAGCCTGGTCGAGGAGCGGATGAAGGACGATCCCGAACTCATCCTGGACGTCATCCACGCGCTCAACGAGTGGATGTACGAGACGTGGCAGTTCAACTACGAGAACCGGATCTTCTCCACCCCGGTGATCAACCTCGGCATCGTCGATCGCGCGCTCGAGGAACTCGAGTGGTGCCTGGAGCGCGGCGCCAAGACCGTGCTCGTGCGGCCCGCGCCGGTGCCTGGGGTGCGCGGCACGCGTTCGTTCGGGCTGCCCGAGTTCGACCCGTTCTGGGACGCGTGCGTCAAGGCCGGCATCCCGGTCTCGATGCACGCATCGGACTCCGGTTACGCCGAGTACCTCAACGACTGGGAGCCCGCGGACGAGTTCCTCCCGTTCAAGCCGACGGCGTTCCGCATGGTGTCGATGGGCAAGCGGCCGATCGAGGACTCGATGGCCGCGCTGGTGTGCCACGGCGCCCTGTCCCGCAATCCCGATTTGCGGATCCTGTCGATCGAGAACGGAGCCGACTGGGTGCCCTACCTGTTCAAGCAGTTCGAGGGCACCTACAAGAAGATGCCTCAGGAGTTCCCCGAGGATCCGATCGAGGCGTTCAGACGGTGTGTGTACGTCGCGCCGTTCTGGGAGGACGATTTCGCCAAGATGGCCGACCTGCTCGGCGTCGACCGGGTGATCTTCGGATCGGACTGGCCGCACCCGGAGGGTCTGGCCGAGCCGACACACCTGATCGACGACCTGCAGGGCCTCGACGAGGAGGGTCAGCGAAAGGTCATGGGCGGCAACATGATCGATCTGTTCAAGGTGCCCAACGAGATCGTGCACAACCCGGACGTGCCCGCGCTCGTCATCCCCGCCTGAACCCAGGCACCGTCGCGAAACGTGCGTGTCGAAGACCGACACGCACGTTCGCACGACTACGAAAGAGAGTCCGTGAGCGACAGCGGAAACAACGGCACGAACCCCGAGGTGCTGCTCTTCGCCTCGACGACGCAGTCTTTCCTCGAAAAGGAAGTGCCGCTGAGCCGAATACGCGAGATGCACGACGCCCAGACGTCGTTCGACCACGGCTGGTGGCGCCGGGCCGTCGAACTCGGCTGGACCAGCCTGCTGGTCCCCGAGGAACTCGGCGGCGGCAGCGTTTCCGGCAACGGTGTCAAGGATCTGGCGCTGGTCGCCGAGATCGCGGGCAAGACAGTCGCTCCCGGTCCGTTGCATCCGGTCAGCACGGTGCTCGCCGGGCTGACCGAAGCCCCGGCCGGCCATGAGGACACCATCGCGGCGTTGGTCGCCGGCGAGGCGATCGCCACCTGGGCGGTGTACGAGCCCGGGCGTGCGTGGTCGCCGCTGACGCCGTCTACCACCGCCACCGTGACCGCGAGCGGCTTCCGCATCGACGGTGTCAAAGACCGTGTGGAGGCCGGCGCGGACAGCGGATTGTTCTTGGTGACGGCGCGATCCGACGACGGTGTGCGGCAGTTCCTGGTGCCCGCGGACACGCCGGGTGTGCGCGTGGAGCCGCAGCGCTCGATCGACATGGTCAAGAGCTATGCGCGCGTGCACTTCGACGGTGTCGAGGTCGACGCGGGCGCGGCCGTCGGCACCGCCGAGCAGGCGCCGACGCTGATCGAGCGGCAGTCCCAGATCGCCGCCGTGCTGCAGTGCGCCGAGGTCATCGGAATCCTCGACACGGTGTTGGCCTTCACGATCCAGTGGGGATTCGACCGGCACAGCTTCGGCCGGCCCCTCGGTTCGTATCAGGCGCTCAAACACAAGTACGCCGACCTGAAGATCTGGTTCGAAGGGTGCAGGGCCACCACCAACGCCGCGGTGACCGAGGTGGCGACGAGGAGCCCAGACGCGGCGATGGCGGTCAGTGTCGCGAAATCCTATGTGGGCGAATACTCTCCGGGCATGCTGCAACTGTGCGTGCAGTTGCACGGCGGCATCGGGGTGACGTGGGAACACGATCTGCACCTGTTCCTGCGGCGCGCCACGCTGTACCGCTCGATGTTCGGCACTCCCGAGGACCACAACCTGCGCGTGTACTCGCTCACCAAAGACCTGGAGCAAGCGTCATGACCGAGACGACATCGAGATCGGCTCTGGACCCGACCGCCACCATCGCGGAGTCGGTGGAGGAGTTCGCCGCCCGGGCCCAGGCCTGGCTCGCGGAGAACATGCCGCCGATCGATCCGAACAACCCGCCCGAACACGACCGCGGCGAGGAGGAACCGTGGCAGCGTGCGCGGGAGCTCCAAAAGCGGTTGTGGGACGGCGGATTCGCCGGAATCTGCTTCCCCAAGGAGTACGGCGGGCTGGGGCTGCCGATCGCCTACCAGAGGGCGTTCGACAACGTCTCGCGCTGCTACGAGCTGCCGATCATCCTGAACACCCCGACGTTCACGATCTGCGCGGCCACCATCCTGGACACCGGCAGCGAGGAACAGAAGCGTCAGCACATCTCCGCGGCCCTGCGCGGCGAGGAGGTGCTGGTGCAGCTGTTGTCGGAACCCAGCGGCGGCTCCGACCTGGCCGGGGTGATCACCCGTGCGGACCGCAAGGGCGACAAGTGGGTGATCAACGGCGCGAAAACCTGGAGCACAAGCGCTTTCGCCGCCGACTACGGGCTGATGCTCGCCCGCACCGACTGGGACGTGCCCAAGCACGAGGGCTTGACCATGTTCCTGGTGCCCATCAACAGCCCGGGCATCACGCTGCGGCGCATCAAGCAGGTCAACGGCTCGGTCGAGTTCTGCGAGGAGTTCTTCGACAACCTCGAACTCGGTGACGACGCCGTCGTCGGTGAGGTCAACGCGGGCTGGCACGTGGCGTCGCGCCAGCTCTATCACGAACGGCGCGCGGTGGGCGGCGGCTCGGAGTTCGCCAGTGGCATCGGCGCCGAGGGCAAATCCGACCTGCCGATCAACTACGTCGACCTGCTCGAGAAGATCGGCCAGCCCGACAACGAACGCCTGCGCGAGATGGCCGGCCGCGCACTGGTGCACCGGACCGTCCGCGAACAGCTGATCGATCACGTGTACCACGGTGTCCTCGACGGTTCGCTGCCTCCGGCGGCGGGTTCGATCATCCGCATCGCGCACGCCGACGTTCACCATCTCGAGTTCGACACCGCCCTGGCGATCACCGGCAGCGCGGGCGTCGTCGACGTCGACGAGGACCTGATCCGTTACGGCGAGCGATACCTGGGCCGGCAGGCCGCCGCGCTCGGCGGCGGCACCACCGAGATCGCGCGCAACATCATCGGCGAGCGCGTGCTGGGCTTCCCCCGCGAACCCGCCGCCGATCGCGGCGTGCCGTTCAAAGAGGTCAAGCGCAACCGGGGCTAAGTTCCTCGCGCTAGAGCGCGCTAGAACAACGTGGGCTGTAGGGGCTCGGCTGGCGCCGGTGCGGGCGATGGTTCCGCGGCGCGAAACGAGCGGCGGTCCGGCGCCAGCCCGTGCTTGGCGACGAGCGGTGCGGCCCTGTCGTGCAACATCTTTCGATAGTCCGACGGCAGATACGCGCCGCGGCGGTACAGCTCGCGGTACTTCGGCAGCAGCTCGGGGTGTGAGCCGGCGAGCCAGTTCATGAACCAGCCGCGGGTGGAACCGCGCAGGTGCAGCCCGAACACGGTGACCCCGGTACCGCCCGCCGCCGCGATCTGGCCGAGCAACGAGTCGAGGTGGTCGGCCGAATCCGTCAGGTGCGGCAGCACCGGTGCGACCATCACATGGCAGTCCAGCCCGGCCTCGCGGATCGCCTCGATCATCCCGAGGCGCGCCTGCGGTGACGGCGTACCCGGCTCGACCTCCTTGTGCAGCACCGGATCTCCGATTGCGAGCGAGACCGCCACGCTGACGTCCACCTGACGCGCCGCCTCGCGAAGCAGCGGCAGGTCGCGACGCAGCAGCGTGCCCTTCGTCAGGATCGAGAACGGCGTGCCGGAGTCGGTCAGCGCCGAGATGATCCCGGGCATCAGCGCGTAGCGGCCCTCGGCCCGCTGGTACGGGTCGGTGTTGGTGCCCAGCGCCACCGTCTCGCGTTGCCACGACCGCCGCGACAGCTCGCGACGCAACACGTCGGCGACGTTGGTCTTGACCACGACCTGGCTGTCGAAGTCGCTGCCGCTGTCGAGATCGAGGTACTCGTGCGTCGGCCGCGCGAAGCAGTAGCGGCAGGCGTGTGAGCAACCGCGGTATCCGTTGACCGTGAACCGGAACGGCAACATGGAGGCGTTCGGCACCTTGTTGAGCGCCGATTTGCACAGCACCTCATGGAAGGTCATGCCCTCGAACTGCGGCGTCCGCACGCTGCGCACGAAACCGATACGCTGCAGTCCGGGCAGCGCACCGTCGTCGACGCCGACGCCCTGACCATCCCACCGCATACACTCGATTCGAACTCACGTTCGATAGGATGTCAAGGTCGACGCGCGCGAGCGGTGAACAGAAAGGGGCGGGGTGCCGAGCGAGGGCTACGACGACGAACTGCGGTCCGAGCAGCGCTACATCGACGGACTGTATGCGCGTCTCGACGCGGAACGCGCGCGGGTGCGCAAGCACTACGAGGCGGCGCTGCGCGGTGACGGCGGCTCACTCGTCGACCGGGACGCCGAGGTCCGCGCGGTGGCCAAGCGGATGAACCGGCTCAACGTGGCCGACCATGGGCTGTGCTTCGGCCGGCTGGACAGCGTCACCGATGAACGCCTCTACATCGGCCGGATCGGCCTGATGGACGAGGCCAACGACTACGAACCGCTGCTGCTCGACTGGCGCGCCCCGGCGGCGAGGGCCTTCTACGTCGCCACCGCGGCCAACCCGGAGGGCATGCGCCGGCGCCGCCAGTTCCACTCGATCGGGCGCCGCATCACCGACTTCACCGACGAGACCCTCGGCAGGCCGACCGAGGGCGCGCAGGGAGACGCGGCTCTGCTGGCGGCGGTCAACGCGCCGCGCGGCGACGGCATGCGCGACATCGTCGCGACCATCCAGGCCGAACAGGATGCGATCATCCGGCTCGACCACCCCGGCGTCTTGGTCATCGAGGGCGGTCCGGGTACGGGCAAGACCGTCGTCGCGTTGCACCGCGTCGCGTACCTGCTCTACACGCAGCGCGAGCGGATGGAGCGCCACGGCGTGTTGGTGATCGGCCCGAACACCGCGTTCCTCCGACACATCGACCGCGTGCTGCCCTCGCTCGGCGAAACGAACGTCGTCTTCATGACGACCGGCGACCTGGTGCCCGGCCTGCCGGCCACGGCGCAGGACGCGCCCGATGCCGCGCGGGCCAAGGGCTCGTTGACGATGCTCGACGTGTTGGCCGCCGCCGTCGCCGACCGTCAACACGCGCCCGAGGAGCCGATCCCGATCAAGCTGGCCGACGTCACCGTGCGGATCGACGCCGAGACGGCCGAGTGGGCCATCCAAGAGGCGCGCGAAGGCGGCTTGCCGCACAACGACGCCCGCGCGGTGTTCGTCGACGTCGTCACCTGGGTGCTCACCGAGCGCGCGATCGCCCGCATCGGCAAGGGCTGGCTGACACGTGACGACAAGGCCGCGTGGGAACACCTGCGCGCCGAACTGCTCGACGAACTCGGTGACCACGACGCGTTCACCGCCGCCCTCGACGAACTCTGGCCCGAGTTGACGCCGGAGACGCTGCTGGCCGGGCTCTACGAGTCCCCCGAACGACTCCGCGCCGCGGGTGCCGACAAGTGCCTGCTGCGCGCGCAGGGCGACGCGTGGACGGTGTCGGATGTGCCGCTGCTCGACGAACTGGTCGACCTGCTGGGCGGGATCAAACCCGACGCCGCCGCCGAGCGGGAACGCCAGGAGGAGGCCGCTTACGCCGCGGGCGTGCTGGACCTGATGGTGGCCCGCGAAGACCTGATGGACGACGAGGATCACCTGATCGCCGCCGACCTGCTCGACGCCGAGGAGCTCGCCGAACGGTTCGTCGAGCGCGACAACCGCGACCTCGCGGAACGCGCTGCGGCAGACCGTGATTGGACGTATCGGCATGTCGTCGTCGACGAGGCGCAGGAGCTGTCCGAGATGGACTGGCGGGTGCTGATGCGCCGCTGCCCCAGCAAGTCGTTCACCGTGGTCGGCGACCTCGCGCAACGCCGTTCGGCCGCCGGCGCACAGTCGTGGGGCGCGATGCTCGATCGATATGTGCCCGGTCGCTGGGTCTACCGGCCGCTGTCGGTGAACTACCGGACGCCCGCCGAGATCATGGACGTCGCCGCCGGCCTGCTGGCCGAGTTCGCGCCCGGGGTGCTACCACTCGAATCGGTGCGCGCATGCGGAGTCCGGCCATGGGCGCGGCTCGTCGGCGACGACGAACTACCCGGCGCGATCGAAGAGTTCCGCCGTGACGAAGACATGCGCGAGGGCACCAGCGTCGTGATCGGGCCGCCGGGTATGGGCGGAACCGTGTCCCCTTCGCAGACCAAGGGATTGGAGTTCGACGCGGTTCTGGTCGTGGAGCCGGGCCGGATTCTCGCCGACGGTCCGCGCGGGGCCGCCGATCTGTACGTTGCGCTCACCAGAGCGACACAGCGGCTCGGCGTATTGCACACCGAGCCGCTGCCACCCACGTTGAGCGGACTGTCCGAACTGCAGACCGTGGCCGACTGAGCGGCCGTCTCACCCGCGCCTACCGCGGCGCGATCACCACTGGCTCAGCTGGCACTGCACCGTGTAGGTGCCGTCCTGCTGCACCGCCACCTCACCGTCGATCGCGATCTCGCAGTGCGGGTTCGGAGAGGCCTGCATGGCGTGCACGCCGGTGCTCGCGGTGAGGATCCCCCACTGCGGGTCCTCCATCGTCGTCTCGAAGACCCACGGCACACCCGGCTGGAGGACCACTTCCTCCTTCTTCAGGTACGCGTACGCGTCGGCGTTGTAAGCCTCCTTGCTCGGAGGCTGGGCAATCAGATAGTTGAGCTGGAAGTCGGCGGGGGCCGTTGACGTCAGCGTGTAACGGACCACGTGGCCTTCCGACTGGGCATCGGCGGTCGCGTGGCTGACCGCGACTGATGCCGCCGCCACCATGAACGCCGCCCCGACCTTGGCTGTAGCTGTTCGCATGTTCGTCACATCGCCGGACGGTACCAAACCGTTACCCCCACGGACGCGCCACTTCCGAGCCGCACTCGATGGCAAACGACCTGCGGAAAAGTCACAGGTTAATTTGTTCGTCACACGCAGACATTTCCCAGAAACACCGCCGCTCTAACGTCCCGATTCGACAACCACGCAAAGGTCGGGACTCTCGCACCCGACTCGACGCTCATCGCCGATGTGCGCTGCGGATATATAGGGAAAGGCTGTTCATGCGACTACCACGACGGTCCTCGGTGAGACGCTACGCCCTCGTTGCCGGCGGAGTCGTCGCCGCGACGAGCCTGGTGCTGACCGGCTGCGGAAGCAAGGCCACCGAGTCGGATACGGCAAACGCCCAATCCTGTGTCGACACATCGGGCCCGACCATCAAAGTGGGTGCGCTGAACTCGTTGTCGGGCACGATGGCCATTTCCGAAGTCACCGTCCGCCATGCCATCGACCTCGCCGTCGAGCAGATCAACGCGTCCGGCGGTGTGATGGGCAAGCAGATCCAACTCGTGGGTGAGGACGGGGCGTCCGAGCCGACGGTGTTCGCGGAGAAGGCCGAGAAGCTGATCAGCAGCGACTGCGTCGCCGCGGTGTTCGGCGGCTGGACGTCGTCGTCGCGCAAGGCCATGCTGCCGGTCTTCGAAAGCGCCAACTCACTGCTGTACTACCCCGTGCAGTACGAGGGCCTGGAAGCGTCGAAGAACATCTTCTACACCGGCGCCACCACCAACCAGCAGATCGTGCCCGCGCTGGACTATCTGAAAGAGAAGGGCGTCAAGTCGCTCTACCTGGTCGGCAGCGACTATGTGTTCCCCCAGACGGCCAACCGCATCATCAAGGCGTATGCGGGAGCCAACGGCATCGAGATCAAGGGCGAGGACTACACGCCGCTGGGGTCGACGGACTTCTCGACCATCGTCAACAAGGTCCGCTCCGCAGGCGCCGACGCCGTGTTCAACACGCTCAACGGCGATTCCAACGTGGCGTTCTTCCGGGAGTACAAGAACGTCGGCCTGACGCAGGAGGTCATGCCCGTGGTGTCGGTGTCGATCGCCGAGGAAGAGATCGGCGGCATCGGCATCCAGAACATCACCGGCCAGCTCACCGCCTGGAACTACTACGAGACCGTGGACAACCCGGTCAACAAGGCGTTCGTCAAGGCCTACAAGGACAAGTACGGCGCCAACAAGCCGACCTCTGATCCGATGGAGGCCGCCTACGTGTCGGTGTACCTGTGGAAGAACACCGTCGAGAAAGCGAAGTCGTTCGACGTCAAGGCGATTCAGGACGCTGCGGGCGGTGTGACGTTCGACGCGCCCGAGGGCCTGGTCACCATCGACGGCGAGAACCATCACATCACCAAGACCGCTCGCATCGGCGAGATCCGGTCCGACGGGTTGATCTACACGATCTGGGAGTCGCCGGGGCCGATCGAGCCGGACCCCTATCTCAAGTCGTATCCGTGGGCAGCGGGCCTCTCCAGCTGAGTCTCGAATGGATGTCCTGATCGGGCAGCTGGCAACGGGATTGAGCCTCGGCTCGATCCTGTTGCTGGCCGCGCTGGGGTTGTCGCTGACCTTCGGGCAGATGGGCGTCATCAACATGGCGCACGGCGAGTTCATCATGGCCGGCTGCTACACCGCCTACGTGGTGCAGCAGATCGTGTCGAGCGCCGGTGCGTCGCTGTTGATCTCGCTGGGCGTCGGGTTCCTGATCGGCGGGGCGATGGGTGCGCTGCTGGAGACCACGCTCATCCGCCGCATGTACCACCGTCCGCTGGACACCTTGTTGGTCACCTTCGGCGTCGGCCTCATCCTGCAGCAGGTCGCCCGTGACGTCTTCGGGGCGCCGGCGGTCAACGTGGTGGCGCCGGTGTGGTTGTCCGGCGGTGTCGAGATCTTCGGCGCTGTGGTGCCCAAGACGCGCATCTTCATCCTCGTGCTGGCCCTCGCATGCGTCGCCGCGCTGGCCGCCGCGCTCAAGGTGAGCCCGATGGGACGCCGCATCCGGGCCGTCGTACAGAACCGCGACCTCGCCGAGACCAGCGGAATCTCCTCCCGGAAAACCGACATCACAACGTTTTTCATCGGTTCGGGCCTGGCGGCGGTGGCCGGTGTCGCGTTGACGCTGATCGGTTCGACCAGCCCGACCATCGGGCAGAGCTATCTGATCGACGCCTTCCTGGTGGTCGTGGTCGGCGGTCTCGGCCAGATCAAGGGCACGGTCATCGCGGCGTTCGCACTCGGCTTCTTGAACTCGTTCATCGAATACAACACCACCGCATCGCTGGCGAAGGTGATCGTATTCGTGATCATCGTGATCCTCCTGCAGGCTCGGCCGCAGGGCCTGTTCACAGTGCGGACAAGGAGTCTCGCATGAGAACCTTCGTGGGCCGTTGGCAGACCTGGGCCGGTTTCGCGGTGGCGGCGGTGCTGCTGTTCGGTGTCGCCCCCGTGGTGCTGTCGGATTTCCGGCTCAGCCTGCTGGGCAAGTTCCTCTGCTTCGCGATCGTCGCGGTCGGCATCGGCTTGGCCTGGGGCCGTGGCGGAATGCTGGTGTTGGGCCAGGGGGTCTTCTTCGGGCTCGGCGGCTACATGATGGGCATGCATCTCAAGATCGCCGACGCGCAGATCTTCGGCAACGACGTGCCGGACTTCATGCAGATCGCGGGGGTGCGCGAATTACCCGGGTACTGGCAGCCTTTCGCCTCCCCCGCCTTCACCCTGCTGGCGATCGTGCTCGTGCCGACGGCGATCGCGGCTGCCCTCGGGTTCGGCGTGTTCAAGCGCCGCGTCAAGGGCGCCTACTTCGCGATCCTGTCCCAGGCGCTGGCCGCTGCGTTGGCCATCCTGCTCGTCGGGCAGACCAGCCTCGGTGGCAGCAACGGACTCAACAGGTTTCGCACGTTCTTCGGGTTCACCCTGAACGACCCGGCGAACCGGCGAATGCTGTACTTCATCGCCGCCGGGGTGCTGCTCGCCGTCGTCGCCGTGGTGCGCCAGCTCATGCAGAGCCGCTACGGCGAGCTGCTGGTGGCGGTTCGCGACGGTGAAGAGCGCGTCCGCTTCCTCGGCTACGACCCGGCGAACATCAAGGTGGTCGCCTACACCGTGGCGGCGCTGTTCGCCAGCATCGCCGGTGCGCTGTTCGCGCCGATCGTCGGCTTCATCGCACCGTCGCAGGTGGGCATCCTGCCGTCGATCGCGTTTCTGATCGGTGTGGCGATCGGCGGGCGCACCACGCTGCTGGGGCCGGTGCTGGGCGCCATCGGCGTGGCGTGGGCGCAAACCCTGTTCTCCGAACGCTTCCCGTCCGAATGGACCTACGCTCAGGGCCTGCTGTTCATCGTCGTGGTCGGCTTCTTCCCGGCGGGTCTGGCCGGCCTCGGTGTCCTGTTCAAACGGCGCCGCATCCGCCGACCCCGCAAGCCGGACGAACCCGCGCCCGAACCGCAGACCGATCCCGACGCCGAGAAAGTGGGCGCAGCGACATGACCCAGGTGGAACCGGTCGCCGGCGGCAACGTCGGCATGGGCACCGAATACCTCGAAGTGCGCGGGCTGACCGTCGATTTCGACGGTTTCAAGGCGGTCAGCGATGTCGACCTGACCCTGTTCCAGGGTGACCTGAGATTTCTGATCGGGCCGAACGGCGCGGGCAAGACCACCGTGATCGACGCGATCACCGGTCTGGTGAGCGCGACCGGTTCGGTCAACAAGTCCGGTGTTGAACTGCTGGGCAAGAAGGTGCACCAGATCGCCCGCCTGGGCGTGGGACGCACGTTCCAGACGGCCAGCGTGTTCGAACAGCTGACCGTGCTGCAGAACCTCGACATCGCCGCGGGTGCGGGCCGGTCGGCGTGGACGCTGCTGCGCCGGCGCAAGGGGGTGCTACCCGCGATCGAAGAGGCGCTCGACACCATCGGTCTGAGCGATCTGGCCGACAAGCCGGCCGGGGTGCTGGCCCACGGGCAGAAGCAGTGGCTGGAGATCGGCATGCTGCTCGTGCAGAACGCCGACGTGCTGCTGCTCGACGAACCGGTAGCGGGCATGAGCCACGAAGAACGCGAGGAGACGGGAAACCTGTTGCGCCGCATCGGTGCCCAGCGCACCGTCGTCGTCGTCGAACACGATATGGATTTCATGCGGGCGTTCGCCACGTCGGTGACCGTGCTCGCGCGCGGACAGGTGATCGCCGAGGGATCCGTCGCCGAGGTGCAGACCAACCCCAAAGTGCAAGAGGTCTATCTCGGCACCGCGGCCGCGGGCACCGCCGATGTGCCCGCCGAACTCGTCGAGGAGTCCTGATGCTTTCACTGGTCGAGGTGCGCTGCGGCTACGGCCGTTCTGAGGTCATCCACGGGGCCAGCGTCGACGTGCCCTCCGACGGTGTGGCCGCGGTGATGGGGCACAACGGCGCGGGGAAGACCACGCTGCTGCGGGCCGCGGTCGGATTGCTGAAATGCACTGCGGGCAAGGTGCTCTTCGACGGTGAGGACATCGGCAAGCTGCGGCCGAGCGCACGCGTGGCGCGTGGCCTGGCCTATGTGCCGCAGGGGCAGCAGTCCTTCGGCCAGCTGACGACGATGGAGAACCTGCAGGTCGTCGCGGACGGCCGCAAGAACGGCAGGCAGCTCATCGACGAGCAACTCGACCTGTTCCCCGCCCTGAAGGAATTGTTGACCCGCCGCGCGGGTCTGCTGTCGGGCGGCCAGCGTCAGCAGTTGGCGATCGCCCGCGCGCTGATCACCACGCCGAAGTGCCTGATCCTCGATGAGCCCACCGAGGGCATCCAGCCGTCGGTGGTCGCGGAGATCGAGGCGGCGATCACGTCGCTGACCCAGCGCGGCGGCCTGGGCGTGCTGCTGGTCGAACAGCACATCGGTTTCGCGCTGGAGTCCTCGCAGCACTACTACGTGCTCGAGGCCGGCCGCGTGACCTCAGACGGTACGGGCGGTTCGTCGTCGGAGGCCGACGTCCGCGCCGCCATGGCCATCTAACTCTCACGCGAGCGTGCGTGTTTGCACCCGACACACCGCGGATTTCCGACAGTTTGCGCACGCTCGCGGCCGACGAAGTGGCACAGTGCACCCGTGGACACAGCTTCGGGAGCACAGGTACTCGCCGACACCGGTGGCCTCGTCGTCACCGACGACGGGCGTCGGGTGCTGGTGGTGGACCGAGGCACCGGTCCGCTGACGGTGCTGGCGTTCGTGGTCGGCGTGCTGACGCTCGTGGTCGGCGGCTTCGGGCTGGCCGCGCTCATCTCCGACGCTCCGTCGCGGCTGGTGGGTGTCGCGTTCCTGGCCGCGGGTGTGGTGCTCGCCGTGGCGGCGTTCTTCGTCATCCGCAAGATCCGCCGGTACCGCAGCCGACCGCTGCACGACTGCCGACCGGCCGCGGTGCTTGACCGTAAGCTCGGGCTGTTCAGCTACCGGGGTGGCGCGCTGGTGCAGCTGGATCAGGTGCGGTTCGCCCGCAAGTTCCAGATCGGCTCGAGCTCACCGAAACTCGTCGCACTCACCCCGGGCGGCACGAAGACGCTCAAGCGCGGCAATCCGTTCGACGGTGGGGTTGGGCATATCGACGAACTCCTGAACTCGGTCGCCCGCGGCTCTGCGTGAGCGCACCGCCCGAGCCGGTACCGCTGGCGGAGCAGGGCGCTGTGGTGGTGGCCGAGCGGGGATTCGAGGTCTTGCTGATCGACCGCGGCCGGGCGCCGACAGAGATGACGGTGCTGCTGTTGACCATGGCGGCGCTGATCTTCGGCGGCTTCGGCATCGTGTCTGTGTATTACGCGTTCGCGTACTCGATGGTGTGGCCGTCGGCGGCGATCGGCGCCGCGCTGGTCGTCGTCGGCGCGGTGGCGTTTCGGGCGATGGTCCGCGGCGGCGCCGCGCTTCGGCGCATGCGGATGACACCGTTGCGTGCCTATGCGCCGGTGGCGGTCTTCGACCGGCGACAGCGGACCTACCGCGACGGCGCGGGTGAGATCGTCGCGCCGCTGAGCCAGGTGCACTTCGAGCGACGATCGCGGATGCTGACGTCGAGTTTGGTCGCCGTCACTCCGGCGTCGACGCGAATCCTGATGCGGGGCACTGTGTTCAGCGGCGGTGTCGGGATGCTCGACCGGGTGCTCGCCGCCGCTGTACGACGACGACCATGACGCCGGTCAGGCGCGGTTGAGGCGGGTCAGCACCTCGGTCAGCACGTCATGCACCGCGACGTCCGTCTGCTGTCCGGTGGACAGGTTCTTCACGCCGATCGTGCCCGCCTCGATGTCGCGGTCGCCGGCGACCAGCGCCAGCGCCGCCCCCGATCGGTCCGCCGCACGCATCGCCCCCTTGATCCCGCGGTCGCCGTAGGCCAGGTCGACCCGCACGCCCGCGGCCCGCAGTCGCGCGCCGAGCACGGACAGCGTCATCTTCGCCTGCTCCCCCAGCGGCACCCCGAAGACATCGACCCGGGCCGTCCCGCCGACGGTCTTTCCCTCGGCCTGCAGCGCCAACAGCGTGCGATCCACACCGAGCCCGAACCCGATGCCGGACAGGTCTTTTCCGCCGAGTTGCGCCATCAGGCCGTCGTAGCGCCCACCGCCGCCGATGCCCGACTGGGCCCCGAGGCCGTCGTGCACGAACTCGAACGTCGTCTTGGTGTAGTAATCGAGCCCCCGCACCATGCGCGGGTTGATGACGTAGGGCACCTCCAACGCGTCGAGATGCGCCAGCACGGTGTCGAAGTGCTGTTTGGCGACATCCGACAGGTGGTCGATCATCACCGGCGCGTCGGCGGTCATCTCGCGCATCTTCGGTCGCTTGTCGTCGAGCACCCGCAGCGGGTTCAATTGAGCGCGTCGCTGTGTTTCTTCGTCGAGATCCAGCTTGAACAGGAAGTCCTGCAACAGTTCCCGGTACTGCGGACGGCAGGTCTCGTCGCCCAGCGAAGTGATCTCGAGACGGAATCCATCGAGCCCCAGCGATCGGAAACCCGCGTCGGCGACCGCGATCACCTCGGCGTCCAGCGCGGGGTCGTCGACGCCGATGGCCTCCACCCCGACCTGTTGCAGTTGGCGGTAGCGGCCGGCCTGCGGACGTTCATAGCGGAAGAAGGGTCCGGCGTAGCACAGCTTCACCGGCAGCGGGCCACGGTCCAGGCCGTGCTCGATGACGGCGCGCATCACCCCCGCGGTGCCCTCGGGCCGCAGCGTGACCGATCGGTCGCCGCGGTCGGAGAACGTGTACATCTCCTTGGACACCACATCGGTCGACTCGCCGACGCCGCGCGCGAACAGCGCGGTGTCCTCGAAGATCGGCAGTTCGACGTCGCCGTATCCGGCCCGCCGCGCGGTGTCGAGCAGGCCGTCACGCACTCCGACGAATTGCGCCGAGTCGGGCGGCAGGTAGTCCGGGACGCCCTTGGGCGCCTGAAAATCACTCACACAAGCTCACTAGGTCAAGCCTTCGAGGAACGGGTTGGTGCGGCGTTCGACGCCGATCGTGGTCTTGGGGCCGTGCCCCGGTAGTACCACGGTGTCGTCGTCGAGCACCAACAGTTTGTTGACGATCGAGCCGAGCAGGTCCCGACCGCTGCCACCCGGCAGGTCCGTACGGCCCACCGACTGCCGGAACAGGGTATCGCCGGTGAGCGCGACCGATCCCGGCCCCGAGCCGATGCCCTCGTCGACGCGGAACACCACCGACCCCCGGGTGTGGCCGGGTGTGTGGTCGACGGTGACGGTGACCCCGCCCAACTCGACCTTGTCGCCGTCCTTGTCGAGTTCGACGACCTGCTTGGGTTCACGGAACAGCGCGCCGAAGGCGGAGCTGGCCAGTCCGCCGATGAGGCCCCGTCCGAAGTCCTTGATCGGATCGGTCAGCATGAACCGGTCCTCGGGATGGATGAAGGCCGGGCAGCCGTACATGTCCGCCACCCTCTGCGCCGACCAGATGTGGTCGATGTGGCCGTGGGTCAACAGCACCGCCGCGGGGGTGAGGCGGTGCTCGTCGAGAATCCGGCGCAACGGCCCCATCGCCCGCTGGCCGGGGTCGACGACGATGGCGTCGGCTCCGGCCCGCGGGGCCAGCACGTAGCAGTTGCACGCCAACATGCCGGCGGCAAACCCGGTGATGAACACGTCGTCCAGTTTCCCACCACCGGTTGGCGTGGGTCGCGGCGCCACACTCAGAAATGCCTGGCACACTCGTTCCCGATCGACTGACACGAGGAGGACATCAGCGGTGCCGACCAACGAACAGCGGCGGGAGACGGCGAAGCGCAAACTCGAGCGGCAGCTGGAGCGCCGCGCGGAGAAGGCCCGCAAGCGGCGTCTGTACACGATCATCGCCTCGGTCGCGGCCGCGATCGTCGTGGTCGCCGCGGTGGTCGCGACCGTCGTCCTCAACAGGGACGACTCCGACAGCCAGACCGCGGCGGCCACCGATGACGCCTCGCCCACCTCGGCCGCGCCGTCGGCTCCGGGTGCCCTACCCGCGTTCGCGGCACCCGCCGGGCTCGGCGAGAACTGCGAATACCCGGGGTCGGCGGAAGAGGCCGCCAAGAAGGTCAACCCGCCGCGCAGCGGCAAGGTGCCCACCGACCCCGCCGAAGTCAGCGCCAGCATGTCCACCGACCAGGGCAACCTCGGCCTGCTCCTCGACAACGCCAAGGCGCCGTGCACGGTCAACAGCTTCGCCAGCCTCGCCCAGCAGGGTTACTTCGACAACACCCCCTGCCACCGGCTGACCACCGCCGACATGCTGAAGGTGCTGCAGTGCGGCGATCCGACCGGCAAGGGCACCGGAACCCCGGGATACTCGTTCGCCAACGAGTATCCGACCAACCAGTACCAGCCCGACGACCCGAAGCTGCAGGAGGCGGTCACCTATCCGCGCGGCACGCTGGCCATGGCCAACGCCGGCCCGAACACCAACGGCAGCCAGTTCTTCCTGGTGTACCAGGACTCCAAGCTGCCGCCGAACTACACCGTGTTCGGCCGGGTCGACGACACCGGGCTGGCCACGTTGGACAAGATCGCACAAGGCGGGGTCGCCGGCGGCGGTCAGGACGGCGCACCGGCCACCCCGGTGATGGTGAAGTCGATCCTGCTGGACTGACCGTGACCGCGCCCCCGCCGTACGGCGGTCCCCCACCGCCCCACGGCTATCCGGGGCCGTACGCGTACGGCTATCCGCCGCCGAGGCAGACCAACACGCTGTCCATCGTCTCTCTGGTGTGCGCGTTCGTCTTCGCGCCGCTGGGCATCGTGTTCGGTCACATGTCGCTGTCGCAGATCAAGAAGACCGGCGAGGAGGGCCGCGGCATCGCGATCGCGGGCCTGGTCATCGGCTATCTCGTGACGATCCTGACCGTGCTTGTCGTCGTCGTCAGCGTCGTCATCCTCGCCGCGGTGGGCCGCGACCTCGAAAGGCTCGACGGCATGGTCCCCGAGGTCACGGCGACGCCGGGTCCGCCGCGCGACGCGCTTCCCGCGTTCGACCCGCCCGCGACGCTGGGATCGAATTGCCAGTATCCGCGGATCTCGGAACCGCCCAGCAAGCCCGCCACGCCGCCGCGCACCGGCCGGGTGCCGACCGACCCGGCGTCGGTCAGCGCCAGCATGACCACCAATCAGGGCAACGTCGGCCTGCAACTGGACAACGCCAAGGCGCCCTGCACGGTCAACAACTTCGCCAGCCTGGCCCAGCAGGGCTTCTTCGACGGGACCACCTGCCACCGCCTGACCACCGCCGACGCCCTCGGGGTGCTGCAGTGCGGCGACCCGAGCGGAACCGGCACCGGCGGACCGGGTTACCAGTTCCCGAACGAATATCCGACCAACCAGTACCGGTTGAGCGATCCGGCGCTGCGGGCGCCGGTCCGCTATCCGCGCGGGACACTGGCGATGGCCAACGCCGGCGTCGGCACCAACGGCAGCCAGTTCTTCCTCGTCTACGCGGACTCCGAGTTGCCGCCGACGTACACGGTGTTCGGCACGATCGACGACACCGGCCTGGCCACGCTGGACAAGATCGCGGCCAGGGGTGTCGCGGGCGGCAGCGAGGACGGCGAACCCGCCGCCGAGGTGCGGATCGAATCGATCCGGCTGGACTGATCGGCTATTCCGTCGGCGCGGTCTCGATGTAGAACTCGATGTCGTCGCCCTGGACCTTGGTGACCCGCATGTTCGCGGTGTACTCCACACCCTCCGGTCCAGTGAATTTGCAATCGAACGCCGCGCCCTCCTTGGCCTCGACGCCCTCGGGGCACTTCACGTCCGTCGGCGTGAAGCCGGTCTGCTCGGAGACCAGGTCGACGACGGATTGTGCTGCCCCTTCCGGCTTGATCGTGGACCCGCAGCCGGCGACCGCGAAGCCGAGGGCGGCGAGGAGGACGAGAGCAGCGGGCCGCATCGTCGCAGTATCCCAGAACCGGCAAAAATTAACGCGCTTCACCAATATTTGCGGGCGCCTGCGGCTCACGCCGCTTCTGCCTGACTGCGGCTCACGCCGCTTCTGCATGACTGCGGCTCACGCCGCGGAAGTCACCCGGTAGACGTCGTACACACCCTCCACATTGCGCACCACGTTGAGCACGTGGCCCAGATGCTTCGGGTCGCCCATCTCGAAGGTGAACCGGCTGATCGCCACCCGGTCGTTCGACGTCGTCACCGACGCGCTGAGGATGTTGACCTTCTCGTCGGCCAGCACCCGCGTCACATCCGACAGCAGCCGGTGCCGGTCGAGCGCCTCGACCTGGATGGCGACCAGGAACACCGACGACGGCGACGGCGCCCACTTCACCTCGATGATGCGCTCCGACTGTTGTTGCAGCGACGAGGCGTTCGTGCAGTCAGTGCGGTGCACGCTGACCCCGCCACCGCGGGTGACGAAGCCCATGATGTTGTCGCCGGGCACGGGCGTACAGCACTTGGCGAGCTTGGTCAGCACACCGGGAGCACCGGGCACGGCGACGCCGACGTCGTCGCTGGTGCGTTGGCGCACCGGCATCGTCGCGGGTGTGGAGCGTTCGGCGAGTTCGTCGGAGGCCTCCTCGTCCCCACCGACCTGCGCGACCAGCCGCTGCACCACATGTCGCGCCGAGACGTGCCCCTCGCCCACCGCGGTGTAGAGCGCCGAGACGTCGACGTACCGCAGTTCGCGCGCGAGCGCACCCATCGACTCGGCATTCATCAAGCGCTGCAACGGAAGTCCGCCGCGCCGGACCTCGCGGGCGATCGCGTCCTTACCGGCCTCGAGCGCCTCCTCGCGGCGCTCCTTGGCGAACCACTGCCGGATCTTGGCCTTCGCGCGCGGCGACACCACGAACGTCTGCCAGTCGCGTGACGGCCCGGCGTTGAGCGCCTTGGACGTGAAAACCTCGACCACTTCCCCGTTTTCGAGCTTGCGCTCCAGCGCGACGAGGCGGCCGTTCACCCGTGCGCCGATACAGCGGTGACCGACCTCGGTGTGCACTGCGTAGGCGAAGTCGACGGGGGTCGACCCGGTGGGCAGCGTGATCACGTCACCCTTGGGCGTGAACACGAAGATCTCTTGTACCGCAAGGTCGTAACGCAGCGATTCCAGGAACTCGCCGGGGTCGGCGGCCTCCCGCTGCCAGTCGAGAAGCTGCCGCATCCACGCCATGTCGTCGATTTCGGCCGACGAGGGCTGGTTCGGGACGTTGCGGCCCTTGGTCTCCTTGTAGCGCCAGTGCGCGGCGATGCCGAGTTCGGCGGTCTTGTGCATGTCGTGGGTGCGGATCTGCACCTCCAGCGGCTTGCCCTCGGGCCCGACGACGGTGGTGTGCAGCGACTGGTACACGCCGTACCGCGGTTGGGCGATGTAGTCCTTGAACCGCCCCGCCATTGGCTGCCACAGCGAGTGAACGACACCCAAAGCCGCGTAGCAGTCCCGGATTTCGTCACACAGGATGCGCACGCCGACGAGGTCGTGGATGTCGTCGAAGTCGCGGCCCTTGACGATCATCTTCTGGTAGATCGACCAGTAGTGCTTGGGGCGGCCCTCCACGATCGCGTTGATCTTGGACGCGTTGAGCGTCGAGTTGATCTCGGCGCGCACCTTGGCCAGGTAGGTGTCGCGCGACGGCGCCCGGTCGGCGACCAGTCGCACGATCTCCTCGTACTTCTTGGGGTGCAGGATCGCGAATGCGAGATCCTCGAGTTCCCACTTGACCGTGGCCATACCCAGCCGATGCGCAAGCGGCGCAATGACTTCCAGCGTCTCGCGGGCCTTGCGCTGCTGCTTCTCGGGCGGCAGGAACCGCATGGTGCGCATGTTGTGCAGCCGGTCGGCGACCTTGATCACCAGCACGCGGGCGTCGCGCGCCATCGCGATGATCATCTTGCGGATGGTCTCGCCCTCCGCGGCGGTGCCCAGCGCGACCTTGTCCAGCTTGGTGACGCCGTCGACCAGATGGCCGACCTCGGTGCCGAACTCCTCGGTCAGCGCTTCGAGCGTGTACCCGGTGTCCTCGACGGTGTCGTGCAACAGCGCCGCGATCAGCGTGGTGGTGTCCATGCCGAGTTCGGCCAGGATGTTGGCCACCGCCAGCGGATGGGTGATGTAGGGGTCGCCCGAGCGGCGCAGCTGATCGGCGTGCCGCTGCTCGGCCACCTCGTACGCCCGCTGCAGCAGCTGCAGATTGGCCTTCGGATAGATCTCCTTGTGGACGGCGACCAGCGGTTCGAGCACCGGGTTGATCGCGCTGCGCTGCGACGTCATCCGGCGTGCCAGGCGCGCCCGCACCCGGCGCGACGCGCTCGGCGACGCCTTGGGCATCTCCAGCGGCTGCGTCTCGGGGATCTGCGCCCCCGGCGGTGCCTGCACGGCCTGGCCCGTGCGGGGATCCTCAGCCATGGTCACCTCCTCGGGGGCATGTCGAACGAGGACTCGACTCCGAGGATATCCCTCAGATCCGGTGCAGCGACGTGACCGGCAACGGTTCGAGCACCTTGCGGCCGCCCAGCGCGGTCAACTCGAGCAGCACCGCGGCGCCCGTCACGGACGCCCCCGCGTTTCGCAGCAGTTTGACCGCGGCGGCCGCGGTGCCGCCGGTGGCCAGCACGTCGTCGATGATCAGGACCTCGCGCCCGCCGAGGTCGATGCCGTCGGCGGGGATCTCCAGCGTCGCGGTGCCGTATTCGAGCGCATAGGCCTCGCTGAGCACCGGCGGCGGGAGCTTGCCGCCCTTGCGGATCGCCAACACGCCTGTGCCCAGCCGCAATGCGACCGCCGCACCGAGCAGGAAGCCGCGTGCGTCGATCCCGGCCACCAGGTCCGCGCCGTGGGCGTTCTCCGCGAGCGCATCGGTGACCGCGGCCAGTCCCTGCGCATCGGCCAGCAACGGTGTGAGGTCCTTGAACGCGATCCCGGGCTCGGGGAAATCGGGCACCTGGCGCGTCATTCGCTCGATCAACGCCGAGATGTCGTTGTCGCCGATGTTCACCGGTCGAGCACCCAGCGGTCCATGTTCCATCCCGCGCCCCACCGGGTCGGATTGTTGCTCACAGCGAACATCTTCTTCGATGTCAGCACCGTGCGCTGCTGTCGGTACAACGGCAGCGTCGGCATGTCGCCCCACAGCACCGGCCCGCCCTCACCGAGCAGCCGCGCCAGCTCCTTCGGGTCGTTGGTGATGGCGATCGCCGAGATCACCCGGTCCACCTGCGGATTGGAGAAGCGCGGCAGGTTGTTGCCGTTGTCGGTGTGGAACTGGTAGGCGTCCATCGCCGACGAGCCGGTCGACCCGCTGCCCGCGGCGCCGCCCGTGCTGGCGATCAGCACGTCGATCTCGTTGTCACGCAACGACAGTGGGCCCACGGTGTCGCTCGCGGCGTCCTCGATGGTGATGCCGGCGGGCGCACACGCCTTGGCGATGGTGCCGACGGTCGCCGCCAGCCGCGCGTTCGGGCTCTGGTAGCCCATGCGCACGGTCAGCGGCCGACCGCCCAGCGCGGCCCGCGCGGCATCGGGGTTGGCGGCGACGAACTGACCGGGCTCGGGACCGCGCTCGGCCGAGCTGTACGCGTCCTCGGTCGCAGGATTGAGCCGCGAATCGGCGATGGGCTGTTCGGCGTTGCGGGCGATCACGTCGCGCGGTGTGCACAGCGCCAGGGCGCGGCGGGCCGGGGTGGCTGCCAGCGGGCCCTCCGGCGCGAAGATCAGCTGCTCGATACCGGCCGACGGGGCGTCGGTGCGCACATAGTCGTCGGGCATGTTCAGCGTGCCCGACGACCCGGTGGCGATGTCGACGACATCGTAAGCACCCTGGTTGACGCGCTCTTGGATGTCGGCGCCGCGCGGCCACACGGTCACCTTCTTGGTGACGGGCTCGGCGCCCCACCATTTGTCGTTGGCGACCAGCACGACGGCCCCGTCCTCGGTCACCTCGTCCAGCTTGTACGGGCCCGACGAGGGGAACTTCTTCAGGTCGAGGTCGGGTTTGAGGTTCCAGCCGGTGTTCCAGACCTGGGCGATGCGCTCGACCGCCGCGCCGTCGTTCTCCAAGATCGCCCGGGTGACCCCGCCGTCGCCGAGACCCAGCTGGTCGGCGATGACGTGCGACGGCATCATCGACGTCGCCGAGAACAGCTGCCCGAAGTCGACGAACCCGCGATCCGGGGCGAACGAAACCCGCGCCTTCTTCTGGCCCGGCGCGCAGTCCACCGAGGCGACGTCGACGTACCCGGCGCGGCTGGCGGCATCGAAGGTCGGGAAGCGGCCGGACTGCGACGCCCACGCCAACACCAGGTCGTCGCAGGTGATCGGCTTACCGTCGGAGTACACCGCGTCGGCGTTGATCTCGTAGTCGAGCACCAGCGGCTGCCTGCCGACGACGGAGATCGTTCCGAAGTCGTGATCGCCGACGATCTGGCCGTCGGGTCCGTGATAGTTGAAGCCCGTCAGTACCCGCGCGAACGCCTGCGGCCCGCCCGAGGCGGCCCCGGCGACGGTGTTGGTGTTGTAGGTGATCAGCGTGCCGTCGACGGCGTAGTCGATGCTGTCGGCGGGGCTGCGCGTACACGCCGACGCCATCGCCGCGGCAAGCATCAGCACCGCCGCCAGGACGCCGCAAAGCCGGATCGGACCCATCCCCCTCGCGGGCCCGGTGCCCGCGCGCGTGCCGGCGTTCATCGTCCCTACCGCCGGCGGGTGTTGCGCTTGCCCGACGGGCGCCCGGTCCGGCTGGTGGTCGGCCGCACCGGACGTGCGCCCGGAGCGGGTTTGTCCGGCGGTGGCGATGTCTCCGTACGCGTGGAGGCCTCGGTGCGTGCCGTGGCGGCGGCGGCGGCGACGGTTTCCGGCTCATCGCCGTCGCCGTCGTCGTCGACCTCGGCGGCTCGGGCGGCCGCGTTCTTGCGGCGGTTCATCACGCGGCGGGTGTGGTTGCGCACGAGGTCGGTGCGCTCGCGCATCGAGACCAGCAGCGGGGTCGCGAAGAAGATCGACGAGTAGGTGCCGACCACGACGCCGACCAGCTGCACCAGCGCGAGGTCCATCAGCGTGCCCACGCCGAGCAGCCACACCGCCACCACCATCAGCGCGATGATCGGCAGCACCGAGATGAGGCTGGTGTTGATCGACCGCATGAAGGTCTGGTTGACGGCGAGGTTGGCGTGTTCGGCGAAGGTGCGCCTGGTGGTGTGCTCGAAGCCGTGGGTGTTCTCCTCGACCTTGTCGAACACGATGACGGTGTCATACAGCGAGAAGCCCAGAATCGTGAGCAGGCCGATGACCGTGGCCGGGGTGACCTCGAAGCCGACGATCGAGTAGACACCGGCGGTGACGACCAGGTCGAAGACGAGCGTGGCCATCGCCGCGATCGACATGTAGCGCTCGTAGCGCAGCATGATGTAGATCGTCGCGAGGACCAGGAACACCACCAGCGCGATCAGCGCCTTCTGGGTGATCTGGCCGCCCCAGGTCTCCGAGACCGCGGAATCGCTGATGGTCAGCTTGCTCGGCTGACCGTCGGGCCCCTTCGGCTTGAACGCGTCGAACAGCGCCGTGCGCAGCTGCTCGGTCTCCTCGTTGGTCAGCGTCTCGGAGCGGATCTGCACCGTGGCCGAGCCGCCGCTGCCGACGAGGACCACTGACTCCGGGCTCTTGCCCAGCGTCTTGCTGAACACGTCCTCGACCTGCTGGGTGGTCACGGTGCCCGACTCGGTCGCGCTGGGCATCGACACCTTGGTGCCGCCCTCGAAGTCGATGCCGAAGGTGAAGCCGCGCAGCAGCATGCTGGCCACGCACACGGCCACGATCACACCGCTGACGATGTACCACAGCTTGCGTTTGCCGATGACCTCGAAGGCACCGGTGCCGGTGTAGAGGCGGACGAAGAAGCCGTGGTGCGGCGTGACGGACTCGATGTCCGGCGCCTCCACCGCGCTGGTCTGCTGGTCGTCCGATGACTGCTTGGGCGCCATGAGTTAGTCCCGTCCCGTCGCGTGCGCGGCCGCTCGTCGCTCCCTGGCGATCTGTTGCACCGCACCGAGTCCGTTCAGCGAAGGCTTGGCCAGTGTCGGCGACTTCGACGCCAGGTACACCAGCGGCCACGTCACCAGGAACACCACCACCACGTCGAGGATCGTGGTCAGCCCCAGGGTGAACGCGAAGCCCTTGACCTGTCCGACCGCGAGGACGTACAGCACAGCCGCGGCCAGCAACGTCACCGCGTTGCCGGACACGATCGTCTTGCGGGCCCTGGCCCAGCCTCGCGGTACCGCCGACCGGAACGAACGGCCTTCTCGGATCTCGTCTTTGATGCGTTCGAAGAACACCACGAACGAGTCGGCGGTCATCCCGATACCGATGATCAGACCGGCGATACCGGCCAGGTCGAGCGTGTAGCCGATCCATCTGCCGAGCAGCACCAGTATCGCGTAAACCATTGCGCCGGAAGCGATCAGCGACAGGGCGGTCAGCACACCCAGCATCCGGTAGTACAGCAGCGAGTAGGCCAACACCAACGCCAGCCCGACCGCGCCGGCGATGAGACCCGCACGCAACGACGACAGACCCAGTGTGGCGGAGACGGTTTCGGCCTCCGATGACTCGAACGACAGCGGCAGCGAGCCGTACTTCAGCACGTTCGCCAGTTCGCGCGCCGTCTGCTGGGTGAAGCTGCCGCTGATCTGGGTGCGCCCGCCCGGGATCGCCTCCCGGATCTCCGGTGCGCTCATCACTTTCGAGTCGAGGACGAACGCGGTCTGCGTCCCGACGTTGGCGGCGGTGAAGTCCGCCCAGATCTTGGCGCCCTCGCCCTTGAACTGGAGGTCGACGACGTACTCGCCGCGCTGCTGGTCGAGCCCGGAGGTGGCGTCCTGGATCTGCTCTCCGTTGATGATCGACTTGTCCAGCAGGTACACCTCGCTGCCGTCGGCGGAGCAGGTGATGAGCGGAAGATTCGGGTCGTCGTTGCCTGCGAGCACGTCGTCCTCTTGGCACCGCGTCGCCTGGAACTGCAGGGCGAGGATCTGGATCTGCTGATCCGTGCTCTGCCGCAGCTGTTTCTCATCGGCGATGCGCTGCTGCAGCGGAACGTCCTCGGGTGACTGAGGCGGAGTTTCCGTCGGCGACGGCGCGGGGCTCTCCGGTGCCGGTGACGGCGTCGGGCTCTCCGGTGACGGCGTCGGGGATGGCGTCGGTGCCGGCTGCGCAGGCGGCTCCTCGGGATACGGCCGCGGCTGCGGCGCGGGCTGCGCCGGCGGTTGGTCCCCGCCGGGCGGCTGCTGACCGGTCGGCGGTTCGGCGCCCGGCGCACCTTGCATCGGCTCCCCCGGCATCCCGGGAATCGGACCGCCCGGCATCCCGGGGATCGCCCCGCCCGGCATTCCGGGGATCGGACCGCCCGGCGGCGCGTCCGGTGGGCCTTCTGTCGGAGGCTGCTCGCCCGGCACCTCCGCGGGCATCACGTGCACGACGGGACGGATGTACAGCCGCGCCGTCTGGCCCAGGTTGCGGGCCTCACTGCTCTCACTGCCCGGAACGGTGATGACGAGGTTGTTGCCGTCGATGATCACCTCGGAGCCGGACACGCCGAGGCCGTTGACGCGATCGTTGATGATCTGCTGCGCCTGGTTCAGCGCGTCGCGGGTGGGCGGCGACCCGTCGGGCGTGCGCGCGGTCAGGGTGACGCGGGTGCCGCCCTGTAGGTCGATACCGAGCTTGGGGTCGGGCTTCTTGTCACCGGTCAGGAAGACCAGGCAGTACGCGCCGACGAGTAACGCCAGAAACAGCGATAGGTAGCGGGCAGGGCGCACCGGCGTCGAAGACGATGCCACGTTTTCTCAGGTCTCCTCGAGATCGGTTCGTCAGCACCGCAAAGACTACGGGCTTCAGCTGTGTTTCTTGCCCGCGGACTCAGCCGTCGGTCTTGGTGTTCGGGCTCTCGGTGAGCTCGGTGGCGGTCGACTCCGGCTCGTCGACGTCGAACTCGTCGTCCCCGGTGATGCGGTCGCGCACCGCGAGCTTCATCCACGTGGTGACGACCCCCGGCGCGATCTCCAGTTCCACCTCGTCGTCGGTGATGTCGTGGATCGTTCCGACCAGGCCGGAGGTGGTGTGCACGCGATCGCCGATCTGAAGGGAATTGTGCAGGTCAATGGTGGCCTGCATGGCCTTCTTCTGTCGACGGGAGGCGAAGAACATGAACGCGCCGAGCACGATGAGCAGGGGAAGGAAGACAACCAAATCCATGGCAACAAAGTCTTTCGTTAGGTCTTGTGGTCACGGCGCAGCGCCGGTTCGGGCGCGCACCCATAAGTGACCAGTGTGCCATTGCGCCCTCGTCCGGCGACCAGCCAGTCGCGTTGAAACCGCGAATCGCCGGAGCCGCCCGCATGCTGCCGCACGCCGTTCGACGGATTCCGTTGCTCTTCGGTGTGATAGCTGCGGATTACGCCACAATCTCGCGGCGTTGCCGACCGGATCGGTGCTGTTTTCGTTAGGCTTCTTGCTCGATGAGCACCGTCGAGCAGAGCCGGTACCTCGCCGGCCCGATCCCTGGTCCGCGCTCGCGGGAACTGATCGCTCGCAAAGCGGCGGCGGTGTCGCGCGGCATCGGCACCACCATGCCGGTCTACGCGGCACGGGCATTCGGCGGCATCGTCGAGGACGTCGACGGCAACCGGCTGATCGACCTGGGCTCGGGCATCGCGGTCACCACGATCGGCAACTCGTCTCCCCGCGTGGTCGAGGCGGTTCAGCGACAGGTCGCCGATTTCACGCACACATGCTTCATGATCACGCCCTACGAGGGATACGTCGCGGTCGCCGAGCACCTCAATCGGCTCACGCCGGGAACCGCAGAGAAACGCTCGGCGCTGTTCAACTCGGGCGCGGAAGCCGTGGAGAACGCGATCAAGATCGCCCGTGCCTACACCCGCAGGTCCGCCGTCGTCTCCTTCGACCACGCCTATCACGGCCGAACGAACCTGACGATGGCCCTGACCGCCAACTCGATGCCCTACAAGCACGGCTTCGGTCCGTTCGCGCCCGAGATCTACCGGGCTCCGATGTCGTATCCCTTCCGCGACACCGAGTTCGGCAAGGAGATGGCGACCGACGGTGAGCGTGCCGCCGGGCGTGCGGTGGACGTCATTGAGAAACAGGTGGGCGCCGACAACCTCGCCGCCGTGATCATCGAACCCGTTCAGGGCGAGGGCGGCTTCATCGTCCCGGCCGACGGCTTCCTGCCCGCCCTGCTGGCGTGGTGCCGCGACAACGGCGTGGTGTTCATCGCCGACGAGGTGCAGACCGGCTTCGCCCGCACCGGCGCGATGTTCGCGTGCGAACACGAAGGCGTCGAGCCCGACCTGATCGTCACGGCCAAGGGCATCGCCGATGGCCTGCCGCTGTCCGCGGTCACCGGCCGCGCCGAAATCATGGACGCCCCACACGTCAGCGGGCTCGGCGGCACCTATGGAGGCAATCCGGTCGCGTGCGCCGCCGCGCTGGCCACCATCGCGACCATCGAGGCCGACGGCCTGGTCGAACGGGCCCGGCGGATTGAACAACTGACGAAGGACCGGCTGGGCCGGCTGCAGGCCGAGGACGAGCGGATCGGCGATGTCCGCGGCCGCGGGGCGATGATCGCCGTGGAGCTGGTGAAGCCGGGCACGCTGGAACCCGACGCCGACCTGACCCGGGCGCTCTGCGCCGGATGTCACGCCGCCGGCGTGATCGTGTTGTCCTGCGGCACATTCGGCAATGTGCTGCGCTTTCTCCCACCCCTGACGATCAGCGACGACCTGCTGGTCGAGGGCCTCGATGTGCTCGCGCTCGTGCTCAAAGACCTGTGACTTACAAGGAGATCAGATGACCACCGATTTCAAGGTCCAGAACTTCATCGGCGGCGAGGGCGTCGACTCGGTCGGCGGCGCCACGATGCCGCTGGTCGACCCGTCGACCGGTGAGCAGTACGGCACCGCGCCGATCTCGAACGAGGCCGACATCGACAACGCCTATGCGGCCGCGTCCAAGGCCTTCGCCGACTGGAAACGCACGACCCCGTCGGTGCGGCAGAAGGCGCTGCTGGACTTCGCCGACGACGTCGAAAAGCATGCGCAGGCGCTCGTCGAGGCGGAGGGACGCAACACCGGCAAGCCCAACCACGTCACCATGGCCGAGGAGATTCCGCCGATGGTGGACCAGATCCGCTTCTTCGCCGGCGCCGCGCGGATGCTGGAGGGCAAGTCGGCGGGCGAGTACATGGAAGACCACACCTCGTGGATCCGCCGCGAACCGGTCGGCGTCGTCGGCCAGGTGGCGCCGTGGAACTACCCGATGATGATGGCGATCTGGAAGTTCGTGCCCGCGGTGGCGGCGGGCAACACCGTCGTGATCAAGCCCAGCGACACCACCCCGGTGACGACCGTGATGCTCGCCGAGATCGCGGCCAAGCACTTTCCGCCCGGAGTGCTGAATGTCGTTTGCGGAGACCGGGATACGGGCGCCGCCGTGGTGGCACACCCGACACCGCAGATGGTGTCCATCACCGGCTCCGTCGCGGCGGGCCGTGCGGTGGCCGTCAGTGCGGGCGGACACCTCAAGCGCACCCACCTGGAGTTGGGCGGTAAGGCCCCGGTGGTCGTGTTCGACGACAGCGACATCGCTGCGGCCGCGGAGGGCATCGCCACGGCGGGCTACTTCAACGGCGGACAGGACTGCACCGCCGCGACGCGTGTGCTCGCAACAAGCCGTATCGCTTCGGATCTGACCGAGGCGCTGGCCGAGCAAGCGCGCGCCGCGACGACGACGTACGGCAAGCCCGCCGACGACGAGGACGCGTGGGTGCCGCCGGTGAACAACTCCAACCAGCTGGAGCGGGTGCTCGGATTCCTGGGCGACGTACCCTCACACGCCACGGTGGCGGTCGGCGGAAGTCGTCAGGGCGACAAGGGTTTCTACGTCGAACCGACGGTGATCGGCGGGCTGCGCCAGGACGACCGGTTGGTGCAGCAGGAGATCTTCGGCCCGGTCATCACCGTGCAGGCCTTCTCGGACGAGGACGAGGCGATCGCGTGGGCCAACGGCACCGAGTATGGGTTGGCGTCGTCGGTGTGGACGCGCGATGTGTCGCGGGCACTGCGGGTTTCGGCGGCTCTGAATTTCGGGTGCGTGTGGATCAACACGCACATCCCGCTGGTGGCCGAGATGCCGCACGGCGGATTCAAGTCGTCGGGCCACGGCAAGGACCTGTCGATGTACGGGTTCGAGGACTACACCCGCATCAAGCACGTCATGGCCTACACGGGCTGAGTTCCGTTGCGATTTGTGGAGCACCGGCGCTGACCGCCGGTGCGGCTCCACAAATCGCTGAGGATTAGAAGGCGCGGACGCCGATCAGCGTGGAGACGAAGCGGTAGATCTCGTCGACGGTGAGTTCGACGCCGTCGACCTCGAGGTCGATCAGGTCCGACAGCAGGTCGTCGGTCGGCCTCCAGCAACGCTCGGCGATCTTGGCGTCGATGTACTGAAACAGCGCCTCTTCGTCGCGCGGTGTCGTGGGGCCGCCGGCCAGACGGGCGAACATCGCCCAGTCCTCTTGCGGAAAGCCGAACACCTCGCAGATTGCGGTGGCCGAATACTGGCGTGCGGCAACGGAATCGGTGATACCAGACCTGTCGGGCATGGTCGGCCTCCTGACAAAAGACTTAAGTTGACTATTGGACGCCGCCGGAATCATGAATCGAGAAGCGCACGTCGAATCGGGTACATAGCCAGGCTAGTTTCTGACCCGGCGGGCGGCAGTCATGCACGTCACAACGGCCCGGTGAAACTCGTCGCACGTGCGGGCGTTTGGGATCTACGTCACCCGAACACACGGCGAGCCAATGCAAAACGCCCCGGACGCGTCGTGCGTCCGGGGCGTTTTGTGTGGAGTGATTACCGGTGGGCGAGGCGCCCGCCGCGATCGCCACGCGACCGGAACCTGTCAAGCAGGCCGCGGCGACGAGGTTTGGCGGCTTCGGCCGTCGGCCCGATGACCTCGGTTCGCTGCTCCGCCATCGCGGGTTGCCCGGAAACCGGGCCGGTGGTGTCGCCGGAAACCGGACCGGTGGTGTCGCCGGAAACCGGACCGGTGGTGTGGCCGGCAACCGGACCGGTGGTGGGTCCGGCAACCGGGGCGGTGTGCCCGGCGACCGGAGCGGGCTCGGCCGTGGCGGCCGGTGCCGGCTCGTCGGCAACCGTGTGCGCGGCCACCGGACGGTCCGCCCATTCGACGTCACGCACGCTGCGTACCGAGATGCGGCCGAGCGCCGCGGCGCCCAGGAACACGATCAGCGCGCCGAGGCCGGAGAAGAACATCAGCTCGAGCGCGATGCGCTTGGCCTCGGTGGCCGCGACGGGCGAACCCGCGTCACCGAGTCCCAATGGCCCAGCCACGGCGCGGCCGATGATGAACCACGCCCCGCCGGCCACCGCGAGCCACCCGCCGAGCGACGCCGTCGCGCGGTTGCGCGACATCAGCAGGAGCAGGCCGCCCAATACGGTCACCACGCCCGGCAGCACCTCCAGCCAGCCGCGGCCGGTCGTCCACATCCAGGCCTGGTCGGGGCTGTACGCGAAGTTGAACAGCGGTCCGATGAAGGGAGCCAGTGCGCCCCAGGCGCCCAACAGGATCAACAGGAATCCACTCGTGGCCCCGCGACTGCGCGGCATTCGCATCCGCCCACCTCGGGGATGTACTCGCGTCTCGGTCATGATGCCTCCTTGGTTGTGAGGCGTGGTTACCCGCGCTGACGCATCCGTAACCGGTGGCTTGGTTAGGTTGGCTTCATGCGACTCGACGGTGATGCAGCCCGCCGCGTCCTGGCCGACGCGTGGGAGCGGTGGGCACGACGGTGCGCGGAACTGACGGCCGACGAATGGTCCACACCGACGCGCTGCGCGGGCTGGGACGTCGCGGCGCTGCTCGCCCACGTCTGTCCCGAGCCGGCGATGTTCGACCGCTTCACCGAAGCGGTCATCGATGGACCCGCCGCCGTCACCGACGCCGCAACCCTGTTGCGCCGCTTCAACGAACCCGACGGTGTCGCCAACACCAACGCTGAAAACCTTGCCGAGCAAGCGGTTTCGGATGCCGCGGCATTGACCCCGCAGGCGGCGGCACAGCGATTCGCCGAATGCGCCCGAATCCTGCGCGCCACACCGATGCCCGCCGACACCACGATCGCGTATCCGTCGGTGGGCAGCACCACCCCGGCCGTCGTCGCCGAGACCGCCCTGATGGAGGCGACGGTGCATTTGCTCGACCTCGCCGACGCGGTCGGGGGCGTCGAACCCTCCCCTGAGGCGTTGAGCGCTACCCGCGACCTGTTGATCTGCGTGCCCGACGCGAGATCGGCCGTCGAGGTGCTCGCCGGGCGTGCCGCGCCCGAAACGGCGGTGCCGGCAATCCGCTGACCAGGCACGACAACACCGATCTGCAGCTGTTGGGCTTGCTGTAGGACGGCCTCGAGCGTGCGGCGCGAGGTGCGCTACAACGCCACGGCCAGGATCAACAACACGATCGCGATCAGCGGGAAGATCCCCTGTGTCACGGCGGCTCTCGCCTTGTCCGGCGACGACAGCAGGAGCACGAGGGCCGCCGCCAGCATGGAGCCGACGCCGGCGAAGATCAACGCCAGACCGACCCAGCCGAGGCCGCCGATGAGGATCCCGACGATCGTGATGATGGCCAGAAACAGGTTGTAGAAGCCCTGGTTGAAGGCCAACTCCTTGGTGGCCAACGCTTCTTCCTCGCTGAGCCTGAAGGTCGCCCTGGTGCGCGGCGACGTCCAGGTCAGCGATTCCATGACCCAGATGTAGATGTGCAGCAGGGCCGCGAGGCCCGCAAAGAACAAACCGGCATAACCCATCTACACGCCCACGCTTTCCACTCGAACCACCGGCGGTATGGCCAACATGATCAGCCCGGTCAGCGCGACCCACACCACCACGCTGTATGCGCCGGGCAGCCCGATCCAGGTGTGCAACAGCGCGGGCACGCCCAGCACCGCCAGAGCCGCCGACCACTTCGGCAGCACACCGGTTCGCCACACGATGTACGCGGTGGCGAATATCAACGCGGCCGAGCCGATATGGCTGTAGTGGTACAGCCACACCGCCAGGCCGAGGAACGGCTGGGAGTACGACGTCACGGTGAGGTCGTCGAAGCGCACGATGGCGGCCGGTACGGCGACCTCGGCGGCCAGCCCCGCCGCGGTCAGCGCGAGGAACACCGTTCCGCCGATGGCCGCGGTGTAGACCGCGCCGGTGGGCCCGGCCGCCGAGCGCAACACCGACACCAGCACGCCGACGAACAGCAGGCCGAACAGCAGGTGCAGCAGCGGTAGCGCGCCGTTGAGCGTGAGAAAGGTTGCCGCGCGGTCGAAATAGGCGGCGACCGCACCGGCGGCCTTCGGTGTCTCCGGCGAGCCGACCAGATAGGCCGGCACCGCGGTACCGGCGGAGGCCACGCCGAGCAACCCGCCCAGCCTGATCGTGCCGCTGCCCATCACCGTCCTCCTCAGTCGAAAAGACCCGCCTGTCCCAGACCCGTGACTCCGCTCGGCGGGGTCAACCCGAGGTGTGTCCACGCCTGCGCGGTGGCCACCCGTCCCCGCGGTGTGCGCGCGATCATCCCCGCACGGACGAGGAACGGTTCACACACCTCCTCGACGGTCGTGGCCTCTTCGCCGACCGCGACCGCCAGGGTGGACACGCCGACGGGTCCCCCGCCGAAACTGCGTGTCAGCGCGGACAACACGGCCCGGTCGAGGCGGTCGAGGCCGAGTTCGTCGACGTCGTAGACCTCCAACGCGGCCTTGGCGATATCGCGGGTGATCACCCCGTCGGCGCGCACCTCGGCGTAGTCGCGGACCCGGCGCAGCAGCCGGTTGGCGATGCGCGGCGTGCCCCGTGAGCGACGCGCGATCTCGGCTCCCGCGTCGCCGCCCAACTCGATGCCGAGAATGCCCGCCGAACGCGCCAGCACCCGTTCGAGTTCGGCGGGCTCGTAGAAGTCCATGTGGGCGGTGAAACCGAACCGGTCGCGCAACGGGCCGGTCAGCGCACCCGATCGGGTGGTCGCCCCCACGAGCGTGAACGGCGCGACATCGAGCGGAATCGACGTCGCTCCCGGGCCTTTGCCCACCACGACGTCGACGCGGAAGTCCTCCATCGCGAGGTACAGCATCTCCTCGGCGGGGCGGGCGATGCGGTGGATCTCGTCGATGAACAGCACGTCGTGCTCGACAAGGTTCGACAGCATCGCGGCGAGATCGCCTGCACGCTCGAGCGCCGGTCCGGAGGTGACCCGCAGCGACGACCCAAGTTCGGCGGCGATGATCATGGCCAACGACGTCTTGCCGAGGCCGGGCGGACCCGACAGCAGGATGTGATCCGGTGTGCCGCCGCGGTTCTTGGCACCCTCGATGACCAGTTGCAGCTGTTCGCGGACCCGCAGTTGGCCGATGAACTCCCCCAGCGACCGGGGCCGCAGGCTCGCGTCGATGTCGCCCTCGCCGACCGTCAGCGCCGGAGAGACCTCACGCTCTTCCGCGTCGCCGTCGTCGTCGGTGAACCGGCTCATTTGTTACCCAGCATCGACAACGCCGCCCGCAAGGCGGTGGACTGGTTGGCTTCGGGGTCGTTGGCCAACACCTTGTCGGTGGCCTCCTCGGCCTGTTTGGCCGCGAACCCGAGCCCGATGAGCGCTTCGACCACCGGGCCGCGCACGGCGTGCCCGCTCGCCGTCGTCGCACCGGACGGCGACGCGATGCCGACCTTGTCGCGCAGGCTCAGCGCCATCAGCTCGGCGGTCTTCTTGCCCACCTTGGGAATGCGGGTCAGCGCGGTGATGTCGCCGTCCCCGATGGCCTGACGCAGGGTGGGCCCGTCGTACATTGCCAGGGCCCCGAGCGCGATGCTGGGCCCGATCCCGGACACCCCGAGCAGGGTGAGGAACAGGTCGCGGGCGTCTGCGTCGGCGAAGCCGTAGAGCGTCTGGGAGTCTTCGCGCACGATCATCGCGGTGATCAGCCGGGCCTCGGTGCCGCGGCGGAGCGTGGCCAGCGTCGACGGGGTGGCCATCACCTTGTAACCGACCCCGCCGGCTTCGATCACAACGTGGTCGAGTGCGATGTCGAGAACCTCACCGCGAACGGATGCGATCATCGTGCCGCCTTCGCTTTCGCCTTGAGCGTCGCCTTGTACTTGCGTTGTTGTTCGGCGGCCAGCGCCTCGGCCGCCGCCATCCGGGCGATCATCGGTGCCCGCCAACAATGGCAGATCGCCAGCGCGAGCGCATCGGCGGCGTCGGCCGGCGTCGGTTTGGTCTGCAGCGCAAGGATTCTGGTCACCATCGCGGTCACCTGGGCCTTGTCGGCGTTGCCGTTGCCGGTGACCGCGGCCTTCACCTCGCTGGGGGTGTGGAAGTGCACGTCGATGTCGCGGCGGGCGGCCGCGAGCGCGATCACGCCGCCGGCCTGAGCCGTGCCCATCACGGTGGAGACGTTCTGCTGGGAGAACACCCGCTCGATCGCGATCACGTCGGGTTTGTGCGTGTCCAGCCAGTATTCGACGGCGTCACTGATCACCAGCAGGCGGCGGTGCAGCGGGTCGCCCGACGGCGTGCGGACCACGTCCACGTCGAGCGCGGTGACCTGTCGACCCGAGCCGCCCTCGATGAGGGACAGTCCGCAGCGCGTCAACCCGGGGTCGACTCCCATCACCCGCACGTCCGGCCCTTCTGTGAACACTTGTTCGAGAGCTTAGCCGCCCGGCGGGCTCGGGCCCGGCAGGACACGCCCGTTCAGATCACGAACTGGCCGCCTCGCCCGCCCGCGGCGATCTGCAGCGCGATCTCGTTCATCCGGCCCTTCGACCTGTTCCATCCGCGCACCAGTTCCCGGTCGACCTGATGCCCGTCGCGCTCGATGGTGATCACCCATCGCACGCCGCAGAACTTGGCGAGCAACCACAACGGCCACAGCACCACGAACAGCGCACCGACGAGGATCTCGAGCCAACCGAAGGTGAGGTCGAGCGCGTCACCCGGAAACGGCCACCATCGCCTGCTGATCTGCCACTCGGCGCCACCTGTGTCCCGTACCACTGCCACCCGCCAATTGTGCTTGTGGGGAGCAGAATCCGCGCGCGGCGCCCGGAGCCGATGTTTCCCTGCGTGCCAACACGGCTACCGTCGACAGAGGACCTGATCCCTATTCGTGGAGTTGAGCTCATCCCCATGCCGGACGAGACCGAACTGCAGACTGCAAGCAACATCGCCGTCACCCTTGCCTGGGCGGCCGGAGCGATCGCCGCCGTATACGTATTCGGGGTGGTGGTCACCTGGTTGTTGGCGCGCGTGAGCCGCCGCAGCGCACTGCTCAAGGACATCGAGGTACTCACCCGCAAGCCCGTGCGCCTGCTGATGATGGTGCTCGCGGCGACGGTCGCGGTGCGACGCACCTCCGACACCGCGGACTCGTGGCGCGACTGGGTGGATCACTGGCTGCTGATCCTGATGATCGCCTCGATCACCTGGCTGATGACCGGCCTAGTCCGCGTCGCCGAGAGACGCATGATCGCCCGTTACGGCGGGGGCGGTGAGCAGATCTCCGATGCCGACCGCCAGTGGCGTCGGGTGCGAACTCAGGTCACGGTGCTGCGCAGGCTGGCGATCGCGATCGTCGTCATCCTCGGCGGCGCCGCGATTTTGATGACGTTCCCGTCGTTCTCCGACATCGGGACCACTGTCTTCGCGTCGGCCGGAGTGTTGTCCGTGGTCGCCGGTCTGGCAGCGCAGACGTCGCTCGGCGCCGTGTTCGCGGGCATGCAGATCGCCTTCTCGGGTGCGATCCGCGTCGGCGACGTGGTCGAACTGGAGAAAGGCCGCTGGTGGGGCCGAATCGAGGAGATCACCCTCACCTACGTCGTCGTGCGCCTCTGGGACGAACGCGGGTTGGTTCTGCCCTGCACCTACTTCACCACCGAGCCGTTCGAGAACTGGACGCGCAACGCAACCGAGATCATGGGCGCCGTGGAACTCGACGTCGACTTCACCGTGCCGTTCCACGAGATGCGCGCCGAATTGGACCGGTTGCTGGCCGCGAGTGATCAGTGGGACGGCCGGATGGGCGTTCTGCAGACGACCAATGCGGTCGGCGGCTTCGTCCGGGTGCTGATCACCGTGAGTGCGCCCAACTCGGGCGCATTGTGGGATCTGCGGTGCACCGTGCGCGAGGGCATGGTCGATTGGTTGCAGCGCACGCAAAACGGTCTGCCGGTGCACCGCGTCGGAGCGGCGCCGACCCCGGCCAAACCGGCGCTCCGGCCTAGCGGTTCCGGGGAGACCGATCGTGTCGCGTCCGGCATGTTCTCCGGCAGTCCCGAGGCCGACGAGCGCGCGCGGGCCTTCGACGAGACCTCCGATTACGACGACCAGTTCGCCCGGTCGAACGGGAGGAACTAGCGGCCGGTGTGCCACGGCAGCGTGCGCCACCACCAGTGCCGCACCGGAATCGCCTCACCGTCCGGATCGGTCACCGTCACCGTGGCCATGCCGTGGTCTCCGATCTCGCCGCGGTCGTCCGATAATGAGCCAATGACGTTCAGCGGGCCGGCCGAAGACAGACAACTCATCCGTGAGCGCCTCGAAATCTACAGCGACGCCGTCACCCGCAAGGACCTCGACTCGTACCTGGCGTGCTGGACAGACGACGGCCGCAGGACCGGGTCGGGCGGCGAGTGCCACGGCAAGGGCGAACTGCGCGACCACTGGCACGGCATCTTCACGACCATCGAACAGATGGCGTTCTTCACCCAGATGGCGTCGCTGGAGGTGCGCGGCGACCGGGCCGACGCGCGTTCGTACTGCCTGGAGTTCATGCGGCTGCGCGACCAACCGGTCCGGCAATTGGTCGGCGAGTACGTCGACGAACTCGTGCGGATCGACGGGGACTGGCTGTTCGCCTCCCGCCACTACCGCGTGGCGATGACGATCTAATCCTCGTCGTCGAGTTCGGCGGCGACCTCGTCGGAGATGTCGATGTTGGTGTAGACGTTCTGCACGTCGTCGAGGTCTTCGAGCGCGTCGACCAGCTTCATGATCTTGCGCGCGCCGTCGGCGTCCAGCGGCACGGACACCGACGGCTCGAACCCGGCCTCCGCCGATTCGTAATCGATGCCGGCGTCCTGCAGCGCGGTGCGTACGGCGACGAGATCGCTTGGGTCACAGAGTATTTCGAAGGACTCGCCGAGATCGTTGACGTCCTCGGCCCCGGCCTCGAGCACCGCCATCAGCACGTCGTCCTCGGTGAGGCCGTTCTTGTCCAGCGTGATGACACCCTTGCGGGAGAAGAGATACGCCACCGAACCCGGGTCGGCCATGCTGCCGCCGTTGCGGGTCATCGCGACCCGGACCTCACCGGCCGCGCGATTGCGGTTGTCGGTCAGGCACTCGATCAGCACCGCGACACCGTTGGGTCCGTAGCCCTCGTAGGTGATGTTCTGGTACTCCGCGCCGCCGGCTTCCTCGCCGCTGCCGCGCTTGCGAGCCCGCTCGATGTTGTCGTTGGGCACCGACGACTTCTTGGCCTTCTGGATCGCGTCGTAGAGCGTGGGGTTGCCCGCCGGGTCGCCGCCGCCGACCCGCGCCGCGACCTCGACGTTCTTGATCAATTTGGCGAACATCTTGCCCCGGCGGGCGTCGATGACGGCTTTCTTGTGTTTGGTGGTGGCCCACTTGGAATGGCCGCTCATGCAGGTAGTACCTCTCCGTGCGCTTCTCGTGCGCCAAGTTCGTGCGTTGAGTCCGCCCGACGAGTCTACGTGGAGGTATGCGCCCTACCGAACCGCGTCGGGCGACGTCAGCGCGATGACGCGGTAGCCGACGGCCGCCGGCCACCCGATGTGGCCGTGCACGTGCAGCTGCAGCCACGTCGGTGCACCGGACGGGTCGTCGGTGAACGTCGCGGCGGCGTCGACGATCGCGCCCGTCTCCCCCGACGCCTGCAGAACGACCGAAACGGCCAGCGTGGGGTTGCCCAGCGAGTCCCGGTGGTACGGGAGGCTGTCGGGGATGAAGAACGACGCCGAGAAGTTCGGCGTCCGTATGCCTCTGGGCGCGTTCGGCGCTCGTCGCAGGGCGAGGCCGGAGGCGATGGGTTTGCCGTCGAACCAGGCCGTGCCCGTGTACTCGGTGCGGCGGGCCTCCCCGCCGCCCGGGAGCGTGACCAGGGTGTCGATGCGCGGTTGCGGTTCGACTTCGACCATCGTCATCGCGGCATCCGTCCTGCCGGCACTGTTAGGTCTGCCACAATACTTCTCCGCTATCTTACTCCGCAGTAAGATAGCGGAATGTCCTTCTCGCTTGAACTCTCGCCCGACCTCGTCCACGTCCGGGACTGGGTGCACGAATTCGCAGCCGACGTCGTTCGCCCTGCCGCTGCCGAGTGGGACGAACGGGAAGAGACGCCGTGGCCGATCATCCAGGAGGCGGCCAAGGTCGGCCTGTACTCGATGGAGTTCTTCGCCGAACAGGCCGCCGAACCGTCCGGACTGGGCATGATCGTCGCGTTCGAGGAGATGTTCTGGGGCGACGCGGGCATCGCGCTGTCGATCCTGGGCACCGGCCTGGCCGCGGCGTCGCTGGCCGCCAACGGCACCCCGGAGCAGATCGCCGAATGGATACCTCAGATGTTCGGCAGCGTCAACGAACCGAAGGTCGCGTCGTTCTGTTCGTCGGAACCCGGGGCCGGTTCCGACGTCGGCGCCATCCTGACCCGCGCCCGCTACGACGAGGCCACCGACGAGTGGGTGCTCAACGGCGTCAAGACGTGGGCCACCAACGGCGGTATCGCCGAGGTGCACATCGTGGTCGCCTCGGTGTATCCCGAGCTCGGCACCCGCGGGCAGGCGACGTTCATCATCCCGCCGAACACCCCCGGCTTCCGGCAAGGACAGAAGTTCCTCAAGCACGGCATCCGCGCCTCGCACACCGCCGAGGTGGTACTCGAGGACGTGCGCCTACCCGGCAATCTGATCGTGGGCGGCAGGGAGAAGTTCGAGGAGCGCATCGCGCGGGTGCGCGAGGGCAAGAAGTCGAAGAGCCAGGCGGCGCTGGCGACGTTCGAGCGCACCCGACCCACCGTCGGCGCCATGGCGGTCGGCGTGGCCCGCGCGGCGTACGAGTACGCGCTCGACTACGCCCGCCAGCGCGAGCAGTTCGGTAAGAAGATCGGCGAATTCCAGGCCGTCGCATTCAAGTTGTCCGATATGAAGGCCCGCATCGACGCCGCCCGCATGCTGGTCTACCGGGCCGGTTGGATGGCCCGCAACGGCAAACCGTTCGACAACGCCGAGGGTTCGATGGCCAAGCTGGTCGCCAGCGAGACCGCGGTGTACGTCACCGACGAGGCGATCCAGATCCTCGGCGGCAACGGCTACACCCGCGACTATCCCGTCGAGCGGATGCACCGCGACGCCAAGATCTTCACGATCTTCGAGGGCACCAGCGAGATTCAGCGCCTGGTGATCGGCCGGGCGGTCACCGGCCTCGAAATCCGCTAGCGCTCCTGGCGATTTGTGAGTGAAAACGTTCGGTCAGCGATCGAAATCACTCACAAATCGCGCAGTCACTAGAGCATCGAGACGAACAGTTTGTGGATGCGACGGTCGCCGGTCATCTCCGGATGGAACGCCGTCGCGAGTCGCTTACCCTGGCGTACCGCGACGATGTGACCGGCGGCCTCGGCGAGCACCTCGACGTCCGGTCCGACGCGTTCGGCCCACGGCGCACGGATGAACACGGCGTGCACCGGTCCGTCGACGCCATCGAAGGCCAGATCGTCTTCGAACGAGTTGACCTGACGGCCGAAGGCGTTGCGCCGCACCGTCATATCGATCGCCTTCAACGGCGTGGCCTCGCGGCCGGCCGCACCGGCGTCGAGGATTTCCGAGGCCAACAGGATCATGCCCGCGCACGAACCGTACGCCGGCATGCCGTCGGCCAGCCGCGACCGCAGCGGTTCGAGGAGATCGAGCTCGCGCAGCAGGTGGCTCATCGCCGTGGACTCCCCGCCGGGGATCACCAATGCGTCGACGGCCTCGAGCTCGCGGATCCGCCGCACGGTCGACGCCTCCGCCCCGGCTTCGCGCAGCGCGGCCAGGTGTTCGCGGGTATCACCCTGCAGCGCAAGGACGCCGACGTGCGCGGTGCTCATGGTTTGTAATCGCGCTTGAAGCGGGTCAGCCCCTCCTGCATGACCGCCGCCACCATCTCGCCGTACTGGTTGAAGATCTTGCCCTGGCACAGCGAACGCCCGCCCGACGCCGACGGCGAGGACTGGTCGTAGAGCAGCCACTCGTCGGCGCGGAAGGACCGCATGAACCACATCGCGTGATCGAGCGAGGCCACCTGCAGATGCCTGCGCTCCTCGGAGTGGTGCACCTGCGCCGAACCCAACAGGGTCAGGTCGCTCATATAGGCCAGCGCACAGATGTGCAAGACATGGTCGTCGGGCAGCGGATCGCGGTGACGGAACCACACCTGCTGCTGAGATGCCTTGCCGGGCAACCGGGTCAGTTTCTCCTGCGGCACGATGCGGACATCCCACTCGGCGAACTGATTGAAGCCCGCATCGTCGAACGCCTTGATCTCGGTCAGTCCCGGGCAGTCGTCGGGCGGCGGCGCCGCCGGCATCGCGTCCTGGTGCTCGATGCCGGTCTGGTCGGTCTGGAAGGACGCCGACATCGAGAAGATGTTCTCGCCGTGCTGAATTGCGTTGACGCGACGGGTGACGAACGAGCCGCCGTCGCGCAATCGCTCCACGATGTACACCGTCGGCGCCTTGGCGTCGCCGGGGCGCAGGAAGTACCCGTGCAGCGAATGCACCTGGAACTCCGGGTCGACCGTGCGCACCGCTGAGACCAGCGACTGACCCGCCACGTGTCCGCCGAAAGTGCGCTGCAGGAAACCGGATTCGGGGCTGAACACGCTACCCCGATAGATGTTGACCTCGAGCTGCTCGAGATCGAGGATCTGTTCGATCGCCATTCGGTCGGTTACCAGCCGCGTTCAGCGAGCCGGTGCGGGGCCGCGACGTCCTCGACGTTGATGCCGACCATCGGCTCACCCAGCCCGCGCGAGACCTTCGCGAGCACGTCGGGATCGTCGTAGAACGTGGTGGCCTTGACGATCGCCGCGGCGCGCGCCGCCGGATCGCCGGACTTGAAGATGCCCGACCCGACGAACACGCCCTCGGCGCCGAGTTGCATCATCATCGCCGCGTCGGCCGGGGTCGCGATGCCGCCGGCGGTGAACAGCGTCACCGGCAGCTTGCCGGCGCGGGCCACCTCGACCACCAGGTCGTAGGGCGCCTGCAGCTCCTTGGCCGCGACGTAAAGCTCGTCCTCCGACAGCGACGTGAGCCGACGGATCTCGCCGCCGATCTGGCGCATGTGGGTGGTCGCGTTGGACACGTCGCCGGTACCGGCTTCGCCCTTCGAGCGGATCATCGCCGCGCCCTCGGTGATGCGGCGCAGCGCCTCGCCCAGGTTGGTCGCACCGCACACGAACGGCACGGTGAACTTCCACTTGTCGATGTGGTGGGTGTAGTCGGCGGGGGTCAGCACCTCGGACTCGTCGATGTAGTCGACGCCGAGGCTCTGCAGGATCTGCGCCTCCACGAAATGGCCGATGCGGACCTTGGCCATCACCGGGATGGTGACCGCCGAGATGATGCCCTCGATGAGATCGGGGTCGCTCATGCGGGCGACGCCACCCTGGGCGCGAATGTCGGCGGGCACCCGTTCGAGCGCCATGACCGCCACCGCACCGGCGCCCTCGGCGATCCGGGCCTGCTCGGGCGTGACCACGTCCATGATCACGCCGCCCTTGAGCATCTCGGCCATGCCGCGCTTGACCCGGGCCGTTCCGGTCTGGGTCACCCCGTTCGGTGCGGTATCCACTGCTATCTCCTCCAAATTCCTACTGATCCAGTCTAAAGGCGGGCGCAAATGTGTTGATTCCGCACTTCAGCGGATCGATTGCAATTGCTGCCGCGCCCCGGCCCCGCGCGCGTCGGCAAGCACGTTCGCTTGTTCGAGCAACTCGCCGAGTTGCAGCGGGTAGACGGTTTCGCCGTTGGCGACCAGCTCTTGAATCATTGTCTCATCACACCAGCGGTAGCCGTGAATCGTGCGCCGTTCGAGCGCTGTGTGACCGCCCATCGACGGCTCGAATCGTGTCGTGCGGTACACGAAGAACAGTTCTTGGCTGCGGATCACCGACCCGTCGAACTCGAAGACCGCCTGGCGCCGCCACAGCGGGCCGACGAGGTCCGCGGCGGCGACCCGCAGACCGGTCTCCTCGCCCACCTCCCGCGCGGCGGCGGACGCCAGCTCCTCCCCCGGCTCGACCGCGCCGCCGACGGTGAACCACCACCGTGGCGCGTCGGCCAACCCCGGGTCCGAGCCGCGAAACAGCAGCACGGCGCCGGCCTCGTCAAGCAGAACCACCCGCGCCGACGTGCGCCAGCTCACCTGCGCCCGACCTCCGGTACCGTCTCGGGCCGCTCGACAATCTCGAAATACGTTGGCAGCGCGGCCGTTCCACCGAGCCGCAGCATGCGTACCACCGGCCGTTCACGCAGCGCGAGGGTGTCGCGCACCGCGTCATTGTGAAAACGCCGGGCCAGCACCACCCGCGCCTCGGCGTCGGCGAGTTCGGCGACCAGCACCTGCGGTAGTGCGGCCAGGTCCACCCGGGCCAGCGCAGCGGACAGATCGTTTTCCGCACCCTCGCGCGCCGAGCGCGGCGCGAGTTCGGCGGCGTCGGCCAGCGCCGCCAACCGGGCGGCCTCCGGACGGTCTCCGTAGGCGTCGAGGGCGGCCGCGCGGGCGACGACGGCTCGGCGGGCCAACGCGCCGTCGAGCGCCTGCCAGCTCAGGTCGTAGCGCACGTGGAGGCGGTCCAGTCGGTTGGCCGTCTGCAACGCCCACCCGCCGACGGCCAGGATGATCACCACCAGCACCGCCAGCGTGATCACGACCATCCAGGTGATCACCGGACGCCTCCGGTCGCCTTCCTGGTCCTCGTCGTCCTCGTCCTGCCACCGGCATCACCGCCGGAGACCGTCACCTTGGTTCCCGAGCCCGAGACGGTCTCGTACACCCGCATGATCTGCCGGGCCACCACCGACCAGTCGTATCGCCGCACCGCTTGGGTGGCGGTCGCGATGTAGCGCTCGCGCACCGCATCGTCCTCGAGCACCTCGATCAACCCGTCGGCCAGGGCCGCCGCATCGTCGACGGGCACCAGCCGGCCGGCCGCCCCGTCGTCGAGCACCTGACGGAACGCGTCGAGATCGCTGGCCACCACCGCGGTGCGGGCGGCCATCGCCTCGACGAGCACGATGCCGAAGCTCTCGCCGCCGGTGTGGGGTGCGCAGTACACGTCGGCGCTGCGCATCGCCGAGGCCTTGTCCGCATCGTCGACCTGACCGAGGAAGCGCAGGTGCCGCGCCAATTCACCGGCGTCGTCGCGCAATTCGTCTTCGTCGCCGCGTCCGACGACGAGGATCTCGATGTCGGGGAACCGCGCCACCAGCTTCGGCAGCGCACGCAGCAGCACGGCCATGCCCTTGCGGGGTTCGTCGAAGCGGCCCAGGAACAGCACCGATTTGCCCGGGCGCGGATAGCCGTGAAGCGGCGGCGCGGACGCGAACGCGGACACGTCGACGCCGTTCGGGATCACCACCGCGTCGCTGCCCAACGCCTCCATCTGCCAGCGCCGAGCCAGGTCGGACACCGCGATGCGACCGACGATCTTCTCGTGCATCGGGCGCAGGATCGGCTCGAACACGGTGAGCGTCAACGACTTCGTGGTCGAGGTGTGAAACGTCGCGACGATGGGGCCCTCGGCGATGTTGAGCGCCAGCATCGACAGGCTGGGCGCGTTGGGTTCGTGCAGGTGCAGGACATCGAAGTCGCCTTCGGCGAGCCAGCGTTTCACCAGCCGGTGCGTGGCGGGCCCGAACCGCAGGCGGGCGACGGATCCGTTGTAGGGAATCGGCACGGCCTTGCCGCCCGAGGCGACGTAGTCGGGCAGGTGCGCGCCCGGCGACGACGGTGCGAGCACGCTGACGTCGTGGCCGAGGCCGTCCATCACGTCGGCCAGCTGCAGTACGTGCGACTGCACCCCGCCGGGCACGTCGAACGAGTACGGGCAGACCATGCCGATCCTCACGGGCCGGCCTCCAGCTTCGCGCGGCGCTCGGCCGACAGGTCGGCCAGCCACTGCGGCTGCATCATGTGCCAGTCGGCCGGGTGTGCGGCGATGTTGCGGGCGAACCGGTCGGCCAGCGCCTGGGTGATGGCGGTGACGTCGCCCGACGACGTGTCGATCTCGGGAAAGACCCGCATGCCCCACCCATCACCTTCGAACCAGCAGTGCACCGGGAACAGCGCCGCCCCGGTCTCGATCGCGAGTTTGGCCGACCCCGCGGGCATGCGCGTGGGTTCGCCGAAGAAATCGACCTCGACCCCGTTGCGGCTCAGGTCGCGTTCGGCCATCAGGCACACCGGCCGGTTGTCGCGTAACCGCTCGGCGAGCACCTCGAACGGAGGCCGGTCGCCGCCGGTCAGCGGGACGACTTCGAAGCCCAGCCCCTCCCGGTAGGCGACGAAGCGGTCGTAGAGCGACTCGGGCTTGAGGCGTTCGGCAACCGTGGTGAACGTGCCGTAGTTCTGCACCAGCCAGACTCCGGCCATGTCCCAGTTGCCGCTGTGCGGCAGCGACAACACCGCACCGCGGCCGGCGTCCAGCGCGGCCCACAGGAGGTCGACGTCGTCGACGACCAACTCGCGGCCGAGCGCCTCGTGATCCATCGTCGGCAACCGGAAGGCCTCCCGCCAATATCGGGCGTAGGAGGCCAGCGAAGCACGAATCAGCCCGTCCGGCACCTGCTCGGGCGGCACGCCGACGACGCGCGCGAGGTTCTTGCGCAGCTGTTCAGGGCCGCCGCCGCGCGCGGCGAGATGGGCGCCGGCGTCAAAGGTGTTGCGGGCGAAGAACTCCGGCATCGCGCGCACCACACGCCAACCGGCCGCATACCCCCAGTCCGCCAGCCGGCCACCCAACGGGTTGGCACTGGCCGTCGGTCCCGAGGGAGTGGTCGTCACGGCTCGTTCGCCTCCGGTTTGTCCCCGTTCGAGTCGGCGGTGTCGGGTTTGGCGATCCGGTCCATCGCCCCCGGGGAGGTGCGCACGCTGTGCACCCGCTGCCCCAGCGTGACCAGGCTGGTCACCGCGAGCACCCACATCGCGATGTGCAGCAACCACACCACCCCGAACAGGCCGGACAGTCCCGCGCCGACCAGCACGATGATCAGCCGCTCCGGACGTTCGATCAGCCCACCCTCGGCGGAGAGCCCGCTGGCTTCCGCGCGGGCCTTGATGTAGGAGATGACCTGCGAGGTCACCAGGCAGATCGCGGTCGCGACCACGAGCGAGGTGCTTCCCAGCCCGAACGCCGCCCACCAGAGCAGCCCGCAGAAGATGGCGCCGTCGCTGATCCGGTCGCAGGTGGCGTCGAGCACCGCCCCGAAGCGGGTGCCGCCGCCGCGCTGGCGGGCCATCGCGCCGTCGAGCATGTCGGCGAGCACGAAGACCCACACCGCGACCGAACCCCACCACAGATGACCCATCGGGTACAGCGTCAACGCGCCCAGCACCGACCCGGCGGTGCCCAGGATCGTGATGCTGTCCGGGGTGAAGCCCGCACGCAGCGCGCCCTTGGCGATCGGCGTGCTGATCTTCTCGTACGCCGCCCGTGTCATCAGGTAGAAGTTGCTCACTGCTGTCTGGCCCATTCGTTGGCCAGCAGCTCACGGGTCTCACGCAGCAACTGCGGCACCGCTTTCGAACCGCCGATGATCGTGATGAAGTTCGCGTCGCCGCTCCACCGCGGCACCACGTGCATGTGCAGGTGGTCGGCCAGCGAGCCGCCCGCCGACTGGCCGAGGTTGAGTCCGACGTTGAACCCGTGCGGGCGCGAGACCGACTTGATCACCCGAATCAGCTTCTGCGTGAACGTGATCAGCTCGAGGCTCTCGTCGGGAGTGAGGTCCTCCAGTTCGGACACCCGGCGATACGGCACCACCATCGAGTGGCCCGGGTTGTACGGGTACAGGTTGAGCACGATGTAGACCGAGTCGCCGCGCGCGACGACCAGACCCTCTTCGTCGGGCATCCTCGGGATGTCGGTGAAGGGTTGCCGCGACTTGCCCGACCCCGCCGAGCCGCCCTTCATCGGAGCCTCGGCGATGTAGCTCATGCGGTGCGGGGTCCACAGCCGCTGCAGATGGTCGGGATCCCCGGCACCCCTGTCGATCATGGTGTGCTCGTTGTCGATGCCGCGGTCGGCCCCTTCGTCGGCGCTCACTTGGCTGTGTCCACCTCGAGCAGTTCGGCTGTCGGAGCGGCGTTCTGCCGGCTCGCGATCCATTCGGCGATCGCCGCGACGGCCTTGTCGCGCGGTACCCCGTTGATCTGGGTGCGGTCGCCGAAGCGGAAGCTGACCGCGTCGGCCTCGACATCGCGGTCGCCCGCCACCAACATGAACGGCACCTTCTGGTTGGTGTGGTTGACGATCTTCTTCGCCATCCGGTCGTCGCTGGCGTCGACCTCGGCGCGGACACCCTTCATCTTCAGTTGCGTCGCAAGGCCGTTCAGGTACGGGACGTGGTCGTCGGCGACGGGGATGCCGACCACCTGCACCGGCGCCAGCCAGGCCGGAAACGCGCCGGCGTAGTGCTCGGTGAGGATGCCGAAGAACCGCTCGATCGACCCGAAGAGCGCTCGGTGGATCATCACCGGCCGCTGCCGTGTTCCGTCCGCTGCGGTGTACTCCAGCTCGAAGCGCTCCGGGAAGTTGAAGTCCAGCTGGATGGTCGACATCTGCCAGCTGCGGCCGAGTGCGTCTTTGACCTGCACCGAGATCTTCGGCCCGTAGAAGGCCGCGCCGCCGGGATCGGGCACGAGGTCGAGCCCCGAAGCCGCGCCCACCTCGGCGAGCACATCGGTGGCCTCTTCCCACAGTTCGTCGGAACCAACGAACTTGTCAGGGTCCTTGGTCGACAGCTCGAGATAGAAGTCGGTCAGGCCGTAGTCGGCGAGCAGGTCGAGGATGAACCGCAGCAGCGAGGTCAGCTCGTCGCGCATCTGCTCGCGAGTGCAATAGATGTGCGAATCGTCCATCGTCAGCCCGCGCACCCGGGTCAGACCGTGCACGACGCCGGACAGCTCGTAGCGGTACACGGTGCCGAACTCGAAGAGCCGCAACGGAAGTTCGCGATACGAACGCCCGCGTGACCGGAAGATCAGGCAGTGCATGGGGCAGTTCATCGGCTTGAGGTAGTAGTCCTGCCCCGGTTTGCGCACCGCGCCGTCGGGATCGAGCTCGGCGTCGAGGTGCATCGGCGGGAACATGCCGTCGGCGTACCAGTCCAGGTGTCCGGAGATCTTGAACAGCTCGGCCTTGGTGATGTGCGGCGTGTTGACGAACTGGTAGCCGGCCTCGATGTGCTTGCGCCGCGAGTAGTCCTCGAGCTCGCGGCGGATGATCCCGCCCTTGGGATGGAAAACCGCTAGGCCCGAACCGATTTCGTCGGGGAAGCTGAACAGGTCGAGCTCGGCGCCGAGCTTGCGGTGGTCGCGGCGCTGCGCCTCTTCGATGAACTCGAGGTGCTTGTCGAGCGCTTCCTGCGATTCCCACGCGGTGCCGTAGATGCGTTGCAGGCTGGCGTTGTCCTGGTTGCCGCGCCAGTAGGCGGCCGAACTGCGGGTCAGCTTGAACGCCGGGATGTATTTCGTCGTCGGGATGTGCGGACCCCGGCACAGATCGCCCCACTCCCGCTCGCGGGTACGGGGATTGAGGTTGTCGTAGGCGGTCAGCTCGTCATCAGAGCCAGGGGGGCCGACCTCCATCACCTCGGGGTCGCCGGACTTGTCGTCGACCAGCTCGAGCTTGTAGGGCTCGTTCGCAAGCTCTTCGCGCGCTTCGTCTTTGGACTCGTAGACACGCCGGGAGAACAGCTGGCCCTCCTTGACGATCTGGCGCATGCGCTTCTCCAGCGCGGCGAGATCGTCGGGAGTGAAGGCACGCTCGACGTCGAAGTCGTAATAGAACCCGTCGGTGATCGGCGGACCGATGCCGAGCTTGGCCTCGGGGAAGAGGTCCTGGACCGCCTGCGCCAGCACGTGTGCGGCGGAGTGGCGGAGGACGCTGCGACCGTCGTCGGTGTCGGCGGCAACCGGCGTCACCTCGACGTCGGTGTCGGGCGCCCACGACAGATCGCGGAGCCGGCCGTCGGCGTCACGGACGACGACGATCGCATCGGGTGCGCCCCGGCCCGGTAAGCCCGCCTCACGCACCGCCTCCCCCGCGGTGGTCCCGGCAGCGACCCGGATAGGGGCTGCGTGGGTGCGGTTGTTCGCGGCGCTCATCGGTGCTTCTCCAGTTTCATCGTCAACAGTCGCGAGGACGCGACCATGCTATCGGTGCCCGTCAGCGAGCCGCGCCGTCAGGACCCGATGCCGAGTGGGCTCTCGAGCAGCTTGTGCTCCAGCCCGACGAGGTTGCCGAAGAAGCTGACGGCGCCCAGCAGCCACAGCGTCGCGAACACGACCAGCGCGGTGAACACCCCCCCGAGGATCTGTATCGCGGCGTGCTGGCGGTGGAACCAGGCCATCACCTTGTCGTAGCGCTCCTTGGCATACACCAGCAGCCGTTGCGCCCACGCGAACTCCGTGGCCAGGATGCCCAGCCCGATGAAGACGATGGCCCAGCCCGGGCCCGGGTAGGGAATGGCGAGGATGCCCAGGCCGAGGACCACGGCACCGACGACGCCGACCGCGATGCGGTAGGCGAAGTTGACGGTGCGGCGTTCCCGCACCCGCTCGCGCCACCGCCCGAGCCGCCGTTTGACCTCGGCGGCGTTCACGGCTGGCCCGGTTTGAGCTTGACGAACAATGCCTGCGCCTCGGCCAGCACGGCGTCGCCGTCGAGCAGTCGTCCGGAGACGAAGATCTTGCGGCCCTCGATGCGGTCGATGCCCGCCTCGACCTGGAACTCCCTCTCGACCAGCGCGATCTTGCGGTAGTCGATGTGCAGGAACGCGGTGCGCTGCGCCCGGCTGCCGCTGAGCCGGAACGCGGTGAAGCCCAGTAGGGCGTCGAACAGTTGGGCTACGCTGCCGCCGTGTGCCGCGCCGTTGCGCCCGAGATGGAAGCGGCGGAACTCGGCGGTGCCTTCGATGCGCTGATCATCGGTGATGTGCACGTCGAGCGGGATCGACAAGATGTTGCCGCGGTTGGGCAGATCCATCCGGCGGCCGGACGGCGAGGACCACTCGTCGGCGTAATACGGGGCGAGCAGCTGCGACACCTTCTCGATCTGGTTGGCGGCTTCGCTGATCACGTCGTCGGGGGCGTCGGCGGCACGGGCGTGGTCTTGCAACGTGCGCACGGCGTCGATGAAGCGTCCGTAGTCGGGTCCGCCGCGATCGGTCTCGATTGGCGGGTTGAAGCCACCACCGGGAGGCTGCTCGGAGCTCACCCGTCCACCGTATTGCCTCGGTCAGTCGTCGGCGGCTCCGGCTTTGCTCAACGTCTCGAACTCGTCGTCGGTCAACTCGATTTCGGCGGCGGCCACGTTCTCCTCCAGGTGGGCCACCTTCGAGGTGCCCGGAATGGGCAGCATCACCGGCGAGCGCTTGAGCAGCCAGGCCAGGGCCAGTTGCGAGGGTGTGGCGTGGTGGTCGGCGGCGATGCGCTGCAGCGGCCCGTCGGGCGCTGCCAGCGGCCCGGCAGCGAGCGGGAACCACGGAATGAAGCCGATGTTCTGAGTTTCGCAGGCATCGAGGACCGGCTCGGCGGAGCGGACGCTGACGTTGTACATGTTCTGCACCGTCACGATCGGGGCCACCTGCTGCGCGGCCTCGAGTTGTTCGGCGGTGACCTCGGACAGGCCGATGTGCCGGATCTTGCCTTCCTGCTGCAACTTGAGTAGCTCACCGACCTGGTCCTCGGCGGGGAACTTGGTGTCGACGCGGTGCAGCTGGAACAGGTCGATGGTGTCGACGCCCAGGCGGCGCAGGCTCATCTCGCACTCCTGGCGCAGATACTCGGGATAGCCCAGCACCGGCCACACGTCGGGTCCCGTGCGCAGCAGCCCGGCTTTGGTCGCGACGACGACGCCGTCGTAGGGGTGCAGTGCCTCGCGGATCAATTCCTCGGAGACATAGGGACCGTAGGAGTTGGCGGTGTCGATGAAGTTGACCCCGAGGTCGACGGCCCGACGCAGCACGCGAAGACATTCGTCGCGGTCCTGCGGCGGACCCCAGACACCCTTGCCGGTCAACCGCATCGCGCCGAAGCCGAGGCGGTTGACCGTCAGGTCGCCGATTTCGAATGTGCCGGATGCCTGTGCGACGGGGGTGGTCATGGCCTCGACCGTACGCCGACGATGGCAAGGTAGCGCGGGTGAAGCTCAGCGATCTTGCCGCGCTCCGGCTGACGTACCCCGAGGTCGGGGCCACCGCGGGCGAGCTGCCGCCCGGCTACCACCACGTGCACAAGGCCGCGGTGATCGGTCATGGCCGCGATCGGTTCGAGGAAGCCGCGGCCGCAGGCATGCGATGGGGCATGCTGCGCGGCGCGGGCGTGCGGGTCGAGGCGACGGCGGAGGTCGCCGAAGTCGGGTCGGAGGTACTGGTGCACCTCGGTCCGATCGCGGCACCGTGCCGCGTCGTCTATGTCGTAGACGAGCCCGATGCGCGCGGATTCGCCTACGGCACCCTGCCCGGCCATGCGGAATCGGGCGAGGAGCGGTTCCTGGTCCGCTATGACCCGGCTTCGGATGAGGTATCGGCCGTGGTCACCGCGTTCTCCCGGCACGCGACCTGGTGGAGTCGCCTCGGCTCACCGGTGACGTCGGTGGTTCAGCGAGTGGTCACCGACCGGTATCTGCGCGCGTTGTAGCGCGGTCCGGGCGAAAATGCACTGATGACGGTTTGCGTCGCCGATAATTGCGGCCTGTCCGCAAGATCGATGCGGGCGGGCGCGTTTTCTGGATCGATTGAAGAAGGACCTCGAATGGTGATGGCGAAGAAACCCGAAGAACGCGAGGATGCGCATCTGCGCATCGCGGAACTGGTGCGCGGGCTCTACAGCCGCCAGGATGCGGACACGGTCATCGCGGAGCTGGCCGAACATGCTGCCGTGGAGATTCCGGGCGCGCGGTACGCCGGCATCACCGTTACCCGCAAGTCGAAGAGCGTAGAAACCCCTGCGGCGACCCATCTGTACCCCATGCTGTTGGACAAGATCCAACAGCGTCATCAGGAGGGCCCGTGCCTGACCGCGGCGTGGGACAAGAACGTCGTCTACGTCGCCGACCTGCGAACCGATGACCGGTTCCCGCTCTACCGGCGAGATGCTCTGGCGGAGACGCCGATTCGCTCCATCATGGCCTTCCAATTGTTCATCGAGGGTGAGGCGATGGGCGCGCTCAACGTCTATTCGGAAGAACCCGACGCCTTCGGTGACGAGGCGAGGAAAATCGGCCTGGTGTTCGCCGCCCACTCGTCGGTGGCATGGAACGCCGCGCGCCGCGACGAACAGTTCCGGCAGGCCCTGGCCAGCCGAGACACCATCGGTCAGGCGAAGGGCATGATGATGGAACGCTACGGCGTCGACGCGGTGCAGGCCTTCGATCTACTGCGCAAACTGTCGCAGGACTCGAATGTACCGCTGTTGAAGGTCGCGAAGGAGATCGTGAACAAGTCGTGACTCTTCCGAGGCGCGCTTCACCGCGGGACGATTCGGGGCACCTCAGGGTTCGTGGGTTCGACCCTGGGCCGTGGCACCTCGATGTTGTTCTCCTGCACGATCACCGGGTCCCCCACCTTGACGTTGTCGAAGTACCACTCCGCGTCTTGTGGGCTGAGGCTGATGCACCCGTGACTGACGTTCTCGTGTCCGAGTGAGTTGATCGCCCACGGCGCCGAATGGACGAAGATGCCCCGCCTGGTGAGCCGGACGGCCCACTCCACGTCGAGTAAGTAGCCGTCGTCCGCGGTCACGGGAATACCGACGCTGCTCGAGTCCATCTTCACGTCACGTTCTTTGGCCAAGACCGGGAAAGTGCCAATCGGCGTCGGGTATTCGGGCCTGCCCATCGAGGCCGGGAAGACGCCGGGCTTGCCGAAGAAGGGGCGGTGGTGCGGCGAAGGGAGTTCGTGCGGTGGAACGCCGTCGATGGTGACAGTGAAGGTGTGGTCGGCGATGTTGGCCACGCCGACCACCGCGGGTCCGGTCGCGATGTTCGTCTTGATGCCGCCAACCGACAGCGCGATTGTGCTGTGCGCCGGCCAGAATTGGTCGGGAGCCCACTGGACGGTCTTGGCGTCGAGCCATTCGAACCGGCCCGTCATCGCGGGATCAGAGGTGATCTCGAGCGATCGCTCGGCGAGCGCTCGGTCGACAACGGAGTCTTTGAACGTCACCACCACGGGGTGCGCAATACCGACGACCTGACCCTCGACGGGCATTATGGAGGCGATGGCGTCTCTCACCGTCCGCTTGACGGCAGCTGAGCCTTCTCCGGCCGGTCCGGCCACCACGCTGGTAGCGATGACGACGGCGGCAAGAACACACCGAAGTACAGCACGCAATCTTGGTGCCTCCCTTGAAATTACAACGATGTCAATAATGGTAGGACAGCTCTCGCTCTTTGAGGCAAAGAGCGCGTAGGCAATTCGGTTAAGTCTCCGTCACGGTTAGGCCACGACGTATAGTCGTCGGAATTCGTTGCCGGCCAATGAATTTGGCCCGGCGACGAGTGCCACTCGCCGCCGGGCCAAACCGGAGGGACTATCCTCGGTGGGCCGTCAGGTCACGGGTCCTGGCGGAGTGGGCTGACCCGGCACGGGCGCTCCGGGCGCCGGCGGACGAGACGGGTCTCCCTTGCCCTTACCGGCCAGCCCGCCCATCTCGGTGAGCGGAGCGCCGACCACTGCCGGCGCGCCACCGACGATCGGCGCACCGGCGACCGGCGGCACCAGAGGCGGCGGCACCACGGGCGGCACCAGCGGTGGCGGCACGAGCGGCGGCACCAGAGGCGGCGGAACGACGGGCGGCGGCACCAGCGGCGGCGCGATGGGCGGCGGGCCGGGAAGCGCCATCGGCACCCCGGCCATGTCGGTCAGCGGAGCACAGACGGGAGCCCCCGGCGCCCCGGCGGGCGCCTGCCCCGTTGCCGATTCGACACACTCGTATCCCCCGGCCAGGGCGGTCGGACTCAGTGCGATCGCCACCCCAATGGCCGCACCTATCAATCCAGCCCCCACAGCTGCCACGATGTTGACTCCTCTAAAGGTCGTCATCGACGTTGATCCCTCCACTCACATACTTTCGTTCAACCGAGGCAGCAGAGCTTGCATGCCGTACCGAGGTCGCGTCCATACGACCGCGTTAATATCAGCAGGCAGTTGCCCGCGACACGCCACGCCGCACCGCGCCGTTTCCAAATGGTGATCGGTTCGGCATGGTAGAGACGCCTCGGACATCGGTCGCGGCTTCGATCCCTCCCCCACCTGCGACTCTGACGGCATCGCCGTCGCCGCGTAGATAACGATCGCAAGTTGCATTCAAAAGACCCTCAGGGGTTTCGGCCCTGTTGACGCCGGGCATCACTGTCGCGACAGGGCAAGACAAGTCAGAGGTTGGTATGTGATGACGGTGGAATCGAGACCTAGCGCCGACGCGTCGGTCGGCGAGTTGATGAGCCAGCTGTCGACGCAGACGTCAAGGTTGATCCGCGATGAAATGCGGTTGGCGCAGAAGGAATTTCAGGAATCGGCAAAGCACGCGGGGATCGGTGCGGGGCTGTTCAGTGTGGCGGGCTTGCTGGCCTTCTTCGGCGCGGCGACGTTGATCGCCGCCGCCGTCGCGGCGTTGTCGCTGGTGCTGGAGGTGTGGGCGGCGGCGCTGATCGTCGCGGGCGTGCTGTTCGTGATCGCGGGAATCGCGGCGCTGGTGGGACGCAAGCAGGCTCGTGAGGTCACCCCCGCGGCTCCGAAGACCGTCGAGACCGTGAAAGCGGACATTCAAGAGTTGAAGGATGCGAGGTCATGACCGCACCAAACCCACGCCCCGAGCCAGGACCGGATGCGGGCGTCGACGACATTCAGGCCGATATCGAGCAGACCCGCCACGAATTGGGCGAGACGGTCGAGGCGCTGCAGGCCAAGATGGATGTGAAGACGCGCGCGAAAGAGAAGGTCGACGAGACCAAGGAGCACGCCAGAGACAAGGCGGCCGAGACCAAGGAGCGCGTCGTCGAGAGGGCAGACACGCTGCGGCACACGGCCACCGACAATCCGAAGCAAACGGTTCCGGTGGTGGCGATCGTCGCCATCCTCGCCGCTGTCGGGATCATCGTGTGGCGACGGAGGCGTTGACCTCCGGCGGGCGTCCGCGGCGTCGGTGTGCATGCCGCCGCGGGCAGTGAAACGATCGGGGCGATGACCGCACCCGTCGACCGGCGACCGCTCAAAAAGGTATCCGTGGTGGGCGTCGGTTCGGTGGGCACGGCGATCGCGTACGCCTGCCTCATCCGAGGGTCGGCCGGGTCGCTGGCGCTCTACGACACGAACGCGGCCAAGGCGCGGGCCGAGGTACTCGACCTCAAACACGGAAGCCAGTTCGTTCCTCACTGCCCGATCGTCGCCTCCGACGACATCGCGGTGACGGCAGATTCGGCGATCGTGATCGTCACCGCGGGAGCCAAGCAGCATCCGGGACAGAGCCGACTCGAGCTAGCGGCCACCAACGTGGCCATGGCGCGCACGCTCACACCGAGGCTGATGGAACACTCCCCGGACGCCGTCATCCTGTTCGTGACCAATCCGGTCGACGTGGTCACCTACGCCGCGGTGCAGACGGTCCAACCCTCGCACGGCCGGATCTTCGGCTCGGGAACGCTCCTGGACTCGAGCAGGTTTCGTGTCATGATCGCGGAGCGCGCGCACGTCGCGGTCGGCAATGTGCACGCGTTCATCGTCGGTGAGCACGGTGATTCGGAGATTCCGCTCTGGTCGGCCGTTTCCATCGGAGGCATTCCCGCTGCGGACTTCCGTATCGACGGAACACCGGTCTTCGATCCGCAGACGCGGAACGGGATCGCGGCGGACGTCGTCAACGCCGCCTACGAGATCATCGCCGGCAAGGGCGCGACGAACCTGGCGATCGGATTGGCGACAGCGCGCATCATCGAGGCGATCCTGCAGGACCAACACCGTGTGTTGCCCGTATCGACGGTGCAGGACGGTGCGCACGGCATCACCGATGTGGCGCTGTCACTGCCGACAGTTGTTTCGGCCGCGGGAGCACAGCGGGTGCTGGAGTTGGCGCTGCCACCCGACGAGTTGGCGGGACTGCGAGCGTCGGCGCAGACCCTGCAAGACGCCCAGCGGTCCCTCGGCCTTTGATGTCGCCGGGGCGATCATCTAGCGCGGACGCCGGGGATTCCTCTGACAGTCGCGTGTCTAGGGCCCGAATTTGAAACGTCGGCCCGTGACGCGTCGAGGAAGGACGCGAACGTAGTGGTCCTTCGAGTGCGCCGTCCACGGGGCGAGTTGCGCCCGTTCGGCTTCCTCGAGGTCGTCCTCGTCGCGAACCGTGCGGGCGACGCCCCGGACGATGACGCTCCAACCCGTGGCGACGTCGTGAGCGTCGGCCTCGAAGAGCACGTCCTGGTTGATCGCCGTGCTGACCAACTTGGTGCCCTCCGCCGTGCGAAACAACAGCGTCTTGCGCTGGACGACGAAGTTCACCGGAAAGATCTCGGGCTGCCCGTCCGCGGTCGTGACGAGTCGTCCCAACGAGACGCTGCTCAGAAGGTTCCAGCATTCGCTTTCGGGAAGAATCTCGCCGGGGCGGTTCGCTTCAGACATGACGACCTCCAGACGGCGGGTCGAACACCAGCAGCATGGCTCGAGTCTAGGGAGACGGGTCGCACACCGCGTCGTTGAAGGGGTGGTCCCGGCTGGGTTCGAACCAGCGACCTTCCGCGTGTGAGGCGGACGCTCTCCCACTGAGCTACGAGACCGGAGAGTCGACCGAACGGTCGAACGACGTCGAAGACTAGCACGATCGAGCGTCGCGCCCCGAATCCATAGTGAGGATCTGCGGGGGTCGACTGGCCGGGCTGGGTGGCCACGCCGGCGAGGATGGGCCAGCGCGCCCGTGGGGTCAACGAGACAGCGCCGGAACGCCGCGTCGTGACGCCCGCCAGGCGCACGCCTTCTCCTCTCCCGCGGGTCGTACCTGCTGCTTTGAGATGTGAACGGGCAGAGACGCACCGGCGAACGTCGGGATTTGTGCAGCTACACTTTGGTGGACTATCGTCGTCCTTCGCGACGGGCGACGAGTCGTTCGTGGCGCGCGGATGTAGCGCAGTTGGTAGCGCATCACCTTGCCAAGGTGAGGGTCGCGGGTTCGAATCCCGTCATCCGCTCGAAGGTGCAGTGGCATCAACCCCAGCGGTGGAGTGGCCGAGTGGTGAGGCAACGGCCTGCAAAGCCGTGCACACGGGTTCGATTCCCGTCTCCACCTCAACGATGGTTCGGCGCGATTAGCTCAGCGGGAGAGCGCTTCCCTGACACGGAAGAGGTCACTGGTTCAATCCCAGTATCGCGCACCACAGTATGTGCAGGATTACGGCTGTATCTAGCTCACCTATCTAACTGCCATGCCATATCCATTGCAGTAGCCAATCCATTGCAGTAGCAATCCTGGATGTCCCCGAGTTGCGCCGCGTCATGCAACCAGTGCCTTGGGGTGAACCAACCGCCGGTGGCAGGCTCCATTCCTTCTTCCAGGGAATGTACGACTAACAACGACGTACACATGCGTGTTTAGGGGGGTTAACCCCCAAAACCCTGGAGGCCAACCCCGTGTTGTTACGCTTCCCCACTTCGTACTTTGAAGGTATGGCTGACATGAATACCGACCGAGAGGTGATCGAGGGCGCCCTGGCGCTCATCGAGGCTGACGGCGGGTGGACCCAAGGCGCCTACTACCGCGACGCCGATGGCACTCAGGTGCACCCGGCAGTCGACTCGCCAGGCCACTGGGTGCGGGTGCGCACCGAGCACGTCGGCGCGGGAGGCTACCGGACACACACCGAGCCCGTGGCCGCCCCATGCAGCTTCTGCCTGGGAGGAGCGCTACGTGCCGCGGCCGGTTACTGGCACAGCGGGCATCCTTACGCGGCGCAACAGCAGGTCGATCGACTGGAATCACTACTGCTGCGGCAGGCCAATTCCGCCGACGCAATGAACTGGCCGGACCTACACGCCTTCAACGATGACGCGCACACCACCGCGGCCGACGCGGTTCTGCTTCTAAAGCACGCCGCCGCCGCCTACGCGTGCGAAAGATAGTCGACCTGCCGATCACCCTCCCGCGCCTAGCCATAAGCGGGGCCTCGCAACAAGTTTCGCAAAGTCGCCCGACTAGCCCGAAAAACCCGACCAGCATAATGCGGAAGCAGTCCCGCCAGGTTGCGTCCCACTTGTTGTTCGGCCCCGCCCATACTCGAGCGTAGATTCCTGACTCGCGTTGGCCCTTGCAACCCTACTCGCCGGTCACGGCGGCGGGGCGGTCAGAGTTTCTCGGCGCCTGGGGCATCGAAACCGCGTAGCAGCGAAAGGCATCTGTAGCGCGGTGTCACACAGCGAGCAACGGACCGTTCGCCTCGCTTGACCTCCGGGCGGCGGGGCAGGACGTTCCCGTTTGAGTCTCATCGTCTCACCGCAGTTGTCGCACACGCCTAGCGTCACATTCAGGGCTTCTTGTTGGATGGAACCGCAGTTGTGGCACTTGACCTTTCGTTGCGTTAATTGAGCCGGCGCCTCCGGCGGAATTTCCTTCCGCGTCCGTCGCATCGAATCGGTGTCCGCAATGTTTGCAAACCTGCGCGTCGAAAAGAACAGCTTCGGCGCACTCCGGGCACCGCTTGCTTGATCCGTCTGCGGTTCGGCGAAGCAGCACTGAGCCGACTACGGCGATGAACACGCCTACCACAACGACACAGATCACGATGCCATGATCCGGCAGTGGGCCTGAGCTCGCGGTAACCCCGTGGAGGACAGTTCCGTAATAGCGCTTCGCGACTTACAACTGATCTTCACTTGCAGGGAAAGCTCCCGGCCGCCGACGGCCACCAACTACGCTTTGCGAAGACCGACCGGTCATGACACGAGGGTGGGACATGATTCGCCAACTGCTCGCCGCCGCCGCACTCGCGGGCGCCGCCATCTGCGCAGCACCGTTCGCCTCCGCCGACGACAACGACCATCCCGACACACCGGGTCGGTACGCCACCGACGTCCCGGGCATGAATTACGACGCCCACCTCACCGGGCCGTGCTTCAACCTCGAGCGCTTCACCTTCGGGCGCGGCCCCGGCGGCGAAGTCCTGCAATGCCGCTGGATCGAGAACCAATGGCCGCCGATTCCGACCAACCAGGGATTCTGGCAGGCCTCCTACGAACTCTTCGGCGTCCAGGACGTCGGCGCCCCGTGCCCAAAGCCCCAAGCGTCGGCCCAGTCCCCCGACGGTCGTCCGATGCTGTGCCTCGGCGCCCGGGGATGGCAGCCGGGCTTCTACACCCGCGAAGGATTCTTCCCGAGATAAGCCGTCACTCGCGCAACGTCTCGCTCGGCGGCGTTCCGTAGGTGCGTTTGTAGACGCCGCTGAACCGGCCCGCGTGCGTGAATCCCCACCGCCCCGCGATCGCCATCACGGTGTCGCTGCGCGGGTCCGCCGTTTGCAGTTCGCGATGGGCCCGATCGAGTCGGACGCCGCGCAGATACTCGAGCGGCGTGGTGCCGAGGTGACGACGAAACGCATATTGCACCGAGCGCGGCGTCACATTGACGGCAGTGGCAATATCTCTGAGTGTTATTTCCCTGTGGGCGTTCTCGTTGATGAACGTGATCGCGCGCCGCAGCAGGGCGGACTGAACGCGAGCCGGGTCCACATGGTTGCGCATAGCAACTGGCGAATACCCCGACCGCAAATCTCGAAACGGCTTCGGGCGCGTTTGCCATCCAGGGCATGATTTGCTGATGACCGACCGCATCGAAGTCCAGCGGACCATCGCCGCACCGGCGTCCGACATCTTCTCCGTCCTGACAGACCCCCATGGCCACGTCGCGATCGACGCCACCGGAATGCTGCAGGACGCCGAGGGCGAGCCGGTCCGCGCGGCCGGCGACAGTTTCGTCGTCCACATGGATCGCGAAGCGCTCAACGACTTCCCGATGGGCAAGTACGACGTCACCGTCTCGATCCGCGATTTCGAGCAGGACCGCCTGATCTCGTGGACAATCCTGGGCCGTATTCGGCCGCAGGTGGGCCACGTCTACGGCTACCGCCTCGAACCCACCGCCGACGAAACACTGGTGACGTCGTTCTACGACTGGTCCGACATCGACCAGCACTGGCGCGACGCCGGCATCTTCCCCGTCGTGTCGGAGAGCGCGCTGCGCGCGACGCTGGGCATTCTCGACCGGACGGTGAAGCGCGGCTATCCGCGATCGTCAACCAACAGTTGACGCGACCCTATCGTCAACCTACGGTTGACGGCATGATGCAGCCCGCCAAGATCACCAACCCGGTCCGGCTCGACGACCTCATCGACGTCATCAAGACCGTGCACTCCGAACCCCTCGACCAGCTGACCGACGCGGTGCTGGCGGCCGAGTCGCTGGGTGAGATCGCCGACCATCTGATCGGTCACTTCGTCGATCAGGCCCGCCGCTCGGGGGCCTCGTGGACCGATATCGGCAAGTGCATGGGCGTCACCAAGCAGGCGGCACAGAAGCGCTTCGTCCCGAAGACGCCGTCCGACGCCGACCCCCTCGACCCCAACGCCGGCTTCGGCCGGTTCACCCCACGCGCGCGCAACGTCGTCGTGGAGGCCCAGAACCTCGCGCACGCGGCGGGCAACTCCGAGATCGGATCGGATCACCTGCTGCTGGCATTGTTCACAGATCCAAACGGGTTGGCCGCCAAGCTACTCGCCGCGCAGGGCGTCGACTCCGATGCCGTGTCGGAGGTGGTCTCCCTTCCCGCGCGGGCCCAGGGCGACCCGCCCGCGTTGATCCCGTTCGACACCGCCGCGAAAAAGGTGCTCGAACTGACCTTCCGTCAGGCACTTCGGTTGGGACACAACTACGTCGGCACCGAGCACATCCTGCTGGCGCTGTGGGAAGCCGAACCCGACGACGGGCCTCTGCACCGTGTCGGCGTCGACAAGGGCCGGTTCGAAACCGAACTTCTCGACGCGTTACAGGCCTTCACCAAGGAGTGATCTCACATCGGTCGACACTCGGACGTCTTCGTGATGTGAGGGTGCGACCGTTCGAAGACGTGGTGGCCGAGCACGGCCCGACCGTGCTCCGGGTCTGTCGCGCCGTCGTCGGTCCCGTGGACGCCGACGACGCCTGGTCCGAGACGTTCCTGTCCGCATTGCGCGCCTACCCGGAACTGCCGGCCGACGCCAATGTCGAGGCCTGGCTCGTCACCATCGCCCACCGCCGCGCCCTCGACGTCGGCCGGGCCCGCTCCCGCAGACCCACGCCCACAGAAAACCTGCCGGACCGGGCGGCGCCCCGGGGCGACCCCGCATCCCGGGACCCCGACCTGTGGGACGCCCTGGCCCGGCTGCCCACCAAGCAGCGCCAGGCCGTCGCGTACCACCACATTGCCGGCCTACCGTTCGCCGAGATCGCCGACCTGCTCGGCAACTCCCCCGACGCCGCGCGCCGCGCCGCCGCCGACGGCATCAAGAGTCTCCGCAAGATCTACCGTGAGGACCAAAGCCCATGACCCCCAACCTTTTCGCGCAGCTGAACCCCGATGCCGACACGCTCGACCGCTTGCACAGTCGGTTGGAACATACCGCCGACGACGACGGCGTACTCGACATCGCTTACCGCACCATCGACAGCCCCGTCGGCCCGCTCCTGTTGGCCGCCACCACCGTCGGGCTCGTTCGCGTCGCCTTCGACATCGAGGGACACGACGACGTGCTCAACCGGTTGGCGCAAACGGTCAGCCCGCGCATCCTGCGCGCTCCGGACCGGCTCGACGCCGTCGCGCGTCAACTCGACGAGTATTTCGCCAAGCGCCGCACCGCATTCGAGCTGCCCGTCGACCTGCGACTCGCGGCGGGCTTCCGCCGCAGCGTGATCGAGCACCTCCGCGACATCGGATACGGCCGGCGCGAGAGTTACGCATCCGTCGCCGCCGCCGTCGGCAACCCCCGCGCCGTGCGGGCGGTCGGAAGCGCGTGCGCCCACAACCCCCTGCCGGTGGTGATCCCCTGCCATCGCGTCGTCCGCTCGGACGGATCGGCCGGCCAGTATGTCGGCGGCCCGCGGGCCAAGTCGACGCTGCTGGGCCTCGAGGCCGCCTGAGGGAGGAATCGCCGCACAGCGGTAGAGCCTCGCGTGAGACTGCACGACGCCGCCCGCGCCCTCATCGGGCGGGGTGCTGACGCCACGCTGGTCACCGGCGTTCCCGCCGGAGGATGCGCCGCCCGGATTCTCGACTCGGATCCGCATCGACAGGGTCGGCGGCGTCGGACCCTGGGCGTCCTGACCTGGAAGCGTCTGTAACACGTTTCAGTGTGTGCGATCATGCGGGGATGCGTCGCTGGTTCGTGCTCCTCGTGGTCGCCATGGCGACCGCCGCCGGGATCGTCGCTGCACCCGCGTCGGCGGTGACCGCTCCGATCGGCCGGCTCGGCGACACCTTGCAGGTGAAGTTCAAGGGCTTGATCGCCGATATCACCGTGCACAGCGTGGATCCGTCCCCGATCCCACCCGGCTTCGGCTATCCCCCGCGGCCGCCGCGTCAGCAGGTCTGGCGAGCCTGGGTGACGGTGCATTCGGTTCAGGTGCCGACGCCGTACGCCCAGTCGATCACCTACAGTTTCCGCGGCGTGACGGCGACGGGCGACAGCTACGAACCGCGTAACACCGACGCCCCGGACGCCCTGCAACCGCAGCTGAACAACGCGCCCGCCGGCTCCACGGTCAGCGGTGCGGTGTTCTGGGACTGCTATCGCGATCTGGTCTCAAACGTGGTGCTGCTCGACAGGCTCACCGGCGAGCACCTGGCGCAGTGGAACGTGTAGTCGCCGTTGGGCATTGACGTCACGGCGGCCGTCGAAGCCGACCTGGCCGAACTCGCCGACGTCGCTGCCCACACCTTTCCACTGGCCTGTCCCCCCGCGGCGACACCGGACAACGTCGCGGCGTTCATCGACGAGAACCTGTCGGAGTCCCGCTTTCGCGATTACCTCGTCGACCCCGACCGAGCGATGTTCGTCGCACATGCCGACGGCTCAATCACGGGCTACGCCATGCTGATTCGCGGTGTGCCCGACGACCCCGACGTCCAACGCGCCGTCGAATCCCGCCCCGCCGTCGAAATCTCGAAGATCTACGTGCTGCCCGACCACCATGGCGCCGGCGTGGCGACCGCGTTGATGACCGCCGCGGTGCGCAAGGCCGCCGATCTCGGTGCCGCGGCGGTCTGGCTCGGGGTCAACCAGCAAAACGAGCGCGCGCAGCGGTTCTACGCCAAGCACGGTTTCGTCGTCACCGGCACGAAAACGTTCCTGTTGGGCGCGGCCATCGAGAATGACTACGTGATGGTGCTCGACCTCCAAGCGCGAACAGGCGAAAATCTGGCGTAATTGAGCCGAAAGTAGATGTCTGTTCGCGCGGAGACGGTCAGCCGAGTTCGGTGCCTTCCCTGGACAATGCGAGCAACCGCGACGTCGCGCGCAGGTACTTCTTGCGGAAGCCGCCGGCGAGCATCTCGTCGCTGAAGATGGTGTCGAGTTTGGCGCCCGAGGCCACCACCGGGATGCCCGCGTCGTACAGCCGGTCGGTCAGCGAGACCAAACGCAGGGCCACGTTCTGGTCGTCGACGGTGTGCACGCCGGTGAGGAACACCGCGCCGACGCCCTCGATCAACGTCAGGTAGCGCGACGGGTGCATGGTGGCCAGGTGCGCGCACAACGCGTCGAAGTCGTCGAGCGTCGCACCCGACGACCGCTCGGCGCGCTCACGGACCTCGCCGTCGCTCAGCGGCTCGGGTGCGGGCGGAAGGTCGCGGTGGCGATAGTCGGGCCCGTCGATGCGCACCGTCTCGAAGATGGCTGCGAGCGTGTTGATCTCGCGCAGGAAGTCCTGCGCAGCGAACCGCCCCTCACCGAGTTGCTCGGGCAGGGTGTTCGACGTCGCGGCCACCGACACCCCGCGTTCGACCAGTTGCGACAGCAGCCGCGAGATCAGCGTCGTGTTGCCGGGGTCGTCGAGTTCGAACTCGTCGATGCACACCACCACATAGTCGGCCAGCAGCTCGATGCACTCGGCGAACCCGAAAACGCTTGCCAGCTGGGTCAACTCACCGAAGGTGGCGAATGCCTTGGGTTCGGGCAGCCGGTAGTACGACGAGGCCAACAGGTGCGTCTTGCCGACCCCGAAGCCCCCGTCGAGGTACAGCCCGACACCGGGCAGCACCTCGCGGCGACCGAACAGCTTCTTCTTGCCGGCCCGCCTGCCCTCCGCCTGATCGCAGAACCGGAGACACGACTGCACGGCCGCTGCCTGGGACGGTTCGGCGGGGTCGGGGAGGTAACTGTCGAAGCTGACGTCGGAAAACGTCGGCGGCGGGACAAGCTGGGCGATCAGCCGGTCCGGTGTGACGTCGGGGTGCCGGTCGACCAGATGCCGCACTGCGCCGGACCCATGCATGCACGCACCCTATCGACGTGCTGCAATCGTCTTCATGCCCGATACCGCCGCTGCGGCGCAGTTCACAGTGCTCGGGCCCGACGGCGCCCCGATCGAGGGGCCCGACGGGAGGCTCGCGGACTTCTACGCCTACCCCTCCGACCTGCACAGGTGCTGGGTGCGCGGCAACATGATCGCCAGCGTCGACGGCGGAGCGACCGCCGGCGGTAAGACGGCGGCGCTCGGCGGGGCCGGCGATCGCAGCATCTTCGAGCAGATGCGCTTTGCCGCCGACGTGATCCTCGTCGGCGCCGCCACGGTGCGCACCGAGAACTACTCCGGCGCCCAGGTACCCGTCCCGCAGCGCGGCGCCCGACAGGCGCGCGGCCAGGCGGAGGTGCCGCCGATCGCTGTCGTCACCCGCTCCGGCAATCTCGACCCGGACGCCCGGTTCTTCACCCGAACCGAGGCGCCGCCGCTGATCCTGACGAGCACCGCGGCCTGCGACGACACCCGCCGGCGACTGGGCGCCCTCGCGGAGGTGATCGACGCCTCCGGTCCCGAACCCGACGAGGTCGACGCCGAGACCGCGCTGAACGCACTGGCCGAACGCAAGCTGTTCCGGGTGCTCACCGAGGGCGGTCCGCTGATACTGAGCCTGCTCATCGAGCGCGATCTGCTCGACGAGCTGTGCCTGACGGTGGCGCCGTTCCTGGTCGGAGGCAAGGCGCCGCGAATCGCGACCGGCCCCGGCGAGGTGCAGACGCGGATGCGCCCGGCGCACGTGCTGACCGACGACGACGGCTATCTTTACACCCGCTACGTCCGGGTTGGCTGAGGCACGTATCAGTACTGTGGTCGGCATGCATCGGCGTGGTCAGCTGGTTGGGCTACTCAGCCTGGCATCCGTCGCCGCCGTCGTCGCGGCCTGTTCGCCGGGCCTCGCCGCCAATCCCCGCTTCGCCACCGATTCCGGGGCGGGGCCTCAGGGCGAGCCGGAAACGACGAAGACGGCCGAGGGTCCGCCGGCTGTCGAGGCGCCGAAGAACGACCTGGCCTGGCGGGAGTGCACCTCGCGGGTGTTCAGCGACGCCGCCGTTCCCCCCGTCCCGGGTGTGACGCTGGACTGCGCCACCTACGACGCCGACCTCGACCCGATCAACGGCGCATCGGGTTCGGTGAGCATCGGCGTGGTGCGGGCCCGCGTTGCGCAGACCCCCGAGGATGCCGGCCCGCTGGTGATGACGACCGGAAGCGATCTGCCGTCGTCCATCCAATTGCCGGTGTGGCTGTCGCGTTCCGGCGCCGATTTGCTCAACACCCATCCGATCGTCGCGGTCGACCGCCGCGGCATGGGCATGTCCGGCGCGCTGGACTGCCGCGACCTGTTCGACCGCCAGGAAATGCTCGACCAGGCGCAGTTCCAGTCCGGCGATGATCCGGTGGCGAACCTGGGCGCGATCGTGCAGACCGCGACGACCAGTTGCACCGACACCATCGCCCCCGGCGATTCGGCCTACGACAACTCACACGCCGCCGAGGACATCGAGCGGCTGCGCAGCACCTGGGATGCGCCCGCCCTCGCGCTGCTGGGTGTCGGCAACGGCGCGCAGGTCGCCCTGGCGTACGCCGGATCGCATCCCAACAAAGTCGCGCGGCTGGTGCTCGACTCCCCGCTGCCGCTCGGTATCGCCGCCGAAGCCGCGATGGAGCAGCGCGTCAAAGGCGAGCAAGCCGCGCTGAACGCCTGGGCCGCGCAGTGCGCCGCGACCAATTGTGCGCTGAGCCCGGACCCCAAGGCGGCGGTCGACGCGCTGTTGTCCGCCGCCCGCCAGGGTCGTGGCCCCAACGGCGCCGCCGTCTCGACGGTGGCCAACGCGATCGCCACGACGCTCGCCTACCCGCGCGGGGACCGCGTCGAGTCGGGCAATGCGCTGGCCGCCGCGATCGCCGCCGCGCAGTCGGGTGATCCTGGGCCGTTCACCGACCTGATCGCGCGGGCCGAAAGCCTGCGCGACACCGACGGCCAATTCGTCAACAGCTGCAGCGATTCGCTGAACCGGCCCACCCCGGACCGCGTGCGCGAGCTGGTGGTGGCCTGGGACAAGCTCTATCCGCAGTTCGGCACGGTCGGGGCGCTCAACCTGGTCAACTGCCTGAATTGGCCGAGCGGGTCCACGCCCGAGGAGCCGAAGAACCTCAAGATCCCGGTGCTGCTGCTCGGGACCCAGAACGATCCGATCGTCGGCAACGAAGGAGTCGCCGCGGTCGCGGCGTCGGTGATCAACGCAGGTTCGGCCAACAAGCGGGTCATGTGGCAGGGCATCGGGCATGGCGCCTCGATCTACTCGCCGTGCGCACTGCCGCCCGTCCTCGGTTACCTGGACAGCGGCAAACTGCCGGACACCGACACGTTCTGCCCTGCCTGACGCCGGTTGCCGACGGCGGTCGGGTACCGTGCGGTCGTGCGCGATCTTGTGACCGCCCCGTTCCGGCCGCGAACCTCCCCGCCCAGCGTGGCGTCGGTGTTGAAGGTGATCCTGTGGCCGCTGGCGATCCTGTTCATCATTCACCGCAGCTACGTCCTGGCGACCAACGGCTACATCACCGACGACTACGGCCCCGTGTACCGGGCGGTCGTCAACTTCAAGATGGGCTGGGACATCTACAACGAGCACTTCAACCACGTCGACCCGCATTACCTCTATCCCCCGGGCGGCACGTTGTTGATGGCGCCGTTCGGCTATCTGCCCGTCGACGCGTCGCGGTACTGGTTCATCACGTTCAACACGATCGCGATCGTGCTGGCCGCCTACTTCCTGGTCCGACTGTTCGGCTACGGCTTCCGCTCGGTCGCGCTGCCCGCGCTGCTGGCCGCGATGTTCTGCACCGAAAGCGTGATCAACACACTGGTTTTCGGCAACATCAACGGCTGCATCCTGCTCGCGGAGGTGCTGTTCTTCCGCTGGCTTCTCGACGGTAAACGCAATCACGAGTGGCTGGCAGGCGCGGCGATCGGGTTGACGTTGGTCGTCAAACCTCTTCTGGCGCCGCTGTTGTTGCTGCCGCTCCTGAACCGCCAGTGGCGGGCGCTGGTCGCCGCGATCGCGGTGCCGCTGGCGTTCAACGTCGCCGCGTGGCCGTTGATCAGCGACCCGATGAGCTTCTTCACGCGCACCGTGCCCTACATCATGACCACCCGCGACTACTTCAACAGCTCGATCGCGGGCAACGGCATCTACTACGGGCTGCCCACGTGGTTGATCCTGTTGCTGCGCATTGCCTTTGCGATCATCGCGGTGATCTCGCTGTGGCTGCTGTACAAGTACTACCGGACCCGCGACCCGCTGTTCTGGATGGCCACATCGTCGGGCGTGCTGCTGATCACGTCGTTCCTGGTGCTGTCGCTGGGACAGGGCTACTACTCGATGATGCTGTTCCCGTTCCTGATGACGGTGGTGCTGCCGAACTCGGTGCTACGCAATTGGCCTGCGTGGCTTGCCATCTACGGGTTCATGAGCGCCGACCGCTGGCTGCTCGGGCACTGGCCGACGACCGGGCGGTTCCTCGAGTACATGAAGTTCACCTACGGGTGGGGCCTGATGCTCGTGGTCGTTTTCTCGGTGCTCTACTTCCGCTATCTGGACGCCAAGGCGGAGGGGCGTCTCGACGGCGGCATCGACCCGACCTGGCTGAAAAAGTCACCCTCGGATCCGGGCGCCTCGACGGAACCGGCCAGGCCGGTCGCACCGCCGATCAGCTGAGCGGATCGAGCCCGATTTTGCGCTGAGGGCTGTGCGCCCCGCCGTGCTTACAGCCCCTACTGCAATCTTCGGCGTGACGGCTGCGACAGTATTTGCCAACGCAACGTTCCAGCTCGCGGCTCGGCCGCTATAACCAGTGCTGATGCGCCTCCGATCTCGTACGATTGGTTTCGCTCACGGGGTCTACAGGGGAGGCGCGATATGCCGAGAATCCCGGTAGATCCGCAGTCCATCACGGCGGGATGGTTGAGCGAGGTTCTCGAAGCCGATGTCCGGGTCTGCAAGCTCGAGCAGTTCGGGATCGGGGTCGGACTTCTCGGTCGCCTCTACCGAGCCCATCTCGACGGCGACCCGAACCTACCGCCGACGGTCGTGGTCAAGCTTCCGACGCTGGACGCCATCGCCCGGACGCATCTCTGCGAGGACCTCGAGTTCTACCGCCGGGAGGTGCGGTTCTACCAGGAGATCGGGGTGGCGAATCCGTTGCCGCCGGCGCGTCCGTATTTCGCCGCCTTCGACGAGGCGACTCACGATTTCGTCCTGGTGCTCGAAGACCTGGGCCGACTCCGCAAGGCCGACCAGCTCGTCGGTTGCTCTGTCGCCGACGCGGAGATCGTCATCGACGAGATCGCCCGCCACCACACCTACTGGTGGGAGAACGATCGCCTCGCGTCGCTGCCGTGGCTGAAGGTGCACACCGATGCGCCGTTTCCCCAGGTGCTCATCACCAACTACGACGCTGCCTGGCCCAAGTGCGTCGAGCGCCTGGGCCCGGAGTTGACGCCGGCGGCCCGTGATTACGGCGACCGGTTCACGACGCTAGTCCCGTGGTTACTCGAGGAGGTCTCTCGTCGACCTCAGACTTTCCTGCACGGCGATCTCCGATTGGATCAAATGTTCTTCGCCACCAGCGCCGCAGACCCGGCACTGACGGTGCTTGACTGGCAGGTCATCAACAAGGGTCGCGGCGCCTACGACGTCGGTTACTTTCTGAGTCAGAGCCTCACTCCCGAGACGCGCCGTGGTTGCGAGAACGAGTTGCTCGCCCGATATCAACGCCGTCTCGCCGAACACGGAATCGACTACCCGACAGAACAATTGCAGCACGACTACCGAATCGCCATCGCCTTGTGCTTCATCTATCCCGTCGCGGCCGAGGGTCGCATCGAGATCGTCAACGACCGCAACAAGCGCTTGGCCCGCGGGATGTTCCACCGCGCCGTGGCCGCTCTCGAAGACCACGACGCCTATTCGCTGGGCCCGGACTGAGCATGGCCGAGAGCCGCCGCAGCTGCGCCTCCTGCGGGACGACGAACGAAGAGGACGCGCGCTTCTGCGAGGGCTGCGGCGGATCGCTGGCACGGGTCTGCACGACGTGCGGGTTGGAGGCGAAGCCGACGGCGCGGTTCTGCCGCGGCTGCGGAACGCCGCTGGGAGAGCAGGTAACTCCCGCATCCGATCTTGCGGCCGCGGCCCCGGCACGCAAGACGGTGACGGTGATGTTCGCCGATCTGGCCGGATCGACCACCTTCGAGGAACGGGTCGACGCCGAGACGGCCCGCGAGGTCATCGGCGGATACCACGACCTGTTGCGGTCGACGGCACAGCGGCACCGCGCGGGCGTCACAAAGTACATCGGAGACGGGTTCATGGCCGTCTGGGGCGTCCCCGAGGTCGGCGCCGAGGACGCGCTCAGCGCCGTCGACGCCGCGGTCGAGTTGCAGGAGCGCTTCGTCGACCTCGCCGCTCAGGTCGCCACAGCGCATGGAACGGAACTGGCGCTGCGCGTCGCCGTCAACACCGGTGAGGTCGTCGTCGGGGCGGGCGACGCCGACCTCGTGGGTGACGCCCTGAATGTCGGCGCTCGCCTGGAGGCCGAATGTCCGCGCGGCCGTGTGGTGGTCGGCGAGGAGACGTGGCGGGCGACGCGGGGTCGATACGGCTACGAGTCGCTCGGACAGGTACAGGTGAAGGGGCGTCAGGCGCCCGTCGCGGTGTACCAGTGGCTCGGACGGCGAACGGAAACGTCCGACGCCGTGGCGTTTGTCGGTCGGTCCCAGGAGGTGCAGCGGCTTCACGGCGTACTCGACGATGCGATCGCGGCGCGCGCGGCGCGACTGGTGACGGTCATCGGCGACCCGGGGGTCGGCAAGAGCCGGCTGGCCGCGGAATTCATGGGGGCGCAGACGGATGCGTGCGTTCTTCAGGCTCGATGTGCGGTCGAGGGGACGGTGGCGCTCGCACCGATTGTCGAGATGTTACGGGCCCGCGATCTCGAAATCGACATTGCGGCCGGGGTCTCCGAGCGGGATCGTCTGCTACGCGACCTCAACGGCCTGGCGACCGGAGTTCCCGGCTCGGTCGAAGAGAATTTCTGGGCACTGCGCAGATTCGTCGAGGTGCTGGCGTGGAGCGGGCCCGTCATCTTCGTATTCGACGACATCCAGTGGGCCGACAGCCTGTTGCTCGACTTCATCGAGCATCTCGTCGAATGGATCAAAGACGTGCCCGTGCTCGTGCTGGCGTTGGCTCGTCCAGAGCTGCGCGAGTCCCGCCCCGACCTCGTCGCCGCCAGCCGGTGGGTCACCGACACGATCCATCTCGACGGGCTCGATGCCGCGGCGACCGCGGAACTCGCCGCGAAGGTCCTCGGGGCCACCAACTTGCCGCCCGAGCTGTTGCATCGCCTGCCCGCATCCACCGGCGGCAATCCCCTGTTCGTCCGGGAGTTCGTCGGAATGCTCGCGCACGACGGCGTTCTCGTGGAGCAACCAACCGGGTGGCGGCTGACGATCGACGTCGATGCGATCGCCATCCCCCCGACGATCCACGCCCTGCTCGCATCGCGATTGGAACGGCTCGACACCGGCGACCGACGCATACTCGAGATCGCCTCCGTGGTCGGCAGTGACTTCTCCGTCGGGATGGTCCAAGCACTCGCCGGTGGTCGGCCAGATTCAATCAAGTTGGCGCTCAACCGACTCCGGCGTCTCGAACTAGCGCAGCCCACAGGCACGTACGTCGGCGACGAAGCCGTATGGCGGTTCCATCACGTGCTGATCCGCGACGTCGCATACCGGCGACTGTTGAAGTCGGACCGCGCGGAGCTCCATGAGCGGCTGGCCGACTGGATCGGATCAGGCGGCCCCAGCGTGGCATTCGAAGCCGACGAGATGATCGCCCGACACTTGGAAGCCGCGCACACCTATCGCAGCGAGCTCGGCTTACTCGACGAGCACACGAACGGGTTGGCTTTGAAGGCCGCCCAGCACTACTCGGCGTCCGCGCGGCGAGCGCTCGACCGCGACGAGTTGGTCTCCGCGGGCACCCAGGCTGCGCGGGGTGCCGCTCTGGCGGCGGCCGACGAGGGTGTACACGCCGAGCTCCTGCTGACGGGTTGTGAGGCGCTGCTGTCCGCCGGCGACGTCACCTCAGGAGCCGCCCTCGTCGACGCGCTCGAACGCATTGCGGGCGAGAGCCTGGCGCCGTGGGCGACGTGTTATCGGTGCCAGTTCGGTGTGTACACCGATCCGGAGCGGCTGTTGGAATATGACGCGCGGCTTCAGTGGGCGATCGACGAATTCGCCCGTCGCGTCGACGCGGCCGGACTCGCCAAGGCGCACCGCGTACGCGCCAGCGCACGCCTGCGCCTGGGCCGCGTCGGCGACGGTGAAGTGGACCTCTTCGAGGCGCTGATCGCGGCCCGACGGAGCGGAGACCACCGACAGATCACCGCCGCGTTGGGCGCCGCACCAGGTGCGGCGTTGTGGGGACCGAGTCCGGTGCCGAAGGCCGGTGGCCGATGTCTGGACGTGGTCCGGATGCAACGAATGACGACGGCCGCGCCGTCACTCGAGGCGACGTCGTTGCGCCATCTGGCGGTATTGGAGCTCTTGCGAGGACGGCCGGACAAGGCGCGCAAGATGCTCGGCGAGGCTCGCCAGATCGTCGCCGACCTCGGCCTGCGGCACGGGTTGATGGAGACGGAGCTGTTCGCGGGGATCATCGAATCGATGAGCGGCGATCCCGTCGCCGCCGAGCCACATTTCCGGACGGCCCGCGAAGGGCTGGGCGCGTTGGGCGTCGGTGCCGACGCCGGCCTGGCCGCTGCCCTGTTGGCGAGATCGGTTCTCGCACAGGGCCGTATCGACGAGGCCGATCGTTACGCGACCGAAAGCGAGCGCCTCGCCGGCCACAACCTCAAGACGGCGATCGCATGGCGCGCGGTGCGTGCCGAGATTCTCTCGGCCCAGGGACGCCACGATGAGGCGGTGGTGATGGCTCGCGACGCGGTAGCCGTCGCCGCCGACACCGACACCGTGCTCGACCACGCCGAGGCCTGTCTGGCGCTGAGCCGTGTGCTGGACCAGGCGGGAGACGCGAAGGGCGCCAGTTCGGCCCGAGAGGATGCGCGGGCGCTGTACACGGCGAAGGAGGTGTCGATCCCGGTCGGGCTGATCGACGAACCCGACGTCGCTCCTTCGGACGAACCGGCTCGGGTTGCGTCAGCCTCCGCGGGTGATGGCACCGCCAGCAGGCTCGCGATCGACAATGATTCCTGCCGACTGTTGCCCATGTTCATCCGGGCAACCAAGGAACACGACGTCGAGAGCGCCCTCGCTTGGTTCTCGGAGCAATTCGTATACGACGACCGGAGGCGACTCAGCGGCGACCCCGTCGTCGGCTTGGACGCGATGCGGGCTGCGATGCAGCGTGTATCCGAGCAGTACACGCAGTTCGACTTCCGCGTTCTCGCTGTCCGTGGCCGGCATCTACATCTGCTGTGGAGCAGGTGGGCGAACGACGACGGGAACGTCGCCACGACGCTGTACGTGAACGAAACCCGCGACGATGGGCGCATCGTCTACCACATCCGCTTCGACGAGGATGACTTCGAAAGCGCCTACCGAGAGCTTGATCGCCGCTGGTACGCCACTGAGGCCCAGGCGTTCGCCGAAGTCGGCGCCATCGGAACCGAATACGTTGTGGCGCTCATCCGGGGTGACCTGAACCGTGCGTTCAGTGAGCTCAGCTCACCCGACATGTATTTCGAGAACCGTTCTCATCTTGCGTTCCCCGACCCGGTTGTGGGCGATGCCAGAACCAGCTTCAGCCATCTCAACGCGATGATGTCAACGCGGACATGGGCATCGGCGGGGTTCTGGCTGACCGATAGTTGCCTAGTCTGCCGTATCGAGCGGGAGGCGATTGGCGCCGACGACGAACGGTATTCCTGGGCGTGGCTGACCGTGAGCGAGATCAGCGACGGTCTCTTCGTTTCCAGTTGCCTGTTCGACGTCGAGGACGAGGATGCGGCGTTCGTCTACGCAGAGGAGCGAATAGGGTCGACTAGCAGTCGACTTGCGGTGGCGAACTTGGCGTCGGGATTCTTTCCGCGAGTCATCCAGGCTCTGCGGTTACATGACGTCGAGGGCGTGGTCGCCACTTACACCGATCATTACGTCTACGACGATCGCCGACTCCTCGCTGGCGGCGCCATCGTCGGACGCGAGGCGATGCGGGCGGCGGTAGCCCGAATCTGTTACCAGTACACGCAATTCGACGCTCACGTGTATGCCGTTCGCGGAGAACACCTCGCCATGGCCCGGAGCAATTGGTTCGATGAAGCCGGCAACGCGGCGCACTATCTGCACGTCGTTGAAGCCGACGACACCGGCCTGGTCATTTACGACGGTCGCTTCGATGGGGACGATTTCGAAGGCGCCTACCGAGAACTGGAACGCCGCTTCTACGCGGACGAAGGCGCCGCATACGCGAAAGCCGGGGCGGTGACGACGGAGATCGTAACCGCCTTGAATGAGAGGGATTACGACCGAGTCTTCGGTGAACTCATCGCTTCGAGCTTTCGACTGCAGAATCGCTCCCATGCGGCGTTTCCAGAACTTTCCGCCAACGAGTTCCGCGGCACGCTCGAAGAACTCGATGCGATAGTCGCTTCGACTCGTGTGTGGATGTCGGCCGTTGAGTGGTTGTCACCGAGTTGGGTTGTTTTCCGCTTCGCGCGAGAAGCTGTGGGACTGGAGGGCGAGAACTACGAATGGGCGAGCATCCACACCGGCGAGCTTCGTGACGGTCGACTGACCTCGATATGCCGGTTCGAAATCGACGAGGCAGGCGCATTCGCGTATGCCGAAGAGCGGATTCGGGCCGCCGCCAGCCGGCTCGCAGTCGTGAACCAAGCCAGCGAAAAGGCCGATGACGCCTGGCGCGCACGACTGGCTGGAGATGTCGAAGGTGCCCTCACCGAGTACTCGACGCGGTACGCCTACGACGACCGGCGGCAGTTGAGCGGTCACCCGATTTCGGGTCTGACGGAGTTGCGCGCCGCATCGGCTCGTCTCGTCGAGCAGTACCCACACGCCGAATGGCGCACTCTGGCGGTCCGCGGTGACCGACTCGAGCTCCGATGGAGCCGTTGGTGGGACGACGCCGGAAACGAAACGGCCGGTTTGCATCTTCACGAGATCGACGATGAGGGGCGAATCTTCTATCAGGGCCGGTTCGACGAGGCTGATTTCGAGGACGCAACGAGCGAACTCGAACGGAGGTACTACGCCGGCGAAGGCGCGGCGTTCGCTGAGGGCGGCGCGATCTCCGCTGCGACGTTCGCCGCCCTCAACCGTGGCGACTACGACCAGGTGATTGGGAAACTCACTGCGCCAGCGATGCGTATCGAGAACCGGTCGCGCTCCGCACTTCCGGACCGCTCTGGCGATGAGCTGCGAACCAGCTGGGGCCACTTGGACGCGATGGTCTCGTCATCACGGATTTGGCCTTCAGCGGTTTGCTGGCTTTCACCGCACTGGAGCGTCAGCCGCCTTGAGCGGGAGGCGGTCGGACACGACGGCGAGATGTACACGTGGGTGTTCCTCCTCGCAGGCGAAATCAGAGACGGCCGCATCACGGCCCTGTGCCAGTTCGACATCGAGGACGAAGATGCGGCGTTTGCGTATGCCGAAGAGCGGATCCGGGCCGCCACCAGTCGGCTGGCGGTTGAGAACAGGGCCACCGCCTTCGGTGACGCTTACTGGGACGCGTTGCGGAATCACGACATCGATGCTCTCGTGGCCGCGTACGCGGATGAATTCGTTTATGTCGATCGGCGTCGCCTCAGCGGTGACCCGGTCGTGGGTCGTGACGCCATTCGGGCAGCGATCGAGCGGGTTCTTCGTCAGTACACCCGCTTCGATCTTCGCGTGCTTGCTGTGCGCGGTGACTGCTTGTACATGGTCCACAGTCGGTGGTCGGACGAGGCGGGTAACGAGACAACACAGTTACATGTAACCGAGATCGACGATCAGGGCTTGTGCATCTACGACTGCCGCTTCGATGGTGACGACTTCGAAGGAGCTTACCGAGAGCTCGAACAGCGTTACTACGCCGGCGAGGGAGCAGCGTACGCCGAGGAAGGCCGCGTGGGCACCGACTACGTGATCGCGATGAATAGGGGCGATTTCGACCGACTATTCGGTGAGCTGACAGCACCCGATATGCGTCTGGAGAACCGCTCTGCCTCGGCATTTTCCGACCGCTCTCGCGCCGAATTCCGCGCCAGCATCGAACATCTGAGCAACATGGTCGATTCTGCCCGAACCTGGAATTCGGTGATGCGATACCTTTCGCCCAACTGGACCGTTTCACGCCAAGAACGTGAAGCCCTGGGCCACGACGGCGAACCGTATGCGTGGACGAGGTTGATGGTGTGCCAGATCCGCGACGGCCGAATGCGGTTGGCGTGTGAGTTCGATGTCGACGATGAGGAGGCGGCGTTCGCTTATGCCGAGGAACGCGTTCAGGCGGCCTCAAGCCGACTGGCTGTCCATAACCGCGCATGTGAAGTAGGGGCTCGAGCCCTCCGAGCGAGCGAGAACGGGGACGTCGACGCCGTCGTCGCCAGTTACTGTGACCACTTCGTTTATGACGACCATCGGCGCTTGAGCGGCGATCCCGTCATCGATCGTGTTGGGCTCAGAGCCGCCGTGCGACGAATGTTAGGGCAGTACAACCATTTCGAAGCTCGAACTTTGGCGGTTCGCGGGGAACGCTTGCAACTCGCGCATACCCGGTGGTCTGACGACGCCGGGAACGAGACGTCTTACCTTTTCGTCATCGAGATCGACGCAGACGACCGGATCGCCTTTCATGCTGCCTACGAGGAAGACGACTTCCTCATGGCGTACCGCGAACTCGAGAAGCGGTATCTTTCGGGCGAAGGCGCCCAATTCGCCGAAGCAGGCGCCTTGAGTGTCGAGTATGCAACCGCGCTGAACAACGGCGAACTGGACCGCGTCTTCGGTGAACTCAGTGCTGATGACTTGCGCATCGACAACCGGTCACGATCGATCTTTCCCGATCGTTCCGCAGCGGAGCTGCGCGCTACCGTCGAGGACCTCAATGCGATGGTGGCTACGGTACGCCAATGGCATTCGGCGGCATGCTGGTTATCGCCGACGGTCTGCATCGGACGCCACGAGCGAGAAGCGTTCGGTCGCGACAGCGAGCGCTACTCGTGGACGCGTCTTCTGGTCTTCCAAGTCCGCAACGGACGAATGGCGTCAATGTGCGCGTTCGAGCCCGAGGACGAGGAAGCGGCATTCGCATACGCCGAAGAACTGGTTCAATCTGCGAACAGCCGGCTCGCAATGACCAATCGGGCGACTCGGACCGTCGAGCGCCTGTGGGCTCTGATGCGGACACGGGACGTCGATGCCGCCGCCGCGCTCGCCGCCGAGTCGTTCGCCTTCGGCGATCACCGCCGCCTGCCCGGGAACCCGGTCGGAGACACACGCCGGGCACTCGCCCGCATTCTCGAGGACTACACGTCGTTCGACAGCCAAACCCTTGCGGTACGCGGCGAACGCCTCCATCTCGGCTGGACCCGCTGGTCGAACGACGACGGTTTCGAGGTTCGCTACCTGACTGTCCACGAGGTCGATGACGCCGGACGGATTCTGTATCACGGTCGCTTCGACGAGGACGACTTCGAGGGTGCCTACCAAGAACTCACGCGCCGGTATTGCGCAGGCGAAGGCGCCGCGGTCGCCGAGGGCACGGCCCACATCGCCGACTACCTGATGGCCATCAACCGTCGGCAGTGGGACCGGGTTTTCGGAGAGATGGCGACCCCCGACATGCACGCCGCCAGCCGTTCGCGATCCGGCTTCCCTGACCGATCGGTCGCCGACCTGCGCGCGAGCTACGAGGACCTTTGCGCAATGGTCGCCTCGGTCCGTTCGTGGCATTCGGCCGAACACTGGTTGTCACCGACTGTCGGGGTGAGTCGCCATGAGCGCGAAGCAATAGGCCACGACGGCGAGCGTTACGAGTGGACCCGGCTCATTGTGGGCGAGTTCCGCGATGGGCTCACCAGGCATCTGTGCGAATTCGACGTCGACGACGAGGACTCCGCCTTCGCGTACGCGGAGGAACTCGTGCGCAGGGCGGGCACTAGTAGCGTGGAGACATGACCACACCGGCTCCCAAACTGCAGCTGACCGATGACGAGTGGCGCAAGAAGCTGACCCCCGAGGAGTTCCACGTCCTGCGCGAGGCCGGCACCGAGCGCCCCTTCACCGGCGAGTACACCGACACCAAGACCGAGGGCATCTACGAGTGCCGCGCCTGCGGCGCCGAACTGTTCCGCAGCACCGAGAAGTTCGAATCGCATTGCGGCTGGCCGTCGTTCTTCGATCCCGCCGACTCCGACGCCGTCATCCTGCGCACCGACGACTCGCTCGGGATGCACCGTGTCGAGGTGCTCTGCGCCAACTGCCACAGCCACCTGGGCCACGTCTTCGAGGGCGAGGGCTACCCCACCCCGACCGACCAGCGCTACTGCATCAACTCCATCTCGCTGCGGCTCAAGCCGACGAGCTGATCGCCTACGCCGGGTAGACGGCGAACTCGGCGCGGTCCTCGGTGTCGGCGACACACTGGAACAACAACGGCGCCGTCATCGCGTTACCCGAGTAACACGTAAACGGGCCGATGACCTGATACTTGTCGCCGTTCGGGTTGTACTGCACGGCGTAGTCGGACGCGGTGATGCAGTCGATGTCGCCGGCCGTGATGTCGATGACCTGGCCGAATCGCGGGGCGCACCGCTCGCTGTCCGGGGCCTGCGCGTAACCGCTGGGCGCGAGCACGACCGCACCAACCACAAGGCCGGCCCCGAGCAGTACCTGTGTCTTCATCGACTCATGATGGACGACGCTGCGCCGCCCCCGAGGCGCTTTACGGCAGGTGATCGACCAGCTGTTCCGCGCTGATCCGCGGACCGGTGAAGAACGGCGTCTCCTCGCGGACATGCCGGCGCGCATCGGTGGCGCGCAGATCCCGCATCAGGTCGACGATGCGGTGCAGTTCCGGCGCCTCGAACGCCAGGATCCACTCGTAGTCGCCCAGCGCGAACGCCGGGACGGTGTTGGCCCGGACGTCCTTGTAACCCCGCGCCGCCATGCCGTGTTCGGCGAGCATGCGCCGGCGCTCCTCGTCGGGCAGCAGGTACCAGTCCAGCGACCGCACGAACGGATACACACAGATGTAGTTGCCCGGCTCCTCACCCGCCAGGAACGCGGGGATGTGGCTCTTGTTGAACTCGGCCGGACGGTGCAGCGCGACGTTGCTCCACACCGGATTGCTCGCGCGCCCGAGGGCGGTGGTGCGACGGAAGTCGGCGTAGGTCGCCTGCAGAGCCTCGACGCTGTCGGCGTGCGTCCAGATCATGAAGTCGGCGTCGGCGCGCATTCCCGCGATGTCGTACAGGCCGCGCACCACGACGCCGCGCTCCTCCTGCTGTTTGAGGAACGTCGCGGTCTCGTCGGCGATCGCCGCGCGCTCATCCCCCAGTTCCCCCGGCCGCACGGAGAAGACCGAGAACATCAGGTAGCGCAGAGTGGAGTTGAGGGCGTCGTAGTCGAGCTTGGCCATGGCTCTATCGTGCCACGCGCGCGGTGACCAGCGACGCCACCGCCCTCGTCGCCGCCGCGACACACGCAGGCACACCGATGCCGTCGAGGAACCCGCCCGCGACGGCGATCGTCGGCGGCAAGCCCGCTCGCAGCTCGGCGACCAGCGCGCCATGACCGGGTCCGTACTGCGGCATCGCATCGATCCATCGCTGCACGTGGTAGTCGACCGGTTCGGTCCTCACACCGAAGAGCGTGGTCAGGTCCTCGGCGGCCCACGTGAGCAGCTCTTCGTCGCCCACGCTGCGAGCCAGGTTGTCGCCGAACCGGCCGAACGAAAGCCGCACCAGCTCGACGCTGCCGCGGGACCCCCATTTGCGCGACGTCAGGGTGACCGCTTTCGACCGCAGGCGTTCACCGCCAGCCACCAGTACGCCGGACTGCTGCGGCAACGGCGTACCGCCGGGCAGCGCCAGCGCCACCAACGCCGTCGACGCCACCGCGATGCGTCCGGCCGCGGCGGCGCTCTGGGGAGCCACCTCCGCGACGAGACGGGCCAGGCGCGGCGCCGGCACCGCGAGCACCACCGCGTCGGCGTGGTGGCGGCCGCCCTCGTCGTCGACCAACTCCCAGCCCCGCGCGTCGCGGTGCAATCCGTCGACCGTGACCTGACGCCACTGCACCCCGGCGTGGCGGACGAGTTCGTCGACCAGCACCCGGTAGCCGCCGTCGACCGCGCCGAAGACCGACGCGGTGACCGGCGGCGGCACGGCTTCGCGGACGGCGTCGGTGAGGCTGGCCGCACCGCGGTCGAGGACGACGGCCAACGTCGGGACCGCCGAACGCACTCCGATCGACGCCGCGCTGCCGGCATACACCCCGGCCAGGAGCGGTTCGACCGACCGGGTCACCACCTGCTCGCCGAACCGGTCGCCGACCAGCTCGGCGACGGACGGGTCGGCGCCGGGTCGCCACGAGAACGGGCGCGTGCGTTCACCCTGCATCCAGGCGATTGTCGCGTTGTCGACCAGCCCGGCCAGCGCCGACGGCTGCGCCGGGATCCCCTGCAGCGTGCCGGCGGGCAGCGGATGCAGCCTGGCCTGGCTGTAGATCAGCGGCCGCACGCCCGTCGTACCGATCTGCCGGTTGGCCAACCCCAGCTCCGCCAGCAACGCGGGGACCTCGGGCCGCCGCGCGACGAATGCCTCGGCGCCGACGTCCATCGGTTGCCCGCCGATCCGCTCGGTGCGCAGCACGCCGCCTAACCGGTCGGCCGGGTCGAACAACGTGATCGACGCGTCGGGACCCGCCGCGACACGCAGCCGGTATGCGGCGACGAGACCTGAAATGCCGCCGCCGACAACACAATAGGAAGCGCTCACAGCGAGTGCACCAACGCCACCACTTCGGTGATGATTTCGGGATCGGTGGCGGGCAGCACGCCGTGACCGAGGTTGAAGATGTGTCCGGCCGCACCCGCGTCGACCGCCCGCCTGCCGTCGTCGACGACGGCGCGCGCGGCACGCTCGGCCGCCGGCCAGCCCGCCAGCAGCACCACCGGATCCAGATTTCCCTGCAACGCCGTCCCCGGGACCACACGCGCGGCGGCATCGGGCAGCGACGTGCGCCAGTCGACCCCGACGACGGCCGGGACGCCGTGCCCCGAAGCCGCTTGGGACATCGCGCCCAGCAGCTCGGCGGTGCCGACGCCGAAGTGCGTCATCGGCACACCGGCGGCGGCCAGCGTCGCGAACACCCGGGTGCTGTGGGGCAGCACGTAGCTGCGGTAGTCGGCCAGCGACAGCGTGCCGGCCCAGGAGTCGAAGACCTGGATCGCGTCGACACCCGCATCCACCTGAACCTGCAGGAACGCGATCGTCACGTCGGTCAGCGCGGTCATCAGCGCGTGCCAGGTGTCGGGTTCGGAGAGCATCATCGCCTTGGTCCGCTCGTGATTGCGGCTCGGTCCGCCCTCGACGAGATACGACGCCAGCGTGAACGGCGCGCCCGCGAACCCGATCAACGGCACGTCACCGAGTTCGGACACCAGCATCCTGACCGCCTCGGCCACCGGCGCAACCTGCTCGCGCTGCAGCGGTTTCATGGCGGCGACGTCGCCGGCGGTGCGGATCGGGTGCGCGATCACCGGGCCGACGTCGGGCACGATGTCCAGGTCGATGCCCGAGGCCCGCAGCGGCACCACGATGTCGGAGAACAGGATCGCCGCGTCGACGCCGTGCCTGCGGACCGGCTGCAGCGTGATCTCGGTGATCAGCTCGGCGTCGAAGCACGCCTGCATCATGGTGTTCTTCGCCCGCAACGCGCGGTACTCGGGCAGCGAACGACCCGCCTGCCGCATGAACCACACCGGCACGCGGCCTGGCTTGCGGCCGCTCGCGGCGGCCAGGTATGGCGAGTCGGGCAGCTCACGGCGTGTGTTCATCGCTGTCAATGCTGCCATGAGGGGCGGGCGACACCCGTTTCGCCTCGATGGACCGGTGCCGTACAAGATCGGCGCGCCACGCGCACAGACCTGCTCGAATGGGCTAGCGTGAAACGTCGTGACCACCGCCGAACCGGCTCAGTTCCGCGAAGCGGTGGCGGCGATGAATGCCACCACCGTCCGACCGGAGATCGAGCTCGGCCCGATCCGCCCGCCGCAGCGGCTGGCGCCGTTCAGCTATGCGCTGGGCGCCGAGGTCCGCCATCCCGAGACGGCGATCGTCCCGGAGCGCTCCGAGGGTGACGCATTCGGCCGGCTGATCCTGCTGCACGATCCCGAGGGCGCCGACGCCTGGGACGGGACCATGCGCCTCGTCGCCTACATCCAGGCCGACCTGGACTCCAGCGAGGCCGTCGATCCGCTGCTGCCCGAGGTCGCGTGGAGTTGGCTCGTCGACGCCCTGCAGGAGCGCGCCGAACACGTCACCGCGCTGGGCGGCACCGTCACCGCCACCACGTCGGTGCGCTACGGCGACATCTCCGGCCCTCCCCGGGCGCACCAGTTGGAGCTGCGCGCCTCGTGGACGGCGACGACGCTCGAGTTGGGTCCGCATGTCGACGCGTTCTGTGAGGTGCTCGAGCACGCCGCCGGGCTGCCGCCTCAGGGCGTCACCGACCTCGGCTCCCGCACCCGCGCCTGACGATGCCGGATTCCCACGAGGCCATCGCCGAGGCGGCCGAGGCCGAACCGGGCGAACCGGAGGCGACGCCGCTGCTGGCTCCTCGCGACGGCGTGCCCGAGCTATCGGCCAGTGTCAGTGAAATCCGGAGGGCCGCAGATCTTTTAGCGTCCGGTCAAGGCCCGTTCGCTGTCGACGCCGAACGGGCTTCGGGGTTCCGCTACTCGAACCGGGCGTATCTCATCCAGATCCGGCGGGCCGGCGCCGGCACCGTGCTGATCGACCCGGTGAGCCACGGCGCCGATCCCCTCGAAGCGTTGGCGCCGGTAGCGAAGGTGTTGGCCACCGACGAGTGGGTCTTGCACGCCGCCGACCAGGACCTGCCCTGCCTGGCAGAACTCGATATACGGCCGGTCCGGGTGTACGACACGGAGTTGGCGGGCCGACTCGCCGGTTACGAGAAGGTCAACCTCGCCGCGATGGTGCAGCGGTTGCTCGGCCTGCAGCTCATGAAGGGACACGGCGCCGCCGACTGGTCCAAGCGACCGCTGCCCGACGACTGGCTCAACTACGCCGCGCTCGACGTCGAGGTGCTCATCGACCTGCGCGATGCGATCGCCGCGGTCCTCGAGGAGCAGGGTAAGACGGACTGGGCGGCACAGGAATTCGAGAACCTGAAGAACTTCGAGGCCGCCCCGACGCGACGGGATCGTTGGCGACGCACGTCGGGCATCCACAAGGTCCGCGACGCGCGCACGCTGGCCGCCGTGCGCGAACTCTGGACCACGCGTGACCACATCGCCCAGCGTCGCGATATCGCGCCCGGGCGGATCCTGCCGGACTCGGCGATCATCAACGCCGCGACGACCGACCCCGACACCGTCGAGAAGTTGACCGCACTTCCGGTGTTCGGCGGTAACCGGCAGCGCCGCAGCGCGAAGGTCTGGCTCGACGCACTCGCCCGGGCTCGCACGACCCAGGACCTGCCGAAATCGCAGGAACCGTCGAACGGTCCCCCGCCGGCGTCGCGATGGGCCAGGCGCAAACCCGAGGCCGCCACCCGGCTGGAGGCGGTGCGGTCCGCGCTCGCCGAAGTGTCGCAGCGGGTTTCGGTGCCGACGGAGAACCTGCTCTCCCCCGACACCGTGCGCCGGTTGTGCTGGGACTGGGAGCCCGTCGAGGACAGGGCGGCCGTCGTCGACACGTTCCTGCGCGACGCGGGCGCGCGGGCGTGGCAGCGGGACCTGACGGTGCCTGCGCTGGCCGAGGCGTTGACCGCGGCCGACGCCAAGCTCGCCGAGCGACCACCGGAGCCGGGCGAGTAGAGACCGACCTACGCGCGCACCGTCTCGACGTGGGCGAGGAAATGCCGCAGGACTTCCTGGGGCGCTTCGAGTTGCGGCCAGTGACCGATGTCGTCGGCGAGCATCACGACGTCCGCATCGGGAATCACCTCGTTGTAGCGGCGCGCCATGTGAGCGCCGGAGTTCGGGTCGAGCGGCCCGTCGATCAGCCGCATGGGCACCGGGGTACTGCGCATCGCGCGAACCCACCGGTTGCGGTTCGTGTAGCGGTCGGCCAGGAAGCGACCGACCTTGTGCAGCACCCGCTTGCCGTCGTTGTATTCGAGGATCTGGTGGAACCGCTCCATCAACTCGCGTGACGGTTTGGTGTTGGGGCCGAACAACTCGTCGAGCGTCCGCTCGACCATCTTGCGCGACAACGAACTCCGCCCTTGCAGGGGACTCATCAAGTCGCCCAGCGGGGTTCCTGACATGAGTTTCTGCATGGCGCGCGGCGTATAGGCCTCGTTGAACAGCCCGCCGTTGAGCCACGTGATCGACTGGTATCGCACCGTCCCGTAGGACTGTTGGCCGAATTCGCTGCGGGCCAGCAGTTCCTGGCCGACGGAGTCCCCCAGGTCGTGGGCGAGGACGTGACACCGCTCGACGCCGAGATGCTCCAGCAGCGCCTCGTGCATGTCGGCGTGGTCCGGCACCGAGTAGCCGTAGGCGACCGGCTTCGCCGAGAAGCCCATGCCGATCATGTCCGGGGCGATGACGGTGAAGCGTTCGGTGAGCGTTGGCCAGATCAGCGACCAGTCCCAAGAGTTGAACGGATAGCCGTGCACGGCCATTAGCGTCGGCGCCTCACCCAGCGGCGGGCCGTCGATCCGGTAAAAGATCTCGAACCCGAGGTAATCGAAAAAGTGGCCCGCGGCTTTCCAGCGCTCCAACTCGGCATCCATCGTCGCAGCCTAGCTGGATTCGTGGCACCGGATCCCGGTGCGAACCGTCAGCTGAGCTGACGCGCGAGGAACGGCGTCGAATCCGGAAGCGACGCCAGCACCGTGCCACTATGGTCCTCGTCGGGGTAGACCTCCAGCGTGACGTCTTGTTCGTTCGCGGTGAGCGCGTCGGCGAAGCGCAGCGTGAGCTCCGGCGGGACATCGCGGTCGAGCAGTCCGACGCCGAGGAAGATCGGTCGGTCGTAGCCGTCGGCGGGAATGCCCATGAATGCGTCGACGGCCTCGGTCGCGCCGGGGATCGAGGTCAGCGGCGCAGAGAAGAAGGACGGCACGGTGGCATCCGTCAGTGCCGCGGAAAGCTCTGCCAAGCACTGAGTTTCGGCCTGATCGGCGGCATCACGACCGGCCGGGGTGAGAATGCGGTCGAGGTCGAGGTCCGGGCGCGCTTCGCGCAGCGCGGCGACGATGTAGGCGGTGTAGGCGGTGGCTACCGAGCCCAGTTGCGGAGGCACGTTCATCTCCGGGCCCGCCTGTTTGACGATGTTCTCGACCTTCGCCGGCGTGCCGGTGGCGACGACGCCGCGGAAGTCCAGGTCCGAACCGGCGCTGAACTCGGTGGCCCATCGGGCGGTGGCGACCGCTGCGGACCCACCCTGCGACTGGCCGACGACCGCCCACTTCGGCGACAACGGCAGACCGAGGCCGTGGGCGGCGATCACCGAATCCACCACGCCCCGTGCGGTTGTGACGCTGTCGAGGTAGCTCATCAGGCCCGGTGTGCCGAGGCCGGCATAGTCGCTGCCGACCACCACGTAGCCCTGTTCGAGCCAATGGGTGAGGTACGCGTCGTCACGCTCGCTGCGTGGACGGGCCGACGGCGTGCAGTCGTCGCCGAGGCCGACGGTTCCGTGCGCCCACGCTACGACCGGCCATCCGCCCGGCGGCGGAGGCGTTTTCGGCGTGAACACGACGGCCGTGCTCACCGCCGGGCGCTCGTGCTGGTCGATCGTGGCGTACAGGATCCGGTAGGCAGCGTCCGCGCCCGCGACCCCCAGCGACGGATCGAGCGGAACCGATTCGATCAATGCGCCCGGCGCCGGAACCCGACCGGCGTAGGCACGGACATCGAGCTCCGACCACTGCGGTGCCACCGCGGTCGCGACGTTCGTTGCGCACGCCGCGAGCGCACACAGCAGCGTCGTCGTCAAAAGGCGAACGATGACAACCGGTTTCATGCGATCAGCCTATCGACCGGCCGTTGACGCCCCGCGCCGGTTCGGCGAACGCTAGTCGAGGTGCTCGCTGACTTCGGTCTCGGACACCGCGGCGCCCTGCGCGGCGACCCAACCGGTGATCTGACGGGCCACGGTGCGATCGGTCAGGCCCACCTCGGCGAGCACCTCGCCGCGCGAGGCCTGCGCGAAGAACTCCTGCGGCAGCCCGACGTCGCGGCACGGCACGTCGACCTCATTGCGGCGCAACGCTGCCGACACCGCCGACCCGACACCACCGTTGACGCCGTTGTCCTCGAGCGTGACGACGAGCTTGTGGTCGCGGGCCAGCGCGGTGATGGCGTCGGGCACCGGAAGCACCCAGCGCGGGTCGACGACCGTCACACCGATCCCCTGGTTGCGCAGGAGTTCGGCGACCGCCAGCGCCATCGCTGCGAACGGCCCCACCGCCACCAGCAGCACATCGTCGCCGAGCCCATCGGCCGGTACGGCCAGCACGTCGACGCCGTCACGACGCTCTACAGCCGAAATATCTTCGCCGACATCGCCTTTCGGGAACCGGATGGCGGTCGGGCCGTCGTTGACGTCGAGCGCCTCGCCGAGCTCCTCGCGCAGCCGGGCGCCGTCGCGCGGCGCGGCCACCCGCATACCGGGCACGATGCCCAGCATCGACAGGTCCCACATGCCGTTGTGGCTGGCGCCGTCGGGACCGGTGATGCCCGAGCGGTCCAACACCATCGTCACGGGCAGCTTGTGCAGGGCGACGTCCATCATGACCTGATCGAACGCGCGGTTCAGGAAGGTCGAGTAGATCGCGACGACCGGGTGCAGGCCACCCATCGCCAACCCGGCCGCCGACGTCATCGCATGCTGTTCGGCGATGCCCACGTCGAAGAAGCGGTCCGGGAAGCGCTGGCGGAACGCGGACAGCCCCGTCGGGCCGGGCATCGCCGCGGTGATCGCCACGACGTCGCGCCGCCGGGAGGCATAGCCGATCAGCGCCTCGGAGAACGCCGACGTCCAGCCGGGACCCGGGACCGACGTCGCGAGCCCGGTCTCGGGGTCGATGACGCCGCACGCGTGCATCTGGTCGGCCTCGTCGTTCTCCGCCGGCGCGTACCCCATGCCTTTGCGGGTGACGACGTGCACGATCACGGGCATGTTGAAGCCGCGGGCGCGGCGCAGCGCGACCTCGACGGCGTGTTCGTCGTGCCCGTCGATCGGGCCGACGTACTTCAGGCCGAGGTCGGTGAACATCACCTGCGGCGCCAACGCGTCCTTGATGCCGGCCTTGATCGAGTGCATGCACTGGTAGCACACCTCGCCGATGACCGGGACGCCGCGCACCGCCTTGCGGCCCTCCTCGAGCACGCGTTCGTAGCCGGGCTGCAGCCGCAGGCCGGCCAGGTGCTCGGCGAACCCACCGATGGTCGGCGCATAGCTGCGTCCGTTGTCGTTGACCACGATGACGACCGGGCGCCGGGCCGCGGCGATGTTGTTCAGCGCCTCCCAGCACATGCCGCCGGTCAGTGCGCCGTCACCGACGACGGCCACCACGTGGCGGTTGCGATGCCCGGACAGCTCGAACGCCTTGGCCAGACCGTCGGCATAGGACAGCGCCGAACTGGCGTGGCTGGATTCCACCCAGTCGTGCTCGCTCTCCTCGCGCGAGGGATAGCCCGACAGGCCGCCCTTCTTGCGCAGGGAGTCGAACTCGTGGCATCGGCCCGTCAGCATCTTGTGCACGTAGGACTGATGTCCGGTGTCGAAGATGATCGGGTCGTGCGGCGAATCGAACACCCGGTGCAGCGCGAGCGTGAGCTCGACCACACCCAGATTCGGGCCGAGATGCCCGCCGGTGGCAGCCACCTTGTGGATCAGGAATTCGCGGATCTCACGTGCTAGATCGCTCAGCTGCGACTGCGATAGGTGCTGCAGATCAGCGGGCCCGCGGATCTGTTCAAGCATTCGTTCAGTCTACGCACGGCCGTCGTAGTCAGTCCTGTCGAGCTTGGTAGATGTCGGGCACACCGTCTTGGTCGATGTCGGCGGTCTCCTGCTCGTAGATCGCACGATATTGCCTGTTCCGCATCCTCAACAGGACCGCGGCCAGGGCCGCGGAGGCCAGCGATCCGGCCAGCACCCCGATCTTCACGAATTCGTCACGTTCGGACCCGATGCCGTACGCCAGGTCGCCGATGAGCAGCGACACGGTGAACCCGATGCCGGCCAGCATCGCAATGCCGATCACATCGACCCATCGGATCGCGGAGTCCAGGTTGGCACGGGTGACGGCCGCAAGCACCCGTGTGGTCAGGAAGATACCGACCGGCTTGCCGACCACCAGACCGAGCACGATGCCGAGCGTGATGGGGTCGTTCATCGCCTCGGTGAACCCGGTGAGTCCGCCGATGGTGACCCCCGCGGCGAAGAAGGCGAACACCGGGACCGCGACACCCGCCGACAGGGGGCGCAGGCGGTGCTCGAAGTGCTCGGCGAGGCCCGGTCCGGCGTCCGGCCCACCGGCGGCGTCGGTGCGGATCACCGGCACCATGAAGCCGAGCAGCACGCCGGCGACCGTGGCGTGGATACCCGATTCGTGCATCAGCGCCCAGGTGGCCACCGCGAGCGGGATCAACAGCCACCACGACCGGATGCGGCGCTGCACGCACAACGCGAACAGCGCCAGCGGCACCATGGCCGCCACCAACGCGCCCCAGTTGATGGCTTCGGTGTAGAACACCGCGATCACCAACACCGCGAGGAGGTCGTCGACCACGGCGAGGGTCAGCAGGAACGTGCGCAGCGCCGACGGCAGATGCGTGGAGATGACGGCGAGCACCGCGACGGCGAACGCGATGTCGGTGGCGGTCGGGATGGCCCACCCCCGCAGGGCGCCGTCGCCGACGTGGGCGGTCACCGCGACGAAGATCAGTGCCGGCGCCACCATCCCGCCGACGGCGGCCGCGATGGGCAGGGCCGCGCGGGCGGGATCGCGGAGATCGCCGGCGACGAACTCACGTTTGAGCTCCAACCCGACGACGAAGAAGAACAGCGCCAGCAGCCCGTCGGCCGCCCAGGTGCCGAGCGTGAGCTCCAGGTGCATTCCGAACGGCTCGCCGCCGATCCGGAGGTCGCGCAGCGCGAAGTAGCTCGCCGACCACGGCGAGTTCGCCCAGACGAGCGCGACCGCCGCGGCCACGAGAAGGATGGCCCCGCCGACGGTCTCCTTGCGCAGGATGGCGGCGACGCGATTGGTCTCGGACCACGATCCCCGGGAGAACAACGTCCGCTGTGCGAAGCGGCGCAGTGGGCTGGAGGTCACGGTGGGTCCCGATCTGTTGTTCGCGGTCGACAAAGAATCGCCGACCAGACTTCCCGGCACACCCTGACCTCAACCTTATGTCACCACTCCCAAGGACGCGCATCGCTGGGGTCTGGCGCACCGAACAGCCCGCGAGTACATTTCTCACCAGGTGCGCCGGGAAGCCTGGTCGGCTATCGATTCGCCGACGTCGGAAGGAACCCGATGCACGACACGCCGACCGCGCCTGCGCGCGCGCAATCCGAGCCCGCTATTCAAATCGATGGCCTGACAAAGCGTTTCGGGTCGGTGGTCGCGGTGAGCGATCTCGACCTCACGGTGCGCAGGGGTGAGGTTTTCGGCTTCCTCGGCCCCAATGGCGCGGGCAAGTCGACGACCATCCGCATGATGCTCGGCCTCATCCGACCCGACGCGGGACAGATCGAGGTGCTCGGCATCGACGCCGCTGACGTGCGTCGGGCCCACCGACACCTCGGCTACGTGCCCGCTGACGTGAGCCTGTGGCCCTCCATGACGGGAGCGGAGATCCTCGAATTGGTCGGCAACGTCGGACCAGCGGTCGACCACGCGTACCGAGCGGAATTGGTCGAGCGGTTCGTCCTGGACCTCGACCGGCCGGCCAAGACCTATTCCACGGGTAACCGGCAGAAAGTGGCGATCGTCGCCGCTTTCGCCACCCATGCACCGTTGCTGATCCTCGACGAACCGACCAGCGGCCTGGATCCATTGATGGAGCTCGAGTTTCGGCGCTGCATCGGCGAGGCGGGACAGCGCGGGCAGACGGTGTTCCTGAGCTCCCACCAACTCGCCGAAGTAGAAGCGGTGTGCGACCGGGTCGCGATCCTGCGTTGCGGCGCGCTCGTCGAGATCGACACGATCGCCGACCTCCGTCGACTGCGTCGAACCGTGGTGGAAGTGTCCTACGGCGACGCCGGACCGCGGCTCGCTGATGTGCCGGGTGTCACCGATATCGAGCTTCTCGGCGAGCACCGGCTGCGGTTCCACATGGCCGGCTCACCGACTTCCGCACTTCGCGCCCTGGCTGCTGCCGATATCACCAGCGTGACGATGCGTGAGCCGAATCTCGAGGAGATCTTCCTCGACTACTACGGCGAGCTACCGCGATGACCTCCGCGACGATCATCGCAGGGCACGCGGCTCCCGCGCGGCGTTCGCCGAGGGCAGCGGCCATCAGGCTCGCCGTCCGACAGGTGCGTCGCGGCACCCTGGTTGTGTTCGCCGTGTGCGCGGCGATGTCCTTTCTCGTTGCCGCACAATACAAGTCGACCTTCCAGGCCGAGATGAGCCCGGAGGCCCTGCGTGCTCTGGCCGAAAACCCGGCCATTCGGGTGCTGTTCGGCACGCCGATGGCGTTGGACGATGCCGGCGGGTTCACCGTCTGGCGCATGGGCACGCCTCTGCTGGTAGTGGCCGGCGTTTGGATCATGCTCACGGCTGTGCGCATCACCCGTGGCGACGAAGACGCCGGCCGCTCAGAACTGCTGCTCTCCGGCGCGCTACGGACATCCGACGTCCTGCGGAGTTGCCTTGTCACTCTCGCCGGCAGCGCGTTGATGATCGCCGTAGGCGTCTGGGCGGCGATGCTGGCCGCAGGCACCTCCCTCGCCGGTACCACTCTCTACGCGGCCGGATTCCTGGGGGTGACCGCCACATTCGCCACGATCGGGTTCGTGGCCGGTCAGCTGATGCCCACCAGGCCGATGGCGGTCGGCAGCGCAGTAGCCGTACTCGGCGCGGCTCTCTTGATGCGGATGGTCGCGGATGCGTCCGCGGCGCTGGCCGGGCTGGCCTGGATCACGCCGTTCGGTCTCATCGCCCGACTAGCCCCGTTCGCCGACAACAGAATCACTCCGCTCGCCGTGCTGGCCTGCTACCCCGTCGGACTCGGCGCGATCGCGATCCGCATGGCCCGGAACCGGGACGTCGGACACGGTCTGGTCGCGGTGTCGACGAGTCGACCGCCCCGCACGAGCTTGCTCGGCTCGGTGGGCGGATTCGCGGTGCGCCGCTCCCTGCGGTCGACAACCGGCTGGGCACTCGCGATCGCGGTGTACTTCCTCGTCATCGGGGCCACGATCGCTTCGATTCTCGAATTCTTCGACGCGAACCCGCGGTTCGCGGAGTTGGCCGCTGCGGCGGGTTTCGCCGGTCTGAGCTCGGCCGAAGGGCTCGCCGCTGCGCTGTTCGGCCTGGCGTCGATCGCGACGGGGATGTACGCGGCCACCAGGCTCGCCGCGTTCGTAAGCGACGAGCAGGCGCGGCGCTCGACGATGCTGATCGCTGCGCCTGTGTCTCGGGTCGGTCTACTGGGCGCGGAGATCACGGTGATTGCCGTGGGCGTTGTTGTCCTGCACGTCGCCGCGGCGGCCGGTATCACGATCGGTGCCGCGGTGACCGGTGCACCTCTGATCGTCTCCGATGCTCTGGCGGGGGCGTTGAACACCGCGCCGATCGCCGCGCTGGCGCTGGGTGCTGCGGTTCTTGCGACTGGGTGGTCACCGTCGGCCGTCGCCGCTGTCGGCGCCGTTCCGGTGGCCGGCGGTTTCCTGCTCAATGTCGTCGCCGACAATCTCCAGGCACCGAGCTGGGTGCGGAGCATGTCGCCGTTCGTGCACGTGCACCCGGTGCCCCTGGCGACGCCCGACTGGACGGCGCTGGGGGTTCTGCTGGCGGTCGCCGCACTCCTTGTCGCGGCGGGGATGACTCGGTACCGGCGTCGAGATCTGATGTCCTGACTGAGCGTTGCGCGGTCCGACGCCGACGGGGTCGCTAGGTGTTCTTCGCGACGAAGCGTTTGAACAGTAACCACGCAATTGCGATGTTGTAGACGACGCCGCCGACGAGGTACGGCCACAAGGCCGACCCGTCGCTGACCGACCAGAAGGCCTTGGCCGCCCAGAACGGCGGCAGCACGCCGAACGCAAGCGCCCACGCCGAGTCGATGAACCAGGGCAGGCATGGCAGCCCGGCGATCAGCATTCCGAGCGCGCGGAGCATGGCGATGCCCTGGATCTTGTTGCCCGCCAACGCGAGGATCAACAGCGTCGTGACGATCGCGGACAACCCGGCCAAAAGTCCGATCGGCACCAGTGCGGGCAGGAGTCCGGGTTCGAGCAGGCCGCTGAAGTACAGCGTCGCCACGACGTAGATCGTCGTCACCAACAACACCGTCGCCGCACGGTAGCCGAAGAACGTCGACAACGGCACCGGGGTCACGCGGAGCGCGACCAGGGTCCCGGCGTCGACCTCGTCGAGTATCAGGAACGCGGCCAGTCCACCGGCCACGATCACGCTCGTCAGCAGGAGGAACCCGGTCAACACCAACGGGTAGTACGGCACGAGGTCGAATCCGTAGCGCTCGGCGAGCAATTCGGTGAACATCGGGGTGAGGACGGCGACTCCTGTCGTCCAGATCACCGGCGCGACCACGACCATCACCAACAGCGGGTCGCGGTATGTGCCGCGAATATCGTTGCGCGCGAACGCCGCAAGCGCGCGCCTCGAGGCGGATAGCGTGGTCACGTTCCCCCCGATCTGGCGACGACATACCTGCCGAAGAAAGCTTTCGCGGTCGCACCCATCACCGCTATGGAAAGGAGCGGGTACGTCACGGCGTACGTCGCCTGCCACGGCGTGAGGCTCGCCTGCCCGAAAGCCTCTCCGAGTAACAGCAGCGGTCCGACGGTCGGGATCGCGTAAAGCACAGGGTTCGCCCACACTCCGGAGAGGACCAGCACCGGCAGACCGGTCATCACGGCAAGCGGGACGGTGGCGAACATCACCCAGTCGCTGACCGAGGCGAACGGTAGGCAGGTGATGAATCCGACCAGCAGCATCAGCACGGTCCCCAACAACACCCCGACGACCATGGGGATCGGACGGTGGTCGCGTCCGTGCGCCACCGAGACCACCACCACCGCCACGCCCAGCGAAACAGCGCCCAGCAGAATTACTTTCGGCGTCAGATACTCCCAGAACCGCAGCGGCGTGGAGATCACCGCTCCCAGCGTCCGCTCCTGCTTCTCGAAGAACACCGAACCACCGATGAAGAAGAACCCGATGATCGCGATGTCACCCAGCAGGATGTAGGGCTCGAACACCGGTCGCAGCTCGTGCGGCATCGGCAGCAGGATCGCCAGCCAGATGAGACCGCTGAACACCGCCGCGTGCAGGAACTTCTGCCGGACCTGCAGCGTCAGTTCCAACCGGAGCGCGCTCGCCAAGCGAGTCACGTCAGCCGCCTGCCGGTGGCCTCGACGAACACATCGTCGAGCGACGCCTCCAGGCTGTGAATGGTCTCGACGTGATGATCGCGCAGCACGGCCCGGAACCCCGGATCGTCGGTCAGACCGTCCATTTCGAACTCGGCCGCCTCGAGCGTCCCGCCCGCTCCCCGATATTCCACACGCACCCGGCGCCGGCTACGAGCGATCTTCAGCTCGGCGGGGGTGTCCATCGCCACGATTCGACCGTCCACCACGAAGGCCACTCGGTCACAGAGTTCATCGGCCACGCGCATGTCGTGGGTGGTGAGAAAGACCGTGCGGCCGCGTGCCTTCATGTCGAGCACGATGTCTTTGACTTTGCGTGCGTTGACGGGGTCGAGACCGGACGTGGGCTCGTCGAGGAACAGCAACTCCGGATCGTTGAGCAGGGCCCGGGCGAACGTCAGCCGCATCTGCATACCCTTGGAGTAATTGCCGACTCGCACGCCCGCGTCAGCGGCCAACCCGACGGCATCGAGCAGTTCCATCGGGTCGCGCGTGACGCCTCCGTACAGAGATGCGAAGAAGCGCAGATTCTCCAGCCCATTGAGCTTTTGGTAATGGTTCGGAAGCTCGAACGACACCCCGATGCGCTCGTAATAGTCCCGCCCCCAGGCAGCGGGTTCCCTCCCCCACACGGTCATCTCGCCGCCGTGGCCGCGCAGCAATCCGATGAGCAGCTTCTGCGTGGTGGACTTGCCGGCACCGCTCGGACCGAGGAAGCCGAGGATCTCACCGCGGCCGACGCTGAAGTCCATCTCCCACACCGCTGGACTCGCGGCACGTGGATAGGTGAACGTCAGTGCGCGTACGCGGATCACCTCGGCGACAGCCGACGGGCGCGCATCTTCTGACGCGACGGTTTGCATTGGACGCCTTCCAGATAGCCCGATATCGGTCTCCGACCAGACTTCCCGGAACGCCGAGCAACACTATACTGAGATTTCAGTAATTACTGAAGACTCTGATCGGAGGTTCCTTGGCAGGCAAGGTCGACCCGCGTGTCGCCGCCGAAGAATTGGCGCTCGTCCTGTCCACCCACGGGATGCAGCGCATGACCGCGCGGGTCCTCACGGCGCTCGTCTTTTCCGAACAATCGACGATGACCATGGGCGACCTCGCCGAACAGCTTCAGGCGAGTTCGGGTGGTATATCCGGTGCGCTCAAGATGCTCGCCTCCGTCGGGGTCGTGGAGCGGGTGCCCGCGCCGGGCAGTCGGCGTGACCACTACCGTCTACGGGACGATGCCTGGGCGGTGCAGTACACGAAGGACAATGAAGCGCTGTCCGGTGTCATCGCCGCGGCCGAGGCGGGTATCGCCGCCACCGACGACGGCACCCTGGCACGGCAGCGCATAACGCAGATGCGCGACTTCTACCTGTTCCTGATGAACGAGATTCCGGCGCTTCTGGACCGCTGGCGCGCCCGGTCGCACGGCGGGGCGTCGGCATGATCGTCGAACGCCAGAGCATCATCGAGGCGCCCGCCGAGCGGGTGTGGGAGCGCATCGTCACGCCCGAGGGCATCAACGACGAACTGCGGCCGTGGATGACGATGTCGATGCCGCGCGGTCGCAAGGATCTGACCGTCGAGACGATCCCCGTCGGCGAACCCGTCGGCCGCTGCTGGATGCGACTGTTCGGGGTGCTGCCGTTCGACTACGACCATCTGATGATCGCCGAATTGTGGCCCGGCCGTGGGTTTCACGAGGAGTCGACGATGTTGAGCATGCGGTTGTGGCGGCATGAACGCACGCTCGAACCCGCGGGTGACTCTCGAACCGTGGTGCATGACCGGCTCACCTTCGAACTGCGCGCGCCACTGCGAGTGCTCACGCCCGTCATCGCCGCCGGGATCGGGGCGCTGTTCGGACACCGGCAGCGTCGGCTCGCCCGGCATTTCGACCGCTGACGTCAGATCGCGATGCGGCGCGGTCGATCGGATCCGGGCCAGACGTAGTCGAGGTCGTCGGGCACGTCGGGAAAGAACCGGCGATAGTGTTCGGGATCCTTGCGCAGCAGCACGGACTGATGGCTGCGGTGGAAGGCCGGATCGCCCAACCACGGCGGCACCTCGCCCGCGTCGGTCAACTCGGGTTGGGTGCGGGGGTTGCCGATGCCGGTCGTGCGGGTGAGGTCGGTGACCATCGTGGTCGCGCACGTGTCGGCATGCCCCAGCCGGCACCACGCGGCGCAGACGTCGAGCCCGTAACGGACCAGCGCTTCTTCATAGCCCGCCCACATCGCCGCTGCGGGATGATGACGCCAGCCGTAGCCCGGCACGGTCAGCGCGCGAACGACCTGAATCGCCTCGACCCGCTGCTTGCCGAGCCGCTTCGTGTCCAGGACGCGGGCGGTGTCGTCGAAGCCCGGACACGGTAGGAACGTCTGCATCCCCGTCGGGATACCCGTTTACCGGGTCAATACCGCCACGCACTCGACGTGGTGCGTCAGCGGGAACGAATCGAAGACCCGCAACTCCTCCACCGTGTAGCCGTGCCCGCGGTACAGACCGATGTCGCGGGCGAATGACGCTGCCTCGCAGCCGATGTGGATGATGCGCGGCACCTCGGCCGCCGCGAGTAGATCGATCACCTCCCGCCCGGCACCCGTGCGCGGTGGATCGAGCACCGCCACGTCGGCCCGATCGTGCTGGGCCGCGACCGCCCGGCGCACCGAATCGGTGATCACCGACACCCATCCCATGTCGCCCAATGCGGCCCGCGCCGCCCGCGACGACCCCCGCGAGGTGTCCACCGTGACGACGTTCCCGGTCTCTCCGACCGCTTCGGCGAGCACCGCCGCGAACACCCCGGCCCCGCCGTAGAGGTCCCACGCCGTCATCCCGGGACCCAGTTGCGCCCAGCCGGCCACCAACTCGCTGTAGAGCCGCGCCGCGTCGCGATGCGACTGCCAGAACGCGGTCACCGGCACCCGCCACGTCCGGCCGGCCACCCGCTGGACGGCCTCGTAGTCGCCCTCGACCACCCGGGTGGCACCCTTGCCCCTGCCACGGGCTCGCGGACCGGACTGCACGACGTGCCGTGTGCCCTCGTCGTCGACGGCGACGTGCACCTGCGAGCCCGGCGGCCACGCCCGCTCGGCCAGCCCGTCGATCATGCCGTCCGGCAACTGCGCGCAGTTGAGGTCCGTCACCAGCTCCGCGCTGTGGAAGCGGTGAAACCCCGGCCGTCCGGAATCGGTGGTGTCCAGCCGGATTCGCGTGCGCCATCCGGTCGCGGCACCGTCGCCAACCGGCTCGGCCGTGGCGTCGGATTCGTCGCGCCAGTGGTATCCGCCCAGCCGCGCCAACTGGTTGGCGACCACGGCGCCCTTGAGCCCTTGGACCGCCGCCGGATCGGCGAACGCCATATCGCAGCAGCCGGCGCCGTCCGCGCCCGCGATCGGGCACAGCGACTCGATGCGGTCCGCCGACGGTTTGACGACGTCGATCGTGTCGGCGTGCAGGTACTTTCCGCGGTCGGCGACCACACGCACCCTGACCCGCTCGCCGGGCAGCGCGTAGCGCACGAACACAACGCGGCCGTCGTCGCGGGCCACACAGCTGCCGCCGTTGGCGGGCGGACCGGCGGTCACGGTGAGCTCGACCGGCGGCCCTGACGACCCGCTCCCCTTGCCGGTCAATCCAGGAATCCCCTGCGCGCGTCGCCGGGAGCCGACTGGGGCTGCAGCGTCTTGAGGCGCTCCGACGAACTGAGCTGCCACGGCACCGACGTCACCATCACGTTGGGCTCGAACAGCAGACGGCCCTTGAGCCGGAGAGCACTCTGGTTGTGCAGCACCTGTTCCCACCAGTGGCCGACCACATACTCCGGAATGAACACGGTGACGACGGTGCGCGGCGACTCCCGGCTGATCCGCTTGACGTAATCGAGCACCGGCCGGGTGATCTCCCGATAAGGCGAGGCGATCACCTTCAGCGGGACGCTGATGTCGCTGTCCTCCCACTTATGCACCAGCGCGCGCGTCTCACCGTCGTCGACGCTGACGGTGATCGCCTCCAGGGTGTCCGGCCGGGTGGCCCTGGCGTAGGCCAGCGCACGCATCGTGGGCAGGTGCAGTTTGGACACCAGCACGATCGCGTGGTTGCGGCTGGGCAACACCATGCCCTCGGCCGCTGCGGCCTGCTCCTCGAGTTCGCGTGCCACGGTGTCGTAATGGCGGTGGATCGACTTCATGATCACGAACAGAATGCTCATCGCCAGGATCGCGATCCACGCTCCGGCGGCGAATTTCGACACCACGACGACCACCAGCACCGTCGCGGTGCAGGCGCAGCCGATCGTGTTGATGACTCGCGACCGCATCATCTTGCGCCGGAGCACGGGCTCGGTCTCCGTGCGCAGCAGCCGCGTCCAGTGCCGCACCATGCCGACCTGGCTCAGGGTGAACGAGACGAACACCCCGACGATGTAGAGCTGGATCAGCGTGGTCACCTCGGCGCGGAACGCCACCACGAACGCGATTGCGGCGACCGCCAGGAACAGGATGCCGTTGGAGAACGCGAGCCGGTCCCCTCGGGTGTGCAATTGCCGTGGCAGATAACGGTCTTGGGCGAGGATCGAGCCGAGCACCGGGAACCCGTTGAACGCGGTGTTGGCGGCCAGCAACAGGATCAGCGCCGTGACCCCGGCGATGAGGAACAGACCGATGGCGAAGTCGTGGAACACCGCGTCGGCCAGCTGCGCGATCAGCGTCTTCTGGTGGTAGTCCGGAGGCGCCCCTCCGAGTTGTTCGTGCGGTCGCTCGGCGATCTGCACACCGGTTTCCTTGGCCAGCATGATGATGCCCATGAACAGCGTGACCGCGAGCAGACCGAGCAGCGCCAGTGTCGTTGCCGCGTTGCGCGACTTCGGTTTCCGAAACGCCGGCACGCCGTTGCTGATGGCCTCGACACCGGTCAGCGCCGCACTGCCCGACGAAAAAGCCCGCGCGACAAGGAAAACCAGGGCGAAACCGAGGATTTCGCCGTGCTCCGAGTGCATCTCGAAGCCCGCGGATTCGGCCTGCAGCGATTCGCCGAGCACGAAGATCTGGAAGAAGCCCCAGCCGAGCATGACGAACATGCCCACCATGAACGCATACGTCGGGATGGCGAACGCCGTTCCGGATTCCCGGATGCCCCGCAGGTTCATCGCCGCCACGAGCAGGATCGCGATCACGGCGAACAGCACCTTGTGCTGGTTGACGAACGGCACCGCCGAACCGATGTTCGACATCGCCGAGGACATCGAGACCGCGACGGTGAGCACGTAGTCGACCAGCAGCGCGCTCGCAACCGTCAGCCCCGCGGTCGGCCCGAGGTTGGTGGTGACCACTTCGTAGTCCCCGCCCCCGGACGGATAGGCGTGCACGTTCTGCCGATAGCTGGCGATGACGATCACCATCACGCCGGCCACGGCCAGCCCGATCCACGGCGTCATCGAGTAGGCGGCCAGGCCGGCCACCGACAGCACCAGGAAGATCTCCTCCGGCGCGTATGCCACCGACGAGAGGGCATCGGAGGCGAAGACCGGCAGCGCTATCCGCTTCGGCAGCAGAGTGTGCGAAATCCTGTCGCTGCGAAACGGCCTGCCGAGGACCACCCGCCGCGCGAACCTGGATAGCTTGGACACGAGTGCCAAGGGTAAGCCCAGCAGCAATTGCCCGTCGGAAAGCTGTAGCGTTCGACTGCGCGGGTTCGACAGGAAGGACCGTGGAGTGCGTGTAGTGGTGATGGGCTGCGGCCGGGTCGGCGCCTCGCTCTCGGACAGCCTCTCCCGGATCGGCCACGACGTCGCGGTCATCGACCGCGACAGCACCGCCTTTCACCGGCTCTCACCGGAGTTCTCCGGGGAGCGGGTGCTGGGCATGGGCTTCGACCGCGACGTGCTGCTGCGCGCAGGCATCGAGGAAGCCGGCGCGTTCGCCGCCGTGTCATCGGGCGACAACTCCAACATCATCTCGGCGCGGGTGGCCCGCGAGACGTTCGGCGTCGAGCGGGTGGTCGCCCGCATCTACGACGCCAAGCGCGCCGCGGTCTACGAACGGTTGGGCATCCCGACGGTGGCCACCGTGCCGTGGACCACCGACCGCCTGCTCAACGTGCTGACCCGCGAGACCGAGACCACCAAGTGGCGCGACCCCACCGGCAACGTCGGCGTCACCGAGTTGGCGATGCACGAGGCGTGGGTGGGCCGCCGGATCACCGACCTCGAGGCGGCCACCGGCGGCCGGGTGGCATTCCTGATCCGGTTCGGCGCGGGGTTACTGCCGGACGCCAAGACCGTCATTCAGGCCAGCGACCAGGTCTTCATGGCCGCGATCGCCGGGCATATCGCCGAGGCCCTGGCCATCGCGGCGCTGCCGCCGAGCGAGGACCTCGAGGGATGAAAGTCGCCATCGCCGGGGCCGGCGCGGTCGGCCGGTCCATCGCCCGCGAACTCGTCGACACCCACGATGTGACGCTGCTCGAACGCAATCCCGACCACATCGACGTCGACGCGATCCCGGCGGCGCAGTGGCGGCTGGGCGATGCGTGCGAGCTGACCGTGCTCGAGTCCGTCCAGCTCGAGCAGTTCGACGTGGTCATCGCGGCCACCGGCGACGACAAGGTCAACGTCGTGGTGAGCCTGCTGGCCAAGACCGAGTTCGCGGTGTCGCGGGTGGTGGCCCGCGTGAACGACCCGCGCAACGAGTGGTTGTTCGACGAGAGCTGGGGGGTCGACGTGGCGGTGTCGACGCCGCGGATGCTGGCCTCCCTCGTCGAGGAGGCGGTCGCGGTCGGCGATTTGGTGCGGTTGATGGAGTTCCGCAAGGGGCAGGCCAACCTCGTCGAGATCACGTTGCCCGACGACACCCCGTGGGGCGGTAAGCCGGTCAAGCGCCTCGAACTGCCGCGCGACTGTACGTTGGTGACGATCCTGCGCGGCCCGCGCGTGATCGTGCCCGAATCCGACGAACCTCTCGAGGGCGGCGACGAGTTGCTGTTCGTGGCCGTCGCCGAAGTCGAAGATCAGTTGCAGGATCTGCTGCTGCACCCGCAGCCGCGCTGACTCAGCGGCCGGTCGGCGTGCTCACGTCGTCGGACGTTTCCCTCGCCTTGATGGCCTTCTGCGCGGAACGGATCGCCAGATATGTCACCAACGCCGCGACCGCCGTCAGTGGCCACCCCATCGAGATGCGCGCGACGCCGAGCCAGCCGGTCTGGTCGGCGTCGTAGAGGTGGCGCTGCACGATGAAGCGCGACGCGAACACCGCCACCCAGAACAGCGTTGCGACGTCGAAGGCCGTCACGGCCCTGCGGACCCCACGCCAATCACGGCCGTGCCCGTTGACCCAACTCCAGACGTACCCGACGACGGGCCGGCGGATCACCACCGAGACCGCGAACACCGCCGCCCACAGCAGCGACGACCAAATGCCAAGCAGGAAGTAGCCTTTCGACTCCCCCATCACGTAAGCGATCAGCGCGCAGATCCCCACGCCGAAGAAGCCGGAGATCGCAGGTTGTGCGGACTCACGTCGAGCCAGCCGCCACGCGAGGATGATTCCGGCCACGCCGAGCGCGGCGACGATCGCAGGTACCAGCCCGACGAGCTGAGACATCGGAACGAACGCCACGACGGGCAACGACGAATAGATCAGGCCGCTGACGCCGCCCATCTGGTCGAGGACGGAGTTCGCCTTGGTCGGCTGCTGGGTTCTGGGTTGCCCCGGTTCGGTTCCGGGGTCGCTCACTTCTGAATCTCGTAGTGCGGGTTGTAGATGGCCTTGGCACCGTTGTCGAGCTTGCCCACGCGGCCGTGCACCTTGAGCGTGCGCCCCGACTCGATACCCGGGATGCGCCGCTGGCCCAGCCAGACGAGCATCACCGAATCGGTGCCGTCGAACAGCTCGGCCTTCACGCCGCCGGCGCACGCCTTGCCGTTGCACTCGACGCTGCGCAGGGTGCCGATCATCGTCACTTCCTGGCCGCGTTCGCAGTCGATGGCTTTCTGGGCGCCGGTCATGGCGGCCTCATCGCTCAGCTCTTCGACGTCGAGTTGCTCGGGGTCCTCCGTCAACCGCCGTGTGAGCCGGCGCAGATAACGTTCGGCCGTCGCCATGGCCTCTCCTGACCTATCCGCAGATCCACCTTGGACCTACCCCGATAATCGCCACGGTAACCCTCTCGGTTACCAGATGCCACGTGGGGTCACCTCGCCACGCCGAGCGCATTTGGCCCACGGCAGGATCGAGTCATGACGGTCACTCTGCGCGGTGTCACTGCGGTCCTGCTACCTGGTACGGGATCCGACGACGACTTCGTCTACCGGGCCTTTTCGGGTGCCCTTCATGAGCAGGGTGCGAATCTCGTCACACCGGCGCCCCAGCCGCACCGGCTCGTCGACGGTTACCGTGACGCGCTCGACAACGCCGCGCTGGCGGGGCCCATTGTGGTGGGCGGCGTGTCGATCGGCGCGGCCGTCGCCACCTCATGGGCGCTGGCGCATCCGAGTCGCGCGGTCGGGGTGTTGGCGGCCCTGCCCGCCTGGACGGGATCCCCGCAGCATGCCCCTGCGGCCGCTGCGGCGCGTCATTCCGCGGAACTGCTGCGCCGCGACGGTCTCGCGGCCACCAGCGCGGCGATGCGGGCCTCGAGCCCGCGGTGGCTTGGCGACGAGCTCACCCGGTCGTGGCTCGGCCAGTGGCCGTCGCTGCCGGAGGCGATGGAGGAGGCGGCGAGCTACGTCGCACCCACATGCGAGGAACTGGAGCGGTTGGCCTTGCCGCTGGGCGTGGCCGGCGCCGTCGACGATCCCGTGCATCCGATCGAGGTGGCCGCCGAATGGGTGACCGCGGCGCCGCAGGCGGCGCTGCACACGGTCACGCTCGACGAGATGGGCGCCGACCCGGCGAGGCTGGGGGCCGCGTGCGTGGCTGCGCTGCTGGAGGCCTGACGGCGTTCGGGCGACGGCTGGCGGCTGGCGAGGCCGGCGGCTGGCGGCTGGCGACGCCGGCGGCTGGCGGCTGGCGACGCCGGCGGCCGGATAGCACTAACGGGTTGATCGCACGCACCTGGTGCGTGGAATCAACCCGTTAGAGGCGGATGACGCGGATCAGCCGCCGGTGATCGTGCGCAACTGCTGCATCGCGGAGCCCTCGGCGCTGCGACGCGCGACCGGTTCCTGTTGACCGGCCTGCTGGGCCTGCTGCGCCTCCTGGGCGGCGGCCTGCTGGGCCGCGGCGGCCTCACGCAATTGGTTGGCCATCGGCTCCGGCAGCTCGACCGGCAACGGGGTCCGCACCGGCAGCGGGGTGTCGCCGCGACGAATCACGGTGTCGGCCAAGGCTTCTCGAGCTTCATCAGCGAGCGCGTCGATATGCTCCTGCGGGCCGTTCACCACGCAGCGGATCATCCATCGGTAACCGTCGACACCGATGAAGCGCACCACGCCGGGTTGGCCCTGCTGCGCCGCTTGGGCCTGTTTCGCCGAGGCCACGCCGACGACCTCGCGGCCCCACGGTCCGTCCTGGATCGACACCTGGGCGCCGTCCTTCCGCAGCGAGTCGGCGAGTTCGGCGGCGATCTCGCGCCACAGGCCGCTGCTCTTGGGCGCAGCGTAGGCGGCGACCGTGAACCGGCCGTGGGGGGTGACGACCCACACCGCGCTGGGCACGCCCTGCGGCGTGAGCTCGACCTGCACCTGCCCGCCCGCCGGCAGCGGGATCAGAACCGAGCCCAGATCCAGTCGGCCTGCGGCGGCCGTCTCGGCGTCGTCAAAGTCGTCGATGTCGAACGGGCCATCCAGTTCGTCATCTACCGACTGCTGCTCGACGACGTCGTCGATCGTCTCGTTGTCTTTGCGTTTACCTAATGCCATTTCACAAACTCGCATGTCCGCCGGAGGAACCGTGGCCACCTTCGCCACGGGTGGTTTCGCCGAGGCCGGCCTCGTCGAACGACGTGACCTCGACCAGTTCGGGCAGTTCGACCCGTTGCACCAGCAATTGTGCGATGCGGTCCCCGCGGTGCACGAGGATCGGCTCCTGCGGGTCGAGGTTGATCAGCGACACCTTGATCTCGCCGCGGTATCCCGCGTCGATGGTGCCCGGGCTGTTGACAATCGAAAGCCCAACGCGGGCAGCCAAACCCGATCGCGGATGCACCAATCCGACCATGCCGTGCGGAATCGCCACCGCGATACCGGTCGGGACCAGCGCACGCTGACCGGGTGCCAGTTCGACATCGAGCGCACTGAAAAGGTCGATACCCGCATCGCCGTCGTGGGCACGGCTGGGCATCGGCAGATCAGGGTCGAGGCGCACGACCGCCAGAGAAGTGGGCACGACGTCAGAGATTACTCTTGGCCGCGTGTCCGACACGCGCGCCACGACGCAATCCGTGCGCTACCGCGAACGGCTCTGGGTGCCGTGGTGGTGGTGGCCGCCGGGCCTGGCCTTCGCAGCGCTGATCGCCTTCGAAATCGACATGGGCATTGCCGCCATCCCCGGATGGCTGCCGTTCGCGGTGATGTTGCCGGTCGCGGCGGTCGTTCTGCTGTGGCTGGGTCGCACCGAGGTGCAGGTCGTGAGCGGGCCGGACGGCACCGAGCTGTGGGCGGGCACCGCCCACCTGCCTGCCGACGTGATCGCTCGGTCGGCCGAGGTGCCACGCAGCGCGAAGTCCGCGGCGCTAGGACGTCAATTGGATCCGGCCGCGTTCGTCGTCCATCGGGCATGGGTGGGCCCGATGGTTCTGGTGGTACTCGACGATCCGGACGATCCGACGCCGTATTGGCTGGTGAGTGCGCGTCACCCGGAGAAGGTGCTGGCGGCGCTCCGCGGCTGAGCCGCGAATCAAACAACAGCGACCGAGGAATGCATCAGGCCGCGCAGTCCGAACAGATCATCATCCCGTTCTTCTCGCTGGCGAGCCGGCTGCGGTGGTGGACGAGGAAACAGCTGGAGCAGGTGAACTCGTCGGCCTGCTTCGGGATCACTCGCACCGACAGCTCTTCACCGGACAGGTCAGCGCCGGGCAACTCGAAGGACTCCGCGGACTCTGACTCGTCGACGTCCACAACCGCCGACTGGGCCTCGTTACGCCGCGCCTTCAACTCCTCGAGCGAATCTTCCGAGACGTCATCGGTCTCGGTACGCCGTGGGGCGTCGTAATCGGTAGCCATCCTCGTCCCCTCCGAATAAACCTTGTGCAGCAGAGCTTTGTACCAGCGTCGAACGCATCCACCAAACGATTCGTGCCCGTATGAGTACCCGTTGCACTATGATTTATGTCACACCTTGCTCCATCCCATGCCAAGGAGGCGGGAGCAGGGGCTTTAGAGTGCAGGCGTGGTCGCGCAAATCACAGAGGGAACCGCGTTCGACGAACACGGTCGCCCCTTCCGGCGGCGGAACTTCCTGCCGGCCCTCCTGCTGTTCGTGGCTTTGTCGGTGGTGACGTTGATGGTGTGGGTCATCGCACTGAACCGGCCCGCCGACGTGCCGGAGGCCGCCATCTGCAATCCGCCGCCCGCGCCCAGCGACCCCAACGCACCCGCCCCGAGGTTGGGTCAGCAGATATCGAGCGCGGACATGGTCGAGGTCAGCCCCGCCCGGCTCGCCGACACCAAGATCAGGGTGCTCAACGCCAGCGGCCAGGGCGGACAGGCCGCCGAGGTGGCCGGCGCGCTGAAGGATCTCGGGTTCGCCGAACCGACCGCGGCCAACGATCCGATCTACGCCACCGCACGCCTGGAGTGCCAGGGTCAGATCCGGTTCGGCGAGGCCGGACGGGCAGCGGCCGCCGCGGTGTGGCTGGTCGCGCCGTGCACCGAACTGTTCCAGGACGAGCGCGAAGACGACAGCGTCGACCTGGCCCTCGGCACCGATTTCTCCGAGCTGAGCAGCAGCGACGACATCGATGCGGTGCTGGCCAGCCTCCGGCCCGATGCCACGCAGGCGTCGGATTCGTCGCTGCTGACCAAGGTTCACTCGGGTACCTGCTGATCACGCTGCGCGACAGCAGGTTTCATTTACTCAAGGCGCGCCGGCGCGACGGAGCACGGCATCCAGGGCGGCCGCGACACCCGGTGCGGCGGCGGTGATGAACCCCGGCCCGCCGGTCGCCCCACTCCCCTGCGGCAGCTGCAGCGTGGCCCCGGCCTCCGCCGCGATGAGCGCTCCGGCGGCCCAGTCCCACAGGTGCACCCCGTCCTCGTAATAGGCGTCGAGTTGGCCCGCGGCCACCATGCACAAGTCGAGGGCGCACGATCCGATCCGTCGCACGTCGCGCACCTCGGGAAGTACCCGTGTCAGCACCTCTGCCTGCCTCGCCCGCTGATCACGGTCGTACGAGAATCCGGTGCCCAACAACGACATCGAGAGATCCTCGGCCGAACTGGCTCGTAGCGGTGTGGTGTCGCCGCCCCGGCTCACGTGGGCGCCCTGGCCGACGGCGGCCGAATACACCGCGTCGGCGGGCACGTTCGCGACGGCACCCGCCACCGAATTCCCCTTGCGTTGCACGGCCACCGAAACCGCGTACGCCTCCAACCCGTAGACGAAGTTGACCGTGCCGTCGATCGGGTCGAGCACCCACGTCAGATCGTCGCCGCGCGCAGGCGTTCCGCCCTCCTCCTCGCCGAGCACACGCTCACCGGGACGCAGTTCGGCCAGCCGGTCGCGGATCAGCCGCTCGGTCTCGGTGTCGACGACCGTCACGGGGTCGGTGGGCGAGCTCTTGGTGCGCAGTTTTGGGTCACCGCTCACCGGGCCGGACTCGCCGAAGACGTCCGCGCGACGTCGCCGCACGAAGGCGGCCGCTTCGGCGGCGAGCTGCTCGGCGACCGAGCGCAACACGGCGGGATCGGCGTCGTTGTCGGGCATGCACCCATCGCAGCATGTCCGCCCGGCGTTGTCGCCGACTGTCTGCCCGACAGGCCCGCGCAGCCCTTGTCGAGCCACTAATGTGTGGGACGCATACCTGGCTGCGGCACGCCTGCCCGAAGTAGAGGAGCGCACATGACCGCGACCAACTCGCCCGCCGCCGCCCAGAGCGTCAACGGCAGCCAACGGCGCGGCTTCGGAATCGACGTCGGCGGCAGCGGCGTCAAGGGCGGCATCGTCGACCTGAACACCGGACAGTTGATCGGCGACCGGTTCAAGCTCGCAACGCCGCAGCCCGCGACCCCCGAGGCGGTCAGCAAGACCGTCGCCGCGGTGGTGCGCGAGTTCGGATGGACGGAGAAGGTCGGCGTCACCTACCCCGGGGTCGTCACCGACGGCATCGTGCGCACTGCGGCCAACGTCGACAAGGGATGGATCGGCAGCAACGCCAGCGAGTTCTACAGCAGGGCGCTTGACGGACAGCCGGTGACGGTCCTCAACGACGCCGATGCCGCCGGTCTGGCCGAGGAGAAGTTCGGCGCCGGGCGGGACAACACCGGCGTGATCGTGCTGCTGACCTTCGGGACCGGCATCGGTTCGGCGGTGATCCACAACGGCGTGCTGTTGCCCAACACCGAGTTCGGCCACCTCGAGGTCGGCGGTAGGGAGGCCGAGCACCGCGCGGCGTCCTCGATCAAGGAACGCAAGGGCTGGAGCTACGAGCGCTGGACCGTTGAGGTGACGAAGGTGCTGGTAGCGATCGAAAACGCGATATGGCCGGATCTGTTCATCGCCGGTGGCGGCATCAGCCGCAAGGCGGCGAAGTGGATCCCGTTGCTGAAGAACCGCACGCCGGTGGTGGCCGCGGCTTTGCAGAACACCGCGGGCATCGTCGGCGCCGCGATGGCCGCTGAGGTGGACGTCACAGCTACCGCCAAGTAGCCACGCCGAGGGCCGAGATTTGCCGCTCGAGGCGGCGTTACCCCACACTGTCGTTACAATGGTCGTCGGCGGCCGCAGCCTGGATAGCGGCGATTATCAACCGCCAATATTCGACAGCCAACGCTCATCGATGGGGTACACCTCCCCTCGCTTCGCGGTGGGCCCAGCCCATGATGAGTAGCACAAGGAAAGGGTGTTCGTGGCAGCGACAAAGGCAAGCCCGGCAACCGAGGAGCCGGTGAAGCGCACCGCTACCAAAACCGCCCCCGCCAAGAAGACCGCGGCGAAGTCGGCCAATGGGACGGCGCCGGCAAAGAAAGCCGCCAAGAGCCGCGCCGCCACGAAGGCACCGGCGAAGAAGGCCACCAAAGCAACCACGGGTAAGGCACCGGCCAAGAAGGCCGCCAAGACCGCGGCGCCCCGGGGTCGCGCCAAGAAGGCCACCGCGGCCGAACCCGACGGCACCAAGGTCGAGGCCGAGACCGAAGACCTCGAGACCGACGACCTGGAGGCCGAGCCCGGCGAGGATCTCGCCGTCGAAGAAACCGACATCGACCTGGCGGATCTCGAGGTCGACGACGAGGCCGCCGAGGACGGCGCGCAGGCCGCCGAGGGCGACGCGCCCGCTGCCGAGACCGCCGACGAGGCCGTCGCGGAGGACGACGAGATCGCCGAACCGTCGGAGAAGGACAAGGCATCCGGCGACTTCGTCTGGGACGAAGAGGAATCCGAGGCGCTGCGGCAGGCGCGCAAAGACGCCGAGCTGACCGCATCGGCCGACTCGGTGCGCGCGTACCTCAAGCAGATCGGCAAGGTCGCACTGCTGAACGCCGAGGAAGAGGTCGAGCTGGCCAAGCGCATCGAGGCGGGGCTATACGCCACTCAGTTGATGGCCGAGCTCGCCGACAAGGGCGAAAAGCTGCCCGCCGCGCAGCGCCGCGACATGATGTGGATCTGTCGCGACGGCGATCGCGCGAAAAACCATCTGCTGGAAGCGAACCTGCGTCTTGTGGTGTCGCTGGCCAAGCGCTACACCGGCCGCGGCATGGCGTTCCTGGACCTCATCCAGGAAGGCAACCTGGGTCTGATCCGCGCCGTTGAGAAGTTCGACTACACCAAGGGTTACAAGTTCTCGACCTACGCCACCTGGTGGATCCGTCAGGCGATCACCCGCGCGATGGCCGACCAGGCCCGGACCATCCGCATTCCGGTGCACATGGTCGAGGTGATCAACAAGCTCGGCCGCATCCAGCGTGAGCTGCTCCAGGATCTCGGGCGCGAGCCCACTCCCGAGGAGCTGGCCAAGGAGATGGACATCACGCCGGAGAAGGTGCTGGAGATCCAGCAGTACGCGCGTGAGCCGATCTCGCTGGACCAGACCATCGGCGACGAGGGCGACTCGCAGCTGGGCGATTTCATCGAAGACTCCGAGGCCGTCGTGGCGGTGGACGCGGTGTCGTTCACGCTCCTGCAGGATCAGCTGCAGTCGGTGCTGGAGACCTTGTCCGAGCGTGAGGCCGGCGTCGTGCGGTTGCGGTTCGGGCTGACCGACGGTCAGCCGCGCACGCTCGACGAGATCGGTCAGGTCTACGGCGTGACGCGCGAGCGGATCCGCCAGATCGAATCGAAGACGATGTCAAAGTTGCGCCACCCCAGTCGTTCTCAGGTGTTGCGCGACTATCTCGACTAGGCCGGTGGCGGCGGCCCCGACTTGGTCAGCGTGAACTCGTTGGAGCCGTTGCCGGCCTCGCCGCAGAAACCGGGGTCGTGGAAAGATCGGATCGCCTTTCCACTCGCGGCGTCCCACGCGTAATTCATCACCAGATCGTGCTGCGAACCGTCATCGCACGTCACCGCATTACGGTCCAGGACTCCCTGCATGATCCACCAGCCGACCTGCCAGTAGGCGTTGCCACTCCACGACGGTGACTTCCGTTCGACGTCGTCAGCATCGTACTGGGTGATGTACACGCACTGGACCGCATCGCCGTCACAGGGCGCGACCACCCAGGTCTTGGTGCCCCATTCGTATTCGGCGGCATACGTTCCCAGCGCGTTTTCGGTGATCTGGTCGGCGCCGTACGCGGGAGCGGCGAATCCCACCGCGACCACGCCCGCCGCGACAACGGACGCCGCCGCGCTCACCCCCCTGCTTGCCATGGCACTCCTCTGTGTCCGGTTCGCGTCGTAGGCAGTATGCATCGCGATGATCCGAACTCGGATGGATTTGCGGTCACCGCGCGAGCACCGGCGATGCGCCGAACCGCGACACGCTCCGTTCAAGACAAAACTGGCAAACACGATCCGTCACCGAACCTGTAGTGTTTCCCGCCGTGCCGAACAAGCCCGCGAAGGTCCCACCCATGCCGGTGGTCCGCGCCATCAACCGCGTCCGCGCGGCCCTGCAACAGGTTCATCGCTCGACGGCGCCTGCAAGTGTCGCGGTCCTCGAGATGGCGACCGGTGCGTGGACGACCCAGACGATGTACGTCGCCGCCAAACTCGGTGTGGCCGACGAACTCGCGAAGGGCCCGGCACGGGCCGCCGACGTCGCCGGGCGTGTCGGAGCCGATCCCGGCGCCCTGTACCGGCTGATGCGGGCGCTGGCGTCGAAAGGTCTCCTCGTCCACCGTCGCGACGACACCTTCGCTTTGACCAAGGTCGGTGAAGCGTTACGGTCCGACCATCCGGAGTCGATGCGCGACATGGTGTTGTTCATCGGACACCGGGCCCGCTGGGAGGACTGGGGCAGTCTGCTGCATTCGGTGCAGACCGGCGAACCGTCGGTCATCAAGCTGCGCGGCATGCCGTACTTCGACTACCTGGAAACCGATCCCGACCTGGCCCAGGTCTTCAACAAGGCGATGACGGCCACCAGCGGTATCACCAACGAAATCGCGCTCGACCAATACGATTTCAGCACTTTCAAGTTGATCGTCGACGTCGGAGGCGGGCACGGCCTCCTGCTCTCCACGATCCTGAACAAAGCGCCCGACTCCCGCGGAATCGTCTACGACCTGCCGTCGGTTGTCACCGACGCCCCGATAACCTTCAAGGCCGCGGGGGTGGCGGACCGCTGCACTGCGGAAGGCGGATCGTTTCTCGAACGGGTCCCTGAAGGCGGGGACGCCTACGTCATGAAGAACATCATCCACGACTGGGACGACGCCAATTCGCTGACGATCCTGCGCAACATCCGCACCGCGATCGCCCCGCGCGGCAAGCTGCTCCTGCTGGAAATGGTTCTGCCGGAGCGCGCTACGCCGTTCATCGGCTTCCAGCTGGATCTGGAGATGCTCGTCACCGTGGGCGGTAAGGAACGAACCCGCGCCGACTACGCAGAGCTGTTGCGCACCGCGGGATTCCGGCTCGATCGGGTCGTCGACACCGTCACGCCGGTCTCGATCGTCGAAGCCTCCCCCGTCTGAGCGCTCCCGATCCGGTCACCGCTTCTTGTCGCGCACCTTGTACGTCGACGGCCACGATTCGCGCGTCTCGTCGCCGGTCAACGGAATGCCCTTGCTTCCGATCTTGATGTCGTAGGCCTCTTTCCCCGGCCCGACTTCACGGTTGGCGTGCTCGGTCGCGAGGTACATCAACTGGTCGATCTCGGCTTCGGCGAACGCGACGAACGACGTCTTGCGGACGATGTCGTCGGCGCCTGCGGCGATCCGCTCGGGCAGCACCCGCGTCGCGACCGCCGCACCGGCCAACAGGACGGACGGGATGACCCAGTAGCAGATGAAGGACAGCGCCGAGTCGGTGTCCCGGATCGAAGCATCGCGGTCGACGATCGGCGGAATCACCGACGACAGCGTCATGCCACTGAACGCCGCAACCCAGATCCACGTCAGTTGCGAGGTGACACCGGCGAAGAGTTCGCTCTTGACCACGTGGGCCTGCTGGCCCGCTTCGGCGAATTCCCGCACGAACGGCTTACCCGTCAAGACGCCGGTGAGGGCAACGAGGAGAATGCCCGCATAGCTCAGCGGCAGTACCCACTGCTCCAAGAACGATTCGCCGACCGCAAAGGTCAACACGGCCAACACTAAAAATGTTGCCAGAGCGCCAATTTCGAGCATCCGGCCCGGGCCGCCACGCATCTGCCCCAGCGCGAACGCCGCCACCGCGACCGCCAGCGCGATCAGCACCGCGACGATGAACGGAACGTTGCCGACGAGCACCCAATAAACGAGCCACGGTGCCAGACCTAACAAAATGCCCATGATTTGTAAGTGTACGTAGAAGCCTCCGGGCCCCGGAAGTGATCTAGTTTGATGCCATGCGAGAGCGGCTCAGCGTGCCGTCCGGTTCGGAGTGCCCCGTGGCCTCGACGGTGGAGGTGTCATCGGGGGTCGCGCCGAGCTTTTCGTCAGAGTGAGGCCGACAGCTGGGTGGTGGGGCGGACCTAGGTCAGCGGAGCGAACCGGCCGTCGGCGTCCGGCTGGTAAGAAGTGACGCGGATCACAGCCCGGATTGGCAAAGGCCCGTACAGATGTGGGAACTCCATCCCCGCGGGATCTGCGGACACACCGGGCTCCCAGCGAACCGGAGAGGACAGTCGTGCGGCGTCGATGTGGAGCAGCACCAGATCGGTGCGACCGGCGTACAGCCGGTTGGCCGGCAGGTGCACCTGCTCGGGTGTCGACAGGTGCACGAAGCCGCTTGCGGTCAACGAATCGGGGCGATGCTCGCCATGCGCTCGAGCAGACCGCCATTCGTCTTTGCTACACAGGTGGACCAGTACGGTCGTGGCCGGGCTCATATCGCCAGCCTGCCGTGTCGGCAACTCGAGGTAACGGTGAGACACGACACACCGGTAAAGCCTTTGGGAACAACGCTGAATGCCAAAACGTCTGAGACAGTAGATGCACGCGACAGTACGGAGGTCCGCAATGACGAACGCAACGCTCACCAGTCCCCCATTGACCCGGGCTGACCGCTGCGATCGTTGCGGCGCCGCTGCAAAGGTCCGCGCGAAGCTCCCGTCGGGGGCGGAGTTGCTCTTCTGCCAGCACCACGCCAACGAGCACGAAGCCAAGCTCATCGAGTTGGCGGCCGTCCTCGAAGTCAGCCCGGTGGAGGCATAACACCCGACACGGCTAGTAGCCGCTCTGGGCAGGAGCACCTTTCGTCAGTAATGCTGGACTGGTCATGAATGACCAGCCCCGGCCGCTGCCGACGAAGCCGTCGCGCCACCACATCCGGCACATCGTGCGGCGCACCTTGTCCAAGAGCTGGGACGACTCGATCTTCTCGGAGTCCGCGCAGGCGGCGTTCTGGTCGGCGTTGTCGCTGCCACCGCTGCTGCTCGGGATGCTCGGGAGCTTGGCGTACATCGCCCCGATGTTCGGTCCTGAGACGCTTCCGATGATCGAGGACCAGATCGTCGACACCGCGGCGCGATTCTTCTCCACGAACGTGGTGACCGAGATCATCGAGCCGACGGTCCGCGACATCGTCCAGGGCGCCCGCGGCGAGGTGGTGTCGTTGGGGTTCGTGATCTCGTTGTGGGCGGGGTCGTCGGCCATCTCGGCGTTCGTCGACTCGATCACCGAGGCGCACGACCAGACGCCGCTGCGTCATCCGGTCCGCCAGCGGTTCTACGCGCTCGGCCTGTATGTGGTGATGTTGGTCGGCGCGATCCTCGCGGCGCCGTTCATTGCGCTGGGCCCCCGCAAGATCGCCGAGTACATCCCCGACAGCTGGGACCACATCCTGCGGTACGGGTACTACCCGGTGCTGATCCTGGCGTTGATCGTGTCGGTCAACATCCTCTACCGGGTGTCCCTGCCGAAGCCGCTGCCGTCGCACCGGTTACTGCTGGGCTCGATCCTGGCGACCGCGGTCTTCCTGCTGGCGACGTTCGGGCTGCGGTTCTACCTGACCTGGATCACCGCAACCGGTTACACCTACGGCGCGTTGGCGACACCGATCGCCTTTCTGTTGTTCGCGTTCTTCTTGGGGTTCGCGATCATGATCGGAGCCGAACTCAACGCCGCCGTCCAGGAGGAGTGGCCGGCCGCGGACACGCACGCCAAGCGGTTCCACTGGTGGCTGAAGGAGAAAGCCGAATCACGCAACGGCGCCGCGGTCGCGGAGCCGGCGGCCACGCCGAAACCGGCCGCCGACCGCGCTACTTCTTGAGCTTCTCGTAGATGCGCTTGCACTCCGGGCACACCGGCGAACCCGGCTTGGCCGACTTCGTCACCGGAAACACCTCACCGCACAGGGCGACGACGTGGGTTCCCATCACCGCGCTCTCGGCGATCTTGTCCTTCTTGACATAGTGGAAGAACTTCGGGGTATCGCTGTCAGTCCCGTCGTCGACGCGTTCGTCGGTGTCGGTGCGCTCGATCGTCTGGGTTTGCATGACACCCATTTTGCCCGTAAGAAAACCGACCCGTACAGCGGAGCCACAATGTGGAACAGTGGAGCTATGAAACAAAGCCCCGAGCTGAGTTTCGACGACGACGGTCGGCCCGTCCTCATCACTCGCGCCGCCCCCGCCTACGAGGAACAGCACCGCCAACGGGTCCGCAAGTACCTGACGATCATGTCGTTTCGCATCCCGGCCCTCGTCCTCGCGGCGATCGCCTACGGCATCTGGCACAACGGCCTGATCTCGTTGGCGATCCTGGTCGGTTCGATCCCGCTGCCCTGGATCGCCGTACTGATCGCCAACGACCGCCCGCCCCGGCGTCCCGAAGAGCCGCGTCGTTACGACCGGTCTCGCTCCCACGAGGTCGCGACCGCCGAACGGCCGGCACTGGAAGGCGGCATGATGGCGGCGCCGCAACCCGAGGGACGCGACTCGAACGGCGATGTTCCCAGCTGAGACGCTTCTATCCCTTTTCTAAGGACATTCTCAGGTCGTCGCCGAGAAACCGCTGATCAGAAGGTGTGAACCGGCCAATGGCTGGGAACTCTTTGGACCTCGTGGGCGTTGTAGCTCATGACAGTTCGACTTGATCAGGAGGCCGTCATGGCAAATGCCAGCACCATCCGCGTCGACCAGGACCTGGACGCTCAGAGCCCAGCTGCTGACCTCGTGCGCGTGTACCTCAATGGCATTGGCAAAACGGCCTTGCTCAACGCCGCCGACGAGGTGGAACTCGCAAAGCGCATCGAGGCTGGGCTTTACGCCAAGCATCTGCTCGAGACGCGGAAGCGCTTGGGAGAGAACCGCAAACGTGATCTTGCCGCGGTGGTCCGCGACGGTGAGGCCGCGCGGCGCCATCTCCTCGAAGCGAACCTGCGCCTCGTGGTGTCGCTGGCGAAGCGCTACACCGGTCGCGGAATGCCGCTGCTCGACCTGATCCAGGAAGGCAACCTGGGCCTGATCCGGGCGATGGAAAAGTTCGACTACAGCAAGGGATTCAAGTTCTCGACGTATGCGACGTGGTGGATCCGCCAGGCGATCACCCGCGGCATGGCCGATCAGAGCCGCACGATCCGGCTGCCGGTGCACCTCGTCGAGCAGGTCAACAAGCTGGCCCGGATCAAGCGCGAGATGCACCAGAACCTCGGCCGCGAGGCCACCGATGAGGAACTGGCAGAAGAGTCGGGCATCCCGGTCGAGAAGATCACCGATCTGCTCGAGCACAGCCGCGACCCGGTGAGCCTGGACATGCCGGTCGGCAGCGATGAGGAAGCGCCGCTCGGCGACTTCATCGAAGACGCCGAGGCGATGTCGGCGGAGAACGCCGTGATCTCCGAGCTGCTGCACACCGACATCCGCCACGTGCTCGCCACGCTCGACGAACGCGAGCAGCAGGTGATCCGGCTGCGGTTCGGCCTCGACGACGGCCAGCCGCGCACGCTTGACCAGATCGGCAAGCTGTTCGGGCTCTCCCGCGAGCGGGTCCGCCAGATCGAGCGCGAGGTCATGGCCAAGCTCCGCAACGGCGAACGCGCGGATCGCCTCCGCTCGTACGCCAGCTGACCCCCCGATGACGATCCCCGCCGGAGCAACCGGCGGGGATCGCGTCGTTGTGAGGGTGTCGGTGTCGCAGACGTAACAACGCAGTTCAGGCCCTCGAACCGGTAGACTCGGCGTCTGACGGAGGGTTAGCGCAATGAATGATCTGGTCGACACCACAGAGATGTACCTGCGGACGATCTACGACCTCGAGGAAGAGGGCGTGGTGCCCCTGCGTGCTCGTATCGCGGAACGTCTCGATCAGAGCGGTCCCACCGTCAGCCAGACGGTGTCGCGGATGGAACGCGACGGCCTGCTGCACGTCGCGGGCGATCGCCACCTCGAGCTGACCGAAAAGGGCCGCGCCCTCGCCGTCGCTGTCATGCGCAAGCACCGACTCGCCGAGAGGTTGCTCGTCGACGTCATCGGCCTGCCCTGGGAGGAAGTCCACGCCGAGGCATGCCGCTGGGAGCACGTGATGAGCGAGGACGTCGAGCGCCGACTCGTCCAGGTGCTCAATAACCCGACCACCTCCCCGTTCGGCAACCCGATCCCCGGCCTGTCGGAGCTGGGCCTGATCAGCACGTCGCCCGATGGCGACCCGCTGAACCTCGTGCGGCTCACCGAGTTGCCCGCCGGGATGCCCGTCGCAGTGGTGGTGCGCCAGCTGACCGAGCATGTCCAGGGCGACGTCGACCTGATCAGCCGGCTCAAGGACGCGGGCGTCGTGCCGAACGCCAGGGTCACCGTGCAGGCCAACGACCACGGCGGGGTGATGATCGTGATCCCCGGCCACGAGCAGGTCGAGCTGCCCCACCAGATGGCGCACGCAGTCAAGGTCGAAAAGGTCTGACCGAGCGCGCCAGCCGGCAGACGGGCGCGCCGCCGGACACGGGCGCGCCGCCGGCGTTCAGCCGGCCCGCTTCCCGAACGCCTGCCGCGGCGGTAACCGCACTCCCAGCTGATCGGCCAGCCGGTAACCCGTAGCCGCGAGCTCCCGAATCCGCTCTGGCCGCAGACCGGACTGCAGAGCCGTGTCGAGCATGCCCGCCATCCGATGCGTGTCGTCACAGCGCAGCGCGGCCTCCAGTGACACCCCGGCCAGCGGACCGTCGCCGCGGGCGTAGGCGGAGAACGCCAGCAGCACCAGCGCTTCGGCCCGCCACGGCTCCGGGAGCCGCCGCGACAGCTCCGCCCACAGAGACTCCGCCTGCGTCGCGCGCTCACCCACCGCAAGGGCGTAGAGCGTGTCACGCACCTGCAGATCCGTCAGCGCGGCCGCGATCAGCGCGAGCGTGTCATCGGTCAACTCGTCGCCTTCGGCGACGCGGGTGGCCGCGGTCATCACCGCCACGATGTCGCGGCATGCGTCGGCGTCACAGCGGCCGGCCTGCAGGTCCTCGATGCGGTCGGTCAACGCAGCCGCACGGACGGGATCGTCGACCGCGATGACGGCCTGCAACTCTGCGCGCCGGGCGTAGAGCCTGCGCCCGTCCAGCACGGCCGCCATCGCCAGCGGAGACGCCGCCGGGTCGTCCACGGTGCCCGACGCGCCGCACCCGTCGGCACAGTGCCAACGCCCGCCGGCCGCGATCCGGTCGACGACATGCGCGGCGAGCAGTTCGATACCCCGATCGGCGAGCGCGGCGGCCAACGTCGCCGCCAGCTCGCGGTATTCGTCGTTGCAGAGCCGGCAGCCGGCGCCCTCCTCGTCCACGACGACGGCGATCGCCGAGTCCGGTCGCGCGGAGGCGGCCACCTCGGCGATGTGCTCGACGGTTTCGGAAAGCTCGTCGGAGAGATCCACGCGCATGACACATCCCAGCGCGCCGCGGTCCACGGTCACGAGCACGAGGGATTTCTCGGGGACGAAGCCGAGGACGGCGGGTAGCGCGGCGATCAGGACCGCCGGGCGGTCAAGGTGAAAATCGGGTGATTCTGAGGTCGTCATGAGGCGACCCTCCCCGCCGGATCGGACGGCGATCGCCCGTCGACGGCCCCGGCCCGCCCCACTGTGGATCAATCCGGGGTTGGGGATGATTTCAACTACCGTTGAGGCCAGTCGGCGTGCGGAAAGCGCCCAACCGGCGTACAGATTGTTGCCATGGCTTCCATGCTCGAGTACGACCTCGTCGTCATCGGTTCGGGACCCGGTGGGCAGAAGGCCGCGATCGCCGCCGCCAAGCTCGGCAAGACAGTCGCGGTCGTCGAGCGGGGCCGGATGCTGGGCGGCGTGTGCGTAAACACCGGGACCATCCCCTCCAAGACTCTGCGCGAGGCCGTCGTCTACCTCACGGGCATGAGCCAGCGCGAGCTGTACGGCGCCAGCTATCGGGTCAAGGAGAAGATCACCCCCGCCGATCTGCTGGCCCGCACCAGCCACGTGATCAACAAAGAGCAGGACGTCGTGCGCTCTCAGCTGATGCGCAACCGCATCGACCTCATCCAGGGCCACGGCAGGTTCATCGACGCACACACCGTACTGGTCGAGGAACCCACCCGCGGCGAGCGCACCACGGTCACCGGTGAGTACGTCCTGATCGCCACCGGCACCAAACCGGCCCGTCCGGCCGGCGTGGAGTTCGACGAGGAACGCGTGCTGGACTCCGACGGAATCCTCGACCTCAAGTCGCTGCCCGCGACGATGGTCGTCGTCGGCGCCGGGGTGATCGGCATCGAGTACGCGTCGATGTTCGCCGCGCTGGGCACCAAGGTCACCGTCGTGGAGAAGCGCGACACCATGCTCGACTTCTGCGATCCCGAGATCGTCGAGGCGCTCAAGTTCCACCTGCGCGACCTCGCGGTGACGTTCCGGTTCGGCGAGGAGGTCACGGCCGTCGACGTCGGGGCCGCCGGGACCGTCACGACGCTGGCCAGCGGTAAGCAGATCCCCGCCGAGACCGTGATGTATTCGGCGGGCCGGCAGGGCCAGACCGAGCACCTCGACCTGGGCAACGCGGGCCTGGAAACCGACCCGCGCGGCCGCATCGACGTCGACAGCAACTTCCAGACCAAGGTCGACCACATCTACGCCGTCGGCGACGTGATCGGCTTCCCCGCGTTGGCCGCGACGTCGATGGACCAGGGCAGGCTGGCGGCCTACCACGCGTTCGGCGAGCCGGCCAAGGGCATGACCGACCTGCAACCGATCGGCATCTACTCGATCCCGGAGGTGTCCTACGTCGGCGCCACCGAGGTCGAACTCACGCGTAACGCGATCCCCTACGAGGTCGGGGTCTCGCGCTACCGCGAGCTGGCCAGGGGTCAGATCGCCGGCGATTCGTACGGCATGCTCAAGCTGTTGGTGTCGACCGACGACCTCAAGCTGCTCGGAGTGCACATCTTCGGCACCAGCGCCACCGAAATGGTGCACATCGGCCAGGCCGTCATGGGCTGCGCAGGGACGGTCGAGTACCTCGTCGACGCCGTGTTCAACTACCCCACCTTCTCCGAGGCGTACAAGGTGGCGGCGCTGGACGTGATGAACAAGCTGCGCGCGCTCAACCAGTTCCGCGCCTAGCGAACACCAGGCACGTCGGCAAACAAATCCGCCGCCTCGCGCATGGGATGCCCGCCAGCGGGAACGCAACGTGCGCGACACTAGTTGTCACTGTAAGAAGACGTTCACGGTCTGGCACCACCGCAAGGAGGCGAGGCTCATGACTGACAACGCTGGTAACCCCGAGCAGCACTACCAGCCGGAACAATCAGGCATGTACGAGTTGGAGTTCCCCGCGCCCCAGCTGTCGTCCAAGGACGGCCGGGGGCCGGTGCTGATCCACGCCCTCGAAGGCTTCTCCGACGCCGGGCACGCCATCCGGTTGGCGGGCCAGCACCTGAAGGAGACGCTCGACACCGAGTTGGTGGCGTCGTTCGCGATCGACGAGCTGCTGGACTACCGGTCCCGGCGTCCGTTGATGACGTTCAAGACCGACCACTTCACCCACTACGAGAACCCCGAGCTCAACCTGTACGCCCTGCGCGACACCGTCGGCACCCCGTTCCTGCTCCTCGCCGGGCTGGAACCGGACCTGCGCTGGGAACGGTTCATCACCGCGGTGCGGCTCCTGGCCGAGCAACTCGGCGTGCGCCGCGTCGTGGGGCTGGGCACCATCCCCATGGCGGTGCCCCACACCCGCCCCATCACGATGACCGCGCACTCGAGCGACAAGGAACTCATCTCCGACCACCAGCCGTGGATCGGCGAGGTCCAGGTTCCCGCGAGCGTGTCGAACCTGCTCGAGTTCCGGATGTCGCAGCACGGGCACGAGGTCGTCGGCTACACCGTCCACGTGCCGCATTACCTGGCGCAGACCGACTATCCCGCGGCGGCGGAGGCGTTGCTGGCCGAGGTCGCCAGGAACGCCTCGCTCCAGATCCCGCTCGAGGCGCTGGTCGCGGCGGGCGCCGAGGTCCTGACCAAGATCAATGAACAGGTCGAGCAGAGCCCCGAGGTGGCGCAGGTGGTGGCCGCCCTCGAGCGCCAGTACGACGCGTACATGACCGCCCAGGAGAACCGGTCCCTGCTGGCCAGCGACGAGGACCTGCCCAGCGGCGAGGAACTCGGCGCGGAGTTCGAGCGATTCCTCGCCCAGCAGGCCGAGAAGAAGTCGAAGGACCGCCTCGAGGACGGCGACGACGCCGGCTGATGAAGGTCGCCCGGAGAATGGGCGACTCGAGGAGCGAGGTTCCCGGCAGCCCGCTAAGTTGACGCAATGGCGCCGCGCAAGCCGAACCTTCGCCCCGTGCGGGATCTGACGCCCGTCCTGCAGTCTCGCACGATCCACGGTTATCGGCGTGCGTACCGGGTGGCCGGGTCGGGGCCGGCGATCCTGCTGATCCACGGCATCGGCGACAACTCCACGACGTGGGAGACGGTCCAGTCGAAGCTCGCGCAGCGGTTCACGGTGGTCGCGCCGGACCTGTTGGGACACGGCAAGTCCGACAAACCGCGCGCCGACTACTCGGTCGCCGCCTATGCCAACGGGATGCGCGACCTGTTGAGCGTGCTGGACATCGACCGCGTGACCGTGATCGGCCATTCCCTCGGCGGCGGGGTGGCCATGCAGTTCGCGTATCAGTTCCCGCAGCTGGTCGACCGGCTCATCTTGGTCGGTGCAGGCGGCGTGACCAGGGATGTGAACATCGCGCTGCGGTTCGCCTCGCTGCCGATGGGCAGTGAGGCGCTCGCGCTGTTGCGCCTGCCCTTCGTGCTGCCGGCCCTGCAGGTGGTGGGCCGCGTCGCCGGCGGTGTGTTCGGATCGACCGGCCTGGGTCGCGACCTGCCACAGGTGCTTCGCATCCTCAACGACCTACCCGAGCCGACGGCGTCGTCGGCGTTCGCCCGCACCCTGCGCGCGGTCGTCGACTGGCGCGGTCAGGTGGTGACCATGCTGGACCGCTGCTACCTGACGCAATCGGTTCCGGTTCAGCTGATCTGGGGTAGCTGCGACGCGGTCATCCCCGTCAGCCACGCCCGGATGGCCCACGCCGCGATGCCCGGGTCGCAATTGGAGATCTTCGACGGCTCCGGCCATTTCCCGTTCCACGACGACCCGGAACGCTTCGTCGAGGTGGTCGAGAAGTTCGTCGACACCACCGAACCGGCGGTCTACGACCAGGAGTACCTGCGCGGGCTGCTGCGGGCCGGGATCACCGAGAACACGATCTCCGGTTCGGCCGACACCCGGGTCGCGGTGCTCGACGCGATGGGCACCGACGAGCGCAGCGCGACCTAGCGACCGACCCACGCGACCGCGCCAACACCGGGCCGATACGAAGTAGCATCGGCCCCATGGCCATCGACGTGACGGTGTTGCGAGTCTTCACCGACCCAGACGGCAACCACGGAAATCCACTCGGTGTCGTCGACGCCAGCACCGTCGCCCCGGACGATCGCCAGCGGATAGCCACCCAATTGGGTTACAGCGAAACGATATTCGTCGATCTACCGGCACCGGGGACCAGCACAGCACACGCGCGCATCCACACGCCGGCCGTGGAACTGCCCTTCGCCGGACATCCCACCGTGGGCGCGGCGTGGTGGCTTCGCGAGCAGGGCACTCCCGTGCACACGTTGCGGGTCCCCGCCGGCATCGTGCAGGTCGGCTACGACGATGACCTCACCTCCGTGCGGGCCCGCGCGGAGTGGGCGCCCGAATTCGCCATCCACGACATCGCCTCCGTCGACGAGCTTCTCGCGCTCGACCCGGCGGACTATCCCGACGACATCAACCACTACCTGTGGACGTGGACCGACCGCGACAAAGGTGAGCTGCGGTCGCGGATGTTCGCCACCGACCTGGGTGTTCCCGAGGACGAAGCCACCGGCGCCGCCGCCGTGCGGATAACCGATTACACCAGCCGAGACCTGACGATCGTGCAGGGCAAGGGATCGCACATCTACACCGAGTGGAGCCCCGAGGGCTGGGTGCGTGTCGCCGGCCGGGTGGTCAGCGACGGCGTCAAGCAGATCGACTGAGCGGAACGAAGACGGGCGCCTCGTCAGCTGGCGGTCGGTTGCGGCGCGTTCCGGTGCGCCCTGAGCGCCTCGATCTCGCGTTCGAAGTCCTCGGCCGAGGTGAATCCCCGATACACCGAGGCGAAACGCAGGTAGGCCACCTCGTCGAGATCTCGCAGCGGCCCGAGGATGGCGAGACCCACCTCATGGCTGGGCACCTCGGGTCCCGCGGCGCGGACGGCGTCCTCGACCTGCTGGGCCAGCAGGTTCAGCGCGTCCTCGTCGACCTGACTCCCCTGGCAAGCCCGGCGCACACCCCTGATGACCTTCTCGCGGCTGAACGGTTCGGTGACACCGCTGCGCTTCACGACGGCCAGAACTGCGGTCTCCACCGTGGTGAACCGACGACCGCATTCCGGGCACGACCGCCGCCGACGGATGGCCTGACCCTCGTCGGTCTCACGGGAGTCCACCACGCGCGAATCGGGGTGACGACAGAACGGACAGTGCATCACCGCTCCTTCGTCGCGCCGACAAACGACCAACTCGAACCTCTCCGAGCGTACCTGCGGCGGGTTGCGGAAGCCCAGCACCGCGCTGAACGGCGCGTACTCGCACGATCTGTCGGTGAACATGTCTGCGCAACAAGTCGTTTGCCGGTGCCCGGTGACGTCAGCCGACCGGGGCGATCAGGGTCTGCCCGGCATCCAGCGACGACGAATCGAGCTGGTTCAGCTCCCGGATCCGGTCCACCACCTGGGCCACCGGCGCGCCGGGGGCGACCCGCAGGGCCACCTGCTGCAGGCTCTCGCCGGTCTGGACCTGCACCACCGCGAGTCGGTTGGGCACCGCGGCCGACGTGTCACCGACCACTCCGCCGAACTGCGCGACGAGGCCGAGCCACACCGTGATACCCGCCGCGACCAAGCTCAACAGCACCGTCGTGACCGGCGTGATCGGCCGCCGCCGGTGCGAGGCGCGCGACATCAGCACGCCGGTTCCGCGGTAGCGCACCGCCGCACCGCCCGGTCGGGTGGCCGACGGCCGCCGACGGGCGCGAACCGGTCGGTTACCGGTCCTGACCACGCGTTGGGCCTGATAGTCGTGGGTGTCGAGAACGGTCATCATCCTGCCTTCCGGTCCGCTGCTGCCTTCGCTCTTGTGTTCGAATCTACTCGATCACATGTTCGAAAGATAGAACGTGTGATCGAATTGTTGTGAAACGATAGAACGGGGCACCGACAAGAATCGGCGCGCGACTTCGCGACCTCACCGGCGCAACACGCCTCGAACAAATGTTTGATTAATCGGGTGCCGCGGGTTACATTCGGCGGCATGGACTCCAGCAGCGATAACTCGGACGGCACCGGCGGGGCCCGCACCCTGGACTCGGCGCTCACCGAACGCCAGCGCACCATCCTCGACGTGATCCGCGCCTCGGTCACCAGCCGCGGCTATCCCCCGAGCATCAGGGAGATCGGCGATGCCGTCGGGTTGACCTCCACCTCCTCGGTCGCCCATCAGCTGCGCACGCTGGAGCGCAAAGGCTATCTGCGGCGCGATCCCAACCGGCCGCGCGCCGTCGACGTCCGCGGCGCCGATGACCACGCGACCCCGATCGTCGCCACCGACGTCGCCGGCTCCGACGCACTACCGGAGCCGACGTTCGTACCGGTGCTCGGGCGGATCGCCGCTGGCGGGCCGATACTCGCCGAGGAGGCGGTGGAGGACGTTTTCCCGCTGCCGCGCGAACTGGTCGGCGAGGGCTCGCTGTTCTTGCTCAAGGTCGTCGGCGATTCGATGGTCGACGCCGCGATCTGCGACGGCGACTGGGTCGTCGTACGTCAGCAGAACGTCGCCGACAACGGCGACATCGTGGCCGCGATGATCGACGGCGAGGCCACGGTCAAGACGTTCAAACGCACGCGCGGACAGGTCTGGTTGATGCCGCACAATCCGGCGTTCGACCCGATTCCCGGCAACGACGCCGCCGTGCTGGGCAAGGTCGTCACCGTCATCCGGAAGATCTAGTCGCCCCGGACGAACCCGTTCGTGCGCGCGAATTCCTCACTGGAGAACCAGATCTCGGCCTGCACCTCGTCGTAGTCGGCGGCGGTGGGCAGCCAGTAGCGGCCCGACTGGGTGTCCGCCTTGATCGGATACCCCTCGGGCGGGTCGGCGGAATCACCGACCGGTAGCCGGAATGCGGGGCTCGGGACCTCCGGCTCGTCGACGACGATCCTGGCGTGCCGGCCGGTGTCGGTCAGCGAATCACGTTGTTGCGGAGCGGGTTCCGCGGGCGCGGCAGGTTCGTCGAGTTCGCCGGGCATCTCAGGCTCGGCAGACACATAGCCGTCGTCGGGTACCTCGTCGAAGTCCTCGGGTGTCGTCTCCTGCTCGCCGGTGACCTCGTCTCGGTCGCCCGTCAGGCGCTGCGCGGCCATCGCGGCCTCTTCCGACGCCGGAATACGCGTGGGCGCGGTGTCGACGTCGTCAGGATTCTCCTCGTCGTCGACGGCGGCCGACTCCGTGGTTTCACCGAAGCTCTGCGACGGCACGCCCCACCGGCTGGCCGGTGAGTCGGCGGCCGACTCGCCGGGCGCGGAGAGCGCCCCCAGACCCTCTGAGGCGTACCGGTCACCGAACAACGCCGCGGACTGATCGCCACCGTCGGACGTGTGTTCGGCCGAACCCGGTGAGCCGTAGGCGTGTTCGGCGTCGGGATCGTAACCGTCGTCGTAGCGATCGTCGACCGGCCCGGGACGATCGACGTCCGTGCGACGCCGGTTGCGCAGGGTCGCGAACGCCACCAGGGCGAGAAGAACGAGCACCGGCACGATCGCCAGCAGCCACCACCAGCTGAAAGAGAACCAGTTCCGGTCGCCGCCGGACTCCGAGGCCCCCGAGGTGCCGGGGGTTTCAGAGCGCTGCTCGGCCGGTACCTCGAGGCCGGCCAGGTCGGCCGCGAGATTGGCCGGCTCCGTGCTGAACTCGCCGGTGGACCGATTCCAGGAGACCACGCCGCCGGTGAACCGCTGCGTGATGACGTCGCCCTTCTCGGTCTGGTCGGCCATCGGGGCGCCGAGCGCGCCCTCGGCGCCGTCGAGCTTGTCCCACGCCGCGCTCATCGCGCCGCGCACCAGAACCGCGCCGTGGTCCGGCGTCCAGAAGATCACCGGCTTGTCGTCGGCGGCGAACCGTGCCATCCGGCTCGCGGTGGGCAACCCGCCGTCGGCCTCGCTGCTGATCGGGAATCCGAGGTCGCCCTCGGGCCCGCCGAGGCTTTCGTACTTGGCCAGAACCTGACCGGTGACGACCCGTGCGCCCGTCTCGGGACTGTAGAAGATCTTGCCGCCGGCGAAGTTCTGGCCCAGGCCGTCCTTGCCGATCGGGTATGCAGGCCCATCGGCGGCCCCGAGCGGCCCGAGCGGACCTCCGGCCGCGCGGCGGGCGGCATTGATCGCCGACGAGGCATCGCCCGGCACCTGCAGGTCCGCCAACTGCCCGGCAAGATCGGGCGGCACGGTGGTGAACCGCTTGTCGCGGGTGTTGTAGGTGATCTCGCCGCCGGTGAACTTCTGGGTGATCAGATCACCGCGGTACGTCTCGTCGTCGGCGGGTACCCCGAGCGTTCCCGTGGAACCGCCCAACTTGTCCCACGCCGCGTTGATCGCCCCGCGGACCACCCGTGCGCCGGTGTCCGGCGTCCAGAAGATCACCGGCTTGTCACTGGCGCTGAACGTGACGTTGAAGCTGCCCGAGGCGCGGCCGGGCCCGTCGTCCATGGTCGGGAAGCCGAGATCGCTGTCCGCCGGGCCTCCGAGCGATTCGTACTTCTCCAGAATCGCGCCCCGCATGATGTGGGCGCCGGTGTCGGGGGTGAAGAAGATCTTGCCGCCGGCGAAGTTCTGCGCGAAGCCGTCCCCGACCGGGTACACGTCGCCCTGCCTGGGCCCCAGCGCGCCACCGTCACCGCCGCTGGCGTCCCAGGCCGCGCTGATCGCGGCGTTGGCGGCATCGGATTCCGGCGAGGCGCTCGCCACCGGCGCCAGCAATAGTGCGACGGTGCCCACGAGCAGACCGATCGCCATTCGGCCCAACACCGTGGTGCCCCGGCTGTTCTGCCCGATCATTCGACCTCCCGGGTCGGCACGAAATTTCGCTCGAAGATTCCGCACCCGTCCTCTATCTGTCGTCAGACGCCAATAACCAATGAACACGCCGATCTTTGAAAGAAAATACCTGTCGAAACTTCATTCGCTGTGGATAACCCCGCCGTGCCGCCCCGATTAATCGTGACCACGCCCCTGCGCATTTGCAGCCGCAGTCCCCTGTACGCGCGCTAAACAGTTTGCAGACCGAACTACAAAATTGCGGGCGTTCGCGATGTATTCGCGGAAATATCGGTAGCTACCAGGCAATGCCGCTAGCGATCGATGTCGCGTGCACTTGAATCCGGCAAAATTGCCATTCGCTATTAGCGGGCGGCGGCGCGTACTCGGGCAAGGGTTCGTCCGCACCTAAACTGACGCCATGCCCGCCCCGGTCAGCCTCACGCACTGGGGGGCCTTCGCCGCCGAGATGCGAAACGGCGACATCGCCGCGGTCAGTCCGCTGGAGGGAGACGCCGACCCCTCCCCGCTGTTGGGCAACCTCCCGGGATCCCTCCGGCACCGAGCCCGGATAGCGACGCCGGCCGTGCGCCGGGGCTGGTTGCGCGACGGGCCGGGCCCGACCGCCCGTCGTGGCAACGACGAGTTCGTCGCCGTCTCATGGGACGAGTTGACCGAGTTGCTCGCCGGCGAGCTGCGCCGCGTGGTCGACGTGCACGGGAACGAGTCCATCTTCGGTGGTTCCTACGGTTGGTCCAGCGCGGGCCGGTTCCACCATGCCCAGAGCCAGGTGCACAGGTTCCTGAACCTCCTTGGCGGATACACGTTTTCCCGGCATTCCTACAGTCTCGGCGCGACCGGCGTGATCATGCCGCGTGTCGTCGGAACGCACGATGACCTGTTCAAACGCTCGACCTCGTGGGAGGTCATCGTCGAGCACACCGAACTTCTCGTCTGCTTCGGTGGGCTCGCGCTGAAGAACACGGCGATCAACCACGGCGGGACCACCGCCCATCCGGCGCGAGATGCGCTGCGACGGTACCGCGCCCGTGGGGGGCGGATCGTGTCGTTCTCGCCGCTGCGCGATGACGTCGACGGCGAGTGTGAGTGGTTCGCGCCGGTGCCCGGTACCGATGTGGCGATCATGCTCGCGCTCGCGTACGTACTCGCCACCGAGGGCCTCGCCGACCGAAAGTTCCTGAGCACGTACTGCACCGGTTATGAACGCTTCGAGCGATATCTTCTCGGCGCGGACGACGGTGTGCCCAAGACGCCGCGGTGGGCGTCGGCGATCGCGGGCATCGCCGCCGACGACATCGTGCGGTTGGCCCGGCGAATGTCGCAGCACCGCACGATCGTCACCGTCAGCTGGTCGTTGCAGCGGGTGCGGTACGGCGAACAGGCGCCCTGGATGGGCTTGACGCTGGCCGCCATGCTCGGTCAGATCGGTCTGCCCGGCGGTGGATTCGGGCACGGCTACGGCTCGATGAACGAGCCCGGCCTCCCGCCGCTGCGGTGCGGGTTGCCCCGGTTGCCGCAGGGCATCAACCCGGTGTCGACGTTCATCCCGGTCGCCGCCATCAGCGATCTGCTGTTACGCCCCGGCGAGGCCTTCGACTACAACGGCCGGCGGCTCGTCTACCCCGACGTCAGGCTGGTGTATTGGGCGGGCGGCAACCCCTTTCACCACCACCAGAACATCCCCCGCCTGCGGCGGG